>JAOARV010000031.1 GCA_025210395.1 Marinisporobacter sp.
ATTTTCTTCATTTACTAGACGTACAATATCTGCTTTAAATTCAGCATTATAACGTTTACCATTATTCGCCATACTATCTACCTCCCACAGTTTTATTGTACCCTAACTCTACTGTGTCCGGCAAATCGGGTATGGCTCACTTTATTGTTTATATAAAGATATTTATATCCTCCTAAATGTTCAATAACATATCTTATCTGTGATAACCTTTCTATAATAGATGATGTATTGTTAATATCCTCTAACATATAGAAATTAGTTTCTGTTCTTAGTAGATTTATTAATTTGTTACAATTATTATTAAACAACAAATCAAATTCTTTTATAAATATCTCATTATTTTTTTTAGCTGGAATAGGATTTTCTTCTTTAGATTTTATATAATAATCAACTATCTGTGGATATTTTTTAATTAAAGAATCAATTTTACTATTTATCTCTGGTTCAGTAAAATCTCCACTAATAATATCCGAAATATATTCATTAATATGGTTTCTAAATTTAAAATCATCCATTTGAATTCTATTGCCTATTAATTCATGAAATAAATCTTTACGGCATATATGATTTTCACCTTTAACAAGAATGTCTTCTGGAATTAAAAGTATATAATCATTGTTGAAAAATGGTAAATAATACTCTTTAGATTTCCACTTTTCATTTTCAAAATCAAAATATGCTTTTTCAATTAACTGTTTTTTGCATTGTAAATTTGATAAATATTTATAACTAAATTTTTCAGTATGGTCTAATAAAAATGACATAATTAAGCATGTTGTAAAATCACTTATACTGTCAAGTCCATGCCCCTCATCAAATAAACATAATTTTTCTAAATGACTTGAATTAGTTATAAATTCTTCCCCAAAATTCTTAATATAATTATTTGCATTATCACATAATTCTCTAGCAAATTCTTCTTTTAAACCTTTGCCTGAATTTCCATAAAGAGTATATCCCAGCCAATTTTGTTTTGGTTCCTTAAAGTAATAATACTCTTTTTGGAGATTAATATCTTTTTTTGCTTTAACTGCATTTTTACATAAAAATTTTATATACTCTATCATATCTTTATGCGCTTTTTGATACGTACTTTTATTACTACAATATAAAAGAAAAGGGTCTATAAAAGCCGGTGTATCTGAAATTAATGATAAATTAAAAGCTCCATATTGCTTCATTATTTCCTTATCTACATTGAAAAAATCGGAAAAACTAATTTTTTTCATTCATTATCCTCCTAGAATTATTTTAGATATATGTATAACTATAAAACTAAGAGAATGATTACTTATATTCCCCCTTCTTAATCTCACTTCAAGATAAATGTTGAATTTGCTTTCAAAATATGTTATCATTAGTTTGCGAATCTAAAATAATATATATGAAATGTATAGATACAACTTTACCCTACAAAAGCATTATTAATGCTTTTGTTCTTATGTCTTATAGTGGTTATTCTATATGTTATCGATTGTTTTTATCTATCCATGTGGCAAAACTTTTCATAGATTCATATTCTATATAATCACTTGATTTTGCTTTACATGGTTTTATTATATATACTTTATCAAAACCTTTTTTATAACCTGATACTTTAGATTTAATATGATTATTAATAAGCTTGTCTGTTAAGATGATTCCTGATTCAATATATATTGGCACTAACACATAATCGCATGTATTAGATTTATTCCCTAATATAACTTTATTTACAATATGTCTATCTTCTTTCACTGAATAAAAAATCAGTATGTTTCTTTTTAGTTTTAATTTGGGCATATTACGCTTACCAAACATATTAATTTTCATAAGCTACTCCTCTCTAAAACTCGGAATAGCTCCATATCTACCAGCTAAATATGCTTTATCTATTTTTTTATCAAAGCGTTCATTATACTGTTCTAAAGAATAAAGTTCTGAATCGCCTCTTGAGTTTTTATTCATAAACCAAATTTCATCCCTTCTTAATAAATCAAGGTCTAATAGTCTTGATTCATGAGTGGTAACAATTAATTGTATTTTTCTATCTTCTAATGAATCAATATACGCTTTAATAAACTGTTGTGTAAGAAGCGGATGCAAGCTTCTATCAATTTCATCTATTATATATACCTTATCATCATTTTCTGAAAATAGTATTTCTATTAACTCTAATATTCTTCTAGTCCCATCTGATTCTTCATATAGTCTAAATGTCCCACAATCCCCATGTCTAAATTCAACTGTTTTTATTTCTATATCATATTCTTCATTAACTTCTAATATATAAAAATCTTTATCTCCTCTAAGTATTGCACCAATAGAACTTATATCTTTACCTTCTTTCTTTGATACAGAAATATCCTCCTCCAATTCTTCAGTGATTTTTTTCAATATATCTTTTGGCACTTTATTATTTAATTCATCTTGCTTTGCATCTATAATCTCAAAACTAGTGATACCTGTATCAAATTTTTTAATCATCTCACAAATTTCTTCAGTTTTTGCTGTTTTTAAGAAATATGAATAATTAGAAAATAGTCTATTAGGATAATTTATATCTAAAGAATACTTGAACCATTTATATACATCATTAAAAACTGTTAATTCATTTTTTTCTTTGTATAAATCTGATTTATTCCTATTCATCTCAGATAAAAATAAAACTGTATCTAAATTTTTTACATCATCAAAATAAATTGCTATTCTATTGATAGTGCTACTATTTTTAAAACTACCTATTGAAAATTCTTTATTAATTAAATCTCTTTCAAATATTTTCTTATTCTTTATGTCATTTGGAAAACATTCATATAGCCATTCCGATACTATACTACCTTTATTTAGTATAATTTCAAATCCATAGGAATAATAGCTATTGTCCACCTTTATTTCAAATTCAAAGTGACTAGGTTTATTTATATTATCTACATAAGTTCTATTATATTCATTTGTATATCCTTTTGGTATTTCTTTAATAATCGATTTCTGTGCAAACTCAAATGAACTTATAAGATTAGACTTTCCAGATGCATTTGCTCCATATACAGTACTTAAACGTAATAAATTAAATTTCTTATCTTTTAATAAATGTTCACGTTTACTTCTTGCTTTTCCACTTACCATACTTAACTTTCTATTTTCCCCAATAGACATAAAATTTGAAATAACTGCATTAATCAGCATATTTACAACCTCCGTTTTAATATAAATTAATTTTATACGATTTTTTCACTTTAGTCAATATAAATTTTATATCTTTCCCATATTTTCGTTATTTTATACGATTTTTTCACTTCTAAACCTAGAAGGTCTATGTTTTTGAATTAGTATCTTCTCTACATCTAAAAACAGTATTTAACATGTGATATAGATGCAAAACATCAAAATAAAAATCAACCTCTACAAGATTGACTTTATAGTATTCTCCTAATTTTTTTTATTTTATTATTATGGATATATAAAATAAAATCTACTCTTTTACTGATATTCAAAATCTTCTGCGGTTTTAGGGTTATTTGTGGTAAGGTTCCCCCTTCATAATCCTAAACCCTCTATAAACCTGCTCAAGCAATATAACTCGCATCAATTGATGGGGAAACGTCATGGGAGAAAAAGATAGCTTATAATCTGCTCTTTTTAGTATTTCCTTAGATAACCCAAGAGATCCTCCAATAATAAAGGCTATATTACTATGTCCCCCAATCCCTAGTTTTTCTAGTTTGTCTGAAAGCTCTTCTGATGAAATCATTTTTCCTTTTATATCTAATGGGATTACGTACATGCCATCCTTTACATGCTTTAGGATTTTTTCTCCTTCTGCATCTTTGATTTGTTCCATTTCTTTATGACTTAGATTTTCTGGTGCTTTTTCATCTGATACTTCAATGATATTTAGTCTACAGTATCTAGAAAGCCTTTTTTTATATTCATTAATGGCACTTACTAAATATTTTTCTTTGATCTTTCCTACTCCAATAATAGTTATATTCAAAAAAAATCTCTCCTCTCATCAAAATAGACGAGGATTTCCTCGTCTATACTACTAAGTATCTAGGTGGGTTTTTACAAAGATCACAAGTATTTGGACTCGTCCAATCTGTAAAAGAAACTTTATCAAGTTCATAAATATCTGGTGGTTGCTCATATACTTCTACGAATTCATCAATTGCTTCTGGAAGATGCTCTGGACAAACTACATACATATCTTTTCACTCCAAACCAGTTTTTTATTATTTTTTATTCCATCATCAATCCTATTAATTTTTAGGCTTTGCTTCTAATGAAACCTTTAAATTCATCTCTTGATCCTTTCTTATTACCTTTATAGTTACCTTATTTCCTGGTCTATACTTGTAAAGCTGTGTGATCAACTGTCTCATAGTATTTATTTTCTGATCATCAATAGAAATGATAATATCTTCAGGCTTCATTCCAGCTTTGTTTACTGGAGAGTTAGGTATTACTCGCTCTACAAATACCCCTTCATCCCTTTTCAAGTTACCTCCGTAGTATTGATTGTACGCTTCTACACTGATTCCATGTATTCCTAAGTATACCTTTGTAAATTGACCTTTCTCAATGAACTCATCTACAATAGGTTTGGCAATATTTATAGGAATGGCAAATCCTAATCCTTCTCCTGTCTGGATTTTTGCCGTATTGATTCCTATAACTTCCCCTTTATTATTTAGAAGAGGTCCTCCACTATTTCCTGGATTGATAGATGCATCCGTTTGAATAAGCCCTTCTATTCTCTCAAACTGATTGATTTCAATATTTCTCTCAAGTCCACTAATAATCCCTGCTGTAACAGTTCTTTCAAATTCTAATCCTAATGGATTTCCAATAGCGATACTCAGTTGTCCTACTTCTATATTTTCAGAATCTCCTAATGTTGCTACGGGTAAATCCTTTGCTAAAATCTTTACAATGGCTAAATCTAACGTAGGATCATTCCATAAAACATCTGCTTTTAAATCTCTTCCATCATATAAAAGGACTTTCACTTCCTCTGTTTTCCCATCACTGACTACATGAGAATTTGTGAGAATATATCCTCTATGATCTACAATAACTCCTGTTCCCACACCTTGTCCTCTGTGTACTCCAAAGAAAAAGTCTCTTTCCACAGTAACTGTTGTAATTCCCACTACTGAAGGCATCGCTTTTTTCACCACTGTTGGCACAATACTTATATTTTCACCCTTAGTAATAATTTCAATATCTGCTTTGGTATTTCTTTTATATATCTCTGGATAGGGCATATATTTTCCATACAGGAATGTAGGTGCAATATAAGCCATAATGATGCCACCTATCATGGCAGAAATAATGGCTATAATACACATGGTAAAAAAAGATATTTTTCTTTTTTCTTTATATCTAATTGACTTTGGTGGATCTATATAATACTTTGAAGAAGGAATAGCTCCTTTTTCTTCATGAACTTCCATTTTGTCTTGAAAATCATCATGCTTAAACTCCATTTCCCCACCTTCTTTTTTGTTTTGTATTAGATTGATTATTTCTTTATATTATATACATTACTCACTCGATCTCGATAAGTCAAGTCTATCTTGATATCTAGTCCAATTTTTATTTCTTGAGAAGATAATACATTTTTCACCGTTTCAAAGGCTAGCTCAGGAAAATTATTTTCTTTGCTTAAATGTCCTAATAATACATTGTTAATTGGTGTATCTAGCTTTACCAACTCTGCAATAATTTCCCCTGCTGTTTCATTAGAAAGATGCCCTTCATCTCCCATAACCCTTTTCTTTAAGTACCAAGGGTATCTACCCATCTTTAACATTTCCACATCATGATTCGATTCAAGCATCAATAAGTCTGATCCTTGTATCTCTTTCTTTACAGTATCTGATACATAACCTGTATCTGTAACAATGCTTACCTTTGCATCATCATGATAAAGAGAAAAACCTACTGGCTCTATGGCATCATGAGATATGGAATAAGGTTTTATTTTAATATCTTGTATAAAAAATTCTTCTCCCGTATGAAAATATTTTATATTCTCTTCATCTATTTTTCCCAGTTTACCTTTCATAGCTCTCCAAGTATTATTATTTGCATATATTGGGATATTAAACCGTCTAGCTAAAATCCCTACACCCTTTATATGGTCATTATGTTCATGAGTAATCAATATTCCTTGTACTTTTTCCATATCTTTTCCGATGCTTTCCATAGCTTCCTGAATTTTTTTTCCAGATAATCCAGCATCCACTAATACACACCCTTCTGCACCTTCAATATATTGACAATTCCCACTGCTCCCGCTAGCCAATGAGCAAAATGTTAATCCCATATTTATCCTCCTACTTTTATGTTTTATAAGAAAAAGACAGGCGCATGCACCTGCCTGTTTATTCAGATCTTTTGATTTTTGCTCCTAAGTTTAACAGCTTTTTCTCTATCAATTCGTATCCTCTATCAATATAATGAACGTTGTCTACCTCTGTAATGCCTTGTGCCATAAGTCCTGCAATGACTAAAGCAGCACCTGCTCTTAAATCTGTTGCTGAAACTTTAGCACCTGATAATCTATCTACTCCTTCAAAAACAGCTACATTTCCTTCAACCTTAACCTTTGCACCCATTCTTTTTAATTCTGATACATGTTTAAATCTTCCTTCATAGATGGTTTCTGTAACAATACTTGTACCCTTTGCTTGAGTTAAAATGGCTGACATGGGTTGCTGTAAATCTGTAGGAAATCCTGGATATACTAAAGTTTTTATATTTACATTTTTCAATTGATCTTTCCCTACAACTCTTAATGATTCTCCATACTCTTCAACTTGAAGTCCCATTTCTCTTAACTTTGCTGTAATAGGGTCAAGATGCTTTGGAATAACATTATCAATAATCACATCTCCACCTGTAGCTGCAGCCATAAGCATAAAAGTACCTGCTTCTATTTGATCTGGAATTACACTATAGGTACACCCCTTCATTTTCTCTACACCTTTAATTTTAATGACATCGGTTCCAGCTCCTCGTATATCAGCACCCATGGCATTCAAAAAGTTGGCCACATCTACAATATGAGGCTCTTTTGCTGCATTTTCAATAATTGTTTTTCCCTTTGCCATGCACGCTGCCATCATAATGTTGATAGTTGCTCCTACACTAACAACATCTAGATAGATTTCAGCTCCTATTAGTTCTTCTGCTTCTGCATGAATAATACCATGTTCAATCGTAACCTTTGCCCCTAATGCTTCGAATCCTTTTATATGCTGATCAATAGGTCTTGAACCAATATTGCAGCCTCCTGGAAAAGCAACCTTTGCTTTTTTAAACCTTCCAAGGGAAGCCCCTAATAAATAATAAGAAGCTCTTAGCTCTTTTGCTAATTCATATGATACAAAGCATTCCTTTACGTTAGCTGTATTCACCTGCATAACCTTTTTTTCTTCATGAAAATCTACTTTTGCGCCTAATTCTTTTAGTATTCTTTTTAGTACATGTACATCTTCTATATTTGGTAAGTTTTCTATGTTGCACAAATCTCCTGCTAAAATGGATGCTGGAATAATCGCAACAGCAGCATTTTTAAATCCACTTATATTTACCTTGCCCTTTAACTTATATCCACCTTCTATTAAAAGTTTACTCATTTGGTCCAGCCCTTTCAATAATCTTTCTGTGCGTATTTTATTTAAAATTTCCTATCTAAACGGAAACGATCAATCGTCTAATATGTAGACCTCGTTACATTATACCATGATTATTATTGTTTGATAAGTGTCTAGTCAGAAGAAATTAATTACCTTTATAGGGGTAGACGGGTATTATTTTCTATAAATTAGTTTTTTATTTTGCTAATTGAATAGATTTTTCTGTACATGCTCTCATAGCAGAAATCACACCATCTCTTAATCCTTTTTTTTCAAGAACCGCTACAGCTTCTATAGTTGTTCCTCCTGGTGAGCAAACCATATCCTTTAATGCTCCCGGGTGCATTCCTGTTTCTAATACCATTTTTGCTGAACCAAGTACTGCTTGAGCTGCAAATTTATAAGCCTTTTCTCTTGACATACCATCGAGTACTGCAGCATCTGCCATAGCTTCAATAAACATATATACATAGGCAGGAGATGAACCACTTACAGCCGTTACAACATCCATTAATTTTTCATCTACAACCTCAGCTTTTCCAAAGCTTTCAAATATATCTACTATTTCTTTCAATTCTTCTTTTGTAACCATTTCATTGGCACATACAGCAGACATTCCTTCTCGTACAAGAGCTGGTGTATTTGGCATGACTCTTACTATTTTTCGTTTTTTGCCAAACATTTCTTCTGTTCCTTCTATCGCCTTTCCTGCTGCAATGGTTACAACAATACCCTCTGTCTTTACTTGGTCTTTAATCTCTTCTATGACTACTGGATATAGATTTGGCTTAACAGATAGAATTAAAATATCTGCTTTTTTTGCTACTTCATTATTATCTGTAGTTGTTTGAACACCATATTCTTCCTCAACTGCTGCTAAGCTTTTTTCATTTAAATCACTTACAATTATTTCTTCTGGTGAGAACACCTTCCCAGCAATAATTCCTCCCATCATTGCTTTTCCCATGTTTCCACTTCCTATAAACCCTACTATTTTTGACATTTTTTATACCCTCCTCGTATCCCTTCTATTTCCTTTTAATATATTTGATTTTATATGAATTCTTTTTTCTTCACAATATGATTTTTATAAATTTATATCAAAAAGAGATCCTATCAACAAATTGATTGAATCTCTTTTTTATTCATATGCATTTTAATAATTTTCATAGGCTGAAATAAAAAGTGTCTGCCCATCAGCTAAAAGTATTCTCCATGCAGGCACTGCTGTACCCGATTTTATATTTTCCGAGTTGGTTAAACTAATGTTCGATGGATCAAACCAATATCCTAAAGCTACATTTTTTATGATGATTTCTCCTTGTAGCGTCTCTAAATCATTCATAGCTTTAAGCAATGCTTTTGTAGCAGGAATAATTTCTTTTTTATTTTTATCTGTACCTAATGGCTTTAACCACATTCTTTCAAACTTGTTTACACCAGAGGCACTTACAGTTAAACGCATATAACTATCCTCTAAAAATCGTCCCTTGTATTTCTGCTTAAAAAGGATTTGATATTGTTCTCCATCCTCTCTTGTTTCCCAATAGGCTGCATCCTTTCTCATAAATCCATACTTTTTTATAAAATTTTCTGCTTCATCAAATGCTTTTTCTTGATCTAATCCTTTTATATAAGCTGTTTGATCATAGTCTTCATATTTGATCTTTTTATGATTATCCTCTACATAAAACTTTTCATCTAGTTTTTTTTCATCATAGGTTTCATATTCTACATTTAATAAAGGTAATTCTAAAACTATTTTGGGTACTTCTGCTTCTACCTTTATATTTTTTTCCTTTAATATATTAATGATATCTTGTATATTTTCCTCTCTTACCATAGACGAAGCACTTTCCATAAACAGATCTTTTTCTATGTTATAGATCAAAAAAACATTTGTAATAACAAACGCAATGATCAAAATATTTTTAGCTTTTCCCCAATCCACAAGCTTCACCATCCATTATATTTGGCTACGGTTAATCATTCTTCCATTATACGCATCAAAATAATAAATCATTTGATCCGTTTTTATAATCCATATAGGTGTTAATTGATTCGGTTGTTTTGAAGGTTGATTATAGTATCCAACCTCAACCTTCCTAATGGTTGATAATACCTTTTTCGAAATTTCTTCTTGATCTATATTCTGTTCTTGATCTATAGTTCTCAAGAAATCTTCTTTTATAAAACCAAAGTTCCTATCTATTATTTGCGGTGCTGATAAAACGGTCCTATTTTCTTCATCTTCTAACAGCTTTATAGCTATTTTTTCTCTTTTTAAAAATCTTTTGTAATAAATCACCTGTTCTCCTAATACCTCCACCTGAACAGCTGCATCCATCATCTTTTGTTTGTCATCTGTTTTATAATAAACAGGTAAACCATTGATCCTATAGCCAAAGGAAAATATATATCTATTCTTTTGAGTAAATTCTATGTTTTTTAAATAAATATCTACATTAGACCAGCTTCCATGCTCATTAATAAACTGAAGCGCAATATTCAGGGCATCTTCAGAGGAAATATTTTGTGAAGATTTTTGAGGATCTGTTTTTTCTATATAGTAAAGCACCCCTAAATCATCTATTTTTAATTCCTTCTGTCCATATCCATACATATAAATAACTGAACCACTTGTCTCTCTGATTTTTCTTACAAAATCAAGATTTTCTCCAAAAAATGTCCCCGCAAAAGATTCTATCGTTCCATCATTTGTAGGATCGATTTCTTGAACGACTTTTACTTCATGTATATTCTCATTGAATTCAATAGGCATGATCCTTTCATTTTCTACTGGATAGATCTCTTGCATAGCATAGTAAGCATCATATCCATTTTCTTCAATATTTTTTATTATATTTAAAAGTTGATTGTTGCTCTTAGTACCTTTTACAAGATAATATACGCCTTCTCTTTGATTTGAAATATAAATACTCGTGTCATCCTTTGATGAAATCAAAATACTATCAAATGCTTCTACTTCATCAATCAATTCTTTCTCTTTTACTATTTCTTTTAATAGCTTTGCTGACATAGTATATCCAAACTTCATTTCTATAGAACGAAAAGCTCTTGCTTCTTCCCACAATGCTTCATCGATCAATTCTACCTTCAAATCCTTCTTAGAAATTTGGTCTCTAATGGTCTCAATGGTACCTTTCCATATTCCATGACTGTCAGAATAAATGAGGGTATGAAGACCACCCCCAAAGTTAATACAAAAACTTTGGGGGCTTAGGATATTCGAAATATTATCAATATTCCCTTGACTTCTTACCTCTATGGTTTCCGCCTGCCTTATAGAAGGTATAATTTTTGTTAGAGAAATACGTTCCCATAGCTGTTGATTGAGTGCAATGCTTAATACAAAAAGCATTGTTAGTAAAATTGTTTTAAAATTTTCTTTTCCTATTCTTCTCATTTATACACACCCTAATCTTATTTTTGTTCTAGGATGTCACTAAGTACATTTACTTATTTATTCCTTTAAATCATCTAATACATCTGTAACTTTTGTTTCTGGTATTTGCTCTAAAATTTCATTCATCTCTTCTTCTTTGTCTTTTACTGTAAAGTTTTTAGTAATAGCATCTTGTTCATTACCTTCTTCATCTTTAATGTCAAATACGATTTTATACTCCCCGTGTTCTAAATCTTTTAATTGTTTTGTGTACATACCAAGGGTTTCTCCAGGATCTATCTTTTCAGCATCTATTATTGTTTCTTCTTCTGTTCCCTCTTTATAGACACTGAGTGTAACAGATACATCATTTCTAACTTTTACTGATATCAATAGACTATCTTGGACAATAATATCCTTTTTAGGACTAATAATTTCTAAAGCTTCTTCATTTTCATTAATAGAATATATATAACTTGGGACTGGTCTATACGCAGCATATCCGGTGCTAGCAGAAGCTCCTAATATTACTAAAACCAGCGCACTAGTAATCATACTTTTTCTCATGATCATTCCTCCCGCTGTGGATAACTCTAATTTTGCTTTTATATTATCCACATTATATCCTATTATTATTACAAATATATTACGACCGTTTTAAAATAGGATTACACCCCTTATCCTTTTAATGGTAATGTGATGATTACTTCTGTTCCTTCTCCATCTTGACTCTTTACCTGAACATCGCCATTATGGGCTTTTATAATCTGATGTGCAATAGAAAGCCCTAATCCTGTACCACCCATTTCTCTAGATCTCGCCTTATCCACACGATAAAATCTTTCAAATAATCTTGGAATATCCTTTTGTGGTATTCCCATACCATTGTCAATAATGCGAATAATCCCTTTGTCCTCTTCTTTTTCAAGAATTACTTTGATATCCCCATCTTCTGGTGTATACTTGATGGCATTACTAATAATATTGATAATGACCTGTTCTATTTTATCTTGATCCATAAGACCTATAACACTTTGTTCGCTCGTTTTAAAATCTAAGTTTTGTTGTTTATTTTTTGCATTAATGTACATTTTTAAAACAGTATTCTCAAGTAATTTTACTAAATCAACTTCCTGCTTATTCCATGCTTCTCTTCTATAATCCAGCCTAGAAAGCTGCAGTAAATCTCTAACTAATCTATTCATCCTATCTGCTTCACTATTGACTACATTTAGAAAATGTTCTGTAATTTCTCGGTTATCTAAAGCACCATCTAGAAGAGTTTCTGTATAGCTTTTAATACTTGTAAGAGGTGTCTTTAGTTCATGGGAGACATTCGCAACAAATTCTTTTCTCATATTATCAAGCTTTTGTCTTTCTGTAATATCTTGTATAACCATAACAATCCCTGTTTTTTCACCCTTTTCATCTTTAAATGGTGCATAGTTTACTTGGAATATAGAATGGTTAAATTCAATCATCTCACCGCCAACTCGCTCAGGACTATTTTCTTCAATATAAGAAATCATTAACTTTTCATTATAATTTCTCACCAAATCATCATAGGATCTATTTTCAATATCTTCTTCTGATAAATGAAGCATATTCATAGCAGTAGGATTGGCATGAATAATTTTTCCTTCATTATTTACAGCAATAAGCCCATCTGCCATATAACTAAGAATCGTTTCCAGCTTACTTTTTTCACTTGAAATCTCAGAAAGTGTACTATTTAGTTTTTCTCTTGCATAATTAAACATTTCAGCTAGTTGTCCAATCTCATCATCAGATTTTACTTCAACCACTTGATTAAAATCTCCTTTTGCCATCCTTGCAGCCTTCACTGTAACATCTGTAATAGGCTCCGTAATGCTTCTAGCAATCCAAAATCCTAATACTACTGTAATTGCTAATGCTAAAAGAGTGGCTTGGGTAAGAATCATTTTTGATTTGTCTAGTGTTTTATAAATATCTGATAGATCTGCTCTTATATATAATATTCCTTTAATCAATTCACCTTGGTCCTGTATGGGAAAAGCCATATTTTTTGTAGTAATATGACGTGTGCTTGTATTAATCATGATATCTTTTTCTCCCTCTTGACCATTTCTAGCATCTGTCAGGAGTGTATAATCTAATACTTCTATAGCATTATCATTGGTACCACTATTTTTACTTCTAGCAATAATTTTAAAATCTCTATTTACAACAAATATTTCTTCTTTTAAACCTGTTGGCCATTGTTCTATATTTCTTTGAATCTCTTCTCTACTATCATCCAAACTATCAAATTGGGAAATAGTCTGAACAAGCCCCTCTCGATTACCAAAGTTTGTTAGATTTTCACTAACCGTACCTAAATGATACGCTTGAAACTCTTGAATAATAAATACACCAACAATCAACATGGCAATATAAACAGGCAAGAAGTATATGGTAATAAATTTCCACCTTATACTCTTAAACATACTACCCCCTCCTGAAGTAGTATCCTACTCCTCTTTTGGTTAATATATATTTAGGATTACTTGAGTGGTCCTCTATCTTCTCTCTTAATCTTCTTACAGTTACATCTACTGTTCTGATGTCCCCATAATACTCATATCCCCATACTTCTTCTAGTAATTTTTCCCTTGTAAAAACTTGATTTTCTTGTGTAGCCAAATATTTTAAAAGTTCAAATTCTCTTAAAGTAAGCTCTATGACTTCTTCTCTTTTTCTTACTTCATATTTATTAAGATCTATATTTAGATCTCCTGAAATAATCATATTCCCCTTTTCACTTGTACCACTTGCCTCAATTCTTCTAATATTTGCCTTTACTCTTGCTAAAAGCTCTCTCATGCTAAAAGGCTTTGTAACATAATCATCGGCTCCAAGCTCAAGACCTAATACCTTATCTACTTCTTCTTCCTTTGCTGTAAGCATTAGAATAGGCATATTGAAATTTTCTCTTACTTTTTTACATACCTGAAATCCATCCATTTTGGGTAGCATAACGTCTAATAAGATAAGATCTGGTTCCACTTGGTAAGTCTTTTGTACCGCTTCTTCTCCATCAGAAGCCACGCTCACATCATACCCTTCTTTTTCCAAGTTAAACTTTAATATTTCAGAAATCGTCCTCTCATCATCCACTACCAATATTTTTCTACCCATCTTTTCACCCCATCATTATCTTCATTCTTTTTATCACATATCTCCTATGATTATATCACAAAAATATTTTTATACCTCAAAAAATAATCCTCCTAAGTACATTTACAGGAACTACTTTTAGTAGTTCCTGTAAATTTATCCTATTTATTTTGCAAAAACTGCTTCAAAGCTTTTTCCATATCCTAAAGCTTTTAAAAGTTTATTGATCTCATGAAAGCCTTCTCTTTCTGCTAGCTCTTTTACAAGCTCAAAGGATCTTTTATAAGCTAACATAACATCAAGCTTATGAAAATCATCTGTAAGCACCTCTAGGGTATACGGCTCTTCTTCATAAGATAAATTTTCTCCCCAAACATATCCCGTTTGAAGATACTCTTGATATAGCGCAACCCCTTCAGTAAACCATAATGGATAATTTCCTTTTGTCAAATCATCTACTAATAAATGAGTAAATTCATGGACCATTGGTCCTTCATTCATAAACATTTCTTCTATTTTTTCATCTTCAGAAATCCATAATCTAGGAGATAGTATTTGAATAGTAGAGGCAAAGTATACACCCATAGGTGGTTTTCCTTGCTTTAGAGAAGCATTTTTCATCAAATCATGGGGGTTGTTATAGACAATAACAATTGTTTTATTTTCAGGATAGTAGTTAAAGCGATGGCAAACCTCTTCGTAATGCTTTTCAGAAGCTTTAGCTACAAGATCTATGATTTTTTCATCTTCCATAGGATATCTTATCATAAAATGTTTCGTTTCTCTTATTTTGTAGTCTTTTGTTTTATAAAGTATGAGTTCATGCTGGATCTTCCTAAAAAAAGGATACCCATAAACTTTCACAACCCTATAATTAAATATTCCAATTGTCATTAAAAATATTACTAAAAAGAAAATATATTTGTTTATTTTTTTATTCAATACTCTTTTCATTGGTATCCCCTCCCTTTTTAGTAGAGTATGTAAATAAGGAGATACTTTGATATTATAACACAATATTATGTAAACTTCATTGGAAATAATAAGAAAACTCATGACGAACACTTCATCCCCCTTTCGCATACATTAGTATTGAAAATAGATAATATGGAGTGAGCATGATGAAAATGAATGTAAGAAAAATCAGATCTCAATTCGTTCATCCCGTAGTAGTAGCACGAATGTCTGCTGGAACAAAAGAAAAAATTCAAACCATCGTATATAGCCAAGGAACCTGTGATCATATCCGTGATTTAATATTAAATGCTGGTGGAAAAATAAAGTATGAACTTCCACTCATTAATGCTGTCGTAGCAGAGCTTCCATCAAAGATCATAGATGAAGTAGCTGCACAGCATATGATTCAATTTATCAATCACGATGCAAAGGTTTTTAAATGTATGGACAATGCTTCAGTAGCCGTTGCTGGTCATTTAGTTCATGATGTAGGGTACACTGGAAAAGGAGTAGGTATTGCAGTTCTTGATACAGGGGTCTATCCCCACGATGACTTAGTAAAACCAAAAAACAGAATCATTGCCTTTAAGGATGTAGTCAATAATAAATCTTATCCTTATGATGATGATGGACATGGAACCCATGTAGCAGGAATCGCTGCTGGCAATGGCTACGCAAATAAAAAGTACATGGGTATTGCACCTGATGCAAATATTATAGGAGTAAAGGTTTTGGATGAGAATGGAAGTGGATCTACTTCTGACATATTAGCAGGACTTCAATGGGTTATTGATAACAAAGACAAATACAATATTAAAATTGTCAATATGTCTTTAGGTGCACCAGCAGAAAAATCTTATAGAGAAGATCCTTTAGCAAGAGGCGCTGCAGAAGCTGCACGTCATGGTCTTACAGTCATTACTGCTGCTGGAAATAGCGGTCCAAACCCTCGTACCATTACAACTCCTGGCATTAGCCCATCCGTTCTTACTGTAGGTGCTGTAGACGATAATCGTACTACTTCCTATGAAGATGACTTTATCGCTAGCTTCTCAAGTAGAGGTCCTACTGTTGGTGGTCTTTCTAAGCCTGATATAGTAGCCCCAGGAGTAGATATTATGTCTTTATCTAATAGAGGTCATGCTAGTTATGTAAGTCATTCTGGTACTTCTATGGCAACTCCTATGGTTGCAGGAACAGCAGCACTCCTTTATGAAAAGGAGCCCAATATCTCCTCATCAGAGGTTCAATCTAGGCTTACAAATACGGCTATCAATATTGGAGACAGCATCTATTCTGAAGGTGCTGGCATTCTCAATATAAGTGGTACACTTGATTTAGATAAGGAAGAACTTCAAAAACCTGATGAGCATCCAGATGAAAATCCTAATCTCCATCATGATGAAAGAGAATTTCATCCACGGAGAAGACCTAGAAGAAGTTTTAATTTAGGCGCTTTAACCAATCTCTTAGACCCTAGTTTATTACCTCTTCTTTTATTACTACTGTAATAAAAAACCTAGCTACTTTAGCTAGGTTTTAATATCTTACATATCTTAAAGGATTTACAGGTGTTCCATTTTTCCTTACTTCAAAATGCAAATGTGATCCCGTACTATTTCCAGTGCTTCCCATCTTCGAAATAGTCTGTCCTTTGAATACCTTTTGTCCTTTTGTTACAAGAATTTTACTATTATGTGCATACCAAGTTTGTGTATTACCACCATGATCAATAATCACACATTTTCCGTAGGCACCTTTCCAACCAGCATAAATGACAACGCCTCCATCTGCTGCTTTGATTGAAGTCCCTATTGGATTAGCAACATCTATTCCTGTATGCTTTCTCCCCCATCTCCAGCCAAATGGAGAAGTAAGTCTCCCTCTAGTTGGGTTGCTAAGCTTTCCTGTCCCTTTCTTTGGCGGAGGGTTTTTCGTTCCTTTTAATACGATTTGAGTTTTAGGTTCTTTCTCAATTTTCTCTTCTAAAACCTTTCTATTATGTTCCACTCCATTATAGCTTACAACTTCTGCTATTATTTCTCTTTTCCCATCTTCACCTTTTACCCTTATTTTCTTATCGCCTTTATAAAGGACACTTGTTTCTTCAAATTTCACTTCATAAGGAATGGCTTCCTCTAAGGTTACCTTTTCAACTGTTGCAACAGTTAAAAGAGGCTTTGGTACAATCAAACTAATCTTTTGCTTAATCTGTAATCGTTCTGGATTTACATTTGGATTTGCTTTTATTAAATCATCCACACTTAGCTTATATTTTTTTGCAATGGTCCAGAAGCTTTCTCCTTGCTCAACTTCATGAACTTGTTCTTCTTCTGTTCCTTGTAAAATCATCTTTGTTGCATCTTCACCTGTTTTTAAACTAGTTATATCTGCATCTATTGTATCTATTTTTACGCCTTCAGCAAAATATACTTTTTCATATTTTTTTTCTTCATCTATATAAGCTTTTTTGATTTCTTCTAAAACTTCCTCTGCTTCTTCCTTTTTGGCTATTGCTGCAATTACTTGATCTCCTGCTTTTATTCCATAAGCCTTTACTTCAAAATGTATCATTTTTTGTATTGCTTTTTCTATATCTTTTAGTTCTGTCAACTCTTGATCTTTTGCTTTCGTTCTTTCATAAACAATACTCTCTTGTATAATAATATTTTTCCCGTGTACTCTATGTAATCTCTTTTGTATGTTATCCAGAACATCTTTAAAATCCTTTTCTGTTCTTACAATCCCTAACTCTTTCCCATCTATTTTTACAATATATGCTGTATTATAGGTATAAGCAAATATGCTGATAATTAATAGAGTTATAATCAGGCCTACATATATTTTCCCTTTTCCATCTATATTCAATTTTTTATAGTATTCACAAAACCTACTTCTCAAGTTCTGAGAGCATTCCTCTATTTTCATTATATGAGGCTCCCTTCTTTTTTCTCTATTTCCTATATCTTCTCTTTCTACATTATATTGTAATTTTCTTTTTTTGTAATCGTTTTGTAATAAATCATAACTATTCCATTATATCATAATTTCAAGATCTAGCAACCTCTTATGAGCTTTAATTAGGATTAGTATATGTATAATTTTGGTTATTATTCCTTATCATACCTAAGCCACTTTCTAAAATCTCCTCTCAGACTTTTATTTGCAACCTTTTCACATACATGGATAAAATCCTCAGTATTGGCATTTTTATACTTATATTTGTCAAAATACACCTTCATCACTTGAAAAAACGTTTCATCTCCTAATTGTTTTCTCAAATCCTTTATAAACATAGCTCCTTTATAATAAACTAACACCTGATATTCTTGACTATCTTTAAATTTATTTAATTTTCTACAAACACAATCATTTTTCATTTTTTTATGATCTCTATAATTATTATAATATCTTACAATAAGATTTTTATATACCTGTTCCTCCATCTTAACACCATATTTTTTTTCATAATACAAAAGAGTTGAATACTCTGTAAGTGCTTCATCAAGCCAAGCTTCATTGACCTGATCATTTCCTACCACTCCATACCACCATTGATGTGCTACTTCATGAGCAACAATATACTCTAATATTTCTTTACGCTCTTCTTTATATAAAGATTCATCTATAAAAACAATATTAGGATATTCCATCCCTCCAATAAAAAAATCAGATGCAGCTACAGATAACTGTTTATAAGGATATTCTCCATAGGTCTGACTAAATATTCCTACTGCATCCTTTGCTACACCAAGGACTAAATCACCAAA
Source organism: Marinisporobacter sp. (assembly GCA_025210395.1). Taxonomy (GTDB): domain Bacteria; phylum Bacillota; class Clostridia; order Peptostreptococcales; family Thermotaleaceae; genus Crassaminicella. Next base: position 18,900 of record JAOARV010000031.1, read on the forward strand.
TTGATCATTGAAGTAATAAGAATATATTTTTGTTTCATCTATTTCATCATCAATTACCTTAAATCTTTCACTAGCAATCATGGCAAAATCTCTTACATTTTTCCCCTCTAAAGTCCATCGAATCTTTCCCTCTATGCTCTCTTTTTTAATACATTCTCCTGTGTGCCCTAGTACATACTCTTGAGGCATTAAGATTTCTACTCTATAATTTGCTACATCACTATAAAAAGGATCTCCAATAGCATAATAAGGCTCTAAATTCCATCCCTTTTTATCAAATACAGAAAGAATAGGATACCAATTTGCAATATTGACTGTATTTTCTCCATATCCAAATCTTCCACAAGAAGGAGGAATTTTCACAGAAAAATCTAATTTCAAATCTATTTTTTCTCCTACCTCTAAAGGTTCATTTAAATGTACCTTTAAAATACTTTCTCCCACTCCCATCACAACATAATTTAATGGATCACCATTTTTTTGTATAGAATGAACCTTAATATATCCTGATTCAAAGCCCTTTGGATAAGCTAGATCCATTTCACTTTTTTCAAAAGGAGTCGTTTTTTCATCCTTGAATGCATTTGGATATAAATGAAAATATAAAGCATTCAATGAAGTATTTTCAGTATTTATGTATTTTATATTTTCCTCTCCTGTTAAAATCCTTTCTACAGGATCAAAATCAACAGTAATAGTATAGTTATTGAGCTGTTTTGTTTTAGGTATTTTCTCTCCATGTATAATAGTAGTCATGGTTTCAATAACGCTAAATTTTACACCTACAACTGACAAGGTTAAAGTGATTACAACTATACTTAATAATAATTTTTTTCTATAGCTAAACTTTATCAATCTTTACCCCTTCCTTCCTTTATTTTATCTGCTTATATATCTATATGTCCTGTAATTTCCAATATGTACATAATTTAAACCCCTTCTAAACGAAAGCAGTTACTTATGATATAATAAGGATAAAAGTAAAGATGGGAGAGACAAAGATTGCATTTCATTAAGCAAATTGCAGATTTTGATTTAGGTGATACACCTATAGAAAATATATTTATCAATGATTTTATGCCTATGGCAAATGGCACCTATGTAAAAGTTTATTTACTAGGATATAAATACGCAAACGATAAAGATCCATCCCTTTCTATCAATCATAGAACCATTGCTAAGCATCTTAATATTCCTTTATCCGATGTCTTAGATGCTTGGGACTTTTGGGAGCAAAAAGGGATTATAAAAAAACTACCTAGCAAAACAGAGGATTCAACAGAATATAGTGTAGAGTTTTTAAATTTAAAGCAACTATATGTCTATAATAATTTTAAAGCTGCAAATGCTGCCAAAGAAGATGAAGAGCCTTCAAAGCCCTACTATTGTTCTCCATCTGATTTAGTTGAAGCAACTAAAGTTCCTGAATTCAAAGAAATGTTTCGCTATATTGATCAAATTTATAGAAGACCCCTCCATCCTAACGAAAAGAAAAAAGTCCTAGATTGGGTTTACAACTACAATATGGATACAGATCTTATCGTACGGGCTTTCATGTATTGTGTAGAACAAAGAAATGCTAAAAGCTTAAAATATATAGGGGCAGTAATTACAACCTGGTATGATAATGGCATTACAAATATGGACCAACTGGATAAACACTTAGAAAAAACAGATACACGCTATAATCAATATAGAAAAATATATAAATTTTTAGGAATGAATACCAATGAAATCCCTGAGCCCACTAAAAAAATAATGAATAAATGGATCGTTCAGTGGAATTTTTCTATGGATATTATATTAAAAGCTTGTGAAACAGCTGTAAAAGGAAACAAAATTAATTTCAACTATATTGATGGAATTTTAAATATGTGGAAAGAAAATAATGTCCAATCTTTAAAGGATCTAGAGGAAATAGAACAAGCTCGAAAACCATCATCACCCCATTCAAATGGTCTTGAAAAAAGTAATTTACATTATGGGAAGTACAGAGAAATATATAAATTTTTAGGAATCGCTGCAAATGAAATTCCTGAGCCTACTAAAAAAATAATGGATAAATGGCTTCTTCAATGGAATTTTTCTATGGATATTATACTCAAAGCTTGTGAAACAGCTGTAAAAAGAAATATCATTAAATTTGCCTATATTGATAGCATTTTAAATAGCTGGAAAGATGCTAACGTACAAACCATAGAAGATATTCCTAAAATAGAAAAGCCCCTAAAAAGAACACAAGCAAAATCGAAAAAATATCCTGCAAATAAATTTCACAATTTCGAACAACGCACATCTAGATATTCTAATGCTGAATTAGAAAAAATATTAGGAATTAAAAAATAAGGTAGGTGCCGACCTTGAATAATCAATTCACAAAAAAAATTCTTTTAGAGTATGAAAAAATACGAGACTTTGAAGAAAAAGCCTTAGAAAAAAGAATCAAAGAGGTTTATGAAAAAATTCCAAAAATCCAAGAACTTGACGAAGAAATAGGAAAAATAGGTATACTTATTTCAAAAACTATCTTGAAAAATCCTACAGATTACGAGATAGCCTTAGAAGAAATTCATAAAAAAGTTGAAAACTTAAAGCAAGAGAAAGCTATTTTACTGACAGAAAACAATGTGCCTATGCATTATCTAGAAATGAACTATAAATGTACAAGATGCAAGGATACAGGCTTTACAAAAGAAAATAAAAAATGCAACTGCTTTAAACAAAAACTAATTAATAAAGCTTACTCCATGTCAAATATGGATCATTCTTTAGATCAAGAAAATTTTCAAACCTTCAATATTGAACTCTTTTCAGACAAGCCCTTTGAAAATGAAAACTTGACTCCAAAGGAAAAGATGCAAGAAAATTTATCTATTTGCGAAGGCTTCGTATTCAATTTTGATAAAAAAAACAATGAAAATTTATTATTTTATGGTACAACAGGTCTCGGAAAAACCTTCCTTTGCAACTGTATTGCAAAAGCTTTACTGGATAAAGGAAAAATTGTTGTCTATCAAACAGCCTTTAGAATTTTAGAAATTTTGGAGGAATATAAGTTTAACAAGAAAAGAAGCAAAGATACAGAGCTAAGTTACCAGCTATTATTCGATAGTGATTTATTAATCATCGATGACTTAGGAACAGAGTTTACAAACTCCTTTACAAATATAGAAATCTTCAATATCATCAATAGCCGACTCATTCAAAATAAAAAAATTATCATTTCAACAAACCTATCTCCTTTAGAGATTGCAAACACTTATAGTGATAGAGTTTTTTCTAGAATATTTGGCTCCTTTACTAGTTTAGATTTTTATGGGAAGGATTTAAGATGGGAAAAATAAAGAGCTAGCAATTTTGCTAGCTCTTTATAGCTTTCTTATTGATCTATTCAATTTTTATAAATATTGCTTTCCTATTGCATCTGCTGTAAGAATAGCTGCATAAACACTTTCAGGTGTCACTTCAAAAGGCATGTTGTAAATCGTTTCTCCTTCAGCACAAGAAGCTTTTGCAACTTCCATCATCTTCTCAGGATCAATTTCTTTAATACCCATTTCTTCTAATGTTACAGGAAGTCCTACGCTGATATTGAAAAGAATCACTTCTTCTATTTCTTCCATAGAACAATTTTCCATTACTAGTTGTACCAATGTTCCAAAAGCTACCTTTTCTCCATGATATAGGTGGTGACATTCACTAAGTACTGTAAAGCCATTATGAATGGCATGAGCTGCTGCTAATCCACCACTTTCAAATCCAATACCACTTAAATATGTATTCGCTTCTATGATATTTTCAACAGCAGGCGTTACTACTTTATTTTCAACTGCTAATTTTGCTTTTATACCATCTTCTAAAAGAGTTTCATAGCAAAGCTCTGCTAATGCATAAGCTGATTTTGCTGGAAGAAGCCCTGCCATGTTTGTAGCTTTTGATACATCGCAAGCTCTTGCTTCAAAATAAGTTGCTAAAGCATCTCCCATACCTGCCACTAATAATCTTGCAGGTGCATTTGCAATAATATTGGTATCCATCAATACTAAATCAGGGTTTTGAGGAAGCACTAAATATTCATCAAAAACTCCTTCAGGTGTATATAAAACAGATAATGCACTACATGGAGCATCTGTAGATGCAATAGTTGGAACGATAACAACTGGCATCTTTTCATAGTAAGAAACTGCTTTTGCTGTATCTAATAGTTTTCCTCCACCAATACCAATTACCCCATCACAGCCATTATTTTTACAGATTTCAATTAATCTGTTAATTTCTTCTTTAGAGCATTCCTTATTAAATGTTTCAAAAACTAATTTTTTATCACCATCTTTAAAGCTTTCTTCTACAATATGCTTTGTTCTCTTCATTCCACCTTCACTAGCTAAAACAAGAAAAGTTGTTCCTAAATTTGCAGTATGATCATAAAGTTTCTTTAGTTCACCATTTCCTTGAATATACTTACTTGGCGACATAATAATTTTTGCCATAAATATTTCCTCCTTTGTGCTTTTATATGGTTTTATATTCTAGTTGAATAGCTTTTAGTTAATTCTACCATATCTTTAGTTGTAAAGGCTATAGCTTGTATACTTGCATTGATTTGTTGTATTGCTGCAAATTGTTGTTCTATGCCTTCAAGAGATTTATTACCTCTTTCAACAGTACCTTCTACAGCTTTCATAATATTCTTAGTAAAATCATTTATTTTATCTGCAGCATCCTTAGATTCTTCTGCTAAATTTTGAATTTCCTTTGCAACAACGCTAAATCCAACACCAATATGACCTGCTCGAGCTGATTCGATAGAAGCATTTAAGCCTAATAATTTTGTCTTCTGAGATATCTTCTTTATATAACTAAGAAAATACTCAATTTCCTTTGATACTTTATTGATTATCCCTATTTCATTGCTTAAATGATTTTGATTTTGGGTAACTTGTTCAGCTGATGCTGCCATTTCATCCATAGTTATAACAATTTGATGAATACTTTTATCCAAATCTTCTATAGTATTTTTTAAGGTCAATCGATTATACCCCATTTGTGAGATGGTATTTGCAACTAAAAATAGTAAGTGTGCTGCTTTTTCTATCTTTCTTTTACTTAAAATTTCTACTTCTTCAAGAGCCTCAAGATACACATTTGGGTCTATTCCTAGTTGAGATGCAATCTTTCTCATCTTCTCTTTATTAGGTTGTTCGGTCAAAACCTGCCCTCCAAGAATTGCTCCAATTTGTTTTCCTTCTAGCATAATAGGAACTGCAAAATCCACTAATCCAGCATGACATTCATAGATATAAGGTTTTCCAATATCAGCCGATATGCTTCCACCCCTTACATCACACGCTTTACACCTTTTAAGTCCTTCCTTCGTCTTTCTTGTAAGCTCCATACAAAATTTCCTGAAATTACTTGGCTTCGTTATAGGATTTCCTAGCATATCTACAGAGATGCTAGCTACACCTACAGCTTCTGCAAAATCATCTTGAAACTGCTGTAGAAACTCTAAATCTATCATTTCTGAAATATTTAAAGAACTATTGTTTACCATAAAACCCCTCCCCTAAAAAGTGCTTGCTACTCCACAAAATACATCTTTTTATAATTACTAACATTGTACCATATCTGTTGCACTAGTTCTCATCCATACAACTTGTAAATATTCTTTAATATTTTGTCTGAAGCAACTTTAAAGAGCTGTTTTTTCTGTATATTTCCTAAAAAACAAAGCCGTGTCTTCACGAAGTAGAGAAGGAGCATTATAAATTTAATATTACACTCGTTGATCTATACTAATTTATTAATCAAATCCTTACTTGGTGATGCAATAACAACTGTGCTGATCATATCTCCAGTTTGTTCTAATTGATTCTCACAAGTCTTCACTGCAGATTTAACAGCCCCCACATCTCCTGTAAGCAATATAAATCCTTTTCCGCCAAGACCTCTAGCTACTCTTATTTCTAATAATTGTACATTGGCAGCCTTTACAGCAATATCTCCTGCCATAATAGCTGTAATAGCCGACATGGTTTCAACAATTCCTATTGAAGAAATCTTGTCAATATCTGTTGTAGCAGTAAGTGCAGGAAATATCTCTTCATGCACATTAGGGATTACATAGCTATCTATGACGAAGGTTCCTCCTATATGTTCTCCTGCTTTCACAGCATTTTTTACTGCACCCACATCTCCACATAATAAAGTGATATATTTTCCAGGACATAATGGAGAAGACAATATTAATTCAACATTTGCAGATTTTAGCATCTGATCCGTTGCTTCTATTCCCTTTGCAATACTTTTAAATTCCAATAGTCCAATTGATTTTTTCATGACTTTCTACCTCTTTCATAATGAATAGGATTTATAAGAAACTTTATTCTTCCTAGCTTTTTATAATTTTAATATTTCTATCTGTAATTTCTTTTATAATACCATCTATACTCGCATGCACGCTTGCACCTAATTGACCATTTGGAATCTCTCCAATCAGTTGTCCCTTTTGTACTTGATCCCCCACATGCACTACAAGCTCTACCTTAGCACCTATATGTTGTTGTCTGTCTATAACAACTACTTTAACAGTTGGAATATCCTTCACAAGAGGTGCTTCTACATCATATTTTTCTATTCCTAATCGTGATTTCAATTTATTAATTGGAAATTTTCTATAATCTCTAAAAGGATTTGTTTCACTCGGGATATTCTTATTTGGATTTTTTATACCATTGGCACTAAGTTGTCCTTTTAAAAATCTATTTAGCTTCCAAGGTTGAAGTCCCATAATACATACTCTCTCACAAAGTCCACATTCACTACATAAAAATGCATCTGTAGCTTTTGCATTCCCATCACAAGTGCTTCCATAGCTTGCAAGACGCATTAATTTATCTGGATACAATTTATGTCCTAATAAATTTCTAGGACAAACTTCTGTACATAAAGAACAATGACAGCAAGCACTTCTTGCTTGTTTTAACATACTCTCAATGCTTTTATTCTTTGATAACAATAAAGGATGATCTTTAGGAAGAACAATCAATCCCTTTGTATTTTTTCTAATTGGTTGATGGATATCTTCAATGACCTTTCCCATCATAGGACCACCATCGATGACTTTAAATTCATCAATAGCTGCTCCTCCTGCTAACTGAATTGCCTCAGCTACAGAAATACCTATAGGTACCTTTAGTGTAACAGGTTTTCTTACTTCTCCTGTTACGGTTAAATACTTATCTGTTACAGGTTTATCTTCCATAGCATTATATACATTTAGCAATGTCTCTACATTAATAACAATAACTCCTACATTTAAAGGAATTCCCCCTTCAGGCACAATCCGATTTAATACTTCATATACAGTAACTTGTTCATCGCCTGCAGGATAGAAGTTATCTAATGTAAATAGCTCTAATTGTTTATATTTTACCATATCTCTATTTAAATTCTCTACAGCTTTTTTGTATTTTTTCTTTAAGGCAATAATTCCTTTTTTTGCACCTGTTTTATTAACTACTTTATTTAATGCAATAAGAATTTCCTCACTTTTAGCTGCCATTAGCTGTTGATCTACTTTAAGAAGAGGTTCACATTCTGCACCATTAACTACCACATATTCAGCCTTTGCATTTAACTTTACATGAGTGGGAAAACCTGCTCCCCCAGCCCCTACAATCCCTGCATTTTTTACTAATTCTATAAAATTTTCTTCCATATTTCATCCCTCAATTCTATCTAATTGAGAATCCTTCAGATAATACACATCTTCTTTTTCTTGTAAATGTTTTAGCAGAAGTTAATCCTTCTCCAGTAGGTCCTGCAATTGTAAAGGTTGTATGCCCTTCTGCTCCATATCCTATGCCTGCATAGGAGGGCGCATTTTTAACAAATATAGTTGTTTGAACAGCTCTTGCAAACCTTGTTAAATTGTCTACATTTTTAGAATGCATAATGGCTGTATGTCTATTGCCATGCTCTACTTGAACACCTAATTCAATAGCTTCATCTATGTTTTTTACTCTTACGATTGGAAGAATTGGCATCATCAATTCCTCTAAAACAAATGGATGCTCTTTATTCACTTCTGCAAAAATAACTTTTACATCCTTATCAATAGTAACGCCTATTTGCTTCATAATATAATCTGCATTTTTTCCTACAAAATCCTTGTTAATGGTTCCTTTTTCAGTTAAAACCAATTTTTGTAGTCTTTTTAATGTTTCTTGATCCTTTATTTCAAAGGTATGATATTTTCTCATAGCATCTACTAATTCATCTGCTACAGCATCAACTACAATGACTTCCTTTTCAGCTATACATGGTAGATTATTATCAAAGCTACATCCATCGACAATATTTTTTGCAGCCTTTTTTATATCTGCTGTTTCATCTACTACTGCTGGTGGATTCCCTGCTCCTGCACCAATTGCTTTTTTCCCACAAGATAAAGCTATTTTTACTATTCCAGGTCCTCCTGTAGCACAGATCATATTGATTTTTTCGTGCTTTAACATTACATTTGTACTTTCAATGGTAGGCTCTTTTACTGTAACTACTAAATTTTTAGGGCCATTTACCTTTTCAATTGCCTTGTTGATAATCTCTACAGCTAAAACAGAAACTTTTTTCCCTCCTGGATGAGGAGAAAATACAACAGAATTTCCTGCTGCAAGCATGCCTATAGTATTACATATAATGGTTTCTGTTGGATTCGTTGAAGGAGCTATAGATCCAATTACTCCAAAGGGAGACATTTCATATAATGTAAGTCCTCCATCTCCTGTATTAACTTCTGATTTTAAATCCTCTACTCCTGGGCTTTTTTCTATAGCTAGCTGATGCTTTAAAACTTTATGCTCATACCTTCCCATTCCTGTTTCTTCTACACCTAGCTTTGCAAAAGCATCCACATTTTTACTTAATTCTTCTCTTATAGCTTTTATGATCTCTCCTCGTTTGCTTAAGCTATATTTTGAATATTCCCTTTGTGCTACCCATGCAGCCTCTACTGCATCATTCATATTTTTAAATACACCCAATTTATTTTCACCCTTAGGTTGGTGCTTTTCATTTAACATTTCTTCCATCACATTTCTTACGATTTTCTCTATCATCGAAAGCTCTATATCCATCCTGTACCCTCCCTTTTTAGTTCATCCACCGATTACTAATATTTTTATAATTTATAGTTTTCTCAATAGCACCCTTCATTGATAATGAATTCTTTGAACGCCTTGAAGGTGCTATTTTTCCATTTCAAATAATCTTAATGCATGAGAGGCAATCATCATGTCTTCATCAACACTTCCTCCGCTTACACCTATTCCACCCACATATTTCTTTCCTACTCTCAAGGGGTATCCTCCACCAAATACCATCATCCTATCCATATTCTGTATGCCATATAGCATTTCTTTGGGTTGAGCAATTTTACCCACCTCATGAGTAGGAAGCTTTAATGCAGCAGCTGTATAAGCTTTATTTTTAGAAATTTCTATACTCGCCAAAAGAGAATCTTCCATTCTATGAAGAAGTACTAAATTTCCCCCTTCATCAACAACAGAAAAGACAATAGGTACGCCCATATCTTTTGCTTTAGCTTCTGCTGTTTCTGCCATTTTTTTTGCTATAGAAAGATCTAAAACACCCTGTTGATCATGATCTTTTAACTTTTTTACTACACATCTCTTTACTTCTTCTATGAAAGCATTTCGTTCTTCTACTCTAGCTAATACAAATAACATATCTGATAAACGATTCATATACTGTTCTATTTCATCTCTTATTTTTTCTTCTTTATATAGCTCTATTACCATTCTCTCTGTACGTCTAATAATGGTTCTAGCTACATGCAATATAGCCGAAGCTGTGGTTTTTCCAGGTATAACAAATTCCTTTTGCTGTCCTATTTTTTCAGTATACTCATCTATTATTTTTTCTAATTTTTGTATGTCTTTTTTTTCTATTTTTTCTTTGATATACTTTTTTCCTTGTTCGTCAGAAGCTAGCTCTGCTCCTAAAATAAATAATTGCTTCTGTAGATCTTTTAAAATATTTTTAATCTCTTTATTTTCACAAAGAGAATAGGCAACCCCCATCATAGCATTAGCTTCATCTAATGTTCCATAACAATGCACTCGAAGGTCGTCCTTCCATACTCTATTTCCACCAACTAATCCAGTTTGTCCCTTATCTCCTGTTTTGGTATAAACATTCGCCATAGATATCCCTTCCTTAGCCAGTAACTTCCACATAGTCTACAATACCAACGATAGCAGCATCTATAGGTGCTTGTGGGTTTTGAAAAACTTGTCTAGCAGAACTTCCCGTTGCAACTAATACCATCTCACCTGCCCCTGCTCCTACTGTATCTATTACAACCTGAGAGTTTCCTGTAGGGTCTTCATTGGTATCGATTGGTTGCACTAACAATATTTTTTCACCTCTTAGGGTTTCCTCTTTATGTGTGGATACAACCACACCAATTACCTTTGCCAAATACATACTTTCCCCACCTTATCTTTTCTCAACGATTATTTTTACGCCTAATTCTTTTGCTGTATCCTTTGCAACCTCTGTGATAATCGTATTACTCCGTAAGATCAGATCTTTTTTTATATGAAATGCTGATACAACATCTCCTCTAGTCAATACTTTTTTATCATACACAACCTGTTTTTTCACAGGATGATCTTTTTTATGAATTCCCTGTTTTGTATTTTCAACTGCCACCTCATAAAGCTTGTTTCCATGAGTTAGCTTGATCCCATAACTCTCAAGACGATTTAGATGATTTTTCATCATATTTACATAGGATGTAGATCCTTTTCCCAACCCTATACGAATTCTCTCTTCTTCTAAAGGATCACAAGCATTCTTTGATGCAACAATAGGAATATTTGTCATTAATGAACGTGCTATAATATTGGTCACCAAGTTATCTGCTATCCCTAGAGAAACCTTAGCTGCCGTATTCATTGTAAGTACAGGAAGAATCACCTTGTCTATATCTTTGTAATAATTCTTTGTTTCTTTTGCATCCATCTCACCATCTATTTCTGTATCTTCAAGACCAAGAAGGTTTTTGATCAGCTCTTTTGTATAGATATTTTCTGCACCCTTCGATAGAAGAACTTTAAATTTCCATCCATCTTTTTGTAGCTTTTTCAACTGCTCTATGCTTTCATGAAAACCTATAGTTCCTCCAGTAAAGATCACTAAAGCTTTCTTAGGTAATTTTTTGAGTCTCTCTAAAACTTCTCCAACAATCTCTTCTACGATTACATCTATTATTGTCTTTTCAATAATTTCCTTTAAGTTCAACTGAAATCACCTCATTAGCTGCAATGCAGCGCTATCCCTAAAGGAGTAACCAATAGGGGTTTTACAGGCTTTATAGTATCAATCCCCAATTCTTTTTCAAACACATTTTCAAAGTCATCAAAGCAGCAAGCGCCTCCTACTACATATACCTTTTCAACTGAATAGCCTTCTATATTCCTTTTTACAATAGAAGCCATTTTTTCTACTACAGGTTTAACGATTTGAAAAACGTCCTTTTGCTTATTTACATCCTTTTTTATTTTTTCAGCATCCTCAAAGGAAATCTTATGAAATCCAGCTAACACCAAACTCATATGCGTTCCTCCTGTAGGTTCATCTGCTGTATAGATGACTTTTCCATCTCTTAAAATGCTTATTCCTGTAGTTCCCCCCCCCACATCAACAACAGCTCCATCTTTAATTCCTAGCACCCTTGCAGCTGCAGTAGGCTCATCTACTATATTGATTACATCCATATCAGCAGATTCGACTACATTTCCTATGGCTTTTATATTTCCACTTAATATACCTGGCGGAATCGCAGTAGCTGCTTTTGTGAGATTTTTCCCTATAATACTTTCTACTTGACTTTTTAACTGATTAACAATCTGAACAGCTCCCACATAATCTACTACAATTCCATCTTTTACTACAGATGCAGGGTAGGAAGCCCCTGCTACTGGATTTTCTTTTTCGTCAACAACAGATAAAACAATATTTGCTGTTCCAAGGTCTACACCTACTTTTAATTCTCCTTCATAAGGATTGAAGGTTTTTTGTCTTATCAATCTAGCAAATTCATTGATATGCTGATTCGCTCTTGTTAGATCCATAGGTGGTTACTCCTTATTTTTTAAAATTTTTACCTTATCTCCGTTTCTTAATCCGCTAGCATTTGCTTCATCTAAGTCTATATGCATCTCTAAGCTATACTTGTTAGATACTCGTACTAATACATTTCCAAAAATAGTTTTTCGGATTCCTGTAACTTCTATATCTACCATGTCTTTATCATCTACACCATAGACTTTAGCTATTTCTGGTGGCATATGTATATGTCTTAGCGCTGCAATGACTCCACAATTTTTTGCCACACTTCCCTTGGGCCCTTTAATAAGAATCCCTGGTGTTTTTTCTATTTCCCCAGATTCTCTTATAGGTATCTTAATTCCTAAGGTATATCCATCTGACAAAGCTACTTCTACTTGGGTTAAGTCCCTTACAGGACCTAATATTCTTACCTTTTCAAAAGATCCTTTCGGTCCAACGATTTTTACCGTTTCCTTTGCGGCAAATTGTCCAGGTTGCCCTAAATCCTTTAACTTTGTAAGCTCATATCCCTTTCCAAATAAAAAATCAACGTCTTCCCTAGATAAATGAACATGTCTATTAGAAACGCCTATAGGCACTAATCTTTCTTCATAATCCTTTAAAACATTCTCTACTGCTTTTGTAATAACATTAATCATCATGTCTTTATTATTTAAGTTCATAATAAAGCTCACCTCAATTCTTCTATTCACCTAAGGGGCTACTTATTCTTCACCGTATTCTATCTGTGGCAAAATCTTTTCAACATCTGTATGTGGTCTTGGAATCACATGAACAGATACAAGCTCTCCAACTTTATTAGCAGCAGCAGCCCCTGCATCTACAGCAGCTTTTACTGCACCAACATCACCTCTAACCATTACTGTTACAAGCCCTGAACCTATTTTTTCATATCCAATTAAAACTACATTCGCTGCCTTTGTCATAGCATCTGCTGCTTCAATAGAACCTACTAATCCTTTTGTTTCGACCATTCCTAATGCTTGATTCATTTATTAAATCTCCCTTCTTTTTTTAATTCTTCATAATGGATACACATTTTTCTAAGATCCCCTTTTTTCCTAGGACATTTTGGATCTTTGCAAATATTGCATATATCTGTTTCTGAACTGCTTTCTTCCTCTATTTCAATATCTTTCTGTTCTTTTTCAATTTTTTCTTGAATATGTTCATTTTCTTCCATTAATTCTTTATAATCCTCTACATATTCTCTTGACATATTTTCAATTTCCTCATTCTTCTCATGAGGAATCTTTACTCTTTCTACTTGTTCTTCATCTTGATCTTTATCTTGATCTTCTTTTTTTTCTATCCCAACGGTTTCATCATTGTAAACAAGCATCTCTAACCCATCACTTGGTCTTGGAATAACAAGGTTACCCCAAACCTTACTTACTTTGTTAGCATTCATAACGGCTGCATGAATGGCAGCTTTTACTGCACCCACACTTCCCTCTATTTTAACGGTGGCCATGCCATCTCCTTTTGTTAACTCATATCCAATCACTTTAATATTTGCAGACTTAACTGCTGTATCAGCAGCTTCTATAGCAGCTGCTAATCCTACTGTTTCTATTATTCCTAAGGCGAGCTTTGACAAAGTTACACCTCCCTAAAGCTACCCTAACTTCATTCTTGCAATCACCCGTTCTACGATGGATCTTATTTCTTTTTCTAGCTTTTCTTCACTAGAATAAGGTTCATCTTCAAATTCATGATCTTCAAGATTTTTAAAGGGAATCCTTTTTACAAGCCTAGCTGCATTTACCCCTAACGTTCTCATCAAAAAATGATCTGAACTAGTACTAATCTCATAGAGTGGCTTATCTTTTTTTAGCTTTATATAATGGATCACTATATTTTTATGATCAATGCCAATCCCTACACCTAATGAAGATTCTTCACAAGCACTATAAGCAAGTTTTATAGCATTTTGATCTTCTTTTTGCTGCATATTATAGGGAATGCCTTCTTCTTCTATACCCCAAAAAATTTCCTTAAAGTCCTTTATATTACTCAAACTTTCATTATAGTAAACATGGATAGAAGGCTTTTGTTGATTATAGTTTAATCTCATCATCTTTCACCTTCTTTTAATGCAAGAATCAAACCTGTAGCTACTGCATTTCTAGGTCCCTCACAACCTCGTATATTTCCACGCCCTGCAACAATACTGTATTTCGATAATGCATCAGTAACTAATTGAGGAACCTCAAAATCTAACGCTGATCCTCCTACTAATACAACAAATTCTATATCTCTCACATTTTTAGTAGGACTTACCATACTTAAGGCTCTAATAGCATTTGTAACAAATACCTTCTCTTTAGCAGATTTTCTAACGGTTTGTATCCGCTCTAAAGAATTTTTTCCTGGTATAGGAATCATTCGTGATTCCTTTAGTATGACTACCTTTGCAAAGGTTTTTGGATCAAGGGGCTCTTCAAAGAACTGAACCGTTCCATCTTCATGTCTTATATGGAAAAGGCTCTCTACTTTTGCAAGGGGGTATTTTTTAATATCCTCTGCTAAGTCAAAATCATCTAATCCTAATTCTGAATTAATGAGCATAGTGACCATATTCCCTGCCCCTGCAAGGTGTATAGATGTTATTTTATTTCCTTTATCTATAATAGATGCATCTGTAGAGCCTGCTCCCATATCAAGTATAGCTAAAGGTTTATTGGTTCCTGGTGTAGTAAGGGCTCCCCTTATAGCCATATCTGCTTCTACGCCTCCAACCTCTACAGGTACATGCATATCCTTTTCTAAAATTTCTGCAATCATGTTCATTTGAAGTCGATCCGCTTTTACCATAGCCGCTATTCCTACAGCATTTTCTAGAGAAAATTCTTGTGCAAGCCCACCTTTTATTTTCTGTGGTATAAATGTATCAACAGCTAAAAGGTCTTGTATCTTAATATCCATAAAATGCTGATTCGTAAGCTCTGACATTACCTGTCTTACCCTTTCTAACATGCCTCCTGCATTGGTTCCAGCCTGCCCCTTTATATCTTCTATAGGAGATGCTTGTTTTAGGATTTCCATTATTTTTTCTGCCCCATCATCTACATTCACTTCTAATTTCTTTTGTTTTCCAATGATGTAGATCATCCCAGCAGCAATTCTTTTTTCCTTTACATCTCCTTGAGGTGTTTTAATAACCACTGCCGACCTATTTCCAATGAGCGCTCTTGATATGGGTACAATTTGTTTCGTTTCTTCAGAGCTTAATTCGAATACAGTAGCAACCCCATAGGGATTAGATAAAACCTCCACTACTCCTCCTACTGATGCTACCTCTATAGCAGCTTTCATATTCATAGGAATCTTATGGATGAGGGATACCTCATCCACAATAGGTATTTTTTCATTCAACCTATTATTGATCAGCACCCCATCATCTCTTTGAACAATAGCCCCTTTGATATTTCCTCCCATTTTTACATAATCATTGATGGTTTTAGCAGCATCTTCAAAGTCTACATCTCTAGGAATGATCACAATAATTGCTTTAGATTTATTGCTTCTCACTAAATCCTTTATATTTACTGTAATCCCTACCCCCAGCCCAATTCCTCCTGGTGTTGATGGATTGTGACCAATCATCGTTGATTCTGTAATAATGGTTTCTGTAATAGTTTCCATTGCCACATCTCCAATAACGGGTGCAGCCTCATTGATTCTTATTAAGTCTAAATCATTTATCTTAAGATTTACTTGATCTAATGCTTGTTTTAAGGAAGCAACCACGCCATGAATATTTTGCTTCGTTCCTTTTATTCCTGTAGTCTCTACAATAGCACTAGATAGGAATGTTGCCTCACCATAGTTATTTATTTTTGATAATGCCACTTCCGTTGTTGCATTACCAATATCAACTCCAGCAATAACTTTCATGGCTCTCCCCCCATTCCTTTAATTTACATATGCTCTTTAAGTCTCTTTCTCTCTTGATACACATCTGTTGCCTCTCTTACAAAATCAGCATTAATTTTAGCTCCATATTTATGCTCTAACTCATCTGCAATCTCAATAAGCTCTTCCCGAGTAGATCGATAAGGTCTTAAAGCATTATAGATCTCAAGAATCCTATCATCTGGTATTTTTGTAAGCTCCGCTGCTCTTCTTAAATTTCTTGCAAAAGCATCTCTACCTACGGACTGGGCTACTTGTGCTTGATATTCTAAAATTTCAGCTGAAATTCTTACATCATCAGCACTAATCTCTCCATTAATAGTTTTCTCAATAGTAATATCCTCTAACCCCTTCCCTGTAGGACTCTCTACAAGCTCTGGTCTTTTTGTTCCAAGAGGATAATCATTCTTTGAAACTTTTAAACTGTTTTGATTCACTTTGGGCTGTTTTGGAGTTTCCCCCATAGAAGCCATTACTTCCCTTACGATTTGTTCTATTAATTTTGCATCCATATGGTTCACCTCCATTTATTTAAAAATCACCTTAAGCGCGATCGGTTTTGCTCCTAATTTTACATATTGTGTTTCTTTTATATGAAGCAGTGCTGCCTTTGCTTGGTATTTAGGTCTAGCCATTTGATCATTTTTCACGGGTACGGGTGTTGGAGACTCTCCTTTTGCATATTTAGCGGCATTTTTACCAATTTGCCTAAAGGTTTCTTCATCAAGAAGTGGTGCTTGTGGAAATAACTCTAAATTATTCAGTGGTAATAAATCCTTTTGATGGATCACTGTCGTTCCCTTAGATTGAATCCCGATTCCTATTCCAGATCCACTAAGCTTTGCGGCATCATTTGCAGCAAAAGAAACATCTGATGTTCTAATAATTCTAACAACCCTTGCCGTAAGACCTTCTTCTTCTATTCCTGCTATAATCTCTCTTAAGACATTATAATGAGGCAGCTCTACAATCGTTTTTCTTTGATGCAATCCGAAAGCTGGACAAACCCCTATAACCACTTCATCACTTCTCGTTCCAACATTTGCTTCTCCTATTTCTTGTAACTCTAATTCTTTTATGTTTTCAGGAGAAAAAACTTGAATATTTGTTTTTTCCTCTATAGGATGATTAGGAGCTGCTTCTTTTTTCTCTTCCATTCCAAAATCCTTTAAAACCTCTTCTATGACACTTCTAACTAAACTTTCACTAATAGCCATTTTCTACACCCCTTTCCAAATAAATTATTTAATAGTCTTCTGCGCTTACTGCATTAGCTATATTTTTAATTTCTTCCCATCTTTCAGGGGATAGTCGATAGCCAGTACCAGGACCCATATAATCATTACAATCATTTACTGCACTAATTACATTAAAATCACGATCGATAATTGCAGATGTATGTAAATAATCTCCTGAAATTCTTTGTTTCAGCATATTGAAGATATTCTTTGCAATATCCTTATAGCCTTTGCTATTTAATGCTTTCACCACATCAATTCCTGTTATTCCTCTATTCATCATCTCTTCTGCTGCTTTAAGATCCTCTACTACATTTCTATCTGGCATATCTTTACTTCCATGGGCATAAGTTGCCGCTTCCACTTCTTCATCTGTAATAGCTGGAAGTCCAAGCTCATCAAATACAGCTTGTAATGCTCTTGCAGCTTTATTTCTAATTTCTATGACTTCATCCTCTGATACAGGTCTTAATCCACCATCTACCATAAGATCTCTTTGTAGAATATTGTAATCATCAAAATCTTCCGCATCAAAGTTGGATCCAGCAAACATATTGTCATAGTTTGGTACAGCACTATATCCTGAGAAGATAAAATCCGTTCCAGGAAGCATTTGCATTAAGGTTCTTGCTGTTCTTCTAATATCTGAATGGGTAAAGGTTTGATCATTTCCAGAAGCAACCTCTAAGTCAAGCATAGTCGTAATTAAATTTTCTGCTAGAACAGCTCTAATTCCTGATGGCACCCCACCTGGAACACCTATACAACTAATAGATCCATTTTGAAGACCCTGAACCCCTGCTCCTTTTGTTACATAAATACATCTAGCCTCTAGATATAACATAGATTTTCCTTCTGCATAGCCCATTAAAACTTCTGAACCTGTTCCAGAGGTAAATCTCATTTTAAGTCCCCTTGATGCATATGCAGATGCTAAGAAGGATTTAGACCAAGGGGTATCATCCCCATCTATAAATACAGGCTCCGTTCCATAAACAGAAACTGTTTCAGCATAATTGGTAAGTCCTCTCATCCCTAATAAAAGCTCTGTTGCTTCCTCTACAGCACATTGGGTAAGGATTCCACCTCTTCCTGTTTGTGCCCCTACCATAATCGATAATGCATTAAATGGTGCATAACGAACAATACCTACTGTAGTCTCCATCTCATCAAAGCCTCTTAAAGCTGC
Organism: Marinisporobacter sp.; assembly: GCA_025210395.1. GTDB lineage: Bacteria > Bacillota > Clostridia > Peptostreptococcales > Thermotaleaceae > Crassaminicella. The sequence continues at coordinate 37,404 of JAOARV010000031.1, forward strand.
TTCAGCTGCATCTGCTGCTATCTGAACTGGATGATCCTTTACATTCGTTACATGACATTGATTAGAAGGAGTTTTTCTCGCTCTCATCTTTTGAAGAGACATCATCATTTCTACGACATTCATACTACCTACCACTTCAACAATTTTAGCTGGTGTCATTCCTGTAGTAAGCTTGATGATTTCCTCTCTAGGTACATTTATATCTACAAGCATTTTTGAAAGCTTCAACGAATCCATTTGCATAACTTCTTCCGCTTTTTCTAAGTTCATTGCATAATCTGCAATAAATCTGTCTAGCATATCAAAGTCTTCTCTTTTTTTTCCGTCTAGCTCTACTACAAGTCCATTTTCTATTTTTATGCTTGGTTTTGGATCATTTGGACTATTCATAGCAATAAGCCCCACTTCTGCCCACTCTTTTACAAAACCATCTTGATTAACAGGACGATTTTTTAATACTTCAAAACGTTTAGACTTCATAACTTTTCCCCTCCCTTTCTTTCAAGATCTTATATATATGGAGTTGTAGTAGATTTAGCTTCTCCTCCAAGGGCTTGTAACGCCTGAAGCCCTACCTCTTTAGCCGCAATAAGAGATTGTCTTACTGCTCCAGAATCTCCGCAAATCATTAAGATAGCCTCATTTGAATAGCTTGTTCCTCCATTTCCAGGAGAACCATATCCTAAAACTTCAACATTTGCAGCCTTCACTGCCGTATCAGATATTAAAACACCAATAGCTGCGGGAGCACCTACAATTAAGCCAAACGCTTTCCCAATAGGTGCATTAAATGCTTTATTACATGCAAAGCTTGCTCTAGCCGTATATTGAAACTCTAAATGTCCTGCATCATTAGCATAAACATCTCCAAAGGTTCTTTCTAATTCCTTTAGTGTTACTTCTACTGCACGTCTTGCATCAGATACGTCCTCTGCACCAAATATAATTAAAGACCCGTGTCCTGCTCCACCCTTAGTATCCCTTGGAAGTTCTACACTGATAATTTCTGTATTTGTAGCCTTTACAGCCTCATCTGCTGCCATGATTTGAGGACCAGCACCCGTACGTCCTCCTACGATTCCTATAGAACGATAATTCTTTTCAAGCTTCATAGCTTCAAGAAGCTGTGTATCTACATTTGCAATAACAAATCCTATAGTTTCTCCTATAGCTGTGCCTACAAATTCAGTTAAGCTACAATACGGCATCTTACATACTTCCTTTTCACATTTTTCTACAGGTTCTACTTTTTCTACAGATTCTACCCTAGGCGCTACCTCACCTGCTCCTACCTTCTTCATCACTTCTTCCATGATTTTTTCCATTAATTGTTCCTTCACAATTTACACCTCCATATTTTTTTAAATAAAACAATTCAATCTATCTATTCGGTAATATTTTTTCAACATCTGTATGTGGTCTTGGAATTACATGAACAGACAGCACTTGCCCTACTTTTTGAGCAGCCGCGGCTCCCGCATCTGTAGCTGCTTTTACTGCCCCTACATCTCCTCTTACCATAACTGTAACAAGACCTGATCCTATTTTTTCATAACCTACTAATCCTACATTTGCTGCTTTTACCATAGCATCTGCTGCTTCTATGGCTCCAACTAACCCCTTTGTTTCTACCATACCCAATGCTTCTCTTGTCATCATTTTTCCTCCTTTTAAAGTAAATTTCTAAATTTGTTTAAAAGTTTGAAAACTCTTAATTTATATCTTTCCTCTATTATATTAATCATCTCTCCTAATATTAATTGAATATATTGCCCATATACTGTAACAAATTGTCTTCGTCTAAAAGGTAATTTATTGCTTTTTTCTGATAATTTCTTGCAATAAAAAAAGACCTTTCTAAATCAATTAAAAAGATCTTTAAAACTTATATACTCCATTTTCCATTCATTATAAATGTATTTTTCTTTAAGATATTTTGGGGTGTTTTTTTTGAATTTCTATATTCTGTAGGTGTACTTCCTGTAATTTTCTTAAATACCTTACTAAAATAATTGGGTTCATTATAAGAAAGCTCTAATGCAATGTTGATAATAGGCATGTCCGTATGCTCTAATAATTCTTTTGCTATTTCCATCTTTTTATGAACAATATACGTACTGAAATTAATTCCTACCTTCTTTTTAAACAATTTACTTAAATAATAAGAGCTAATAGAGCCAAATTCTGCAACTTCTTCTAATGTGATGTTTTTTCTACAATTTTTTTCAATATAATCTAAAATCCTATCCATATCATTGCTATAAATATTTTTCTTATGACTCGATAATTCATTAAAAATCAGATCTAAAATTCCCATCAAATTTTGTTGGGCTTTATAGGAATCGTGAAAAATATCTAAATCACTTTTATATTTGTTCCTATATTCTTCAATATTTTTCTTATTATATATGCTTAAGTCTGATGCTATACTTAATAACCCTTCCATTGCTTCTTTTATATTTTTAACTCTTCCTTGAGGTTCTTTTTCATACGTATCAAATATTTGTTTAATAATCCCTTTTAGTATATATTTTGAATTTTTATAATCAATTTTCTGAATACTTGTTTCTAGTTGGTTCATCATACGCATCATATCTATATGATCTTTTTTTCTTTGATTGATTTGTTTACGAATAGCTTCTATAATCCTACTTGGTCTAGCTGGCTTTAATATATAATCATTCACATTAGCTTTAATAGCTTTATGAGCAAAATCAAACTCATCGTATGCAGTAAGAATAATAACTGCCGTATCTGAATCTCTTTTTTTTATTCTTTCACTAGCTTCTAAACCATTCATCCCGTAAACATTGATATCCATCAGGATTAAGTGTGGCTTCAACTTTTCATGTAGCTCTACAGCCTCTAAACCAGACCCTGTTTCTCCAACAATCTCTATACTATTTTTCATTTCTTTTTCAATAATAATCCTTAAAGCTTTTCTCTCTAATTCCTCATCTTCAACAATAAGTAACCTATGCATTATAACCACCTACACCTCTATTAATTGGTATCTGCATCTTCACCGTTGTTCCCTTCTTGAAATCACTATGAATATCTAATATATAATTTTCCTCAAAATAGTAATAAAGTCTCTTGTTTAAATTATTTAACCCAATTCCAGTAGATCGTGAATCTTCATCCTTCTTATTTTCATTTAGAATACCTCTTAACTTTTCTTTTGACATGCCTACTCCATTATCTTTTATTTTAATCACCACTGTATTGTTTAACTTATAAATAGAAAGCTTAATCATTCCGCCCTCTTTCTTCTTTTCTATACCATGATGAATAGCATTTTCTACAATAGGCTGCAAAAGCATAAAGGGAATCATCATATTATTTATTTCATCCTCTACTTCAATATGATATTTTAATCGTTTTCCAAGTCGCATGGCTTGTATCTTTAGGTAATTTTGTATATATTGGATTTCATCTTTTAAACATACCAGGTGAGTTGAATTTTTTTTAAGGGTATATCTTAATAATTCTGAAAAGGAAAAAACAATTTCCTGAGTAGAAAAAGCATTTTCTAGTAAAGCAAGTCTTGCAATGGTATTCAGTACATTGAATAAAAAATGTGGATTCATTTGGGATTGAAGAGATTTTATTTCTGAAACCTTCAAAGATTTTTCAAGCTCTGCTCTTAATTTCATTTCCTTCATTAACTCTAAATTTTTTTTATTCAATTCATCCTGTATTAAATGAACAATCCCCTTTTCTACAAAATAATTTGAAATAGCAAACATCATATCTGCAGCAGCTACAAGCTTTTTATAAGATATAGGCTTTATAGATTCATAAGCTTCCACTAGCTTTTCATCTTCTTTCCACGATAAGGAATCCTTTGCAGCAATATGATCTAAATGTACTTGATCCTCATTTTTTATTTTAACTTGTCCTGCTAAAATAGCGCCTAAATATTGTCCTCTTATAATAATAGGTATAGCAAAATCAATAAGCCCTGCATGACATTTATAAACATAGGGCTTTCCACTTCTAGCCGCCTCAATGCCTCCATGGGCATCTGAACGAAGGCAAGCTTCATTACATCCTTCATGTTTTCTAAAAAGGGTACAGAATTTAGAAAAATTACTATACTTCGTAATCGGTCGTCCCATATAATCTACTGTCACAGCAGCAAAACCAGTAGCTTCTGAAAATTTATCTTGAATTTCCTGAAGTACATCTACATCTATGCATTCATTAATCATTGGAAAATTATTCATAATTCATCTCCCCTAAGTATTTTAGTGAGAAATCATATTTTATAAATTTTTCTAACTGATTAAGAAAAGGATTCCTATAAAAACCATATTCATAATAAAAAGCCCTAGACTTATGAAAAAACATTTTGACTTTATCAGGCATATTCGAGAATTTTGATGGATCATTTTACTCAAATCTCTATGAGCTAGCTTAAATTGATATTCTTTATTAATGTTAATAGGATATTCTTCTTTTTCATTACGTTTTAACAACCTCTGATGCACTAACAATAATAAAGTTTCTTCATCAATTTGTGCCATGTCCTCATAATTATAAATATTTTTAGAAGTATATTTTGATAAATCCTTTTCTTCTAGGATACGATTCCTTTTTTTATTACTTTCATCCTCTTTATTTCTTCTAATCACTACCCGAGACTCTGTAAATAATGTATCATTTTTTTCTTGTTTTTCTTTCTGGTCTTCACTACTACTCATTAATTTCTCCAAATCATCCTTCTTCTCCTCCTTTTCTTTATTCAATTTTCTTCCAAAAAGTGTAGGTAATTTCTTTCCAATAAAAGAATATGCAGAAATCATTATAGAAATAATACATAAAATCAGTAATACTTTTTTTGTTTCTAAAAATGACCCGAAAATAAAAGACATCAATCCTAAATTTAAAGCGATCAGTCCACTATTTCTTGCTTCTTCAAATACAATCCAATTGTTTGTTCTATCTAAAATATTATTTAATTCTTCTAGCATATTTTGATCCTCCTTCTTCATGTTTTTTCATTAATAAAATATACTTTTTATTAAAAATCATCATAACGCTATCTATAATTTAATCATAACGTTATTTTCATGAAAAACTTTAACACTAATTTGCTCCTTTTCTATAACTATTTGTCTAGTTCTCTTTTTAATTTTTTCGCTCCTTCATAGAACAGTATTTTTTTGTCCTTTACGAGTATTTTTTTGCCTTCTCTTTCATTTGACATAATTCATTGTATTTTTACAAATTCTATATTGACATATACAATTCCATAATGTATTATATATAATTGTGAGTAACAAAAAAACGACCCATTAGCTCAGTTGGTAGAGCACTTGACTTTTAATCAAGGTGTCCCGCGTTCGAGCCGCGGATGGGTCACCATTTGCTGGTGTGGCTCAACGGTAGAGCAGCTGACTTGTAATCAGCAGGTTGGGGGTTCGATTCCCTTCGCCAGCTCCATTTACCTTTAGAAAAAAGGGGTGTAAGATACGAGTTCTTACGCTTCTTTTTTATTTTTTTGAAATAAGATTGGTTGACATTTAGAATATATTTTTGTACTATAGTTGTATGGTAATTTTTTACAATCATGTGTTAAAATAGTTCTTTCGTTGTTAAAATACGCTAGTGTGGCTCAATGGTATAAGTAGAGAACACGAATCTTTGATTTGGTGTGAATCACTTAGTTATGAGTTACAATAACGAATCAACTATGCAATGGGCATAAAATAGTTAATATACGCTAGTGTGGCTCAATGGTAGAGCAGCTGAATCGTAATCAGCCGGTTGGGGGTTCGATTCCCTTCACTAGCTCCAAACAAAGCTCTTGGATTTAATCCAAGAGCTTTATATGTTGTATGTAAATATTTATCACTATAGCTTAAATTTTGAAACAATACCCTTCAATTTTTTTGCGCTTTCTAAGTTATCCTTTGTACTGGCTTGAACATCTATTAATTTTTCAACAATTGTAGATGTTCTTTGTGTAACATTTTCAGCTCCACTAGCTCCTTCGGTTACCATTTTAGAAACTTCACCAATAGCTATTGATATATTTTCAATAGATGCATGCAATTCTTCTGATGATGCACTGAAGTCTATCATTAAACTATTGAAAACTTCAGCATCGTTACTATATGTTTCTCCTACTTCTATTAACTTTTTATAATCTTCATTTATTTCTTCTTCAATAAATTTAAGCATCTTTTGTGAACTACCTACTAGATTCACTACAGAACCATTCACAATTTCTACTACATTTTGAATATCTATAATCGTCTTAGAAGACTGGTCTGCTAATTTTCGAATTTCATCTGCAACTACAGCAAAGCCTTTTCCTGCTTCTCCAGCTCTTGCCGCTTCAATACTTGCATTTAACGCAAGTAAATTTGTTTGCCCTGTAATCTGTAAAATCATATCTGTCAATAGATTAATTTTTTCTACTGATTTTGACTGATCAATAGCTAAATCCAATTCCTTTCTGACATTGCTATAAATAGACTCTGTCTTTTTAATAGATTGAATTGCATTTGCCTTTAATTCATTAGCTCTTGTATGTGAATCATTGGATGAAGCAACTCCTTTTTCAGCCTTTTCTGCAATAGAGCTCGCCACAGTATTCATTTCAGTAGCAGACCCATTAATCTCCTCTGACGTAGCCGCAGCTTCTTCCATGCCAGTGGATAGCACCTCTGTCGTAGCAGAAGTATCATTGGTTTGATCATTCAATACTGCTACTAAACTTTCTACTTTGTGTACATTTTCTGTAATATTCGCTGAAGCATGGAATAATTCACCAGCAAGCTCTACTAATTTTCCTCTTAATAAAGCTATAGATTTTGCCATGACTCCCGTTTCATCTTTATTTTTTAGCAATACATCTAAGCCATGGTTATCAGCTAGTTCAAAATTTGCCATTCTATTGATTAGTTCCGTTACCTTTACAATGGGCTTAGAAATTAAATGTCCCATATATAAACCAATAATGATAGCTAAAATTATTCCTAACAACATTTGTATCATCATGTTAAACGTGAGCTTCTTTATTGGTTGAAATACTTCATTTACAGGTGATGCCAACGCAATAATCCACCCATTTGACAGATGAGAATAGCCAGATATTTTCTCTTCCCCTTCTAATTCATACTTTACAACTCCTGAATAATTTTTCTCCATTTCTTCCGTTATTATTTTCAAGTCCCCATTATTTACAGTTTTAAAATCATCTCCCTCATTGAACATAGGATGAATTAATACATCAAAGTTCTTATTCAATAAATATGCATAGCCCGTATCATATGTCTTCATATCCTCAATTTTCTTTTTCATGTCATCTATACGAACGTCCATTCCAATAATACCAATTAAAACATCTTCTTTAAATACGGCTTCCGTATATGAAATTATATATACGTTTATATCAGGATCTACATATGGATCACTCCATACCCCTTTTTTTGTTCTGATTGGTTCATAATAATAATCCATATCTTCATCCTCAGGATCATAATAGCTGATATCTTCACTACCAAAACCTTCATCATTTTTTACAAATACATTATTTTCTTCTATGTACCAGGAAAAATAATCTTTTCCAGTGAGATCTGGATTGGCCATAAAGTAAACCCCTTGTACTTTATTTGTTTTTTCTGAAATTCTTTTGATTACTGGATCTATTGATTCTAGATATTCTAGAATATAGTTAGCGTCACCATTAAATTTTTCCAAATCAAATGTAGCAAATACATTTGATGTTAAAGCACCTGTAGCACCTTCAATATTTTTAAAAGTTTGACTAAATTCATTTGCATATTTTTCAGACAGATACGTCAATTTATCATTTGTTTCCACCTTCATAAGCTTGGAACTTTGTAAGATGCTACTACTTCCTAATAATAATGCAACAATAAGCGTACACACTACAATCGCAGACATTATTTTATAACTGATTCTTTTCATTTGAAATCCTCCTTAGGGATTATTGAATTTAACTATATGCCCTCGTTCATATTTTACTGCCAGTGGATTTGTTTAGTTCATAAAAAAGAGCCTTAATAGGCTCTTAGAATAGTTTTTTAGTACTAGATTATATATATAGTAAGAAAGAATACACAAAATTATTTTCACCTGGCAAAAAATTGACCAATCACTATTGTAGCTATTGATAATGCTCCTACTACTATATAAATGATTCCCCATTTTTCCATTTTAATAAAAAAGAAAGTATGTCTTGGTTTTATTGAAATCCTTTCACCAGTTTCTTCATCAATATATATTTTCCCTTCCTTGTTGTTTAATGATTTGCCCATTTTTATACAGATTAATCCAGGTAAAGTCATACCAATCATACTAGTTATTGTTAATAAAGCAACTTGCCATATCTTACTTGCTCCATCCAAAGGAATAAACATAGATAAAAACTTCATTACAAGTGATGACAAAAATAGTCCTCCAATCAATATAATAGGAACTAATATGCCATATCCACGCCATATAAGCATAATAATCAACTCTCCTTTTACTCTTTAAATTGTTCTGTTTTATCGTTTTTATCGTTTTTTTCATTTTTATACATTTCCTCCCTTAATTTTACAATATTTTTCTATGTTTTTCAATATATATTTATATATGGTAATGCTCAAATATAGGTCTACAGACATAGCAACTACTTACTTGAAACAAGCTCCTATAGGTAAAAATATCGCCTAGGACAACGCTTTTTCAGGAAATTTATATGTAAATATTTTCAAAAAATATAGTCATTAACTTAAGCCTATATTTTTTTTATTTTTCGACTCAATGCGACATGTTTTGCGCAAAATATGTTGTATTATTTTAATAAAAAGCTATTTGAACGGTTAATAGTTGAAAACTTAGAAAAGGAGAATATAAGTATGCTGAAAAATTTAAAGTTAAATAAAAAGTTGCTTTTGATGTTTATTATAACTGGCCTCATCCCTATGCTATTGATTGGTTTTTTGTCTGGTAGTCAAGCAAAGACTAGCCTTCATAGTGAAGTCTGTAAAGGAAATGATATTTTTTTAAATCTAACTGTATCACAATTAAATGATTATTTCACAGAAAAAGAAAATAATGGAAAAGTCCTTTCTTCCTCTAAAGAGATCCATCATAGTTTTAATGTTTTGGAAAATAATGGTCAAAATTCAAAAGAATGGGGAGCTTCTTATCAAGGGTTGGATCGTTTTTTATCATTAGCAGGAAAGACACATAATTACGAAGCAATATTTTTAACGAATTCCTTAGGGAAAGTTATTTACTCTACAGATAAAAAAGAAACTATAGAAAATGCTGATTTAGCAGAAAGGGATTATATAAAAAATGCATTAGAAGGAAAATGTAATTGGTCAGAAATTTTTTATTCTCAGGTTATAAATAATAATGTAATTGTTTTATCAACTCCTATTTATAGTGAAAAAAATGAAGATAAGATTATTGGAACATTTAATTTTTTTATTTCTCAAGATCATATTGATAAAATTGTTCATGATGGTGTAGAGCAACTAGGAGAAAGTGGAGATTCTTATCTTATTAGTAAAGATGGAGTGCTGCTAACAAATACAAAATTAGGTTCCTTTAGTAAAGATGCTGCACTGAAGCAAACAATTGACACAAAGGCAACAAAACTTATTAAAGCTGCCATTAATAGTGGTAATTTGGAATATAGAAATGTAGATGAATATAATGATTATTTAAACAATCCTGTAGTAGGTTCTTTAGGAATAGTTAAGATAGGAAATACCCCCGTAGGATTGATTATAGAAGTAGATAGGGCAGAAGCTTTTGAAGAATTCTATTCTTTAAGAATTGATCTACTTATAAGTGTTTCAATTATAGGAGCATTAGGAATATTATTTGCTATGTATTTTGCAAAAGGCATAACAAAGCAGATTAAAACAGGTGTAGAGTTTGCTGAAGCATTTGGTTCAGGAGATCTGACAAAAGCTATCAGTATTGATTCCAAAGATGAAATAGGAAACCTATCTCAATCTTTAAATACAGCTGTAAATAATACTAGAACACTCATTAAAGATGTACTAGATAGTTCCCAAAATCTAAGTACATCTAGTCAACAACTTTCAACTACAGTTGAAGAAATTTCAGCTCAAACTCAAAATGTCAATGCAACAACTCAAGAAATTGCTGCTGGTATGGAAGAAAGTAGTGCTGCTACAGAACAAATTCGTTCATCTGTTGAAGAAGTAACAAAGGCTACAAGACAGCTTTCTGAAAAAGCCGAAGAAGGTAATATGGTTTCAAAAGAAATTGGGAATAGAGCTAAAAAAATGAAAGACAACGCTGAAGCATCTAAGGAAATTACTATATCTATGTATGAAGAAAGACAGATTGAAATTTTAAAAGCCATTGAAAAAAGTAAAGTAGTAACAGAAATTGAAAAAATGTCAAATGTCATTTCTGAAATTGCAGAACAAACAAATCTTTTAGCTCTAAATGCTGCCATTGAAGCTGCAAGAGCAGGAGAACAGGGAAGAGGATTTGCCGTTGTAGCCGAAGAGGTAAGAAAGTTAGCAGAGCAGTCTGCAAATACAGTATCAAGTATTCAGCCGATCATTAAAGATGTTCAAGAAGCTGTTAAGGATCTTTCAGAAAATGCAGGAGATATTTTGAAATTTGTTGATGATAAAGTAGTTTCAGATTATGAAATTTTAGTACAAACAGGTATTCAATATATGAAAGATTCAGGGTTAATTAGTAATTTAGTTGAAGATTTCGCAGCAAATTCTGAAGAAATATTGGCATCTATGGAACAAGTTAATACTACTATTGAATCTGTATCAAGGGCTATAGAACAATCTACAGCTGGTTCTCAAGATATATCTGTAAATATAACAGAAGTAACTCAAGCGGTAGAAGACGTTACAAATGTTACTCAAAAACAAACAGAATTAGCCCAGCAATTAAATGTGATGGTACAGAAATTTAAAGTTTAGAGCTATCAAAAATTTGTCGAAGCACAAGCAGAACAAAACTAAAGTTTTTGTAGCATATTTTTTATCACCTTTTTCCTTCCTCCTGCATAACTTAAAGTGATGTTTCAAATAAGTATTGCATACAATATAATAACACCATCATTTAAAGTAAAGGAGGCTGTTTGTATGAGATTAAAGAATCAATTAGCCATTGTTACTGGTGGAGGAAGAGGTATAGGAGAAGCTACTTGTTTAAGATTTGCAGAAGAAGGAGCCAAAGTAGTAGTAGTAGATCAAAATGGTTCTGATGTAAATACAGTTGTAGAAAAGATTAAAAAATTAGGTGGAGAAGCTATAGGAAAAGAAGTAGATGTGACCAATAGAAAACAAGTAGATGAAATGCTTCATGATCTTGTGAGTAAATATGGGAAAATAGATATTTTGATCAACAATGCAGGAATTACAGCAGACGCTAAGTTAGAAAAAATGACTGAAGAACAATGGGATCAAGTAATAAACGTAAATCTAAAAGGCGTATTTAATTGCGGTCAAGGAGTTGCTAAAATAATGAAAGAGCAAAAATTTGGCGTAATATTAAATACCTCTTCCGTTGTAGGGATTTATGGAAACTTTGGTCAGACGAACTACGCAGCTTCAAAATGGGGCGTTATTGGTATGACTAAGACTTGGGCTAAGGAATTAGGAAAATATAATGTAAGAGTCAATGCAATAGCTCCAGGCTTTACTTTAACGGCTATGGTCAAAAAAATGCCTGAAAAGGTTCTCTCAAAAATACGAGATAAATCTCCATTAAAAAAATTAGCTGAACCCATTGATATTGCCAATGCTTTTTTATTCCTTGCATCTGATGAAGCAAAATTTGTTACGGGAACTGTATTAAGCGTTGATGGAGGCGTTGTACTTTAATACATTTATCTATTAAAATTAATTTTAAAATTTAACATATAAATGTCACTCTATTTATATCATAAGAACAACCATAGGCTCCACTAGTAAATAAATTAAATACAAAAGCTCTATTACACTATTTAAACTGAATCTCTCAAACTAGAGATTCAGTTTATTTTTTATATTGGATAAAATTTTATAATAAATTTTCAAAATTTATGCATAAATCTGTTTTGGGCTCATATTATAGTCGTGTAGCTTCATTAGTGAAGGAACAAAAACAACAAAAATGTCTTATTCACAAAAAACTTATGAAAAACAATATTATCCATTAGGGAGGAGAGAAATCATGAAAGATCATCCTTATGAGAAGATCTGCATAGGCGATTCAGCAAGCCTTTCAAAAATTATAGAAGAAGAACATATTGCAAACTTTGCAGATATTTCAGGGGATTTTAATCCCATCCATCTTGATTCTAAATTTGCTTCAAAAACAATGTTTAAAAAGCGAATTGTCCATGGAATGTTAACAAACTCACTTATTTCTGCTGTTTTAGGAACAAAGTTACCAGGGATCAACACGCTATATTTATCTCAAAACTCAAAATTTGTAGCGCCAGCTTATATAGGGGATAAATTAACAGCTACTGTGAAAGTAAAAGAGAAAAAAGATGATAAAAAACTCATCATCTTAGATACAATTGTCACCAATCAATTAGGAAAACAAATTTCAATTGGTGAAGCCATCGTTAAAAAGATGGACGCTTAACTTAAACTCAAAATATAAGGGGGATTTTTTATGTGCAAACAACAATCAGATAACAATTTTATGGATCAATACTTTGAACTTCAAAAGAAAATGCTTCATACTTGGCAAAAGAGTTTCATACCCAATAAAGAAGATTCATCTTCTGATTCTATAAAAGACAAAAATCTAATGGACTTTTTTAATGAATGGATGCAGGCAAGTTCCGATGCCTTTTCAAAAAATATGAGTTTTATGAAAGAACATTCCCCACAAGGTGGCATGTTAGGTGCATTAGAAACTTATCAAAACCTATATAGCTTTTGGAATAACTTAACTTCCATAAAGAATCATGAAAGCTTAGAAAAATTTTATACAAATTGGCAAGAGGAATATATGAAAATATTCTCTAATCAATTTACAAGCTTTTTGCCTGATTCTGCACAAAAATTGCTAAAGAATCATATGGATACCTATCAAATGCTTTTAAGCACAGGTAAAAACTTTTATACACCATGGATCAATAGCTTCAACAAATCTCAAGCTTTATTAGGAAGAAGCTTTATAGGAGATACAGATGCTTTCCTTAATTATTCAAAGCTTTGGAGAAAAAATTACGAAAAAACCTTTGGAAGATTCTTTGATATTCCTGCACTAGGTCTTGGAAAGGAATCTCTTGAAAACAACTTAAAGCACGCTGATGCTTTTATCACCTATATGAATACAACAAGTGAATTTTTCGTAACGCTTTATAAAGTAGGTACAAAAACAATGGAAAATATCATGAAAGAGTATCAAGATATGTTAAAGAAAGGTACTCAACCAAAAACTTTTAAAGAGTTTTATGAATATTGGTGGAAAGAAAATGAAGCCGCTTATATCAATCTTTTTAGAACAGACGATTTTTCTAAGCTTCTTAGTCAAGTAGTTGATGCAGGACTTGTTTTAAAACAAAATATGGATAACTTTTTTGAAGAGCAATTAGATTTTTTACCTTTTCCTAAAATGAGTGATATGAAAAGCCTTTATAAAACAGTGTATGGTTTAAAAAAAGAAATAAGAGGCTTAAATAGACAGATGAGCGATTTTGTAACAAATAAGAATACCAAGGAAATAGAATAGGAGGAATGACATATGTATTCACCTTTTGGCATTGATCTAGAAAAATCCCTTGAAGATTATTTAGACCTTCAAAAAAAATCTATAAAAGGGATAGAAAATCTCCTAGATGTAGAAGTAACAGATTCTGATGCAACACCAAAGGATCTTGTCTTTTCAGAAGATAAGATGAAGCTTTATCATTATAAACCATTAGTTAAAAATCCATGCAAAGTTCCAACCTTAATCGTTTATGCATTAGTCAATCGTCAATATATGATGGATATTCAGCAAGATCGTAGTGTCATCAAAAACTTACTTAATTTGGGACTCGATATATATATTATGGATTGGGGCTATCCAACTCAAGAAGATATGTATCTTACGATGGATGATTATATCAACGAATATATGAATAACGCTGTAGAATATATTAAAAAAACTGAAAATATAGATAAGATCAATCTCTTAGGCGTATGCCAAGGAGGTACATTCTCTACTATTTATTCAGCTATTTATCCAGAGAAGATAAAAAATTTAGTTACAATGGTTACACCTATTGACTTTTCTACAGATGAAGGCTTGTTGTTTAAATGGGGAAAACACTTAAATATTGATAATATGGTAGATACCTATGGTGTTTTACCGGGTGCTTTAATGAATTCTGGATATTTACTCCTCAAGCCTTTCCAATTAATGCTAGATAAATATGTAAACCTCTTTGAGAATATTGATCAACGCGAATTAGTTCAAAATTTTATGAGAATGGAAAAATGGATATTTGATAGCCCTGGGCAAGCAGGAGAAACCCTCCGTCAATTCGTAAAAGATTTGTATCAAGAGAATAAGCTTGTAAAGGGTACTTTAGAAATTGGAGATAAAAAAGTTAATTTAAAAAATATCAATATGCCTGTTTTAAACATGTATGCAGAATATGATCATTTAGTGCCTCCTTCATCAACTGCTGCTTTGAATGATCATATCTCTAGTACAGATAAAGAATTATGCTCTTTCCCAGTAGGTCATATCGGCATGTATGTGAGCAGTAAATCTCAAAAACAAATGAGCCCTAAATTAGCAAAATGGCTAATAGATCGATCTAAGTAAAAACTCCTCCTTAAATTTGAAATAGGTCAGGATAGAATAAATATTTATTCTATCCTGACCCTTATATTTTATTTAAAGATATTTTCTCTTACAATGGTTTGACTTCTCTTAGGTCCTACAGATACGATTTTCACCTTTGCACCTACTAATTCTTCAATTCTTTCTACATATTTTCTTGCGTTTTCTGGAAGCTCTTCATAAGTTTCACAACCTGTTATATCTTCTGTCCATCCAGGTAATGTTTCATAAATCGCTTCACATTCACCTAATGTTTTAAGACTTGCTGGGAAATGATTGATCACCTTGTCTCCTAGCTTATAGCCTGTACAGATTTTAAGCTCTTCTAGTCCTGTTAATACGTCTAGTAGCATAATAGATATAGCTGTAACACCATTAATTCTTGATGCGTATTTTACCATTACGCCATCAAACCAACCACATCTTCTTGGTCTTCCTGTTACAGTTCCAAATTCATTTCCAGCTACTCTAATCTTATCTCCTATTTCGTTATCTAACTCCGTAACACAAGGACCTTTTCCTACTCTTGTTGTATAAGCTTTTACTACCCCTACTACCTCTTCTATCATATTCGGTCCTACACCAGCCCCTACAGGGAAACCTCCTGAAGTAGGGTGTGAACTTGTTACATAGGGATAAGTTCCTAAATCTATATCAAGTAATGCTCCTTGTGCTCCTTCAAATAATACTTTCTTACCATCTTGAATAGCATCATATAATACAACAGTAGTATCTGTAACATATTTCCTTATTTTTTCTGCATATCCTAAGTATTGATCAATGATTGGCTGAGCTTCTAACTTTTCTCCACCATAAATTTTTTCAATGATTGCATTTTTTCTTTGTATTTGATGAGATACTTTTTCAACAAATACCTCTTTATCCATTAGATCACAAATTCTTATTCCTGACCTTTCTACCTTATCCATATAGCAAGGACCTATTCCATTTTTAGTCGTACCAATTTTTTCTCCACCACGTGCTTCTTCTGCTAAAGTGTCTAAGATCTTATGATATGGAAAAATCACATGAGTTCTATCACTGATTTTTATGTTATCTGTATGAACGCCTTTTGCTTCTAATTGCTCTATTTCTTTTAAAAAGCCTTCTGGATCAAACACAACACCATTTCCTATAATGTTGATTGTTTCTGGATATAATATTCCTGAAGGGATTAATCGAAGTGCATATTTCTGGTCTCCAACGACTACTGTATGCCCTGCGTTATTTCCTCCCTGAGCTCTTACAACTACTTCTGATTCACCTGCTAAATAATCAATTACCTTACCTTTTCCTTCATCTCCCCATTGAGCACCAACCACTACAACTGTTGACATAAAAGCCACCTACCTTTAAACATTTATTTAAATAAAATTTTTATATTTTTTCCGAACATACATATCTTATGGTATCAGAATACATTATTTTAGTCAACAAAATACGAATATTAATATCATTTTATTTGTTTTTATTCGGCGAGCAATTTACTTCTTCTCTATAATTTAAAAAGGTGCCTAAAATCTTTTAGGCACCTTCCCTGTTACTTTTCTTTGCTTTCAAGATATTCATTTAAATCTTTTAGTAAAACTTCTGGATCAATTCCATGTACTACAGATACATCTGCAATACTTTCCATTGATGCTGCTGGGCATCCTAAACAAGTTAATCCATGTCTCATAAAGATTGGAGCTAACTCTCTATCCATTTGTAATACTTCTGCTATAATCATATCTTTTGTAATTTTAGCCATATTTATATCCTCCTTTTTAATATTTTTCAACAACCTATTTAACATTATACCATTTTTTAGATAAAAACAAACGATAATTTTAATTCCTATTATCCAAAGATTTTATCCACATATCCACAATTTTAATCCACAGTTACACACATTTTTGTGGGTAAGCTTTTTAGTTTATTATAAAAATCTTCTTTATTAATTTTCATGTGCACATACAGGGTTTTCTTTTTTCCACCTGAGACAATAAAGAGTCTTCTCAATTGACTATATAGCGGATTATAAAATATTTCTGAATACTGATCTTCAAATTCATCCATAGCCTCTTTCACAATTTCAAATCCACAGCTTTTATAACATTTTATAGCCCTTTTATTAAATTTTGCTGCTCTTAATACAAGACTTTTCATTTTAAGTGTATTAAAATAATACTCTAAAAACAATATAATCGCTTCTCTTCCATATCCTTTATTCATATGCTTTGCATCAAACACAATCCCTAGTTCACTTTCTCGCTTCATCCATTTCATATCTCGAATAGAAAGATATCCTACTACGTCATCTTCCTTATTTTCTATCGCAAAGCTTTTTCGTTTAAGCTTTTTTGTTTTTACCTCATACCATTCATCACTTTGTTCTTCATTCATTTCGGGAAAATTATAATGAAAATATAGTGGATCTTCATGCATTGCCCAACACTTCATTTTATCCACATCTTCACGACGCAATTGCCTAATCTTAATGTTTTCTCCCATTAATCCTTCCATATTCGCCACCCCTATATATCTAAACTCCTTATATCATTATAACTTATTATTCTAATAATTTTATGCATTTTTTTATAAAAAATGCATAAAAAAAATATATCTCAAATTCTTTAAAACTTAAGTAGCGAAAGATAATTTTTTTGGCATACCCTAATAAAAACTCCCTTCTGTTTTATTATTATTTCCAGAAGGGAGTTTTTATTTAGACACATATTTATTTACATTGCCGTGTTGATGCTATTTTATAGTCTATTGATTGATTAATTTAGATTTTACTAATAAATTTCGAAGAGCTGTCGCTGCTTCTGCATACGTAAATGTTCCCTTTGGTTCTATGGTATCTTCACTTCGTCCATTGAACACCCCTGAACTTAATACTTTTTTCACTGAATTGTATGCCCACTTAGAAACTTTAGCTCCATCTTGATACGTTTTTATTCTATCTGGGTTTTCTTGTTGAATCTTTACAATATCCATGGCCGTTGCATACATAACCATCGCTTCTTGTCTTGTTATTTTTGCATTTGGTTTAAATGTGCCGTCTGGATAGCCGTTGATGATATGATTTTCTACAGCTATACTAATAGCATCTGCTACTTGATCTGTAGTTTCTACATCTTTAAATTGTTTTGTTTTTGCCACATTGGTTCTATAAAGTCCAAGAGCTTTGGTGATGTATTCTGCAAATTCACCTCTTGTAATTTCACCATCTGGTGTAAAGCTTTCTGGATTTTTAATCACAAGTCTTGATGCCATGTCATTGATATATTTTCTTGACCAGTGACTTTCTACCGATGGTACTGTAATAGGGTTGTAAATAACGCTATAGGTTGAATTTGTTAATGAGTTAAGTTTTGCAAAATATTTGTTTTCTTTCTTTATTACATCAGTTGGTATATGTGAAAAAATTCCATCTTCATTATAAACAATACCTGTTGTTATTTTATTTGGGTCAACTCCCTCTGGGATTTCTATAAATCTTTCTACATACTGGGAAAACCTAGAAATAGTTAAGTCTTCTTTATCGCCTGTTAGAGTAGTTGTTTTCGCTACAATTGTAAAATCTATAGGTGGTAAAACCATTTCATAATTCTGATCTTTGGCTTTTTCTTTTATTTGCTCTGTAATCTTTTTACCTAATTTATCAATTTTAATTTCTACTTTGATTTCTTCAAGAGCTTCTTTTTTTACACCTAATGTTTTCGCTACTTTTTCAATACCGATCTCTTTTGCTGGTATCCTATAATCTATGTTATTAGCTTTTATTGCAAGACTAAATGCGTGTTCCTCCATTTTTTTAACGATATCACCTGTAAGTGCTGTGATGATTTCACCTGCATCTTCTGTCTTTACAGGTACTTCTACTATATTTTGAATTTGCTCTTCTAGTTTTAAATTTTGTTGTACTTTGATGATTTCTTCAATCTTTTGATTGAGTACTTTCCCATCTACAACGAGTTCTACTGTCTTTTTACCATTTTCTTCTTTGATGATTTCTTTTCCTGCTTTTTTCTCTTTTCCATTGACAATAACTATGATTTTTTCTTTTTCTGATTGGTTTGGTTTTTGCGTATTACCACTTGTTGACCCTGTATCATTGTCATTACCATTTGATGGTTTCACTGGCTTGACTTCATTAGATGGCTTAGAACTTCCTCCTTTTCCAACAATATTTTCAGCTTGTACTGTAAAGGTATAAGTTATACCATTCGTTAAACCTGTTATTATTGCATTTGTTGATGTTGTTGTTATTTGAATATTTCCTGGGTCTGATGTAATTGTGTATCTTGTGATCTCACTACCACCGTTGTCACTTGACGGGGTAAAGCTAATTGCCGCTTGTCCATTACCTGCTGTGGCAATAACATTTATTGGCGCTTGTGGTACAGTTTTTGGTACAACACTAAGCTCATTTGAAAAAGGACTTTTTTCAACTGAATTAACAGCTCTAATTACAAAAAAGTATTTTGTTCCATTTGTTAAATCGGGTATATTACATTGATAATCTGATGATCCTACTGTTTCATAAACCGAGGATGACACTGTTTGATAAACAGATGATGACACTGTTGTTGTCACATTATCGTATATACCTGTTTCAGTACGCTTATATACTTCATAGGCTGTTGCACCTAAAAACTCATTCCATGTCAATTTTGCTGATCGATCATCTCCTGTTACAGATGTCAATACAGGCGCCTTAGCTAGTGAAAATTTAGGCGTCGCACTGAGTTCATTTGAATAATCACTAACGCTTTTCCCATTACTTGCTTTCACCGTAAAGAAATAGGTGTTTTCGTTGGTTAGTCCTGTAAATTCATAGCCATAGACAGCACCACTTACAGTTGTAATTGCTTTTTGATATAAACCTGATGTAGTACTTTGATAGATCTGATATCCTGTTGCCTCCTCTATAGGATTCCAGGTGATGCGCACCGTTGTATCTCCAATATCTGCTAATTGTATGCTCGGTGCTTGTAATGTTTTTGCAAAAGCTGTTCTTGAACGGATTACTGCTCCTGCTGGTCTTCCTGTTTTTCCATCTGCTTTTACTCTTACTTGTACTTTTCCTATGGCTATATCTTCATCTGGTATTGGTTGGGGATTCTTTGTAGTATCTGTCCATGTTGTTCCACCATCAATACTATATTCATAGTCGTCTATTTTTGTATATCCTGCTACATTTGTCCATCCAAATGTGTTATTTGCATCATTTTCTGATGGATTCGTTGGTGCTTTTGGCTTAATATCAGCAGTTGCTGATGGTGTACAATCTAAGATCAAAAAATATTTATCTCTATCTATTCCATTTAACGTTGGATTTTTCAAATTAACTTCTTTGTTAGTACCTATATTATTATTTTCAAAAACTGCAACTGGATTCAAACTTACGTCTGAAGAAGGATGTCCAATCCTTGTACTAGCCAAACGCAAATTATTTTGATCTATTGTAGCATTGGTGGTACCATCATATATTTTATCATTTATTGTAAATGAACCTGATATGGTAAGTGGTATTTTAAAATATGGATAATTGCCATTATTAATTTCCCAACCATAAGAAGAGTCCCACGCACTATATGTTGATGCCGTTTTCATTTCAATAGTACTTTTTCCAGTACCTATGGCAGAACGAGAAATACCAGAAGTACCTGTATCCCAAAAATTATAACTGCTCGAAGCGCCTACTTGATATCCAACCAACCCGCCATAAGTAGTCTCTATTGCACTTACTCTTCCTGTTGAATAAGAATACTTAACCATGGATCTGTTAACATTCCCAATCAAACCACCAACACGATGTTCACCACTTACATCGCCTCTTGCAGAACAGTTTTCCACACGAGATGCTGAAGATG
Source organism: Marinisporobacter sp. (assembly GCA_025210395.1). Lineage (GTDB taxonomy): Bacteria > Bacillota > Clostridia > Peptostreptococcales > Thermotaleaceae > Crassaminicella. The sequence continues at coordinate 58,079 of JAOARV010000031.1, forward strand.
CACCCCAAACACCACCAATTAATCCTCCTGTTTGTTCTCTACCTCCACTCACTTCACCCGTTGCATAAGAATACTTAACAACAGTTCCTGTATTAATAATTCCAACTAGGCCTCCGTTCCAAACATTTCTATTTGGTTCAGCACCTCCATATCTTTGAGTTCCATGCCCCACAACCGTAACGTCTGCATGACTCCCACTAATCACAGAGTTTAAATAAGCACGACCAATGAGGCCACCAACAGAAAGGCGTCCTTCAACTGTTCCTGTGGCATAAGTATTTGAGACAATACTGTTATTATTTATCATACCTGCTAAGGCTCCAACCATTCCTGCCCCTTTAACATGAACATTTTCTACACCAACATTAACAATAACTCCTCCATCTACATATCCAAATAAACCTAAATAGAAACTTTGTGGGTTAGATGCTTCTTTTACTGAAATACCTTGATTAATCATCAAATTTTCAATTTTATGACCTCTTCCATCATAAACCCCTGTAAACTTCTTAGATTCATTTCCTATTGGTACCCAACCTGCTCCAGAATTATAAGGCGACACATTAAGATCAATATCGGTTGTCTGAATAAAATGTTTATTCCATTGGGACTGATTATCTGCTAACCATTTAAGATCTGCCACTGAACTTATTTCATATGGATCATCTTGAGTTCCAGAACCAGTTGGTCCTGATGCTGCTTCTACAACCATAGGTGTGCCTGCGAATATACTAGATATCATCATAATCATTACAAGCATCATACTTAGATACTTTCTAAACTGATCTTTCAATTGCCTCATTTTAATTTGACCATTACCAACAATCTACAAAGCATTGTTCTTGTATTGCTTTTGATAAATTGGTAACGGTCTTCACCTACCTTTCTTTTATTATTTTCATATTTTTGACTAACTTGTTGTTTAAGCCTTTTGCGTTTATTTTTGGTTTAACTCTATTTTTTACAGTATTAAGTACTATAACTTTGCACTTTTTTATGAAATTATTGAAAATACTAAATTTCATTTTGAAAGGCAAATAGCTAAAATCAATGTTTATTATAAAAAAGTTAAGTATGGTTATTTTAATAAATAGGCCTATACCCTCTTCATATTTCTTAAGTTTATCACACACCACTCAACAATTTCTCAACAAAAAATGTTAGAAAATGTGAAAAAAGAAGATAAAACAAAAAAAAGATATCTCAATTGAGATACCTTTTTTTATCAATCATTCATTCCCATTCGTTTTTTTACTTTATTCTTCTCTATATTTGTCTAGGTTTGCAAATTTAGTAAATGGTCCAAGCCATGCTAACTCCACTGTACCTGTCGAGCCATTACGCTGCTTCGCAATAATAACCTCTCCTATATTTTTCTTTTCACTATCATCATGATAATATTCATCTCTATATAAGAACATAACAATATCTGCATCCTGCTCAATGGCGCCAGATTCCCTTAAATCTGATAAAATAGGTCTATGGTCCGCTCTTAACTCTGGCGCACGAGATAGCTGAGATAAAGCGATGACAGGACAATCCATCTCTCTTGCTAGCCCCTTTAAAGAACGAGAAATATTAGAAATCTCCTGCTGTCTACTTTCACTTCTTCCATCTCCAGACATTAACTGCAAGTAATCAATCAAAACCAAATCCAATCCTTTTTCCATTTTGAGCCTTCGACACTTTGCTTTCATTTCCATAACGGTAATCCCTGGTGTATCATCAATAAAAATCTTCGCTTGTGCTAAAGGTCCCATGGCTCTAGCTAGCTTTGGCCACTCATCCTCTGTTAAACCACCTGTTCTAATCTTTTGAATCTCTATATGGGACTCAGAGCTTAACATACGCTGTACAAGCTGTTCCTTTGACATCTCTAGACTGAATATAGCAACCGATGCATCTGTCTTAATAGCTGCATTTTGAGCCACATTGATAGAAAATGCTGTCTTTCCCATACTGGGTCTTGCCGCAATCAAAATCAAGTCTGATCTTTGAAGACCACTGGTTTTTCTATCTATATCTGCAAAGCCTGTTGTAAGTCCTGTAATCCCCCCCTTATTTTTATAAAGGGCATCAATCTGGTCAAAGGTCTCTAATAATACTTCTCGAATAACTGCAAATCCTTCTTGCGATTTTTTTTGAGAAATATCAAAAATATTTTTTTCTGCCAAATCTAAAATATTGTTTACTTCCTCTTCTGCTTGATATCCTTTTTCTAATATCTCAGAAGAAGCCTTAATGAGTCGCCTTAAAATAGATTTTTCTTCAACAATCTTAGCATAATATTTAACATTCGTAGTCGTTGGTACAGCTGAAGAAAGACTCGTTAAATAAGTAATTCCTCCAATAGCCTCTAAGGTTTGTCTTTGCCCTAATTCTTCGGATAAGGTCACAAGGTCTACTGGCTCATCTCTACTATATAATGCAATAATAGCATCATAAATTTCTTTATGTGCTTCCTTATAAAAGTCCTCTCCACGAATTAATTCTGTGGACATAACAATCGCTTCTTTATCAAGAATCATAGCTCCTAAAACAGACTGCTCTGCATCTATATTATGGGGGGGAACTCTTCCAAAGTGCTCCATATTATCACCTTTCCTCTTCATTTTATCCACAAACTGTTCATCTAAATCTTTATAAAAAGACCAGCATAGCTTTTGCTGGTCTTTACTTTAAACTTCTGAAATCTGTACTTGCATTTTTGCTACTACTTCTGGATACACTTTAATCTCTACAAACATTGCCCCTAATGTTTTAAGTGGACTATCTAATTGAATCTTTCTCTTATCTATTTTAATTTTGTGTTGCTTCATCAGTCCCTCAGCAATATCCTTTGAAGTAATAGAACCAAATAACCTTCCACCTTCTCCAGCTTTTCCTTCTAATTTAACGGTTAACTTTGAAATTTTATCTGCTAAAGCCTTAGCATCTGCTAGCTCTTCATCCTTTTTTCTCTTTTCTGCTGCCCTTTGTTTTTCTAAAACCTTTACACTACCAGATGTAGCTTCCTTTGCAAGACCCCTTGGTATTAAAAAGTTTCTAGCATGACCATCACTAGCATTAACCACATCACCTTTTTTTCCTAATCCTTTTACATCCTTTACTAAAATCACCTTCATTATTCTTCACCTTCCTCAAAATATTCTTCAATTGCTTTTTCTAACATGACTTTAACTTCTTCTATTTTTTTATCTCTTATTTGAGCACCTGCTACAGTCAGATGTCCTCCTCCTCCAAGCTTTTCTAAAATCACTTGCACATTAATATCCCCTAAGGATCTTCCACTAATGATGATTTCCCCTTCATTTCGAATGCCTAATACAAAGGATGCGGTAATTCCTCTGATATTGAGGAGTTCATCAGCTGCCTGTGCTGCTACTAAAGATGTATTTTCCATATCCTTTGAGCATACAGATAAAGCAATATTATTGCCTATGCTCTTTGCATTTTTTACAACCTCAGCGATTGCTACAAAGGTGTCCAGATCATCCTGAAAGAGTTGCCTTACATTCGTAGTGTCTGCTCCTGCACGTCTTAACCAAGATGCTGCTTCAAAGGTTCGTACCCCTGTTTTAAAAGAAAAGTTTTTTGTATCTACAGTAATACCAGCAAGCAATGCTTCTGCTTCTATTTTTTCAATATTAATCTTATCATCCATGTACTGAAGAATTTCAGCAACCAATTCACAAGTAGAAGAAGCATACGGCTCTAAATATGTAAGAACTGCCTTGTCAATAAATTCTGCTCCTCTTCGATGATGATCAATTAACACAATTCTATCAACTAAATCTAATACCTTTGGACATTGGGTAAAGTTCGGTCTATGGGTATCTACTACTACAACTAATGTATCCTTACTCATACCATTTAAAAGCTCTTCACTAGTAATAAATTGATAGGATTCATATTCCTTTATGCTATCATATAGATTCTTTATAGCCTCATTAACACCATCTAGCACAATATATGCTTCTTTTTCTCTATTGATTGCAGCTCTATATACCCCTAAAGCTGCACCTAAACTATCCATATCAGGAAACTTATGTCCCATAATAACAACTTCTTTTGATTGATCCATAAGCTGTCTTAGAGCATGTGCAACTACTCTTGCTTTTACTTTGGTTCTTTTTTCAACAGCTTTTGTTTTTCCTCCATAGAAATCTAAGCTCTTAATTTTTTTCACAACCGCTTGATCCCCGCCCCTACCTAGAGCGAGATCCATGGCAGCTCTTGCATATTCTTCTAATTGAGCTGGGTTTTTTCCGTTTACTCCAACTCCTATGCTTAAAGTAATAGGTATCTGATTCCCCACCTGAATTTCTCTTATTTCATCTAAAATAGTAAATTTTTTTGCTTCTAACATCTCTAAATATTGATTTTCTATAAAAATCATATACTTATCCTTTTGATATTTCTGAATAGCAGCGTTCATTCTTGAACCCCAAAGACCTATTCGTCGATCAATTTCAGCAATGACTAAAGGTCTATGTCCTTCCTCCGTCTTCTTTAACACATCATCATAATTATCTACTTCTACAAGGATAGTCACTGCTTTTTCTTCATTGTATTTTACTTTTAGATTTTGAAAATTAGTAATATCTATCCAATACAACATAATCATATATTTTTCATCATTTGTAGATGTTTTTACTATATTATATAAAACTTTATAATGTCTATCTTCAATTGTTACTTCAACCACCATATCTTCTTGGTTTTGTAAAATATTACTTACCTTAAATCCTGTAATCAAATCCTCAATATTTTTTTCAAGAAGATCCTTTGTATCAATCATTTCTGAAAATGTAGCATTATACCAACTAATACTTCCATCAAATTCAATAACAGATAGAGGAATGGGCATATCTAATACAGCATATCTTGTAACAGAATCTATATTAGAAGATAAATTTTCAATATACGCAGTCCACATTTCTTCTCGATTGTTTTGAGCTTTCCAATTATAATAAACAAAATAAATGAGCATTAAAATCGCCATACTGCCTATTATTATATTATAATAAGCAATAATGCCTACAAATAAAGTCATCATCCATAGATGAATCTTTGTATCAGGTATTAATAATTTAGTAAACCTTCTATTTTTCATATCTGGCACTCCTAAATCTTCTCATGTTCCCTCTTATAGTTTTCTTAAATTGAACAATACATCTATAAGCCCCATTACAGCAATCATAAAAACACCACTACCACTCAATATAAGCAATATATAAATGAATATTCTTAATATTTTCTTGATCTTAAAATGGTTTAAAAAATAACTCACAACAGCAAGCCCTTGTACAAAATAAATAAGCCGAAAAATCAAAATCTCATTGATCACTAACGTTTCAAAATTTACGATACCCATATACTGGGTAATACTTGTAAGAACTGCAATCAATACGGTTCCCATAAAAAAGTTTTTGGGTAAACGAATATATCTTAAAGGAGGTAACCCTTCTATTTCCGTTCCTATCTTTTTTAATATACGTACTGCTATAACATAATTGATCTGTGCAAAAAATACTGAACCTATGATCATACCTGCAGGGATAGTCATTGCCATTGCTTCTATAGAAAGCTCTAGTCTTTCTTCTAGCTCTTTCATTTGTTGAAGATCCATACCCATATTCTTATACATTTTCATTTGCTTCATTTGTAATTCTGTAGCCATTCTCATTTGTTCTATTACTTGATTGATTACATCCACACCAGAGATTAGCTTTACAAATGTGATAGATAAAGCAAGTCCCAAAAGAGCTGCTATAGCTCCTCCTACTAATATCTTAAAGGCATCATACTTTTTATCCATCATATATCCCATAACAATAGCAGATACTCCCATAAACAAAACAATAAACATAGTCTGTATAGGTCCTATTAAGCTTATTATAACCATTGCCCAAACAATCACTGACAATATAGTAAAATGTGTTCCTTGTCTTTTTCCAAGTATCATAAATGGTACAGGAATTAAAAAGATCACAGGCGTAAGTATGGGTATATAAATGAGTACAATAGTAAAGATACTAACTAAAGTTGCCATCAAGACAGCTTCCACTAGCGCCCGTGTTTTTTTCTGTTTATCCAAACAATATCACTCCTAGCTACGATTCTTATCCATATATTGCTTCAAACTTGATAAATCTCCATGCCAATCTTCTATCTTATGTTTCTCCAAAATCCCCAATTTTATCTTATCTTCTATACGCATATCAATTCTTGTAAACGGAATCCCAAGTCTCTTTCCTAGAATATAAGTGACCATAATAATATTGGCCAGAACATCTATTAATAGATCTTGTGATCCTTTTACCCCTTTTAACAGTATTTCATAAAGTGATGCAACTGTCATCAGCAATTCGCTTTTTAGCCATTCAATCGTTTTTATATTTTTAGCTATATCTATATGATGATCCCCCAAATTCATAGTTCTTATCCCCCTTTATATACATTATAGCAGATTAAACCACGTTGTATAGCTATCCCATTTTACAATTTATTCATTCTATTCTATTATAATCTCTTTTTATAGATTTCTCAAAGAAAACCTTCATTGAATATATAAAAAAAAGAAGTGATCTCTCACTTCTTTTATTCTTATTCTGCTGTGTATGGTAATAATGCAACAGTTCTTGCTCTTTTGATCGCTACAGTTAAAGCTCTTTGGTGTGTTGCACAAGTACCACTGATTCTTCTTGGAAGTATTTTACCTCTTTCAGTGATATATTTACCAAGCTTTTTAACGTCTTTGTAATCTATAGTGCTTGATTTATCTGCACAAAAGCTACATACTCTTTTCTTACGTCCACGTCTTTTTGGTCTAGCCATTTTTATTTCCCTCCTTTTTAGAATGGAATATCGTCATCATCGTCTATGGCTTGAAAGCCATCAGGATCTATTTGAGATGGATTAAATCCACCTTGTTCGTCTCTACTTCTTTTTGTATCAAGAAATTGTACTCTATCTGCTACGACTTCTGTGCTGTAGTGTTTTACGCCGTCTTTTTCATAGTTATTGTTTTGAAGTCTTCCTTGTATTGCAACAAGACTTCCTTTTGATAAGTAATTTGCACAATTTTCACCTGATTTTCCCCATACAGTTACTCTGAAAAAATCTGCGGTTCTTTCTTTGGCAAATGGTCTATCTACTGCTATACTAAAGGTGGCAATTGCTTTTCCACTTCCTGCTGTAAATCTCAGCTCAGGATCTCTTGTTAATCTTCCGATTAATATTACTTGATTCATGAAAACACCACCTCAAATTTACTTATCTTCTAAGTTTACAGTTAAATGTCTCATTACGTCATCAGAAATTCTGAAGTTTCTGTCTAACTCTTTTGGTACATCAATACCAGCCTTGAAGTTCATTACAACATAGTAACCTTCGTTGATCTTGTTGATTTCGTAAGCTAACTTTTTGTTACCCCACTCTTCAACCTTTTCAATCTCACCGTTTGCTTCAACGATTCCTTTGAATTTTTCGATTACTGCATTTCTTTTTTCTTCTTCAAGGTTTGACTTTAATATGAACATCGTTTCATATTTTCTCATTCTTTTCCACCTCCCTATGGACTAATTCGGTCCTTTTTTTAAGGACAGAGAGTGATATTCTCACATCATGGTATTATATCAGTTCTATAGTTGATTTGCAAGGATAAATGATAAAATTCTTAACCATTTTCTAATATTTAAAAATTAATATGCTTTCCTGCATTTCCTCAGACAGCTTTGTTAAAGCTTCGCTAGCATCCGCAATCTCTGTCATTGCTGCTGTTTGCTCTTCAACAGATGCTGCCACTTCCTCTGTTGCTGCTGCATTTTCTTCAGAAATCGCTGATAAGTTTTCTATCATTCCTAGAATTCCTTCTTTTTGTCCTTCCATATCTTCTTCTGTATTATTTAAAGTTTCTATAACGCACTTCATTCTCTCTACTGCATCAGAAATATTTTCAAATTTAACCCTTGTATCCTCCACCCCTTCTGTTTGTGATGCTACAATTGTACCTGCTTCTTCCATAGCTACAACAGCTTCTTCTGTCTTCTTAGAAAGATTTTGAATCACCATGGTAATCTCATCTGTAAAGTTTGTAGATTGCTCTGCAAGCTTTCTAATTTCATCCGCCACTACTGCAAAGCCTTTTCCCGCTTCTCCTGCACGCGCTGCTTCAATAGCTGCATTTAGTGCTAATAAATTAGTCTGATCTGCAATATTTTTAATCATCTGACTAGCATTTTCTATTTTTTCTGCACTTTTATTTGTATCACTAATAACTTCTCGTACTTTTGTCGTAACTTTAAAGGTTTCTCTTGTTTTTTCTACTAACGAGCTTAATGTATTTATTCCTTCGTTCTTGTATTGATCTACTTCCTTTGTGACTATATTTAATTCTTTCATTAGTTCCCCATTTTCAGCAATAATATTTCCTAATCCATTGATATCTTTAAAGCCTATTGCTGTTTCTTCTGCTTGATCTCCTGCCCCTTTAGCTATTTTCTCTATGGTTCTTGCTACTTCATTTGCTGCAATAACTACTTGCTGTGTGGTTGATGTTAATTGTTCTGAAGATGCGGCTACTTGTTCAGAGGTACCTCCTATATTTCTAATTATTTTTTTAATATCATTTTTCATTGTATCTAAAGCACCAGACATATCTCCAAATTCATCTGTTTTATTCAGTAGTTCTGTAGGTATTTCTTTTGTAAAATCTCCTGTAGCAAAAATATTTAAAAGTTCTTTCATCTTTCGAATCGTTTTCAAAATATGGTTAGATATATTATATAAAAATAATGTAAGCATTGAAAAAGTGATTATTCCTGCTAAAGCAATCATTTTAATGTTCTTATTTATCGCAGCATATACACTATCCATAGGTAATCCAATATTTAAAGAACTCTTATATTCTTCACCTATTACAATAGGGATCATTACATTGTAAACGTTTACATTTTCTCCTGGATAAAAATATTCTAAAGCATATTCTTCTTTATTTTTTATAGCTTCTACCATATCTTTATTTTCAACCTTTACCCCTATTCTCTCTTGATTATTATGAGCAATAATATTTTGATCCCTATCTAAAACTGCTGCATAAACTACATTTTCTTCTTTTGCTAATCCTTCTACTAAGTTTTGATAACTAAATTCTTTTGTCAATTTTTCAATTTCATCTGCTTTAATTCCTATCTGAACAAAATGTCCATCTGCACTTTTCAATGCTCCATATTTAACAAGAATACCAAACTCTGCGTCAGGTCTAACGTCTTCCATTAATTCCTTCTCATTTCCTAATTTAAAATCATATAAGGGATGCCCTTCCTTTGGTATCCAACCTAAATAACCATCAGTCGTTGAATAAATAACTTCTCCTTGTGGATTAAACCAGTACAATTCACTTACTCCTAATTTTTTTAGCATATTTTTTAAATAATCACTACTTAAATAATTTCTATTTTCAATAACAACATTTCCTGCTACTCTGATTTTATTTTCAAGCATTTTATTAACCGTCTCTAAAGAAAGTGTATTGTCTTTTACCTGTACCACTACATTATTCGCAAGACCTAAACCATCTTGCTTCATCTGCTTTAATAAACTATCTCTAACAAACCAAGAAGAAATACAACCTATAGCTGTAATAGAAAAAAATATCATGATTAACGGAAATACTACGAGCTTTCTCTTTATGGATGTATTTTTTTTCTTATTTTCTCTCTTTTTCTCCTTCTTTTCCATATTTTATTCCTCCTCTCAAAATATAGCTACCTTGTTCTCCTTTCCTTTTAGACTTATATAAATATTTAAATATAACAAGAAATTTAGATTCATCACTCTTAAAAAACAATTTATGATGAATTCTTCGAGTGCCTTAGCAATAATATATGATCTTTTATTTTTAATAATAGATTTTTTATCATTTATTATAATTTTATCCATTATTGTTAAATTTTTTTCAATTATGCATATATTCTACACTATTCATCATTTTTCCTTTTTATTTTCCATTTCAACTTACAACGCCCTATTATTCTTTATTTGTATCATTTTCTATAACACCTATATTTTGCACAAAAAAAAGTCGTACCCGCTACGACTTTTTTTATATTTCTTTTCTCTCTACAATTTTCTTTACTCTCTTTTCAAGCTTTACCCTTGGAATCCATACCTGTTTATCACAACCAAGACATCTGATTCTAAAATCTATTCCTGTTCTCATAATTTCAAATTGATCATTTCCACAAGGATGACTCTTTTTTACTTTTATAATATCTCCTAATTTTAAATCCATGGGCATAAATCATACACTCCTTTCCTATATAATTGCCCGAAACCAACTGTTTCGGGCAATCTCCATAAAATATTTTAACTTTTTTCGTCTCTTATGACAACTCTTCTTGGATAAGGGATTTCTATTCCTTCTTCATCAAATCTTTCTTTGATTTTTTTCCTTAATTCTCTTTCTACTGCCCACTGCTCTAGAGGAACTGTTTTGGCAATAACAGATAATACCACATCCGATTCCCCTAAATTGGTAACCCCTAAAACAGTAGGTCCTTCCATGATTTTTTCATTTTCTTTTGCCAATTCTTCACATAATTCCTTTAAGACCTGCATAGCATTGTCTATATTTTCTTCATAAGCAATTCCTACATCTACCCAAGCTCTCATATTTCCTCTGCATTTATTGGTGACAATATCAATACTGCCATTGGGAATAATATGCAAATCCCCATTTAGATCTCGAATCGTAGTAACCCTTAGAGCCATATCTTCAATAATTCCCGATTTCGTACCAATCTCTACATGATCTCCTACTTGAAATTGATCCTCTAATAAGATAAAAAAACCTGAAATCATATCTCGAACTAAATTCTGTGCTCCAAAACCAATTGCTAAACCCCCGATTCCAGCAGCTGCAATAAGAGAAGAGATATCAATTCCTACAGTTTGAAGAATAGGTGTAAAAGCAACAAAATAAATAGTATACCTAACAATACTATTGGTAATTCCTTTTATTGTATTGATTCTTTTCTCTTCTCCTCTGATTTTAAATTTTTCTCTATTATCAAAAAATTTATTGATCGCCATATTGGCTAAACGCACCGCTAAAACCATTGCTATAAATATTAAAATAATTTTAATGAAATCTCCTGTATACATACCTAATTGTTCTATATCCGTCCATAAATTAAATTTCCCCAAAATTTTTTTAAAAAACTTATTTAAAGAGACCTCCAACCACTCCTCCTCCTATACGATCTTTTTCACAAATTTGTCCTTTCCTCTTTTTTTAATCTTATATATATCCATTTTTTCTTGATCTTCTTCTAAAGCCTTCATAATCTCTGAAAAGGCTGCTAATGAAAATTTTATGGAAAGACCACAACTTGCACTAATCTCCCTAGGGGTAGGAATTGTTTCTATAGAAAATTGTTCTTTTAACCTGTTCTCTGTTTGAATAGCATGATGAGTAGATTCAAACGCTATTACGTAAAATTCTTTTTCTAACATAAAATTTCCTTTCTATAGTGTTACTCTATTTTTTGCACCATGAAATGCATCAACAATGGAATACATATTACTCACACTACCTACAGCTAGTTTTTCTTTCAAATGGAAATAATCAAGACAAGTTCCACAAACAAGAATTTCTACTCCTTCACTTTCTAATTCCTTTAGATAATCTAAAACTTCCGATCCTTCTACGGTTAATCTTACACCACTATTCATAAATAATAAAGTTTTAGGATATGGAGTATATTCTGTCAATGTATAGATATATCCTTTCATCAATATTTTTCCTAATTCTTCTGAGTCTTCTCCTAAAGTATCCTTGCCAAATAAAATGACTAGATCTCTATCCTCTTCACTTTGAACACTAATAATTTCTACGCCTTCTCCTCTATGGATATGAACATAATAATCTCCCTCTTCTTCTCTTGTATCCACATTGTAGTTTAGGCTCTTTGCAAGCTTTGATACATTTTGCATAGCCACTTCATTATCTACAATAGTAATGATACTACCTTCCTTTAATCCATCTAAAGCTTTCTTTGTCTCTATTACTGGTTTTGGACAGCTCATTCCTCTTGCATCTACTTGTTGATCCATTATTATTTCCCCCTAACGTTCTATTTCTTTTATATTTTAATTTCTTCTAATTTTATTATAAGCTATATTTGGAATACACACCCTATAAATTTTTTCTATAACTAGAAAGATTTTTATAAAAAAACTCTATCCATTTATGACTCCTTGAAGCATTCCAACAATAGGATTATTGTAATACAAAGCTTTTGCTACAATAGACTTTTCCAGTCCTTCTACTAAAATGCCTGAATGACTCATTGCTGTAAAAGGTGTGATTACAACAAGAAAAATAAGAACGATCAATAATCCTTTCAAAAATCCAAAAATGACTCCTCCAAGACAATTAAATTGCTTCAGTACTGGTAATGTAGCTATCCCATCTAGTATATGCCCTACAATAAACAATAAAATTCTTATGACTAAAAAAATAATGACCATACTTATAAAATCTATAAACATGCGTGCAAGAATATCTGATAGATAAGTATACACGCCCGCCATAGCTTGATTACTATATTCTCTCATCATTTCACTTTTCATAAAAAGATTTTCTATCCCTTTTGGAAGCTTCAATATTTCAAAAATATTTGTATTTCCTGTCATCGTTGAAACTGCCACACTATTATCATAAGTTACTTGAACTCTTCGCCCTATTACTTCTTCTACCTTAGATAAAATAGTAGAATTCTCCATTATATATTCTGAAAGCTTTGGATAGCATATTTTTGCTACAATCCCTGCAACAATCAAGCTACTCATTTTAAAAAAGGATAAAATCAATCCATTTTTCCATCCCTTGATTACATTAATGGCAAATATAACAAGAATCAAAACATCCATCCAACTCATATAACACACCCCTACTGCTCTTTATATTTTATCTGCATGATCTCTATTTTATCTTTTAAGACCAATGATAATTGATCCTCTGAGATAATATATACAGCTTGTATATCATTATTTATTTTCTTCTCCATAACTTCTTTCCCTTTTTTCGAAATGATATATAAAGTTCGATCTGTAAAAGCAATGATATGATCCCCTTTAGTAGTAATCCCTCTTATTTCTCCTTGAATAGGAATAGGATCTACTTCTGTCTTTTCCATATCCACAATAGATATATAATTTCTATTTTTCGTATCCAATATAGATTTTTTATTATCTACAAGATGCATGATCAGAAAGCCTTGTTCATTCCAAGCAATTCGATGCATAGCATCAGCTAATTTCTTCTCCCAAACAACTCGATCTTCTTTACTAAAAACCATCAACTGGCTATCTCCCACATTCATGAGTCTCTGATCTTGACTAAAAAACAAATTGCTTACGATTTGCTCCTCTTGATCATACTTATGCCCTCCAAGGAGTTTTCCTCCAGAAGAGTAAAGTGCTACATTTGTTTCTATTTTGTTCTTATCTACATTCATAACAGATACAGCAATCATTCCATTCTCTGCTATAGCAATCCCCATAATATTTCCATTATTCACAATAACCTTTCCTGTTTCTTTTCCTTCTTTATTGAGTATATGTATACTCCTTTTATCTTTTTCCTCACTATAAAGTACAATCCTTCCTTCTTTATTGCATACTAAATCCCTTATAGGCTTTTCTAAGGATAAATCCCATAAAATATTTCCTTGAATATTTATAGCCGTAATCGTCCCTACTTCTCTATCCACTAGATAAATTAAATTCTCACTTGTTTTTACGAGAGGACTTTTTACATCCTTTTCTAAACTCCATTTCTCAATTCCTTCTAAATTAAAGACCTTTAATTTATTTTTATTATAGACAATCATCTCCTTTTTAAAAGGCTGAACAATCAAATCTTTATCTTTCTCATATTGAATAGTTGCCATTTTTTGAAAATCTAACACATGATCTCCAAAGAAATTTTGAACCAATTCTACGACCTTCATTCCTCCTACAACCATAAGACACATAAAAATCAAAACAAATATCTTAAACCGTAGGGGTCTTCTTTTTCTTGCCATTTATATTCCTCCTGCGTAAAAATACCCATTCCTCAATTTAATATTTCCATACTTTACTTTTCTATATTCTCTTAAACTTCTTCAAATCCTCTAATAATCCTTACTTCTTTCTTTTCTTAAATAACAATAAAAATATTAGTAAAACCCCCATATATCCAAACATTGGATAAAGGGTATGCACAAGCCTTTTAAATCCAAATTGAGCCAAAGGAATGGTTACAAGCAAAAACAACACACAAGCATATAAATGCTTGATCTTTAATCTTTTTTCCATGCTTTGTATAAAAACGAAACCATTGGCAATAGCTGTTGTAAGCATAGCAAACCATAATAAAACACCATAAATATTCCCCATATCTTCTCCAATAGTTGATGCAATAGCCATCATGGGAATTTCAACAGCTTGAATATCCTTATAAAATATTGAGGTTGACCAAAATAAAAAAAACAACATAACACCTAACAAAGCTCCTCCAAATCCTCCACCCATAACCGCATCCTTTTTACTTCTTAATAGAGGATATAAAGAGCTTAGAACCATGACTGCACATATACTATTATAACTCACATAAAGAATACAAGAAGTGATCCAGTGATCTCCCATTGTATAAACATTCCCATCCATATTATAAGTAAGAGGGTTATTTTGTGGAATGACAAAAACACCAACAGCTACAATGCCCACAATTAACAAAGGCACTATGATACTATTTACAATGCTCAGCCCCTTCATACTAAATATAAAAGTAATGAAAGCAAACCCACTCATCAAAATAATCCCTATTTCTTTTCCATATCCAAACTGCTGTTCAAATAAAGCTCCACTTCCAGCTAACATCACACAATAAAATGAAAGTAATAAAAAAGCTAAAAAAAACTCTATTACTTTTCCTAGATAAGGACCAAAAAATAAAAGCATCCAATCATGATAAGAACTAATTTTATATTCATGCACCTTTAATAAAATAATACTTCCTATTACGCCAAATAACACAGCTGTCACAATCACCCCATAGAGTCCCTTTATTCCATACCTTGTAAAAAAACGCATCGTTTCTTGCCCAGAAGCAAATCCCGCACCAATAAGTGTTCCTATATAAATGCTAGCAACCTTAAAAGCATTCTTTTTTGCCATCATATCCCTCCTTTATGCTAATACATTTTATGTTCACAAAAAGTTGTCTCATGATATATGAATGAGTTAGTTAATTATTTAACACCAAAATAGATATAAATTGTAAATAATTCGTTATTGATCAATCTATTCTTTTTTTACGACACAAACTGAATTTTTTAGACAATTCTCTGTATTATCAATAGTCTATACGTTTTATATCTTTTATTATTTTTTTAACAAAGTGGTTTATTTTTGAAAAAAAGTATGGTATGATAATGGTATACAAAGTTAATTTTTTAACAAATAGTTTGAAAATATTTAAGGAAAGAAGATGATATAGATGTTGTTAAAATTAATCACCATGACAGCAGTTGTATTATTTGTAAGATACGTATCTACAATAAACAAAATGGAAAGAGCAAGACAACATAAAAAAAGACTTCATTATTAAAAGATGAACGCTTCTGATTTTTTTCAAAAGCGTTTTTTTGTTATTTTCAAGAACGTAACCAAATTATATAAACCATATACACTATATAAGATAAAAACAAAATACTTCCTTCCATCCTAGTAATTTGATGATGGGTTTTAGAAAAAATAAATAATATACTCGTATAACCAATCATAAACAACACATCTACAAACAATTTTTCTTCTACAGAGATCGGTGAAACAATAGAAGAAGTCCCTAATACAAATAATATATTAAAAATATTACTTCCAACAATATTTCCTACAGCAAGATCACTATGCTTTTTAGCTGCTGCTGTAATACATGTAATCATTTCAGGAAGAGATGTTCCGATGGCTGCAATGGTCAATCCTACCAAGGTTTCACTGATGCCAAAATCAGTAGCAATTTTTGTACTACTCCTTACTACAAGTTCTCCTCCTACTAAAATAGCTACAAACCCTCCTAGTGTGAAAAAAAGCTTTTTTCCCATACTTATATTTACAGCATCTTCTTCAATATTTTTTTCTCTATTATTTCTTGCTACTTCAAAAAGATAATACATAAATATAATAAAAAAAGATAATAATACCAATCCATCGCCTCTTGTTAACTGATTTTTATAAAATCCTTGTAGCTTTATATCCATCATTAAAAGTAATAATAAAATACTTGATAAAAAAGTAAATGGAATTTCTTTTCTTACGGTCTCTCTCTCCACCTTTAAAGGATTTACAATAGCTGTAATCCCTACAACAACAGATATATTAAAAAGATTGCTCCCAATAGCATTTCCTAAAGCAATCCCCCCCATTCCTTTCATTGCTGCACGAATACTCACAGCTGCTTCAGGAGAGCTTGTACCAAAAGCAACGATCGTAAGCCCTATCAGCATTGGAGAGATCTTTAGAAGCTTAGCAATATAAACTGCTCCTTCAACAAAATAGTCTGCTCCTTTAATCAGCAAGATAAAACCTATCACCAAAAGGATATATATCATATTTTTCCTCCTACGAACATAGTTTATATAGATTGCCTATCTTTATCTTTTGTTGTACAATTTTAATGTATTCATTTGTTTTAAAAATTTTAGGTCAATCTAAAGGGAGAGAAATTTATGATCAAAAACAATACTCACAAAGGATATGTGGCTGGTTTATTATCGGCTATTTTTTTTGGTTGCTCTGGCTTATTCGTCAAAAATGCACAAAATAGTGGCTTAGATTCTATAAGTATCTTAGTCCTTCAATATATTATTATGCTTCCAACTCTATGGAGTATATCATTTTTAAAATATAGAAATTATATAAAAATAGATAAAAAGGATCTTTTAAAGCTCTTTTTAATAGGTATGTTTCTTCAAAGCTCTGTAAGCCGATGCTATTATGAATCCTTTAAATATTTGGATATATCTATTGCAACTATTTTATTGTTTACATATCCTATTATTGTTACCATCCTTTCACCTATTTTAGGAAAATCA
Organism: Marinisporobacter sp.; assembly: GCA_025210395.1. Lineage (GTDB taxonomy): Bacteria > Bacillota > Clostridia > Peptostreptococcales > Thermotaleaceae > Crassaminicella. Next base: position 75,226 of record JAOARV010000031.1, read on the forward strand.
AAATTAAATAAAATCATCATATTATCTGTAGCGATTGCTTTTATTGGATGTATTCTTATTTTAGATTTATTTCATACAGATGCATCTTTTCCATTAAAAGGCGTCTTATTAGGTCTTGGGGGGGCTTTATTTCTTGCCCTTGCCAATATGTGTCTTGAAACCTTTGAAAGTAGAATTCCACCCTTTGTTTTATTAAGCTATACATCCACAGCTATATTCTTCAATTTTTTGATTTTTAGCTTTCCATCTAACCTGTTACATGAAAGCATTAGTAGCTCTCAATGGATCAATATCGCATTACTTGCTCTTATATGCCAGATTCCACCAAGTAGCCTGATGCTCACAGCCATTCAATATATTGGTGCTGTCAAAACAGCTATCATTGGAAATGCTGAAATTCCTGCTGCTGCAATTCTTGGATATATCTTTTATGGAGAAACACTAAACCTTTTACAAATTGTAGGTATTTTCTTCGTTATCGGAGGAATTATATTGATGCAAAATAGTGAATATATCCAAAATAAATTAACAGCAAACACCCTTAAACCTAGTCATCAAAAACATTCAACCTAATCTAATCAGATTAGGTTTTTCTAATATTTTTAATTTGTTTATTTACTTGTAAATAAGTGTATATATATGATATATTTAGAAAAATATATTTTATGAAGGAGGATATTGGATGAAAGCAAAATTTTCCAAAATTCAAGATGTAAACAAGTTTGTAAATTTCGTTTCTACATTAAAAGGAAAGGTTTATTTAAAGTCTGGAGAGATTAAAGTAAACGCAAAATCTATTATTGGAGCCATGTATATTTTACAAGAGCATCCTGATAATATTATTGTAGAGGTTGAAGATATAAAAGAACAAAAGCTCGTTTTAAATTTCTTAATGCAAGGAGCTCATTTAGGCGAATAGTATATGGTTTTTCTTATATTATAAAAATCTCTTTAGCTTTTGCTAAAGAGATTTTTATAATATATATGTATTCATCAATCTTATGCTTTAATGAATACAAAACAAGATCCTATCTTTTGAAAAAATGTGATTTATTTTCTTTTTCTATAATTTCTCATTTTATGGTATGATATAAAGGATGAAAGGAAGTGGATTTAAATGTTTCGAACAATATATATCATTTTCTATTTTATTATGGATCAAATATTATTAATACCTCAAGCATGGAAGGTTGAAAAACTAGAAAAGCAAGGAAAAATAAAAGAAATGCAGGATCTATTGCATACTATTTCACATACATGGGGTAAACGCCTTGTCCATGCAAGTGGCTCAAAAGTAAATATATCAGGACTTGAAAATGTACCAGAAGGACCTGTTGTATTCATTAGCAACCATCAAGGCAATTTTGATATTCCTATACTATTAGGCTTTATAGATAAACCGAAGGCATTTATAGCAAAAATAGAGCTTTCAAAAATCCCTGTATTTAGTAAATGGATCAAAAAAATAAGATGTATTTTTATCGATAGAAATGATCCTAGACAATCCCTAAGAGCTATTAATGATGGGGTAAAAACTTTAAAAGAAGGTCATTCTATGATCATCTTCCCTGAAGGTACTAGAAGCAAAGGTCCTAAAATATCAGAATTTAAAAAAGGAAGCTTACGCCTTGCTACAAAAGCAAAGGTTCCTATTGTTCCGATCACCATTGATGGTACTTACAAAATCATGGAAGCTAACGGAAAGTTAAACATCAAACCAGCAGAGGTGAAACTAACTATTTCTGACCCTATTTATACAGATCACCTTACGAAGGAAGAAGAAAGTGGTTTGAGTGATCGCGTTTATGAGATTATCAAAAGTCATTTAAGCTAATCAAAACAAGCTAGACAATAAATGCTTTTACAAAAAAATTTAGGCTAGGGATAACCCCTAGCCTATTTCATTATTCTCCTCTTTCATTTTTTTCAATACCTTCACGATAAAGCTTGGAAGAGGTACACCCAAAACTCCAATATTTTCTATAATGGATATACCTTCATTGGCAATATAAAAATAAATAGTCATCCCTCTAAATACAGGCTGCTCCCCACCTGTTGCCAAATCCATCTGATGTGCCAAAACAATCACAATAAAAATAGCCGCCTTCTTCAGCAGCCCTCGGTGTCCAATCTCACTGGATATTTCTTTATTTTTTAGCCCTTTCATCAATCCTGTTATATAGTCCGTTATCATCAATATTACTAAAATGTTTATAATGTTGTTCCACTCTCCAATCAATGCACTCATCACAGTTCCTAACCCTGCTAAAGCCATGTTTAGTGTTATTTTTAGGTTCATTAGCATCTTCCTTTTTTAGTATTGTTTGTGTCTCATTTTTTTCCTATTGTGTAATTTGTGGCGTTGCTAAAATCATATCTCTTTCTTGTTCTGTAATTCTTCCACGAGTACATTGCGTGCTAACAAATTTTTCGTCTACTTTTCTTAGAATCCACATGTTTAAAATAAAATTATACATATTCTATCCCTCCATCATAATATTTACAAGTGCCTGTTCTAATGCTTCAATACGTTCTTTTTCTGTTGGTTTCTTTGATTGTTCTTTTTCTTTATCAATTTCTTTTTGCGTTTTCCATGGTATATTCGCCATAGTTACACCTCCTGCCAAGTTGGAAATTTTTCTTTCTTTGTTGCATCTTTTCCTATGTAATTAATTAAAATCACACTCAAAATACCATCTTTTCTTTCAGCACTAATAATTGGATTTATAGACAAACTTGTTTCTATTTCTTCTTTTGCTTTTCCATCTGCCATAGCAGAAAAATCGAATGTATCTGTTATATTGTCTAATGTTACTGATATTTTTTCTTCCTCAAATGCATAATTAATTTTTTGATCACTTCTTTGTGGGCTATATAATATCCTCACTATTTCCACCTCCCAATTGCAAAAACATTGCAATTACTTATACTGTCACCATCTTGAAAATCTGTCATTCCATTTATTCGCCTCATAGAAAATTGTGCAACCCCAGTACTTTTGTAACTACATCCACTTAGTCCTATCATATCTCTGCTTGGTGTTATATTTACATCAGCAGAATTACTAGAAAGTAGAAAAAATACATTTCCGATTGCGATAAATGATGCTGGAAAATTCCAAGTTGAATCAAGATATTCGTTGCTTTCATACCCTAATGATAAGGTGTTCCAGCATATTTGTGTACCATCATCGAATCTAATATATTCTCCATTACTATTGCTACCGCTTTCTGTTATATGTTTTTTCGTACTTTCTGCCTGATGCGACATAATCTTTTGATTAACTCCCTTTAAAGCCTGATCAATCTTAGCATTATCCTCCACAAAATCTGATCTCTTTGGATATTCATTTCCTTCCCATTGATTTAACCCTAAATATTCTGTTCTATTTTTACTTGGCATTTACGACACCTCTCTTCTACTCATTGCTTTTTCAATCAACACTAATAAAGGTCCAAAATCAGGTTTTTCTTTAATAACATTTCTCCAATACTCTGGACTTAAAATGATATTATCTTTTAATCTTTCAATAGCCTCTATTCCTTTTTCTATTCTCCAGTCATTTGTAGGCTTTAATAGCTCTTGGTCTACTTGCTCTAAATGATATTCCTCTATAATCTGTTGAAGTTTTTTAGGATAATGTGGATCTGTGGCATATCCTGCTTTGTATACTTCATTGGTAGCTTCTAAATAATCTTTTGCCTTGCAAACATTTTTATATCTATTGACGGTACCGATGAGTCTTTGATAGTCCCTTACACTATCTTCTAAATGATCATAAGCTCTAAATGTAGCCTGTACAGTTATCATTTTTTCTCCATTCCATTCCTTTGTAGGTAATGTAATTGTTTTTCCTTTCCAGTACTTTCCCGTTTTGAAGCCAAAATAATTGTTTGCACTCCCCATATGCTTCGTTCCAAAGCTACTTTCAAGACAAGCTTGTGCAATACATAGTGCTGGTAAAATATTATATTTTTCATAGCCTTCCTTTGCAATAGGTATCAATTGATTGATAAAATCCTGCTTATTCATCATCGTACCCCCTTATAAATTTCAAATTCATCCCAACTAAGATTTAACTGATCCCACTTATCCCAAGTTTTATTGTAATCATCAAATTCATTCCAAATGAGATAATTAAAAATATATGCTATTGCCAGATGGGCAGGCTTTATATCTTCTAAAGCCTGCTTTAAATCCTCCATATTTGGAGGGATTCCATACACACTCTCAAACTCAATGTGGATTTTTCCATCAAAGGTTACTTTCACATCCCCATTTGTATATGCATCTGCTACGAGTTTGATTAGGTTTCTATCTACCTTTCCAGCACCTCTCCATTTAGATTTGATAGTACTTCTTCGTTCCTCATAAGGTCTATTTAGGTCTGTTGGTATCCCTAATTCTTTTTCATAAAGCTCTAGTGCCCATGTAGCTGTGTCAATTGCTAGTTGTTTCTCTAAATCTTTTATCATTAATGCTTTTCTATCAAGCTCTTGTCCCTGTACACTTATAAGCTCTTGAAAAACCTTGCTCTTTTGCTCAAAGATAGGTAAATACTTTAACATTCTTTCTTTAACCAATATTCACCCCTCCTAACACAGATACTTGTTCATTTACTATAGAAATATTTTTATTCTGCCCATTAATCCTTAACTCAGAAAAATCAATAATCCCTATAGAGTCTAATATAATACTTGTAATTTTGTTGTAGCTTACCTTATTTTCTTTAAATGCAATCTCTTTTAAATAAGCACTAATATTTTTCTTTACATCTTCTTTGATAGCTACGTCTGTCACGGCAAGATCTTTTTCTGTAACCTTAAAATATATATCTAAAGTTATAGGAGTAGCACTTACAACAGTGCAAAAAGCACCTATAGGTGCTTTTCCTTCTCCTAATCCCTTTGCCTCTGGGTCAATATATTGTTGAACTTTTCTTGCTAAATCTGCATTAGGTTTTTTCTCCTTGTCTATAATGATCACTTTAACGGTATTCGGTTGATCATTAGGAAGAGAAATCACCTTTACGTCTCCTACACCTGTAACTTCCTTTGCCCAGTTTCGATAATGATACTTATTCCCCGATGTAGCAGGAGTCTGTATCCTTTCATAATATCTTTGCAAAAGCTCTTGGTCACTTTCTGCTTCATAACCATTTTTAAACTCTTTTTGATTCGTTACATTTTTAAGCCCTGTGAGGGTAGCAGGGAAAGATTTGATAGCTCCTATAGGTACATTTCCTATAGAACCATATTCTTCACACGCTACTAAAATATCTACTTGTCCCTGATCAATAGTTTTGTTTTCCTTTATGATGAAATTTACCGTATCACTTGCAACTAAATCATTTTCTTTTACCTTTGCACCTATATTACCTATAATAGTCACATATCCACTTGCTTTTGTTGCAGCCTTTCTTTTAATCCCTGTTCTCTCATAAACTCTTTGTTCTAGCTCTAAACCTTTTAGATTCTTCATCATGAGTTTTCCTTCTACTACTTTTATTTCTTTTCCTATGCTTTCTAATTCAATGGCAGTAGGCTTTAATGCATCATAAAAAAAAGAGCCTTCAGATTTGTCATAAGTCTCTGATATGCTCCTAAGCATTCTATTTTGTATGGTTTCTTTATTTTCTACCATGAGTTTCACCTCCTTATAAAAGTGCATAAAAATAACACCTGGTTTAAATGGTGTTTATAGTAAATTCAATGATATTCTTCCTTTATGATGCAACAATTTCCTCATACTGATCTTGTGTAATCCATCCTAACCTTAGTATTCTATCTAGTTGTTCTTTTGTCATCCAATTATTAGAGTAATATTCCCTTGCAATTTTGTACCAATCATGCATTTTCTTTTCCTCCTCTTAATAAATCTAATTCAATCTGCAAGTCAATGACCTTCTGTGCTAATATTTCTATATCATTAGATGCTTTTTCAATTTCTACTGGACTTTTAACAACTACTTTCAAGTCTATCCCTCCCTTATCTCTATGACATTGATTTGTACTTCATCAAGAGTAATCGTATCTTTTGTAACAGAAAACCATGCAAGTCTGTCAATCATGTTGCTTGGTACTTTATCAAAATGTGATTCTAACTTTCCGATTTCTTTTGATAATACGGTGATTCCATCTTCACAAAGCCACACTTCATAGTCATATCCCGTGGATATTTGGATTTCTGCTCCATCCAGTGGAATTTTAGTTCCTGTTGGTACTTGCTTCTTTATTTCTACTTCTTGCTGTGTTTCTTCATCCCACACTGTTTCTGTTACTGTGGTCATTTCTTCTGTATAATTTTTAAATAATTCCTTATTTCCTGCTGTGTAATGAGTTCCGTCAATTTTTAGTTTCATGCCTTCTGTTGTTACTTTGAAGTCATGTAAAGCAGTATCAAGACTTCCTGTTACTACATGTAGTGTTATCATAATTATTCCTCCTTATTTTCCTATTGCCATCCATGTAATCCACACTTTTTTTAAAGAATCTTCTGTAGATACCTTTAAATATGGAGTGAAAGACGTTGTTGTTGGTTTTTCCATACCAATATAATCAATGTACTGACTCCAACCAGCACCAGTTATAAATATAGTTGGATTGTTTGAAAATGCTCTTTTAAATGTAATAGCACTAGAAAAACCTTGGGTGATAGGTGTTTCAAAAATACCGTACTCAATCCTCTCCCCATCACCTTTAATCATAGTATCTTTAATCTCTTTATTAATTCCCGCAATATCTCCTTCGACTTCGCCTACATGTTCTACTAACTTATTATGACTTTCACGTAAGTTTTCTTCATACTTGATTTGTGCATTTGCTAGTTGATTGTTATATTCTTCGTCTAGCATTTCATAGAGGACATAATATTCGGCTTGTGAATCATATTTTGTTGATAAATCTTCTTTTTTGATATAAAGTCTGCTTTTTCCGTAAGCAGATGCTATAGACCAAGTCCAATTATCATCATCTATAGTAAAATTTCCATCCTTTTTCTTATAAATAGATTTTATATGCTTTGTTTTATAATTAAGGTGATTGGGTAACACTATATTATTTATATACACATATTCATTAGCTCTTAATATTTCAGGTATTGCCTTTTCCCAAACTAAACCACTTCCAACTTCAACGGTATTCATTCCCTCAACGGTAGCAAGCCCCTCACTACCAAAAGGAATATCTAAGTCTACTTCTTCTTCGTAAGGGTTTTCTAGTGCGTAGAAAAGTTCGTAATATTTTATAAAACCTTCAATGATAGCTGGGGATCGTTCAATAGGGACATTTCCTGAAAAATCATATCCGTTAGTTGAATATGAATTTAAATTTTCATCATTGAAATAACACCATGCTTTTGTACCGGATGTGTAAGGGGTATCATAATCATCTAAGTCCTTTTGATACATCTTCCATCCCATCATAAATGCCTTAATTTCATCTTCCGTTGGTGTGTAAGATTCTCCCCATCCTGTGTCTGTGTTGGAAATCGTTAGATATAAAGCGCGATCCGCATCTGAATACATCATATATTGATCTGAATTGTCGGTAGGACTAGAATGGGTTAAAATTTTACCATTATATTTTTTCAAGATATTTTTTTCCCATATAGAATTAATTCCTACATTCGCACTTTTTATTCTCTTATATTCTTTAACAGCAAAAATTAACTCCCAATCTAAATTTTCATCTAGTTTAACTCTTTTAACTTTTCTTTCCACAATTCCCTTAGTCCCCTTAATCTCTCTCAAATTATCCCTATAAGAGGTGTTAGGAATTTCAGCTAAATGAGTAGGTAAAATTGCTAATGATTCTTTGTAAGGGGTATATGGTAGTGGAATTGTTCCTTCGTTTAATTGTATTTTAAAAGAGTAATTATTGAATGTAGTACCACTTGGAAACCATAATTGGAAAAACGCTACTGGATTACTGTAATTAAATATCTGTGGTGGTGCTCCATCTGAAACCCTATAGTCTAAGTAGTGAGTGGTATCTCTTTTTCTTAAAACTATATTCACAACGCCATTACCAACAACATCCAACAAGTTCATATTATATTGGGTATCCTTCTTGAGAACTTGGATATGTGAATCATACCAAGTACTTATTATACTTTGAGCAAATTTAAAGCCATCTGTTAGTTTCACATGGGTCGATGCTGTTGCCGTACCATGCAATACTACTTTATTTTCTTTTACAGTAATAGTAACACCATTTGCTGTAATACTACCTTGTGTTAGTTTAAGTAAATTTTCCCTAACCAACTTCACATAAGGGTGCTCAAGAGGTTGCGCTGATTCACAGTAAGGTACATCTTGGTTTGTCCAATCACCCTCAAGAATCATTACTTGATTAAACTTAATTGTTTTTCCATCTTCAACAATATCAGCATGGATATACAATCCTAATTCTATTGCATCTTTTTTCAAAAAAACTTTTTGTTTTCCACTTGACATATTAAAATAGCTGTAACCTTCTTTGTTTTTTAAATATCCTTTTAAGCCATAGGATGTATCATCAGAAACTATATTTGCAATAATAGTATAAGTTTTATTAGCTTTTATGTCTATTGGTAACTTCGATACTCTATGTATTGCATCATGCAAGACAGTTACACCTTCACTACCACTTGATAGCATCCCTGACCAATTTCCATAATCATTACCATTATTAGCATAATTCACAACCATTTTACCTTCCATACTCACATCAACAGGACTTGCTACTTTTGAACTAAAGTGTTCTATCACAGAAGGATAATTTACTATCTTTACTGCCTTGTCTAGTTTATGAATTACTTCGTTATTTAGTTTTGTTATCCTATCTCTATCCGCTTCTATTCCTTGATCAATCTTATCCCAATTATCATTCAGCATTGTTTTTATATCAAAATATTCATTGCCATCTGTTTCAGGATTCTTTTTACATAGTTTTAAGTTTTTTGTTTCAGTTGCCAATTGGCTCACCTCCTAAAATAATTGGTACAAATGGTGAAAAATCTGTTAATCTTCTTTTTTGTATTTCATTGATGGTTAGCTTTTGTACTTGATTGATGATCAGATACTTAAATTCATATTCTACAATTAAGTGTGCTGGCTTTATTTCTTCTATGGCATTTTTTAAATCTTCAAGGTTTGGGGGTGCACCTAGTGTATCCATGAATTTGATGATGAATTTATTATTTACAATACATTCCTCATTTTCAATAACTTCAATCTTTCCTTTTTCATAGCTTTGAGCAACATTTTCTAAGAGCTTTACAGTGACAGTTCCTATTCCTCTAAGCTTTGATTTGATGATACTTCTTCGAAATAGTGTATCTTTTTCATTACTGATGGGAATTCCTAGATCTTTTTCCCATCTTTCAAGATTCTTGTCTGCTGTATCTATAAAGAATTGATTGATATTTTCTTGTATCTTTTGCATCAATTGTTCTAGTTGCTTTTCCTCGGTGGTCATGAGATTTTTCATGACCTTGCTTTTTCTATAATACCCTGGAAGGTAGCTCATTAGCTTTTGTTCCATACAACACCCCCCTCTTTCCTTAGAACAGCTACTTGTTTTTCTCCAATATCATAGACTCCTTTTTGTAAATCTATAAGGTTTTCATCTACATATACTTGAAGGTTGGTATAATCTACTACCCCTTCTGCTTGAAGAATGGCACTTCCTATTTTTGCATAGCTTATATAGCCTTCAAGATAAGCTGTATCCTTTAAATATTTTTTGATGTTTTCTTCTATATTTGTAATCACTTGTTCTTGTTTACAATTTACTTTGTTGATTTTTAGCTTTACTTTTACATAGGTTTCTATTTCTTGAGCTGATTGTACCTTTACAATAGCTCCTATAGGTCTTTTTTCATTGATATACGTTTTTACTTCATTAATTAGGCTATCCTCTGCTGCTTTCATTCCCTCAGCAATAATCACAACCTCTACCGTACCATTTCCTTTTGTTACTGAACACACTCCACCTTGCTGGATTACCTTTTGGGCTGGAAATACTCTTGCATCTTCTACTCTAGGAACTTCCTTTGCCCAGTTTCTATAATGATGTTTATTTCCTGATGTAGCAGGAGTACGAACCTTATCAAAATATCTTTGTCTTAAAGCTTCATCACTTTCCCCATCATATCCATTGGTGATGGGTTCTAGATTCGTTACACTGCTAAAGCCACTTAGAGATGTTGGAAACTTTTTTATCTTACCTGCTCCTATATTTCCAATGCTTCCTATTTCTTCGCATTCTACTAATACCTTTACCTGTCCACTTTCGCCAATAGTGACATTCTCTTTCACAATAAAATCTACAATATCACTAGATACCCTCATCCCTACTCTTACTTCTGCTCCTTTTTCTCCATCAATATGTACAATAGTAGTTGCTTTTATAGGTGCTTTTCTTTTTAATCCTTGCTCAGCTACCTTTTTATCTAAAAAAATACCTGTAGCAGTTTCTACAAAGCCTTGATCTAATATTTTCTCTTGTTGTTCATAAGCTTTTACTAATTCAATCGCAATTGGTTTTAGTACATCATAAAAAAAACTTCCTTCTGATTGATCATAGGTATCATCAATTCCTGATAACATATTCTTCATAATTTTGTCTATCATCATAAGTTCACCTCCTGACTCAAGAAATCTCCACCTACTAAATCTACTTGAAAGGATACAATCAATTGGGGATTATCTTTTTTGATTTCCCATTGGGATATAGACCCAATCATCGGATGCTTTGTTAAGCTTTCTGTGATTTCTCTTCTTAGCTCTGCTTCTACAAAAGCTTTTGGAAAATTGTTTCCTATGATTAAATCTTCAATGATTATGCCATATTCATTGGAATCTTCTCTTTCGTAGATTTTGTATCTATATTTTTCTGTCCTCAAAATCTTTTCAATCCATCCCTTGATAGCAGCTTTTCCTGTTACTTCAACAACTCTTCCATCTTTTACATCAAAATCTCCTTTTTTGAAATCAAATAAAAAAGATTTACCTATCTTCGGTAAACCTGACTCCTTTTCTTTGGTCTTTATTTGTAATTGTGTTACCTGCGGAAACATTATAATCTCACCGCCTTATCTATTAGAAAATAGGTTTGTTCATCTGTAGACGGAACCAATATAACTATATCCCCTTTTTTAAGGGTATCTGTATATTTCATAGTCCCTGTAATAGTCGTTTGTGCACCAACACTTCCACTAACTACCTTATATGTTGTAGGTGGTGGACTTGTTTGAAGTGTAATAGAACCACCCTCTCCGTTGGTTTGTATATTTCCTTTTACTTCTATTTCTCTTTGATAATCCTTTAATACATGTGCTGCTATGACTAAGTGTTCTTTTGTTAGGATGATCTTGTCTCCAAGAGATACTTGAATATTAGGGGGAGGGCTAAGTACCATTCCTGTCTGTGGTCCTAGATAAGGTTGATTATCCCTTTCTTTAAACAATTTAGCCAGTTCACTAATGCCATCCATTATATCACCCCTAATCCTAGCTGCATTTTGTGAATGCCATTTTTCACTGTATGATTTACATCCTTGATCAGGTATTTTCCAGTCATTCCTGTTATAGGCTCTTTGATTTCTATGGTTCTTCCTGCTCGTACCTTATCATCTCCCATGATTTCAACGCTGTTCTCTTCAAATATTTTCCCAAAGTCTTCTAATATTTTGTCTGCAATGTTCCTTGCTTTTGCTTTATCTTTTTTGTCTATGGTTGTAACTTCTTGAAGTAGCCCATATTGTTTGATTAATTCATCTTTTTTTCTGTTTTCGATCACATGATTATTAAATACTACTTGAACACTATTTTTCATCTCTTCTATAGATCGTTTTCTACTAGGACTAGAAAGAGCCTTTGTTATATCATAGGGTTGTATATTTTCTGCAAGCTGGAAGGTTCCTTTGATGATTAACTCCTCTTGTTTTTCTATACATAGCTTCCCCTGCCTCATTTCCATCCTATATTTCTTTCCTGTATGCTTCTTTGCAATATCTAAAATGTCCTTGATAATTTCACTAATAGCTTTCTCCCTATAGATTTTGTTGATCACCGTATTAATAGGTGCAATATTTCCAATAGGTACATTAAAATCATTGAGCATAGTTTCAATGGCTTTTTTTCCTGTAACTTTATTAAACTGATAAACTGCCTTACTTTTATTGAGATAAAATGCATAATCAAAGCAGCTATATTCGATTCTACCTCTTCCATTTCTTTGCTCTGAAACAACAATGGCTCGAAGAATTTCATCTTTATTATTGAGAATGATTAAGCTTCCTAAATCTACTGGATTCATTGGAAAATATCGATCATCATTAAAAGCAATATCAAAGGTTAGTTGTTGTCCTAACTCATTGATATTGCTTCTCCAGCTGATACTTCCTACTAAAGGTGTAATATCTGTTTGTAAGTTATCTTTAATATTAAGTAGCTGATGCATATTACACCTCCTTTTGTTCTAGTTGTATGAATTTGAATTCGCTCAAGGTAAGGGTATAATATATATCCCCACTACCATCCTGCTGCCCATATTCAAAGCTTTCTATCGTACAAGCCATATTCCCTAAATGATCAGGCATATCATTAATAATCATTCGAATGGGTACTCTTCTATTTTTCCATTTTTCAAGCATGTCTACATAGTCCCATGCTTTGTACTGTTGATTTTCTTCTAAACCTCTTAAAAAAGGATACTTATGGTTTGGGAAAAATGATTGTATGCTAATGCTCCTTAAATTTTTCATGCCTATCAGCTTGATTTCTCCCTGACTTATGGTATCAAAGGTTTCATTTTTCATTCCTGATTGTATTTTAAATTCCTTTGGCAAAACAGGAAGTGTAAAAAATTGCTCTCTATTGTTTACTGAAAGTAAAATATCCATGAATGCACCTCCTTTATGCGTATGTAGGTTGGTTGGACATGGCTTCTTTTAGTCTTGGGATCAACTTATTAGCAATTTCTTCACTAGACATATTGGCACCTGTAATATTGAATGTAAGATTATTTCTTATATGCTGACGAGTTCTACGATCTTCCGATTTTATCCCCATATTTTTATTGCTTTGTCCATGTACTGGATGATTTCTCGTTGGGTTTTTAACATAATTATTTCTATATAGATTCATTATATTTGATCCTACTCGTTTTCCATATTTTGTGATTCCTAAATTTTTAGTATTAGCTTTATACTCCAGTTTCATTTCATGCTGCGTATTAATCTTATTTTGTGATTTAGGAATGAAATGATTCCTACTAATACTATATTTTCCATTTTGTAACTTTTCTTTCATTAAATCTACTTGCTTAGTTGCACCTGTAAGATTGAATGTAAGATTATTTCTTATATGCTGACGAGTTCTACGATCTTCTGATTTTATCCCCATATTTTTATTGCTTTGTCCATGTACTAGATGATTTCTCATTGGGTTTTTAACATAATTATTTCTATATAGATTCATTATATTTGACCCTAATTGTTTTCCATATTTTGTTATTCCTAAATCTTTAGTATTAGCTGTATACTCCAGTTTTATTTCATGCTGTGTATTAATCTTGTTTTGTGATTCAGGAATAAAATGATTCCTACTACTACTATATTTTCCATTTTGTAACTTTTCTTTCATTAAAGCTACTTGCTTAGATGGAGTATATTTATCTTTGATCTTGTTCCAAGTATTATTAATAACCCTTACGCTGTTTGTCTCTAAATTTTTTAAATTATTTTCTTTTATTTGTGCTTTAAACTTTTGATCTTTTGTTCTTTCATTCTCACGTATAGAAATAGGCACGGTTCTATTTCCTAGATCCTTGATTTGTGGATAATTTTGCATATATGAATCTAGATTAATTGGTATATTTAAATCTTTTGGAGGAATAAAATACTTATTAATTTCCGCTCTCATAGGATCATCTAATATATTTTTATACACCATCGTAAGAGGAGTAGTCACTATAGCAGATGTTCCCAAGCTAACTAAATCTACAGCTGCAAGAAATTGTATACATTCATCTTCTTTTTTCTCCCTCAGTGTTTTTATAGCAAATAATATAGTAAGAGGAGTAAATATATTTTTTGAAATTGTATTTTGTAATGCTTTAAATCTAGATAAATTTTTTATAGATCCTTCAACCCATCTTTTTATTGGTCCTGATTGTTTTATTAAATCTTTATTATTTCCCATTTTCCCCCACAATTCAATCATCTTTTGTGAGGCTATCCCTGCTTTACTAGCCATATCAATTGTCTTATTTTTTAAAAGTAATTGGTTTTTTTTAGAAATTGATATATTTTTTACAAATTTTGAAAATTCCCTCCCTATCTTTGTATCCAAAAACCAAGTACCATAAGATATCCCCGAACCATAAGAACCATCACCATTATCAATTTCTCCATTTCTATTACTATCTACAGGCGTATCTACAAATTCGCCAAATTGTTCCATAAATTCGTCAAATGAATTGATTATAAAAGGTTTTATATAATTATCTATATTTTTATTTAACCACTTTCCTATAGGATTTGTCTGTCCAATATTTCTTCTAGGATCAGTTTTTTTACAAAGTTCATTAGATTTTTTCATGATTTCTATATATGGATTTTTAAATTGATTCTTTCCATCATTCTCATCTTTTTTTATTAACTTCTTATCTATTTCTTTAGACTTCATTGTTTCTTTCTCCATTTTATTACCCATCCACTCACCACCTTCTCTTAAAAAATAAAACCATAAAAAGCACCCCTATGGGTACTTCCTATGATTCATACTGTTCTTTCATCATTTTCTCTAACTCTTCCATTTCCTTCTCATAAAAAGCCATGAGGAGAATCATCTCTCCCCTTGGCATGTTGTATAGCACAGATGGTCGGATGCCTTTTGTTTTCCAGTAGTAGTAAAGCATCTGTGTAAAACCATCTGTGTTGATTAGTTTTTTACTTCTTCTACTGCTCCACCATCAAATCCACTTAGTTCTCCAATGATGTTGTATAATGTTATGATTTCTCCAGGAAGAAGAAGCTTTGTCACTAAATCCTTTGGTGTATAAACATGAAATTTATCCATCAGCTCTTTGCTTTTTAGACTTGGGCTTTTTACTCCTTCTATAACGGTCATTCTTTGAAGCTCTCCTATGTTGATGCTTTCTTGTTCTTCATCCATAGCTAGCTCTTGGATTTCTTCCATTTTATCAGGGGTTAGTGCTTCTACTCGAAAGATTACCTTTTCTCCTATTGCCTCTGATAGTCTTTTCATTTCAACTTCTTTACTTGGCTTTCTTAGTTTGCTTTCATCTAGCTGTAATAACAAATCTAATGTATTCATAAGCTTCCTCCTTATTCTGGATTGATTACATCTGTAAAGTCATAGCCTGTAAATGTAAATGGACATTCTACCTTTCCTAATGCTTTTGCTTCAAAATTCATTAATGTTAAATCATCAAAGCTAACCCCTGTTAATGCTACTCTTTCTGATTGAGCATCTACTGTATCTGGATCAGCAAGCTTGGATACGATTGTAAATCTAATATCTTTTCCCTTCTTGATCATATCGCCTAGCTTGATTGCCATTCTTGAGTTTACTTTGTGCATCTTTACAGTTCCTTTTCCTTCCCAGCCTGTAACCTTTGTATCTTTAGCAAGGACTCCACACATATTTACATCTTCTTTTTTTAATGTAACCTTTGCTTCAAGTCCTGTCAATTCACTTACCTTATCTCCATCTAACCAAATTTCTCCCCACGTTCCGTTAATCACTCTATTTCCAGGTATTTTGTTTGCCATATTTATTCCCTCCTACATGAATATTTCCATTGTTAAGTCTTCCATCGCATCTAAGAATTTCACATGTGCTTTGATAAAGACTTCACTTCCTGTATTGTATTCCTTGATTTCTTGTTCTTTTAATGAATCTACATCTACACCTTTTTTCATTAGGTATATCTTTTGGGTATCCATATCGATCATTGCCTTATTTTCATAAGCATTGTCTAATACATCAATTCTTTCTAACTCTTGAAAATATGCATTGATGGCTGCTAAGAATAGTACTTTATTATCATATGAATTGATAATTTTTCCAACATAAGAACCATCAAAGGTGTCATGAATATCATCTCTCATCAAGTCTACTGCATCTACAATCTTGATCTTTTTAAATTCCTCTCCCTTTGTAGCAGTAGTTGTTGTAAGAGAGTTTACCCCTCTACCGATCTTGATTTTTACGCCATCGTTGATTAAGATTAATTTTCCATTGTCAATATCTACATCTGGATTATCTGATTCTGTAATGGCTTCTACTTCATTAAGTTCATAGTAAGTAGAACTTCTTGTAAATGGTAATCCAGCAAGAATTCCTGCGATTCTACAAGTATATTGACTCGCACTATAAGGAACAACCTTATCCTTGTCTACTCTCACCTGGATGCCTTCTGTAGCAAAATTAATGATTCCTTCATGATCTGCCACTATATTTGGTAATACTGCTTTAAATGTCTTTTTGTTGTTGTCTCTTTGTCCTTTGACCCATGAAACAATATTTTGTACATCCTTTTGTTCAATTCCTGGAATAGCAAGATAGTTCCACTTTTTGCTTTTTAATCGCTTAAGGGCTTCTGAATAATCTTCATCTGCATTGATTCTTTCAACGATAATTTTGCTAGGTATTCCCATAAAGGTTTTTTCAATATAGCCTTTATTTTCAGAGGTCCAATCCTCTGCCTTTAATTCATCTATTGCCTTATAGATCATTGTGTCAAAATCCTTTGTACCATCCTTTAAAATCAATGCTACAATTCCTCTAGCACTTCTCTTGATAGCTGTCGTTCCTTTTGTTTTAAATTCTATAGAAATTTTTGGTAATCCCATTATTTTTCCTCCTTCATACTTAGTTGTTGCATCTTTTCATAATTTTGATAATCATATAGCTTCCTTTCATCCACAGTATCCATAAATTGTATTTCAAAAGAAAATGCTAATACCTTATTGACTATACTTACTTTGCTTTCTTGAATGGTAAATTTTCTATTCTTTACAATCAATAATGGATGAAAAATTTCTTGTAGTTTTTCTAAAGCTTTTAGATTCTCTTCCATGGTTTCACTTTTTGAAAAATATCGTATATCTATTTTCATAAGCTTATTTTGATGATATTTATCCTCCATGGTAGTTGAAATCGGTAAAGCTTGTATGAAAAATGCAGGTTGATCCAAATCTTTATCCTGCATACTTTCACAGAAATGATATTTAGGAAAGCTTTCCTTGATCTTTTCTATGACAGCCTTTTGAATTTCAATGAATGTCATCCTCATCTCTCCTTTGACATCCGTCTTTGCTTCATCTTTCTTTGAATAATCTCCCCTGATAAATGATGAATATCTAAAAGATCCATCATATACTCCTCATCTAATGCCAATCCTGTTTGAGCTTTTTTTAACGCTTCTTTCATTGTTTCTATCTGGTTCTTATAAGTATTTCTCTCTTTGATCACCTTATTGAGCCGGGTTCTTGGAACAAAGCTTTGATCATTTACTATAAGTTTTTTGTTTCCTAGCTTTTCTTTTAGTTGGTCATATAACTTTTGACCTAGTATTTCTTTTAAGTGTTTCATAGTATTCTCTCCTCATTCCATTACGTTTTTTACGTGCAACGCCACGAATGGATGGTTTAGAAACTTGCTAGCAGTTTTTCTTATTTTAAAGTATAATATAGAAATTTTAATAATATCGGTTTAGTTTCGGCAATTTTTCGGAATATTTACTTCTGTAAATTGTAAAATCATACTGTTTTTCAATATTCTTATCATTTTCGTAATGGCTTTATTTTTTATTGCTCTACATTGTCTTTCCTCTATATTGATTTGAAAAGTAATATATCTCCAAATTTTCTTTTCAATATATTTCATTTGAATAATTTGCTTTTCAATATCTGTCAAGCTTTCTATTGCGTTGTAGATTCTTTGTAAAAATCTCTCTACATGTCTTTTTTCAAATTCAAGCAAATCGATCTTGTGCTGGATTTCAAAATCCTTTACAGCTTGTATTTCTGTTTTCGAAAAAAAGCTATTGGTCTTAATAAAATTTTCATAATCTATTCCTTTTAAACTTAAATACTTCATATCTTTTAAATCTGCAATTTGTAATTCTATTTCTTTTATTTTTGCTTCATATTGCTTTAAGTTCTTTAATATGTTTTCAACACTTTTCATATTTAAACTTTTTTCATTTTTACTTTGTATATTTTGTTCTAATGCTTGTGCATACATTACTCATCACCACCAAAATTTTTTTGTTTATAAAGAATTCAAATATAAATAAATCCATGTCATTTATCAATCATTTCGTTCCATCAAACTTTTGTTATTTTAGAGTATACTATACATTTTTTCATAAAATTGGCATATATTCGGCACTTTTCCGGAGATTTCATAACAATCATAAAGTGCCTATAGAAAATTATACCATATTTTTTCGAACAAGTGTTCTATTTTTAGTATTTTTCTATAAAAAAAATAGATTTACAAATATAACCATAATCTTATATAAGGTATATACAATTTAAAAACAAAAGAGGGTTTTTATGACTATTATTATTTCTAATGCATCACAAGATCCAATCTATAAACAGATTACAAAGCAAATAAAAAATCTTATTTTAAATGGTGAATTAGAGCCTGAAAAAATACTTCCTTCCATAAGACGCTTAGCAAAAGAGCTTATGAAGAGCTTAAAAAGAAAGGTTTTATTGAAACCGTTGCAGGAAAAGGACCCTTTGTGGCTCATCAGAATAAAGAGCTTTTAAAAGAGTAGCGTCTAAAAATTATTGAAGAAAAGCTAACAGAAGTTGTTACAAAAAACAAAGTATTAAATATTAGTCTCGAAGAATTAAAAGAAATGATTACTCTTTTATATGAAGAGTAACTATTTTAGGTAAAAACTTGGCACTTATTGGAGGTTATATCATGGAAAATATTTTAGAGGTTCAAAATGTAAATAAATCTTTTAAAGATTTTAACTTGAAAAATATAAATTTCAACTTAGAAAAAGGATATATTATGGGGTTTATCGGTCCAAATGGTGCTGGAAAAACTACTACTATCAAGCTCATTATGAACCTTATGAAAAGAGATAGTGGTACAATCAAAATTTTTGGACTTGATAATATAAAAGATGAACAAAGCATAAAAAATAGAATAGGCTTTGTTTATGATGAAAATTACTTTTATGAGGATATTAACCTATTAGAAATGAAAAAAATTATTGCTCCCTTTTATTCAAAATGGGATGATAAAATCTTCAATCATTATATTTCACGATTTAATTTGCCCTTAAAAAAGAAAATCAAAAATCTTTCAAAGGGAATGAAAATGAAATATTCTTTAGCCATTGCTCTTTCTCATAATGCAGATTTTATTATGATGGATGAACCCACTTCAGGTCTTGATCCTATTTTTAGAAGTGAACTTTTAGAAATATTATCCGATCTTTTACAAGATGAAAATAAGGGAATTCTTTTTTCAACACATATTACAACCGATTTAGATAAAATTGCAGATTATATTACGTTTATTAATAAGGGAGAAATTGTTTTTAGTAAACCAAAGGATGATTTACTTGAAAACTACGGAATCATAAAAGGTCCTAAAGAAATGATTGATCAGGACATAAAAAAAGAATTTATAGGAATTCAACAAAATCATTTCGGTTTCGAAGGTTTGACTCAAAATATCAATAGAGCACGTCAAATTTTTAAAGATTCAGTTATCATTGAAAAACCTTCTTTAGAAGATATTATGCTTTATACAGTAAGGGGGAGTCTATAATGTTTCACCTAATCATGAAAGATATACGTATTCAAAAGAAAACTTTTCTCTTAGTGTTTTTTTATTCTATATTTATGTTTTTTTTCTTTGAGCAATCTGATGCTCAAAAGTCTATATATACTGTAATGGGATCAATCATTGCTTATATGTTTATTTTAAGAGCAGCCTTCTTTGATGAAAAAAATAAAAGTGAGCTCCTTTTATTAAGCTTACCCATCAAAAAACATTATATTGTTATTGCAAAATATTTATCGGCATTCCTTTTTTGCACAATATCACTTATCCTATCAGGAGGTGTAGGTGCAATCCTTCATATAACTGGAATCCTAATAAATTTACCATTGATTCGTTTTATAAATATTTTCACTACCTTTATTAGCCTAGGAATATTGATATCAATTTATTATCCTTTATATTTTAAGTTTGGTTCTACTAATACGAGACTTTTAAATGTATTCTGGTTTCTAATAGCTTTTTCTGTTCCTAAGCTTTTAGCTGAAAATAAAAATATTCAACTCATAAGCTTTATAAAGCATATACATCCACTGGGGTTAAGCTTATTCGTCATATTGATCCTTATTATCCTATTGATGATTTCTTTATTCGTATCTCTTAAAATTTATAAGAATAAAGATTTCTAAAATATATTATTTAAAACAACTATTCATATGTAAATTTTATATGATTTGGACAATATTTGTTGATTTTGTTCATCAAAAATACTTTAATAAGGCTAATCAACTTTTTAATCTGTTATCTTAAATTTTTCACTTTAACGCTTATGGATAACTATTGCAAAATAGTTATTTGTAATAAATATTATATTGGAGGGATATGAATGAAAAACAAAAAGATTGCTTTACTGATGATACTTATATTTATAGTATCTATGACCATGACATCTATGGCAGAAGAAATTACAAAGGACGGTTTAACTGCATCAGAAATGTTAATTCAATCAAATGATGCATTCACTAACCAATACACAACTTTCAAAGTCAACGGTACGATGAGCATGAACACAAAAACTACAGGTTCTATGATGACTAAAAAGCCTGATCCAAACAATGAAGGTCAATTTATTGAAGAAGAAAAAAAAATAAATGAAAATGTAGACATGACTATGAGCCAAGAAGGAATATTTGAAAAGCCTGAAAAATTATATATGAAAACTACCTTTTCTACAAAAAATGTTCCAGAAAAAAAAATACCACCATCTTCTGAAATGATTATGGATCAAGGGGTTATGTATACCCGCATTGAAGGAAAAATAAAATGGGTAAAAATTGACATGAATCCTATGATGCGAGAAATAAAAAAAATTACGGGTACTGATGGAACAAGTATGAATATGACTAAAGAACAAATGGAGTTATTAGGTATGTATGCTTCTTATGATGAAAATAAAGTAATTGATGGCAAAGAATATTATGTCATCAATATAAATATGGATAGTGCTGCTTTAAAAGAAATAACTAGCAAAGCAATGGATAAAATATATGATCAATTTGGAAAAGTAATAGAAGAAGCTGAAAAAATCGAAGCTCAAAAAGCTAAAGAAACACAAACTAAAGCTAAAACAAAAACAACTGAAACAACACCAGAACAAATTCACCAAAAGCCAAAAATGGATAAAGAAACATTAAAGCAACAAATGCAAGAAATGTTTTCTAAAATGAATATGAATATTACTTATAAGTACTATATCAATAAAGAAACTAAAATGTATGAATTCATGGATATTGCACAAACAATGGATATGACAATGGGTAAAATACATATGCAAACAACATCTACTGGTACATATAAATATTATGACTTCAATAAAGAAGTTACTTTCCCTGTAATCAATGCTGAAGATCTTCAAAATATGAGTCCATTACAATAGATTCATTTAGGGGGTTAGATACAATTTATTTTCTCTAACTCCCTTTTTTCTTCTCTTCAAAAGCATATATTTAAAGTTCTATCATTTATTCAACTGCCAGATAGAAAAATTCAAAATAGCTGCAAAGGCTACCCATAATATATACGGAATCATTAAATATCCTGCTGTCTTATCTAATCTATAGAATTTCACGGTGGTTATTATGATCAGCACGAGAAGTACTAATAGTTCAATAAATGCTAATCCTCTTAACCCAACACCAAAGAATAAAATGGACCAAAAGAAATTAAATACAAGCTGTAGCCCATAGTAAAATAGCGCATTTTTCACCTCTTTTTTTTCTGCTCCAAGCATCCAAATTCTATAACTTGCAATCCCCATTAATAAATAAAGAATCACCCACGCTATGGGAAAAACCCATGCAGGAGGAGCAAAGCTAGGTTGTATCAAATCTCGATACATATCTGAAGAACCTCTTGTTAAAAATCCACTAAGAATCCCTACAAGCTGAGGTATAAATATAGAAACAATCAAAGCAAATAAATTTCTCTTTCCTTTCACTTTAAACATCTAATCCCTCCATTTCATGTACTATTTTAATATGATTTTATGTCTATATATAAATATTATGCTTATCTTTTTTCTAAAATTTCCAGGGAAATAAATGTAATTGATATATCGTGTTATAATTGTTAATATATAGATATATTCATTTCTCTATTCATTCAACAGAAGGAGGTAAACATGAAACATATTACATTAAAGATGAAATATTCACTTGTTTTTATTTTAATCGTTGTTATTGGTTTTTCAAGTTTTTATATTTTCTGTCCTGATATATTTTATACAATTGGAAAAACCTATGAAAAACTAGGAAAACATCATATTGCTAATATTTATTATGATAAGATTCTAAAAATCAATCCCAAAAGTCCATTAGCATCCTTTACTACAGAACGAAAATTTTTAAAAATATTATCTAGTAAAGACTTTAACTTTTTAAAAGGTTTTGTATCCTTAAGCGCTGGGAGTTCTGGAATGAGTGGGTATAGAATTTCTCAAGAGGATTTAGAAAAGTTGAATGATCAATACGAAAAAGTCATCAACGGTTCTTTAGATAAAGATTTACATTTAAAGCTACAACTTGATGTTGCTTTATTAAATTGGTTTGGAGGAAAGCCTTATAAGTCTATTGAAATATTGAAGCAACAAAGTGAAGGTACTGATCCAATGCTTTTAGATTACCAAAAGCTATATTTATCTTGTATGTATCTCATGACGGGTAATCTGGAGAAAATCCCCACTCTTGTGAATGAAGAAAACATTTATACCTTTAGTAAACCCCTCCAGGATAAAGCTTCCTCAGTGTTAGCTTATTATTATTTTTTACTTAATGATCATCAACAATTTAAGCAATATATAAAAGAATATAATTATCAAAATTATTCTTCCTTATCATCAGAATACAAAGTCTATGGAAAGCTTTTAGATATAGAACTAGCTACAGGAGATTTAAAAAGAGCTCTTGAAAAAAATAAGTCTCTACCTTCTTACAAGGGATCTATTCATGGCAAAATGACACTAGATAGTAACCCCTTTCCCTATCAAATCATTATCCTAAAAAAATATGATGATACTCGCTGGTCTAGTAACCCTTGGACGAATGATTATGTATCTATGAGCATTACAGG
The DNA here is from genome assembly GCA_025210395.1 of Marinisporobacter sp. Classification (GTDB taxonomy): domain Bacteria; phylum Bacillota; class Clostridia; order Peptostreptococcales; family Thermotaleaceae; genus Crassaminicella. The sequence goes on from JAOARV010000031.1 coordinate 98,623, forward strand.
AAAAAATGGTGATTTTTCTTTTAAAAACATTCCTTCCGGAGTTTATACCTTATTAACTTATGTTCCTTGGCCTTTGGTAAAAGATAAAAATTTCAAAATAAATGGTCCAAGGTTTATTGATCTAAAACATCATCAAAAACAAAATATCAATATAGCTTTTGAATCTAAACTATCTATCAAAAAAGTTATTCAAGATGGTAACTTACTTACTTTTGAATTTGATAAAGTAAAGGATGCTGATTACTATAGACTAGAAATGGGAGAAGTTTATAATAAAAATGGCTTTAATCAAGTAGCATATACTTATTATTCTGATACTTTTACAACAAATCATATTACCATAGATCCCAATAAAAATAGGGAAAAAATGAGTGGTGGAATCAGATGGGATGATAAAGGCATCAATCCTTATGATGTTTTTGGTGCCTTCTATCATGAAGGAAATTATACCTATAAAATTACAGCCTTCAATGAAAATGGAATTATAGGAGACAGCTTTGGCATATGGTCAAATAGTAAATATCCCACTATTTCTATTTCTGGTGCATCCTATACAAAGGCTGATCAGCTTCTTATAAAACAATTTTATGATGCAGCTATAAAATCTTATAAAAATAACCTTAAGCAAAATCCAAAGGATCCCCATGCACTTCGAGTATTATCAAGATTATATACCTTAGGATATCTTCCAGCTCATCGTTTTCAAGATGAAAAAGAAATAGGTGTAGATATAAAAAAGGCTATCTACTATACAGAAAAACTAGTATCCTTAGCCCCTAATAAAAAATTGAGTCAAGAACTTGGTGATTTATATATGAAAAATAAAGAATACGATAAAGCTTTATCTCTTTTTCAAAAGCTAAAGCCCAAAGATTATTCTATTTACACCTCTATGGCAAAAATCTATAAATGGAGAGGTGATTTTAATAAAGCTTTAGAAAATTATTATGCATCCTTAGAAGAATTAGATTATGCTGTAGATGACATTCTAACTATTGAAATGTTAATAGGACATCATGAAAAGCTACCATCTATTGCAAGATTATATAATCATGAATCAGAATATATAGACTATGTAGATACTATTCAAGCTTCTTTAAAATATCTTCAATCTACAGGATATGCTGATTTTTATAAAGAGATGAATAATGGAAACATAGACATAGGAGAGAAAATATTATCTCAAAAAAAAGATCGCCTCTCTTATTTCTATAAAGCCTTGCTACTTTTAGTAGAAGACACTGACAGAAAAAGTAAAGAAACAGAATATACATCCAATTATCATAAATTTATGGCAAAATATTCTGCATCTCATCCCCTCACCAAGCTATTAAGAATTTTAGGAAAAGAGAGTTTTGGATCAGATTTTGGAGAGTAGAAAGCATCTACTCTTTTTTTTATACAAAATTTATTTCTAATGCATTTTATATCCACATTTGGGATAAACTTTTATTATACTATAATAAGGAGGGATTACCATTTTATGAATACTCAGATTTCTTCAGCAACTCATTCAATTGATATAAATTCACCTAGAGCTGTTTTTGATTTTAATAAAAACTTTACAGAATATCTGAACAATTATTATACAGATGAATATAAAGACTTAGTTATTATGTGTATTGGTACAGACCGATCAACAGGTGATTCTTTAGGCCCTTTGATTGGTTATAAATTAAAAAAACGTTTAAAAGACTATAATCATATTTTTATTCACGGAACTTTAGAAAATCCTGTCCATGCGAAAAATCTCAATGATTCTATTAATCTAGTTTATAAATCTTATAATAAACCTTTTGTTATTGCTATCGATGCATGCTTAGGAAAATTTGATAGAGTAGGACATATCACAATAGGGAATGGTCCTCTAAAGCCTGGTGCTGGTGTAAATAAAGATCTTCCTCCTGTTGGAAATATGCATATCACAGGAATTGTAAACTTAGGCGGCTTTATGGAATATATGCTATTACAAAATACAAGATTGAATCTTGTGATGAAAATGGCTGATACTATAGCTACGGGTATTCCCTATAGTATATGGAAATTTTTTAAAAACTCACAAAAGAGCAGGATGAACTAAAATCGTTCATAGCTGCTCTAAGTTATTTAAAATAAAGATTCATATGTTCTTTTTTCTATGGCATATATGATTTCTTTGATACTTTTATTTTTTATATTGATTACCATAGCTCCTCTATCCATATCAATAACATTATCAAAGTTACCTAAATAACTTAATTTGCCATAATCACTATCATAAACAATAGCATCTACATAACCATCATAGTTTTCATGTACAACTTCATAGCCTCTTACTTCTAACTCTTTTCCTATATTCTTTAACCCATCCTGTATAGCTATTACTTTTGGCATATAAACACCTCCTAGTTGTATTATAACTAGGAGGTATTCCTTTTATACTATTTATAGTAAAATTATAGAATCTGATCTTGTGGTACAAGAACTTTCAATCCTTTTGGCACCATTTCAAAATGAATATTGAAGCTTTTTCCTATAATGTCTCCATCTAAATTAATAGATAGTAGTTCATCACTTTTTATTTTTATTTCCTTTCCTGTATGCATGTCCACTTCTTCATAATCCACATGCTCTCCTGAAAATATCTTTGGAAATACTCTCATGAGCTTTAACTTTGAAATTTCATCCACAACACAAACTTGAAAATCACCATCTTTTATATCTGCCATAGGAGCAATTTTCATTCCGCCCCCATAATATTTCCCATTGGCTACTGCTACTAAGGTAATATTTTTTTTGTCCTTCCTCTCATCAATATCCACATGAATACGCTTATTTTTATAAGAAAAAAGGGTTTTCAATAATCCACCCATATACGCCCATGAGCCAGAAATGTATTTTTTGATATCTTGTGTTTCTTTTACAATCTCTGCATCAAGTCCTACACTTGCAACATTTACAAAATATCGATCATTAGCTTTTCCACAATCAATATTTACTACTTTTCCATAGGCAATTACTTTTAAAGCTTGTTCTAAATCATTTGGAATACCTACAGTTCTAACAAAATCATTTCCTGTTCCAGATGGTATTACTCCAAGAGAAGCATCAGAACCCATCATTCCATTTACCACTTCATAAATAGTTCCATCTCCACCAACTGCTACAATTTTTTCATATCCTTTGATCACTGCATTTTTTGCTATTTCTTCTGCTTCATTTTTTCTAGTGGTTAATTTAATTTTATATGGTACATGAAAAGCGTCCATTTTTTCCTTAATCTTTTCTATAACCAAATCACAGTTTCCTTTTCCAGCTACTGGATTTACAATAAATAATATGTCCATTTACATCCCTCTACAATGCTATTTTTGTATATTCGTCTAAAGACCTATTTTTTGCTCGATCTAATGCTTGTATTTCTTCTGCAGAAAGAGTATGAGATGATTTTCCTTTTTTAATCGTTTTTCCATAAAGGGCACTACTACTTCTACTATATATACTAGTAAGAATAAATCCATTATTTTGTTCATCTAACAATGCAATAGAAAAACTTAAACTTCCACCCACATCATCAAAGGCATTGTATTGTACTAATCCTACCTTTTGAATACTATAAAGAAGTTTTTGTTGTATTGTTTCTATAAGGGCATCCATTTGATTCATTCTAATATCTAAATGATCTATTTTTTGGTAATATTCATGAATAACTTCTTCTATGTTTTTTCCTTCCCTATTGTTAGATAAAATCTCATATTTTTTCTTTAACTTTGATAGCTTAGCTCCCTGCATGCATATAATCATTAATAATAATATGCTAATAACAGCACTATAAAAAATAATAATTTCTAAATTTTCTCTAATCATATTAAAGATTGGCTCCACTAATTTCCCCCCTTTTCTAATACTTTCCTACTATATTATTATCTCATGGAAATCAAAAAAAATAAATAGTATGTCTAATTTTCTCACATACTATTTTTTTCTATTTTTATTATTATTTATTTTCTAATTCATCACAAATTTTCTTTAAAGCTTCTACTGCTTTTTTTACATCTTCCTTTGTATTAAAATATCCTAAGCTAAATCTCACTGTCCCTTGCTCAAAGGTTCCCATTGTTTTATGTGCCATAGGTGCACAATGAAGACCTGAGCGAACAGCTATATTAAATACTTTATCTAATAGATAACTTACTTCTGATGAATCTTCATCTCCAATATTGATAGATATTACAGCTGCTTGCTTTTTAGCATCTACAGGACCATATATATTAATTCTATCAATTTTTTGTAACTCTAAAAGCATATGTTCTGTCAATGCTTCTTCATGTCTTTGAATTTTTTCTATTCCCTCTTTGAGAATAAATTCAATCCCTGCTCCTAATCCTACAATCCCTGGAGTATTTGGTGTTCCACTTTCATACCTATCTGGTACGATCTCTGGTTGAGTGAGCAACTCAGATTTGCTTCCTGTTCCGCCTTCCTTCATTTGCTGAAGAGCAATCCCTTCTCTGATATAAAGAAATCCTGTCCCTTGAGGTCCTAAGAGCCCTTTGTGTCCGGGAGTGGCAAGTAAATCTATATTCATTTTTTTTATATCTATATTGTATACCCCTGCTGTTTGTGCCGCATCTACTAAATATAATATTTTGTTTTTCTTTGCAATTTTACCGATTTCCTCTATGGGCATAAGTGTTCCTGATACATTAGATGCATGCGTTGTAGCAATTAATTTAGTATTGTATTTTATTTCCTTTTCTATAAGCTTTGGATCTATATTCCCTTTTTTATCACATGGAATAACCGTATGCTCCACACCTAATTTTTCAAGGGTCACAATTGGTCTTATCATAGAATTATGCTCCATGCTCGTTGTGATTACATGATCGCCTTCTTTTAGTATTCCCTTTAAAGCTAAGTTTAATGAATCCGTAGCATTACATGTAAAAATAATTTGCATAGGATTATCAATATTAAATAGTTTACAAATCAATTCCCTTGTCTTATAAATTGCTCTACCTGCTTCTAAAGCTAGTTTATGTCCAGATCTTCCAGGATTTGCTCCATATTCCCTCATACACTTATCCATAGCTACATATACACTTTCTGGCTTAGGGTAAGTAGTTGCAGCATTATCTAAATAAATCATTCTAACCCCCCATTCTATTTTCATTATCATTATATGCACTACTTGTTTCACATGAAACAACTATATAGCTTGAGCTACAATAATAATATTTGTTACTTTAAATATTTCTTTTAATAAGTTAAAATACTCTCTCATAATAATCGATCTGTGACTTTCTTTAGGCGTAATGATCATCATATCCTTTTTATGCCTTTTTATTTTTATTAAAACATTAAAATATTTTTCAAAATCTTTGTCTCCAATTTTCTGTTTTAATCTTTTAAAGTCTTCCTCTATATCTGTTCCTTTTACTCTTTCCTCCATAGGCGTAAACTTTTCCATATACACTTCCTTTGGAATATCTAGTATAGATTTCATGTATTCTTCTTCGTTCATCCTTGTCCCTCCCTTTACTTCTGATTATATAGATTTTACCTTATGAAGCTTCATATTTTTTACGCATCCATCCAGTTTCATAAGAAATGTTACTGATCTTCTCTATTTATATTATATCAAATGTAGCCAAGCAGTATTATAGATTTTTTCTATATTTCATGTAAAAAAATTCGCATTATGCTCCTGCATATGCTACTTTACACTACCTTGCTTTTTCTAAAATACATAGATATCATAAAAACAGTGTCTCCACGAAGCATAACAGGATCATCATAAATTGAATATATAAACGAGAAATCTATATTTCTAATCATATGAATAAAATATACGAAAAAATAAAGAAACAATTAATATTCCTATCATTCCACTATTGATAAAAGTAACAATATAACTTCCAATAAATTTTAAATGTAGTCCTTCTAAAATCCAAATCATCCTATATATACTTATCCCCATGGTTATACAAAAAATAGAGAAATAATAAACCAATTTTGTTTTTGATGGAATATGATAAAAATTTCTTTTACCTAAATCTCTATTCCTATAAAAATATATGACTATAATCATAAATCCTATCAAAGTACTTCCGTGCTGAAAAAATTTATAAACAGGTATTTGATAATCTATAAAACAAATATATTTTGTTAACAATGGAATTCTTTTAACAAACATTCCTCCATTATGAGTAAAGCCATCCCACAATACATGAGAAAACATGCCTGTAATTGCTGAGTAACCAAAAACAAAAAAATCTCTTATAGATTTTATAGCCCATCTACAATTGACCATATGGTGAAACCAACCGTCTATCGGTTTTGGCATATTTAAAATAAAAGGCTTCTTTACAATATAATGAAATAGATAGGCAATCATGAAGCATAAGGGTAAATTTAAATAAAAAAATCCTTCTATTGTATGCCCTATGGTTCCCATAGGTTTAAACCTTAAAAAATATTCAAAATCTGGTGCCATACTTCCAAGAACCAAAGCTGTAAAATCAACATATTTATCAAACTTATTTTTTATAGGAATAACAATTGCTGGATGTGAAAATGTAAACGGCATTCTAACTAACTCCCTTTCATTATTTGCATATAAAAACCGCTGATGTTCAGCGGTTCATTTATAGCTTCTTAAAGTTTCACGTGAAACTTTAATTCCCTTGTAATAGTTCTACTAATCTTTCTAACTCTTCATCACTATAATATTCTATCTCTATTTTACCTTTTTTCTTACCTTTTACAATATTTACTTTTGTTCCTAATCTAGTTTTTAAAGTATCTTCTATAAATATTAACGTATGATCCTTTTCTTTATTTCTTTTCTGTTTTTCTTCTTTATTTTCTATGATTTTTCCAACTAAGCTTTCAGTTTCTCTAACAGATAAATTGTTTTCAATAATTTTTTCACCTATTTGTTTTTGAATCTTAGGGTCTTCAATTCTTAACAATGCTCTAGCATGTCCATTTGATAATAAATTTTGTATAACCATTTCCCTAACTTCATCTGTAAGATTAAGAAGTCTTACTATATTAGCAATATAAGGTCTACTTTTTCCTATGCTTGATGATATTTGTTCTTGTGTTAATTGATAGGATTCTATTAAAGTTTTATATGCTAACGCTTCCTCTATAGGATTTAAATCTTCTCTTTGTAAATTTTCAATGAGTGCAATTTCCATACGTCCTTTTTCATCTATATCTTTTATGATACATGGTATTTCCTTAAGCCCTGCTTGTCTACAAGCTTTCCATCTTCTTTCTCCCGCTATAATCTCATATCCTTCTTCAATAGTTCTTACTACAATAGGCTGTAAAACACCATGATTTTTAATAGACTCTGCTAATGTATCTAGCTTCTCTTGATTAAAATTTTTTCTTGGCTGATTCCTATTTGGTTTAATTTGATTGATATTAACTTGATCAATCTCTCCTTTAGGTTCTTTCTTTTTTTCTGTATCTGCATTTCTTTCAGGAATAAGGGCACTAAGACCTTTTCCCAAGCCACTTCTTTTTTTTGCCAATTATATCACATCCTCATCACTATCTTCTTCTAGGTATAAAAATTCATCTGCAAATTCAGAATATGCTTCTGCTCCTTTAGATTTTGGATCATATTCAATAATAGATAAGCCATAACTAGGTGCTTCTGCTAATCGAACATTTCTAGGAATTAATGTCGTATATACTTTTCCTCTAAAATATTTTTTTACTTCATCAACTACTTGTATAGAAAGATTGGTTCTTCCATCAAACATACTAAGGACTACTCCTTGAACTTCCAAATTGGAGTTTAAGCTTTCTCTTACAAGTTTAATGGTATTCATTAATTGACTAACCCCTTCTAATGCATAATATTCACATTGAATAGGAATCATCACGCTATCTACAGCAGTTAATGAATTAATTGTTAAAAGTCCTAATGATGGTGGACAATCTATAAATACATAATCATATTCATTTTTCACTTGATCTATTGCTTTTTTTAGTCTTGTCTCTCTGCCTTCCATTCCTGTCATTTCAATTTCAGCACCTGCTAATTGCATACTTGAAGGAATAATAGAAAGATTATCTCGATTTCCATGAATAATACATTCATGAACATCCATATTATCTATGAGGAGGTCATACATGGTACATGATACACTATCTTTATCTATTCCAAAACCGCTAGTGGTATTTCCCTGTGGATCAATATCAACAACTAATATTTTCTTTCCTTTTGCAGCTAGACAAGCACTTAAATTCACATTTGTAGTCGTCTTGCCTACACCACCTTTTTGATTAAAAATGGCAATTACCTTTCCCACCCGAATCACCTCACAAGTTTTATAATATCTATAGATTTCGTTATACAAGTTATGATTCCTTCTCAAAATCCTTACATTACAAAAATAATATATTAATGTATAAAAGATAACTTTACTTTCATAGATTTCTCCATAGAAACATTCATTTATGATAAATTCTTCTAACGCCTTGAAGGTGCTATTTACCCCTTGTATTTTTCAAATATAAATAGTATCTTCAAGAAGATCAGAAGGATCATGATAAATTTAATATATCCATAAGAAATCTATAATAAGTTATAAACAGAAAAAACCTTACATATAATTTACTATTACTTACTCGTTTTATAGGAGGCCAAAATTGCATGTTAAGAATTATTATTACTTCCTTCTGGATTGTATTTATTGCAGAATTAGGAGATAAAACTCAACTTCAAACAATGCTATTAGCTACTCAATCTAAATCCATATTAGGTGTTTTTATTGGTGCAGCTTGTGCCTTAGTATTAAGTTGCCTACTAGGCGTATTTGTTGGATCATACATCACTAAGTTGATTGCCCCTAATTATTTACGAATCGTTGCAGGCTTTGTTTTTATTGTTTTTGGCATATTAACCGTATTTGGAAAAATATGAAAGAAAGTCGTAGGACTGGTGCCCTGCGACTTTTATTGTTGATCTTTAGGAATTTTTACGACGACTTCTATATATTCACCTTTATCTGACTGTTTGTATTCAGCATTTAATCCAGTTTCTTTAATAGCATTATATGCATTTTTTAATGTATTTAAATAAATTTTAAAATTAAAAGCACTTTTTATCCGTTTTTTCGTAGTTTCTTCATCTGGTTTCGTAATCTCATCTAATATTTCATTAATTCTTTTTTCCGTCTTCTTTACATTTAAATCTTTACTTATTATTTCCTTTAAAACCATCATTTGTAGCTTTTCATCATGTAACTTTAATAAAGCTCTTCCATGTCTCTCCGTCAACCCATTTTCTATTAATAGATCTTTTACTTCTTCAGGTAATTTTAAAATTCTCAATTTATTTGCAATAGTAGATTGATTTTTACCAACTTTTTTAGCAATTTCTTGTTGTGTAAATCCATGGTCTTGCATTAGATGAAGGTATCCTTGTGCTTCCTCTATAAAGTTTAAATCTTCTCTTTGTAAATTTTCAATAAGTGCAAGAACTGCCGAATCCTGATCTGTCATTTCCGTTATAATTGCAGGTATATTTTCAAATTTAGCAAGCTTTGCAGCTCTTAATCTTCTCTCACCAGCTACTAGTTCATAACGATTTTCTCCAATTTTTCTAACACTTATAGGCTGTAATACACCATATACCTTTATAGATTCACTTAATTCTTCTAAATTTCCTTTTTTAAAAACTTTTCTCGGCTGATATGGATTTGGTAAAATAAAATCAACAGGAATCTGTAAAACTGCTGTACCTAGATCTTTTATCATCATCACTCTTCCCCTTATAAATATGACTCTTCTAATAATTATTCGTCAAAAAATTTAAACTTCCTTCCCACTAAAAAAAATTTCTAGATTTTTCGTTTTACAAAATATTTATATTCCCTCTATATCAGAGGCTTTTTAGTCGGAGTTCCAGCCTTCCTAGGATATTTTGTCGGAGTTTTTTTTATTTTCTCTATGACAACAATATTGTGAGTAATATGAGAAAATGGTAATTTTATATCTTTCTTTTCAACAAATTTACCGCCTAAAACTTCTATTGATTTTTGGGCTGTTTTCATTTCCTCATCAATATTAGGACCTTTTTGGCAGATAAAATATCCTCCAACTCTTACAAAAGGCAAACAATACTCACATAATATGTTTAACTGAGCAACAGCTCTAGCAACAACAATATCATATTTCTCTCTAAAGTTTTTATTTTGTCCAAAATCTTCTGCACGTCCATGCTCAAAATCTACAGCTTTCAGTCCTACATTTTCACAAACCTCTTGAAGAAACTTAATCCTTTTATTTAATGAATCTAATAAAGTTAAATTTACATTTGGATAATAAATATTTATAGGAATCCCAGGAAAACCTGCTCCTGTTCCTACATCAATCACTTTATCATTTTCCTTAATAAAAGGAAGACTCATACAACATAAAGAATCTAGAAAATGCTTGATCATCACTTCTTTTTCATCTGTAATAGCTGTAAGATTCATTTTTTCATTCCACTCAATTAATAAATCCTTATACTTTAAAAATTGATCTATCTGCTCCTCATTTAAAGTTAATCCTAATTCTTTTGAACCTTCTTGAAGAATTTCTATGCTATTCATTTCCCTCACCTCTTTTTCTTCTCTGTTGCTCTAGATAAATTAAAAGTACAGAGATATCAGCAGGTGATACGCCAGAGATTCTTGATGCTTGTCCTACAGACAATGGCTTTATATTATTCAACTTTTGTCTTGCTTCAATCCTTAACCCATCAATATGGCTATAATCAATATTTGGATCTAGTTTTTTCATTTCAAGCTTTTTAAACTGCTCAATATGCTTTAATTGTTTTCCAATATAGCCTTCATATTTTATTTGTACTTCACATTGTTCCATTACTTGCAGTAGAAGATCTGGTCTTTCTTCATCTATCTCTTTTAAATCTTCATAAGTAATTTCAGGACGTTTTAATAGATTATATAAGGATATACCACTTTTTAAAGTAGCTGTATTTTTTCTTTCTAAAAATTCATTGGCTCTGCTAGGAGTTACAGTTGTTTCTTTTAATCTATTCATTTCTTTTTCCATTAATTGTTTTTTATTTAAGAATCTATCATATCTTTCCTTTGTTACTAATCCTATTTGATATCCTTTTTCTGTAAGTCTTAAATCTGCATTATCTTGTCTTAATACCAAGCGATATTCTGCACGAGATGTCATCATCCTATAAGGTTCATTCGTTCCTTTTGTTACTAAATCATCTATGAGTACCCCTATATATGCTTCTGAACGGTCTAATGTAAACCCTTCTTTTCCTTGAATTTTAAGGGCTGCATTAATTCCTGCAATAAGTCCTTGTGCTGCTGCTTCTTCATATCCAGAGCTTCCATTGAATTGACCTGCTGAAAATAGATATGGGATGTCTTTACATTCTAAAGTTAACTTTAACTGTAACGGGTCAATACAATCATATTCAATGGCATAAGCGGGTCGCATGATTTTTACATTTTCCATTCCTGGTATACTTTGATAAAATTTTATTTGAACATCTTCTGGAAGACTTGTAGACATTCCTTGTACATACATTTCATTGGTATTTAACCCTTCTGGTTCAATAAATAATTGATGTCTTTTTTTATCTGAAAATCTTGTAATCTTATCTTCAATGGAAGGACAATATCTAGGTCCTGTTCCCTCTATTTCTCCACCATACATGGCTGAACGATGAATATCTTTCCTTATAATCTCATGAGTATTTTCATTGGTATAAGTCAGCCAACATGGAACTTGTTCTTTTTTTAATTCTTCATTCATAAATGAAAAAGGAACAATTTTCTCATCCCCTGGCTGCTCTTCCATTTTGGAAAAATCTAAAGTAGCTTGATCTACTCTTGCTGGTGTACCTGTTTTAAATCTTGCCATCTTTAGACCTATTTCCTTTAAACTAGCTGTTAACTGCTTAGAAGAAGCTAACCCATTAGGTCCACTTTCATAGCTTGTACGACCAATAAATATTTTTCCTCCTAAATAAGTTCCTGTAGCTAATATGACGGCTTTTCCTATATATATAGATCCTGTGCTTAAAACAACACCTTTTACATGATTGTCTTCTACAAGAATTTCAATAACTTCTCCTTGCTTTACATCCAAATTTTCTTGATTTTCTAATACCTTTTTCATTTCCATATGATAAAGCTGCTTATCTGCTTGAGCTCTCAATGAATGAACAGCTGGACCTTTTGCAGTATTCAGCATACGACTTTGTATAAAAGTTTTATCTATATTTAGCCCCATTTCTCCACCTAATGCATCAATTTCTCTCACCAAGTGTCCTTTTCCAGTTCCTCCTATAGAAGGATTACAAGGCATCATGGCAATAGAATCTAAGTTAATAGATAAAAGTAATGTACGATGTCCCATACGTGCTGGCGCTAATGCTGCTTCACATCCGGCATGGCCTGCTCCAACAACAATTACATCATAATTTCCTGCTTCAAATTTTTCTAGCATCCATATCCCTCCTATTTTCCTAAACAGAAGTTAGCAAATATTTGATCAATTACATTTTCTCCTACTGTATCTCCTGTAATTTCTCCTAAATATTCCCAACAATTTTTCACATCTACTTCTACAAAATCTAATGGTAAACCTTTTTTAATGGCATCAATGGCATCTAGTATACTCGTCTTAGCTCTTTCTAATGCATCCTGATGTCTTACATTGGTAACAAAAGAAGATTCCCCTTGCTTAACGACTCCTCCGTACACCATCTCAACAATGGTTTCTTCTAATTGGTTTAATCCAATTCCTTCTGTCATGGATACTTTAATCATTTTTTTATCTGGAAGAAGGTTTTTAATTTCTTCTTCATCTAAAGCAATAGGTAAATCTGTTTTATTCATTAAAATGATGGTTTGTCTATTTTTAAGAAGCTCTATAATTTCACGGTCTTCATCTGTTAATGCTTCTGAGGCATTTAATACAAAAATAACTAAATCTCCTTTATTAAAAAAAGCTTTACTTCTTTCTACACCAATTTTTTCAACAAGATCTTCTGTTTCTCGAATCCCTGCTGTATCAACAATTTTTAAAGGAATCCCTTTAATGCTTACAAATTCTTCGATAATATCTCTTGTTGTTCCTGGTATTTCTGTAACAATGGCTCTTGATTCTTTCAGAAGTGCATTCATCAAAGAAGATTTTCCAACATTAGGTTTTCCAATAATCACCGTATGTAATCCTTCTTTAAGAATCTTTCCTGTATTTGAACTATCCAAAAGCTTCTCAATATCTTCTTGAATTTTATTTGAATTTTCTAGAAGGTCAGTATATGTAATTTCTTCAATATCTTCATCTGGAAAATCAATATTTACTGTAATATGTGCCATCATTTCTAAAAGATGATGGCGAATCTCTTTTACTTCATTCGATAAAGAGCCTTCTAATTGTCCAAAGGCTACATCAAAGCTCTTTTCTGTCTTTGCACTAATCAAATCCATAACCGCTTCTGCTTGTGATAAATCAATTCTTCCGTTCAAAAAAGCTCTTTTCGTAAATTCTCCCCGTTCTGCCATTCTTGCCCCATTTTTGAGTGTAAGGGCTAAAATTTTTCGTACAGGTACAATGCCACCATGACAATTTATTTCTACTACTTCCTCTGCTGTATATGTAAAAGGCGCCTTCATATATGTAACTAATACCTCATCAATTACTTTTTCCGTATGAGGATCTATAATTTTCCCATGGGTAAGTCTTCTTGATTTATATTCCTTAATACTATTTCCTTTTGTAGGGACAAAGATCTTATCAAGTATTTCTAAAGATACCTCTCCACTTAACCTTACAATTCCAATACCTGCTTCTCCAGATGCTGTTGCAATAGCTGCAATTGTATCGCTCATCTTTTCACCTCTTTACTTAAATCTCTTCTTCATTCTATCATTAGTATACCAAAATATGAATAAACAATAACAAAACCCAGTAATCGCTACTGGGTTTTCGTAAATTATTTTGCTGCAATTACAACTTTTCTAAAAGGCTCTTCTCCTTGACTTCTTGTTTGAACATATGGATGATTTTGTAGTGTAGAGTGAATAATTCTTCTCTCATAAGGATTCATAGGTTCAAGGACGATCTCTTGTCTTTTTATTTTTACTTGATTTGCCAACTTGTTTGCAAGTCTTATAAGTGTTTGTTCTCTTTTTCTTCGATAATTTTCTGTGTCTACTACAACTCTTAAGTACTTTTCACGATTCTTATTCACAACTAAACTTACAAGATACTGTATAGCATCTAATGTTTGTCCTCTTCTTCCTATTAATACGCCCATATCTTCACCTAAAACTTCTACATATAAACTATTTTCCTTTAGCTTTGTCTTGCACTGGGCTTCAACCTTCATATCCTTAAATACACTTTTTAAAAACTCCACAGCTGTTTCTTCTGGATGATCAATCACAGTAACTCTAATTTTTGCTAATTTTGTACCAATAAATCCTAGAAAACCTTTGCTAGGTGCTTCTATTACCTCAACATCTACTCGATCTCTTGCGACTTTTAATTCTTCAAGAGCACTTTTCACAGCTTCTTCTACAGTTTTTCCTGTCTTTTCTGTGAATCTCATATTAACTTAACTCCTCCTTAGACGCTGTACCTTTTGGCATAAAATATTGCTGAGCCATTTGGAATCCATTACTTACAACCCAATATAATGTAAGTCCCGCAGGAAAGCTTCTTCCCCACCAAAGGATCATTATAGGCATCATCATATTCATCGTTTTCATGGTTTGATTTTGACTAGCTGCTCCAGTATTTGCAGTACTCATTGAAAAATATGTTGTGATAGCTGCTAATATAGGAAGTATCCACGGATCTGGATTGCTTAAATTTGGTACCCATAAAAAGGATTCACTGATGGCTGTAAGAAAGGTTGGATCTGCAATATATTGCTCTGGTGTTCTTAATACAGAAAACAATCCAAATATTATAGGGATTTGAATAAGTAATGGTAAACATCCCCCCATAGGATTAATTTTATGTTCTTTATACAGCTCCATTGTTTTAATGTTAAGCTTTTCTTTATCATTTTTATATTTTTCCTGAAGCTCTTTAAGCTTTGGTTGTATTTTGCTCATTTCTCTTGTACTTTTTAATTGCTTCATCGTAAGCGGTAATAGAAACAATTTTACAACTACTGTAAATACGATAATGGATATACCATAATTACCTATTAAATTATATAGATATAATAATAGATATCCCATTGGTTTAGCTAAAAAACGCATTAAAATTATTACCCCCTATTCGATTATTTTAAAGGGTCATATCCTCCTGTGTGAAAGGGATGACATTTTAAAATTCTTTTTATACTGATTATAGTACCTTTAATTGCACCATATTTTTCTAAAGCTTGTAATGCATATTGGGAACAGGTTGGATAAAATCTACAAGTTTGAGGTTTTAAAGGTGAAATGTATTTTCTATAGAGTTTCACCATTCCTATCAATAGTTCCTTCAAGATTTTTCACCTATTTCAATAATTTTGATTTTTTTAAAATGTGCACCATGGCTTTTTCTACATCTTTATACGCTGCATCTTTTATATTGGCTCTGGCAATATAAATAAGATCATATCCCTTTTTAATATTTGAACCCTGTAATCGGAAAGCTTCCTTCATCAACCTTCTTGCTCTATTTCTGATCACACTATTGCCAACTTTTTTACTGGCAATAAATCCTACTCGATTACATTCCTGATTTTTCTTTAAATAAAATAGTACCACATATCGATTTGCTAATGACTTTCCTTTAGAATAGATCTTTTTAAAAGCAGCATCTTCTCTTAATCGCAATGGTTCCTTCATTTTTTTTCCTTCTTTCAAAATGTAAAAATTACCTTGTCTCTTTATTGTTATAAAGTAGGCCCTTATAGAAAAAGGCCACTTTATGCGGCCTCTTATGCAGTCAATCTTTTTCTGCCTTTTAATCTACGTCTTTTTAAAACATTTCTTCCTGCTTTTGTACTCATTCTCTTTCTGAATCCATGTTCTTTCTTTCTTTGTCTTTTCTTTGGCTGATAAGTTCTTTTCACTCCAAACACCTCCTTCAAAATCTATCATATATATTAAAATGATCATATTTCTATCTAAAATGAGCATTTACTAAATAATTATAACTTTGCGTAGAAAATATGTCAAGAATATTATTATAATGGCTTTTTGTGGATAATTTAATCACCAAATATTTTTGTTGTGGATAATTTTTGACATATCATTGAAATCCTTTTTTTTATTTGATATTATTAAATAAACTTGTTGATATGTGGAGAAATTATCAAAACTATTCACTTTTATACACAAGGTGTGGATAATTTTGTGTATAACTTATATTTTTTATATGTTTTTTCTTTTTTTCTATACTTTTTTCCTTGTGCATATTTTTTTTTGGATTTCTATTAATTTGTGCATAAATATTTTTTGTTGTCCTTATATATATTTTATCAATATATTATCCACAGGATTATTAATTTCCTAGTTTATAAAATTTATACAATAAAAAATTATTTTTGTCATAATTCATCCACAATTTCTGTGGATATTTTGTGGATATTTGTTTTTTTACCACAAAAAAAATTTTTCTTCCATTATAAAAACGGTCATTTTCTATATACAGTTATAAATTTCATTTCGTAAGGAGGTCGTCTTATGAGTACGCAACTCTCTCAAATATGGCAACAAACACTCAATTTAATCAAAACAGAACTTACAGAAGTTAGCTACAATACTTGGCTGAAACCGATAGAACCCCTAACTATAAGCGGAAAAAGCATTGTTTTAGCTGTAGCAAATGATTTTTCAAAAGGAATACTAGAAGCAAGATATGCATCACTTATTATCAATGCATTAAAACAAATTACTTCTGAAGAATATCATTTAGTATTTACCGTTCCAGGCAGTGAAGCTTATTTAAAAGCATCTCAAGCTGAACCAAATACTCAAAATACTAAAGATTCATTTGACACCCTTAATCTCAATCCAAAATATGTTTTTGATACCTTTGTAATTGGTAATAGCAATCGCTTTGCTCATGCAGCATCTCTTGCCGTTGCAGAAGCACCAGCAAAAGCATATAATCCTCTATTTATATATGGAGGAGTAGGTCTTGGAAAAACTCACTTAATGCATGCAATTGGTCATTTTATACTAGGACAAAATCCAAATGCAAAGGTTGTTTATGTTTCATCAGAAAAATTTACAAATGAATTGATCAATTCTATTCGAGATGATAAAAATGAGGAATTTCGAAATAAATATAGACACGTTGATATTTTACTCGTAGATGATATTCAATTCATCGCTGGTAAAGAAAGAACCCAGGAAGAATTCTTCCATACCTTTAATGCTCTTCATGAAGCAAATAAACAAATTATCATCTCTAGTGATCGACCACCAAAAGAAATTCCAACCCTAGAAGATCGATTACGCTCAAGATTCGAGTGGGGGCTCATTACAGATATTCAAGCACCTGATCTTGAAACGAGAATTGCTATTCTTCGCAAAAAAGCTGATGTGGAAGGCATTGATGTCCCCAATGAAGTCATGCACTACATTGCCAAGAAAATTCAATCCAATATTAGAGAATTAGAAGGGGCCTTAATAAGAATTGTAGCCTATTCTTCTCTTACAAATAAAGAAGTCACAATAGAGCTTGCAAGTGAAGCACTAAAAGATATTATTACATCTAGTAAACCTAAACAAATCACTGTTCCTCTTATCAAGGACGTGATCGCTGAAAATTTTAATATTAAATTAGATGATTTTAATTCAAAAAGAAGAACTAGATCCATCGCATATCCAAGACAAGTTGCTATGTATTTGTCTAGAGAATTAACAGATTTATCTCTTCCTAAAATTGGAGATGAATTTGGAGGAAGAGATCATACCACTGTTATTCATGCTCACGAAAAGATCTCAAAAGATATTGAATCTAATCCTGATTTTAAAATAAAAATTGATGCAATTATTAAAGATATCAAGGGAAAATAATTCACAGTAGGTTGTGATTATGATCTTAATAAAATGTTTATAAATTTAATTCTATAAATGATTCTATGCATATGTGGATAAATATATGCTAGATATTCACATTTTATTATTTCTCGTAAGTGTTGAATTTTTAATCCATATGACACTTATCCACAAATTCACAGCGCCTACTACTATTACTACTATAAATTTATATTATTTATCTATGTTTTTATGAAAGGGAGGTTATCCACAAATGAAGATCATTTGTAACCAACGAAAGTTATCCTCAAGTATTAATACAGTTCAAAAAGCTGTCTCATCAAAAACACCTATGCCTATATTAAAAGGTATATTACTAGAAACTTGTGGAGAACAATTAAAACTAGTTGGTACGGATTTGGAAATAGGAATAGAAAATTATATAGATGCAGAAATTCTAGCTTCAGGAGCAGTTGTTTTATCTGCAAAAATATTAGGGGATATTATTAGAAAACTACCAGATGCAGATATAGAGATTGAAGTGGATGAAAATAATAATACAATTATTCGATGTGAAAATTCAGAGTTCACATTGATAGGACAAGCAGCTGTTGAATATCCAGAGTTACCGGTAGTTGAAGAAGAGGATGTTTATAAACTACCACAAGATCTTTTAAAAAACATGATTAAGCAAACAGTTTTTGCTACTTCATTAGATGAAACCCGTCCAATTCTTTCAGGTGTTCTAATGGAACTTCAGCAGGATTCTATCAATATGGTTGCTTTAGATGGTTATCGATTAGCTTTAAGGAAAGCGAATGCAAAAAATACACTAAATCAAAAATCTGTTATTCCATCAAAAACATTGAATGAAATCAATAGAATATTATCAGAAGAAGAAAATACAGATGTAGAAATTTTCTTTACAGATAAGCATGTTTTATTTAATATGAATCAAATAAGAGTAATATCAAGATTATTAGAAGGGGAATTTATAAATTATCATCAGATCATTCCAAAAGAATATAAATCAAGAGCAAAAGTAAAAACAAAACATCTATTGGATAGTATAGAACGTGCTTCACTTCTTGCAAAAGAAGGAAAAAACAATCTAGTAAAATTTTCAGTAAGTGATGAGTGTATGAATATCACTTCTAATGCAGAAATAGGAAAAGTTTTTGAATCTGTTTCAATCGAGTTAGAAGGAGATGATATGGATATTGGTTTTAATTCAAAATATTTTTTAGATGCTTTGAAAATTATAGACAGTGAGGAAGTTTATTTAGAATTTACAACAAGTGTTAGTCCATGTATCGTAAAACCAGTAGACCATAGCAATTATACTTATTTGATTTTACCAGTTCGATTAGTAGGATAAGGGAAGGAGTTCTCAAAGTTTTAGAGAACTCCTTTTATAGATTGTAGCTTGGACATTTACCCTCATAGATACTTTGGCAGATTTTTTACCAAGATTTATATGGTTTTATATATTTGGACTTTTTGCAGCATTTTATACTTGGAATAGTAATGAGAAAAAATATCAAAAGTATATAAATGAATAGACTATATAACGATAAAATAAAAGGAGTGAATAGATTATGGTAGAATTAAAAATAGACGGGGAGTATATACAACTAGATAAGGCTCTAAAGCTTGCAGAATTAGCTCAAACAGGTGGACATGCCAAAATGGTTATACAGGATGGTTTAGTCACTGTAAATGGCGTTGTAGAAGTTAGAAGAGGCAAGAAATTAAGAGATGGAGATGTGGTAGAATTAGAAGGTGAAAAGTTTATCATAAAAAAATAGAGAACTGCTTTTTAACGAATCAAGTTAAAAGCACAAGGGGTGCAACAAGTGTATTTAGAAAGTTTAAAATTAATAAACTTTAGAAATTATAATCAGCTTATATTAAAATTTCATCCAAAAATTAATGTATTTGTAGGACAAAATGCTCAAGGAAAAACGAATATATTAGAAGCTATTTATTTAACAAGTACGGCAAAATCTTTTCGAACGAGCAAAGATCGAGAACTTATTAAATTTGATAAAGAGCGAGCTTATGTGAAGGTGGAAGGAAAAAAAAGATATACAGATACAATGGTAGAATTAAAGCTAGAAGAGGGAAAAAAGAAACAAATTAAATTAAATGGAATTACTTTAAATAAAAATTCGGAGATTTTGAATAATATTTATGTGGTTGTTTTTTCACCAGAGGATTTAAAGTTAATCAAAGAAGGACCTAGTGAAAGAAGAAAGTTTATAAACAATGAAATATCTCAGATGAAGCCTAGCTATTTTCATCATTTAAACGGATATCAAAAGGTTTTAATGCAGCGAAATAATCTGATAAAAAAAATTTATCATAATAAAAAATATATAGATACTCTTGATATATGGAATGAAAAATTGATAGAATTAGGGACTAAGTTGATGATAGAAAGATCAAAATTCGTTACAAGAATCAGTCCATTAAGTAGATTAATTCATAGAAAGATTACAGAAAATAAAGAAAACCTAGAAGTAAAATATATGAGCAGTATTGAACTTAAAAATACTGTTCAAGAGACAGTTGAAAATTTTAGAAAAATTTTAAAAGAATCTTTAGACGGGGATTTAAAAAGAGGAACAACAACTTTTGGACCTCATAGAGATGATTTAGGTGTTTTTGTCAATGGAATTGATATAAGAAACTTTGGGTCACAAGGACAGCAAAGAACTGCTGCATTATCCTTAAAGCTTGCAGAAATAGAATTAATCAAAGGAGAAACTTCTGAGTACCCTATTTTACTATTAGATGATGTTATGTCTGAATTAGATATCAATAGACAGAAGTTTTTAATAAAGGCTTTAAAGGATGTTCAAATATTTATTACAACAACAGAAATTAATTGTCTGAATGAGCTTAGTGTAAACAATGAGTATATTTTTCATGTAAAAAATGCTGTAGTTTATAATGAATCAATATAAATTTTCTTTTATATCTTTCCATAAAAGGTTATAATATAATGTGGAGTAATTTTAAGGAGAGATTGATATGTTTCTACATTTAGGTAAAGCTGTGGTTATACCTATAAAAAACATAATAGGTATTATAGATATTGGTTCTATTGAAAAATCAGAGGACAGTAAAGCTTTTTTTAAAATTTCAGAAGAAGAAGGTTTTGTGCAAAAGATCTCTGATGAAAAAGTAAAGTCTTGTATTATTACTGAAGAAATTCAAAAAAAGGGTAAAGGTGCACAAAAAGTTGTTAAGACGGTGATTTATTATTCACCTATATCGTCCACCACCCTTCAAAAAAGAGCTAACTTTCTAGAGGATATTCATCATTCGGATGAAGTTTATGTAAAATAGGTAAAACCTATTAGATATAGATGTAGCAGGCAACGGAAAAGAAAGACAAAACTATATCCGTAGCTTTTTTTATGTGAAAATAGATTCACAAGAGTAGGGGGTAGAAAAATGGCAGAAAAAATTAATAATGAATATGGAGCGGAGCAGATACAAGTACTAGAAGGATTAGAACCGGTTCGAAAAAGACCAGGAATGTATATTGGTTCAACTGGACCAAAGGGACTACATCATCTTGTATATGAAATCGTAGATAATAGTATTGATGAAGCATTAGCTGGATATTGTAAAAATATAAGTGTTACTATTGGAAATGATAATTCTATCACTGTAAAAGATGATGGTAGAGGAATGCCAGTAGATCTTCATCCTAAAATGGGAAAACCAGCTGTAGAAGTTATTCATACAGTTCTTCATGCAGGTGGAAAATTTGGTGGTGGAGGATATAAAGTATCAGGAGGGCTTCATGGTGTTGGAGCTTCTGTTGTAAATGCTCTATCAGAATGGATGACGGTTGAAGTAGAAAGAGATGGGAAGATCTATCATCAGCGATATGAAAGAGGAAAAACAATTACAGAGCTTACGGTAGTAGGAGAGTCTCATGAAACAGGTACGAAAACAAGATTTTTACCAGATAAGGAAATATTTGAAGAAACTGTATTTAAGTTTGAAGTATTAGAGCATAGATTAAGAGAAATGGCTTTTTTAAATAAAGGAATTCGGATCACCATAACAGACGAAAGAGAAGAAAATCCGAAAGAGTTAGTATTCCACTATGAGGGTGGGATTAAAGAATTTGTAAAGCATTTAAATAAAAATAAAGATGCTATTCATAAAAATATTATTTATTTTGAAGGAAAAAAAGAAAATTCTGAAGTGGAAGTAGCTATGCAATATACGGATAAATATACAGAAACTATTTTTTCTTTTGCAAATAATATCAATACCCATGAAGGGGGAACCCACCTTGTAGGATTTAAATCAGCCTTAACTCGTGTAGTGAATGACTATGCTAGAAAAAATAATATATTGAAAGAAAAGGATGATAATCTTACAGGGGAAGATATTCGAGAGGGACTTACTTGCATTATTTCTGTAAAGCTTACAGAGCCTCAATTTGAAGGTCAAACGAAAACAAAGCTTGGAAATAGTGAGATGAGAGGAATTGTTGAGACCATTGCAAGTGAAGGGATGCAAATATTTTTAGGAGAAAATCCAACTGAGGCAAAAGTTATTATAGAAAAATCATTAAAAGCAGCAAGAGCAAGAGAAGCTGCTAGAAAAGCAAGAGAGCTTACAAGAAGAAAGGGAGCATTAGATGGATTATCTCTTCCTGGAAAGCTTGCTGATTGTTCTGAAAAAGATCCAACTCTTTCTGAAATATTTATTGTTGAGGGAGATTCAGCAGGAGGGTCTGCAAAGCAAGGAAGAGATCGAGCAACTCAAGCCATATTGCCACTGAGAGGAAAAATTTTAAATGTTGAAAAAGCAAGATTAGATAAAATACTAAATTCTAGTGAAATAAGAGCTATGATTACAGCCTTTGGATGTGGTATTGGAGATGAATTTGATATTAGTAAGCTAAGATACCACAAAATAGTAATCATGACAGATGCAGATGTAGATGGAGCCCATATTAGTACATTGCTCCTGACATTCTTTTATAGATATATGAAACCACTTGTTGATCATGGACATGTATACATTGCACGCCCACCTCTTTATAAAGTAAAAAAGGGAAGACAAGAACATTATGTTTATTCTGATGAAGAACTAGACCAGTTACTAAATGAAATCGGAAGAAATGGGATAACACTACAAAGATATAAAGGTCTAGGGGAAATGAATCCTGAACAATTATGGGATACTACAATGGATGCTAAAACAAGAACACTCATTCAGGTAAACGTGGATGAAGATAATGAAGCAGCAGCTGATCAAGTGTTTACCATGCTTATGGGTGATAAAGTAAAGCCGCGTAGAGAATTTATTGAATCAAATGCAAAATATGTAAGTAACTTAGATGTGTAGTGAGGGGGGAATTCAATGCTAGAAGAGAATAATAAAATCATTCAAGTTGATATAGAAGAAAAAATGAAGAATTCTTATATTGATTATGCTATGAGTGTAATCGTTGGTCGTGCCTTACCGGATGTAAGGGATGGACTGAAGCCTGTTCATAGAAGAATACTATATGCAATGAACGAGTTAGGTCTAACACCTGAAAAACCTCATAGAAAGTCTGCACGTATCGTTGGGGACGTTTTAGGTAAGTACCATCCCCATGGAGACAGCTCTGTTTATGATGCCATGGTTAGAATGGCACAGGACTTTTCTACGAGATATCTATTAGTTAATGGACATGGAAACTTTGGTTCTATAGATGGAGATAGTGCAGCTGCCATGCGTTATACAGAAGCAAAGCTTACAAAATTATCCGTAGAAATGCTACGAGATATTGGAAAAGAAACAGTTGATTTTTCACCAAACTTTGATGAGACATTAAAGGAACCAACAGTACTTCCAAGTAGATTCCCAAATTTACTGGTAAATGGTTCAAATGGTATTGCAGTAGGCATGGCTACGTCTATTCCTCCTCATAACCTAGGAGAAGTCATAGATGCGACAGTGAAGTTGATTGATGATGGGGAAGCGACTATAGAAGACCTTATCCAAATTATAAAGGGCCCAGATTTTCCTACAGGTGCAACCATTATGGGAAAAGAAGCCATCAAAGAAGCTTATAGAACAGGTCAAGGAAGAGTAGTTGTTCGAGCAAAGGCTGAAATAGAACAAACAGCAAAGGGTAGAAATCAAATTATCGTAACAGAGATTCCCTATCAAGTAAATAAAGCAAGACTCATTGAAAAAATAGCTGACTTAGTAAGAGATAAGAAGATTGAGGGAATTTCAGATCTTAGAGATGAAAGCGATAGAAAGGGTATGCGCATCGTTATAGAGTTAAAAAGAGATGCCAATCCTAATGTAGTACTCAATAAGCTATATAAGCATACACAGCTTCAAGATACCTTTAGTATTATTATGATTGCTCTTGTAAATGGACAGCCTAAAATACTAAATCTATATGATATGATTTATTATTACTTAGAGCATCAAAAGGATGTTGTTACAAGAAGGACAAAATATGATTTAAGAAAAGCTGAAGATCGTGCCCATATATTAGAGGGATTAAAAATAGCCCTTGATCATATTGATGAAGTAATCAAGTTAATTAGAGGCTCTAAAAATGTAGCAGAGGCAAAGCAAGGCTTGATAGAAACCTTTAGCTTATCAGAAAGACAAGCTCAGGCAATCCTTGATATGAGACTTCAAAAGCTTACAGGACTTGAAAGAGACAAGATTGAACAAGAATATGAAGAGCTGATTAAGCTTATTAATCATTACAAAGAAGTATTAGCCAATGAAAGACTTCTTTTAAGTATCATCAAGGAAGAAATATTAGAAGTAAAAGAGTCTTACAATGATGATAGAAGAACAGGTATTGAAGCTGCTGCAGATGAGATTGATATAGAAGACCTAATAGATGAGGAAGAGGTTGCTATTACTCTAACTCACTTAGGATATATTAAAAGACTTCCAGCAGATACATATAAAAGTCAAAAAAGGGGTGGAAAGGGTATAGCTGGACTCACTACAAGGGATTCAGATTTTGTTGAACATTTATTTATTACTTCAACCCATAACTATATTCTTTTCTTTACAAATAGAGGTAGAGTTTATCGTTTAAAAGCATATGAGCTTCCAGAAGCCAAAAGACAGGCAAAAGGAACAGCTATTGTAAATTTACTTCAGTTACTTCCAAATGAAAAAGTAACAGCTGTTATTCCTGTTAAAGAATTTGAACCAAGTAACTATTTAGTTGCAGCTACTCAAAAAGGAATTATCAAAAAAACAGATTTATCACAATTTGATACTTCTAGAAAATCAGGTTTAATTGCTATTAATTTAAGAGAAGATGATGAACTCATTAGCGTAAAGCTTACAGATGGAGAAAAAGAGGTTATCATCGTAACGAAAGAAGGAAAATCTATCCGATTTAAAGAAACAGATGTAAGAGATATGGGTAGAGCTGCAATGGGAGTAAAAGCAATTAATTTAGATGCTGGTGATGATGTAGTTGCTATGGAATTAGTAGAGGAAGATGCTGATCTATTAGTTGTTAGTGAATATGGATTTGGAAAAAGAACTTCTCTTGAAAATTATAATATTCAATCAAGAGGTGGAAAAGGATTAATTACCTATAGTACAAAAGAAAAAACTGGTAAATTAGTAGGGGCTAAGGTTGTAAAGGATCATGATGAAGTGATGCTGATTAATATAAATGGTGTTATCATAAGATTAGAAGTAAAGGGAATATCTAGAATGGGTAGAAATACACAAGGGGTAACACTTATGAGAGTAGATCATGATAGCAATATTGTTTCTATTGCTAAGGTTATTCAGGATGTAGAGGAAGAAGAATAAAAAAATAAAAATACGCAAAGGTAAATTTACTTTTGCGTATTTTTTAAAATTGTTTAAATAGAAAAATAAAGGGTAATATTAAATTAGGAAATAAGCGGAAAGGAGTTTTTTTTGTGTCTATTCGAATGAATAAGAAATATGATGAAAAAGAAAAGGTATGGATTTTAGGTGTTATAGGAGAAATTGACATCTATACAGCAAATGAGTTAAAAGAAATATTTATGGAAATGCTAGATGAACACAAAGAAAATATAAAAATAGATTGTACAGAGTTAGGATATATAGATAGTACAGGTTTAGGTGTTTTGATAGGAGCACTTAAGAGACTAAAAAAATATGATAAAAATATTATTATTGTAAATCCTAAGGCCAACGTCTCAAAATTATTTAGAATTACAGGATTAAATAAAATATTTATCATAGAGGGTGAGTAAAATCATGATTACAATGAATAATTTAGAAAAGGTGGAGAAAAAAATGAGTGATCATTTTTCAATATCAGTGCCAAGTAAGCCAGAATATGTGAATGTTATACGTCTAACGGCATCGGCAATTGCAAGCAGAATGGAATTTGATATAGAGGAGATTGAAGATATAAAGGTTGCTATAGCAGAAGCTTGTACCAATGCAATTGAACATGGTTTATGCTATAATAATAATAACTTTCAGATAGATTTCTTAGTAGATCATGAAAAGCTAGTTATTGAGGTAATAGATCAAGGTTATGGGTTTAAGAGTAGTGAGGTTCAAGAACCTGATTTAACAAATCCAAAAGAAGGGGGACTAGGGATATTTATCATTAAATCTTTAATGGATGAAGTAGAAATTATATCGGATTTAGGAAAAGGCACAATAATGAAAATGATAAAATATCTAGGGGATGATATTTGATGGAAAACGCAAGACGTATTACAATGAATACCGATACCAATTCCCTAAGTCAATTCAGTGGAAAAGAATTATTTAAATTATATAAAGAAACAAATGATAAAGAGATTCGAAATGAGTTGGTCAATCGATATTTATATATAGCGCAAATTTTATCTAAAAAATTTATAAACAAGGGAATTGACTATGAAGATATTTATCAGATTGCATCCCTTGGACTTATTTTTGCTATTGAACGGTTTGATTTAAGCAAAGGATTTGAATTCTCAAGCTTTGCAACACCCACTATTATAGGTGAAATAAAAAAGTATTTTAGGGATAAAGGCTGGAGCATAAGAGTGCCTAGAAGGATACAAGAGCTATCCAAAAAGGTAAATAATGCAAAGGTTGTATTAACACAAAGCCTACAAAGAACGCCTAAGGTAATAGATATTGCAAATTATTTAGGATGTACGGAAGAACAAGTGCTAGAGGCTATGGAGGCAAGTCAAGTATATACGCCTAAATCTTTAGATGTAAGCTATGATTTTAGTGGTGATGATAAAGATGTTCAGCTTAAGGATTTGATAGGAGAAGAAGATAAGGCTTTTGATGAAATAGAAAATAATGATTTTTTAAGAGAAAATATGAAAATATTAAATGAGGTAGAAGAGAGGATTATTAAACTTCGCTTTTTTGAAAATAAGACACAAGCACAGGTAGCTAAATCATTGAACGTATCTCAAATGACTGTATCTAGAATGGAGAAAAAAGTTCTTGAGAAGTTTAGAAAAGAATTAAAAAAGATATAATGATCATTAGGAGGGACAAAAGGTGTTTACATGGAAAAGTGATTATACAGTGCATATAAATGAAATAGATCAGCAACATAAAAAGCTTTTAGAAATAGGAGGAGAGCTTGTTGATTTGTTGAAGCTAAAAGACGATATTGATCAGTATGATGAGATTATAGAGATTTTAAGAGAATTAAGAGAATATACAGAGTATCATTTTGAATATGAAGAAAAACTTATGGAAAAACATGGTTATTCGGAACTCAAAATACATAAGAGACAGCATAGATCCTTTGTAAATAAAATTATTCAATTGGAGAATCAAGATATTGATGAAAGGCAGACAGGAATAAAGCTTCATATGATAGAATTCCTTGCAGATTGGATAGAAAAGCATATATTGGTCACGGATCATGGGTATGAAGATTTTCTACATGAGAAGGGTGTTTACTAAAAAATAACTTTTATCTAAAGGGTCAGATAAAAGTTATTTTTTACGAAAATTTACACAATTCTACGTGATTCGTTGACATTCGTATATAAATAATTTAAGATTTAATTAGGATCAAGAAAGTAAACGGATCATAGGAATGATTTCTTTCTAAAAAACAAATAATAAAAATCAAGTAAAGATAGTTATTTGATATGAGCATAAACTGGTCTACAATAAAAGATAGTTATATTTTTATGTTTATCTTATATTGTAAATCAGTTTTATTTTTCATGAAAAACATTTTAAAAAATTAAAGACTTGTTTGGAGGTGGCACTGTGGAAAAAATAAAAATTGTGATTGTAGATGATTCCCCTTTTTCTATAAGTATACTAAAAGATGTGTTAGAGGAAAAAGGATTTGAAGTGATAGGAGAAGCTGGTTCTTTACAAGAAACGATAGAGGTTGTACAACAAAAAAAGCCAGATTTAGTGACGATGGATATGACTATTCCTGGAACAGATGGTTTAGAATGCACAAGAGCTATCCATAAAATAGATCAGAATATAAAAGTAGTTATTGTAAGTTCTATGAAGGATGATGAGATCGTCAAAAAAGCAAAAGAAAATAAAGTGGTAGGATATGTTCAAAAGCCAGTAGATCCAGATGAGATTACGACTGTAATAAAGCGTGCAATGGCTGGAGATGATTTGCTATTAGAGTTAAATAAAATATATTTTGATGCATTTAAAGAAAGCTTTTCTAATAATTTAAACCGAGTAGGAAAAACCATTCCTACATATAGAGAGGATACGGAATTAAAGGATACAGAAAATTCTAGGGGGATTTCTGTAGTTATAGGTATTATAGGAAAATGCTCAGGTAGAATGATTTTTGATTTATCTAAAGAAACTGCTAAAAAATTAGCAGAAATTGCTTTAAAAAGAGAAGTAAAGAGTATGGATGAATGCTTAGCTATGGCTGGTGAATTTGCAAATATTATTGCTGGAAATGCTTGTTCTATATTGAATCGAAAGAATGAAGTATTTGGTTTGCGTGTAGCACCTCCTACAATCTTCCATGGAGAATCCCTTAAAATATCAAAATCTATGTTAAAAACAAAGTATGTATTAGGGGAAACCCCTTTTGGAGAAATGTATTTGAATGTAGGATTTAAAAGAGGTGAACAAGAATGGACGTAAAATTAATCAATCCATTTATTGAATCATTCCTTTCAGTAATGCCACAGATCGGTTTTAGTGATATAAAAAAAGGAAATCTTAGTTTGAAAGATAGAAATATTAAAAGTGATGGAGTTATGATCAATCTAGGAATAGTAGGAGATATTAAGGGCAATGTGATCTATAGTATGACTATAGATCATGCAAAAGCAGTTGCTTCAAAAATGATGATGGGAATGATGGTTGAAGAATTAGATGATATGGCACAAAGTGCTCTTTCAGAACTTTCAAATATGCTTACAGCAAATGCTAGTATTAATTTTGAGAATATGGAAATAAATACAAATATATCTACGCCTACATTGCTGTATGGGAAAGATTTCAATGTGCAAGTAAATGCAGAAAAAGTTTTATGTATTGAAATATTAGCTGATAATATTCCAATAGAGGTGAATATTGCTTTTAATTAATTAAAGATATAAAAAAAGATAGGAGATGATCCTATCTTTTTTTATATAAGAGTCTATAAACAGTGATTAAGATATTGTTAGCATATATTCTACAATCAATGTATCAAGTTTTTGACTACATTGGATAATTTCATTTTCTAGTAGGTCATAATTTTTTGTATTAATTAATGTACATAATTCAACATTTACTTCTTCAATTTTGTTCTTTAGTTCATTTACTGACATTTTTCTTCCCCCTTTTTCAAAAAATAACAAAAAACTCAAAAAGTCTCCTGTAAAACAAGAGAAAATGAAGAGTTATGTATTACCATGTAAAAAATGTAATAAAATGTTAAATCTTTCAATAAAATTATATCTGAAAATAAAGAAAAAAGCAAGAGAATTTTGAAAAAATTAAGAGATAGATAGCAACATGTATATTTAATATCATATTTTAGAATAAATATGATATTAAATGTAAATAAGAAGCAAAATATACAATCATCATTTGCAGGAATAAAAAATAAAAATTACAAAAAACGTATGGAAGTATTAGAGATCATAGAAAAATTTACGATATAAATTTGTTAAAATTGGTCAATACTTTCTATAAATAAGGATATAGAAAGTAGGTTGAAGATTTGATTAGAACAGCTGAAAGCTTAAAAATCAAAGAACTACCAGGAATGGATTTAGTTGAGAAAAAATTATATAAGCTCTTAGAAGGGAGTCATGAAAATACGTATAATATTTGTAAAAGATTGATACATTCAGGTGGTAAGCGGATACGTCCAGCACTCATTCTTTGTGTAGGTCAATGTTTTGACAATGTTAAAGAAGAGGCTATATATGCTTCAGTAGCTTGCGAATGTATTCACATGGCATCTTTAGTTCATGATGATATTATTGATGAATCAACGAGGAGGCGAGGATTATCTACGATCAATCATGAAAAGGGCAATCATACAGCTGTATTATTAGGAGATTATTTATTTGCTAAGGCTTTTGAAATTCTATCAAAGAATAAGTTGATAAGAAGTATGGAAGTTATGGTAGATGCTATTAGTAAAATGTGTGATGGAGAAATTTTTCAAGGAGAAAATTTATTTAACCTAGATCAGACAAAGGAAGATTATTATCGTCGTATTTATCAAAAGACAGGAGTTTTAATTGCTGCATGTACACAAGTAGGAGCTATTACAGCAGACGCCAATGAAGAACAAATAAGAGCTTTTAGGGTTTATGGAGAAAATTTAGGATATGCTTATCAAATTGTAGATGATCTTTTAGATTTTATAGGAGATGAAAAAATATTAGGAAAGCCAGTAGGTAATGATTTAAGAGAGGGAAATATTACTTTACCTATATTAAATTTAATAAAACATAAAGAATATAAAGAATGGATGAAGGAAAAACTTAAAAAAGGGAATATAGAAGAAAATCATAATGAAATTGTAAGATTTTTAAGAGATAGTTATGCTTTAGAGGAATCTTTTCATGAAGCCCATATATGTGTAGAAAAAGCAAAGAAAAGTTTAGAATGTATAGAGGATTCTATTTATAAAGATATGCTATTAAATATTGCTGAAAAAGTATTGGTACGAAAAAATTAATCCCCTAGACTTTATAAAGGGGATTTTTAATAGGATTTAAATCAAGTTGATAGGATAAAAGAGATATGAGATAATAGAAAAATATGGAAAACATAGAAATAGGATTACTATATCAAAGGTTTTATATAAGGATGAAGTATGTATTGGAGTAGATTTAATAAAAGAAGAAAAGAATTGAATACTATAATAAAAAAGTATATAATAAAAAAAACAATATTTATCAATAAAGCAATGACGAAGAGTAGTACATATAAAAAAGGTTATAGCGATTTGGGGATGGTGCAAGCCCAAAACCCATATTTATATGGAATGGACTTTGGAGTGTAGATCTGAAAGCTTAGTAGGATTTAACGGATATCCACCGTTATGGGATGAAGAGGACATTTGTCAATTAGGGTGGTACCGCGGGGAATACTCGTCTCTATTATTTAATGGAGACGAGTTTTTTTGAATACAATTTTAAAAATCATATAGAAAAAACAGGAGGAAAAATCAATGGATGAGAAAAAAGTCATATTTAGTGGGGCACAGCCTTCAGGAAAACTAACCCTTGGAAATTATTTAGGAGCATTAAAAAATTGGGTAGCACTTCAAGATGAATATAATTGCTATTATTGTATTGTAGACCTACATGCCATTACTGTTCCTCAAGAGGCAAAGGATTTAAGAAAAAATACCATCGATGCATTGGCACAATATATAGCTTGTGGATTAGATCCAGAAAAGAGTACGATTTTTATTCAATCTCATGTAAGTGCTCATGTAGAACTGAACTGGGCATTAAATTCTATTACCTATATGGGAGAACTTAATAGAATGACTCAATTTAAGGAAAAATCTAAAAAGAATGAAGCAAACTTAAATGGTGCTTTATATACTTATCCAGTATTAATGGCTGCTGATATATTATTATATCAAACAGACCTTGTACCTGTTGGAGAAGATCAAAAGCAGCATTTAGAATTGGCTAGAAATTTAGCTCAAAGATTTAATGGAAGATATAGTGATACTTTTAAAGTACCAGAACCTTATATTCCTAAGGTAGGGGCAAGAATTATGAGTCTTCAAGAACCAACAAAGAAAATGTCAAAATCTGATGAAAATGTAAATGGATTCATAGGATTAGTTGAAGATGCAGATTCTATTGTAAAAAAAGTAAAAAGAGCTGTAACAGATTCAGTAGGAATTGTAAAATACTCAGATGATCAGCCTGGAGTTAAAAATTTATTGACTATTTATTCTAAGCTTTCAGGAAAAAGTGTAGAAGATATTGAAAAGATGTATGAAGGAAAAGGATATGGAGATTTCAAAAAAGATACAGCTGAAGTTATTGTTGAAGGATTAAGACCTATAAGAGAAAAATATGAGGATTTATTAAGCAATAAGGATTACTTAGAAAATATTTATGCTGAGGGAGCTAATAAGGCAGAAAGAGTTGCTAGAAAAACGTTAAGAAAAGTGTATAAGAAGGTTGGATTTATTCCAAGAAAATTTTTATAGGATAAAATAACAGATGGAGACATCTGTTATTTTTTAAGCAATTGAAGGAATATAAAGTAATATATGGAATTATAAAAATAGTATGATGAAAGAGAAAGGGGGAGCAGGGATGGCTTATTATGATTTTGAAGGAAGAAAAATATATTTTCATATAGTTGGTAAAGGAAAACCATTGATGATGATTCATGGAAATACAGGAGCTTCAAAAATGTTAGAAGAAGAAGCTGTATTCTATTCAAAATATTTTAAAGTAATATTAATAGATTTGATAGGTCATGGAAAATCAGAGAGAGTAGAAAAATTTCCAACAGATTATTGGCGTTACAATGCTAAAATTATTTATAGTCTTTGTCAGCATTTAAATATTGAAAAAAGTAATATATTAGGAACCAGCGGAGGAGCTATTGTAGCATTAAATGTGGCAATAGATTTTCCAGAGATTGTAGATAAGGTGATTGCAGATAGCTTCTCAGGAGAATGTATAACAAGAGAAGAAGCTTATAAAATAAAAAAAGGTAGAAGTATTAGTAAAAATTCAGGAATCAATGTTTTTTGGGAAGCTATGCACGGTGAAGACTGGGAAAAGGTTGTAGATGCAGATAGTCATATGTTAGTTCATTTTTCAGCAAATGTAGAAAATTATTTTTACTATAAGCTTGACCATATAAAAAGTCCTGTATTGCTTACAGGGAGTTTACAGGATGATATGATTAGAAATATTGATAAAAAAATATGTAGTGTTGCAAAAAAAATATCTAATAGTATTACTGTATTTTCACCCTTAGGAAGACATCCTCTTATGTTGAGCAATAATAAATTTTTTAGGAGATTAGCAATACAGTTCTTAAATGATGAAATTTTCAGCTAAAAGAGAAAAATATTAGGATAGGTAATTTTATCCTATTATTTTTTTCTTTCTTAATAATTTGCAGGAATTATATAGTATGTTTGTTGTATAAGATGAATTTTTTAATATTTTTTTAGAAATATTTTTCTCATCTTCAAAATTTGTTTTTGGGTCAGAAAGATACATAGATAAAAGTCCCTCTATAATAGTTATATGAAATAATGAATTTTGTAAAGGTAAAGCTTTATTGAGAGATTGTTCTAAAAAATATAGAAGTCTTTTTTCTTTTTCTTGAGGAGTTTTATAATAAGATATAAAATTTAAATCTCCTGTATTTAAATCTTCTCTTTCATCAATGAAATAATCTAGTAAAATATGAAGACTACATATATAAGGAAAATAAGCATCCAGTACTTTTCTGACTGTATTTTCATCTAAATTTTTATCTTCACTAAGCGTACAAAGGAAAAACATTCCTAGTGTGGAACCAGAAGAAGCAGAAAATTCCCATGTAGATAGATGTTTATATAAATCAAGATAATTCCCTGCCCAATCATCCAGTGCCTTTTCTCTTTTACTTTGTTCTATATGCTTATAGCTTTGCATTTCACTATATAGCTTTCCTAAAAATAAAAGATCCTTTTGAACAAGATGAAAACTTGGTAGTGTACTTATATAATCTTTACATGTTTTTACTAAGCTATAAAGATAGCCGCCATCATCCTTATAAGGATAATGCTTATAATAATCATGAAAAACATCATTTGGAGTTAAACTATCTGTAATAGCATAATGAAGTTGTAAAAAGGATTTTTCATTTTCTACCCCTACCCGGTCACAGAGATTATCAAGATAATCACTAATGGTTTGAAGAGCTACAATAAAGCTAATGAGCTTTTGATCCATATCACCATAATATAAACTGTAAATGCAACCTCCCTGAGCGTGAAAAGTTTTCTTTTGTATACTAGAGATAGCTTGATGAGATAATAACTCATCAGGGATTTTAGTAGCTTGAGTATTCCAGTACGAGAGTTCTTTCTTTACTTGTGGGAATACTTCTTTTACAAATTTAAAAATAATCTTGGATTGGTAAATTAGTTTCATAAAAATCATTCCTTCAATATAAATTTCTAATGAGTATTTTAGACAAATAAATGTGAATTCATGCTATTATAAAAATAATAGATGATTTTTAGGGGCGGATTTTATGTATTCTTTAGAAGAAGTTAAAGCTTTTGTTTATGGATGTAAAAAATGTAAACTCTATAAAGGAAGAACAAATGTTGTTTTTGGGCAGGGAAATAAGCATGCAGATATTATGTTTATAGGAGAAGGACCAGGATATTATGAGGATCAAGAAGGTATAGCTTTTATAGGACCAGCAGGACAGCTTTTAACAAAGGCTATTGAAGGGATAGGTTTCACAAGAGATGAAGTATATATTGCAAATATTGTAAAATGTAGACCTCCAAATAATAGAAATCCGGAAAAGGATGAAATGAAAGGGTGTATTCCTTATCTAAGATGGCAAGTAAAAATTATAAAACCTAAAATTATTGTTTGCTTAGGTAAAATAGCTGCTATAAATATTATTGATCCTAATTTGAGGATTACAAGGGATAGAGGAAAATGGTATTGTAAAAAAGATATATGGATTTTACCAACCTTTCATCCTTCTGCTGTACTTCGTGATGTACTTAAAAAAAGATCTTTTTGGGAAGACTTTAAAGAAATAAAGAAAAAACATGAAGAAGTATTAGAAGAAAATAAATAGATTCAAAATGATAAAGAAAGGATTGTTTTTATTGAAGGAGAATGAAATAGAAAAGTTAAATAAAAAAATAATAGAGGAACATGAAGATCAAGAAATTGTATTAGGAAATGGAAGTGTAGATAGTAGCATGATTCTTATAGGAGAAGCGCCAGGAGCAAAAGAGGTAGAAGCGAAGTTGCCTTTTGTTGGTCAGGCTGGAAAATATCTTGAAGAGTTTCTTCATGTTTTAGAATTAGATCGAAAGGAACTTTATATTACCAATACAGTAAAATTTAGACCTACTAAGATTAGCAGCAAAACAGGAGGAAAAATTAATAGAGCTCCATCTAAGAAGGAAATAGAGAATTTTAAAGGGTATCTTTTTGATGAAATTGAAATCATACAACCTCAAGTAATTATTACCCTTGGAAATGTGCCATTGAAGACGATTACAGGGAATGAAAAAGATAAAATTGGAGAACTTCATGGAAAGGCTATTAAAGTAAATATAAAAGATAGAGAATATAAGGTGTTTCCTTTATATCATCCTGCAGCAGTAATTTATAGAAGAGAGCTTAAGGAAGTATATATAGAAGATTTAAAGAAGTTAAAGAAGTTTAAAGAAAAGGCATAAGTTTATTATTGGATAAATGATTTTTAACTAAATATAGAATAAAAAGACAGCTCTATTACAAC
This sequence comes from Marinisporobacter sp., assembly GCA_025210395.1. Classification (GTDB taxonomy): domain Bacteria; phylum Bacillota; class Clostridia; order Peptostreptococcales; family Thermotaleaceae; genus Crassaminicella. Next base: position 134,577 of record JAOARV010000031.1, read on the forward strand.
TAGTAAAAGAGTTGTCTTTTTTGTTTCTTAGGAAATTATAAAATTTAAAATCTGTGGATGATAAATGTTTGACCACTTTGAGTAAGTTTTATTACAAAATAATAGTTTTGTAATAAAACTTGCGAAATGAGCATATACGGCAGTATAATGCAAATTTTTTTATTTTTGTACGAAAAAAATTAAATTTTGTAAAAATATTGGTTCGAATATTGTATAATTTTGTTAAGGACTATGTAAAATTATCTATTTTATAAAAAATAATGAAATTAAAGGGTCGGTGGGTAAAATTGAAAAAAAATAGTTTTGTCATATTAATATGCTTTATTTTTTTTGGAATATTGGCTTCAGTCCAATTTAAAGTAGTAAATGAATTAACAAAAGGTAAAATTTCAGCTGTAGAAGCGAACAAATTAGAAAAAGAACTTAAAAGTCTAAAAGAAGAAAGGAAAGAGCTATTAAATAAAATAGGGTCATTAGATCAAGTAATAGATCGATATGAAAATGATGAATCTCAAAAAGACATTTTTATAAAAAAAATAAAAGATGACATAGATCAATATAAATTAGTAAATGGGCAAATGGATGTGGAAGGCCCTGGAATTATCATGAGATTTAAAAATTCAGAGTTATATAAAGATATAGATATGGCATCTTATTATCCCGAATATTTATCAGCAATAATAAATATTTTAAATGGAGCCGATGCAGAAGCTATTTCTATAAATGATGAAAGGATTATTTCTACTACAGGAATTACATTTTTAGAAGAGCAAAATAAGTTAATAATAAATGAAAAAGAAATGGTTCCGCCTTTTGAAATAAAAAGTATTGGAAATGCAGATAGACTAGAATCTATTTTAAATATTAAGTATGGATTAATATGGGATATACATAAGGAAAATATTTTTCAGTTAGAAATAGAAAAAAAAGACTTTGTGAAAATTGGAAGAAGTAGTAAAAAAATAATATTTAATTATACAAAGCCATCTACAAGAAGTGTAATGGATGAGGTTTATCATGCTAACTAAAAAATTTAAAATAGCATGATGTTCGTTTATATATACATACATCATTAAGCTCATGGGTCAGTTAATACCATGAGTTTTTTTTTGATCCAATTATAGAATTTTATGTATTATAATCCAAAATAAGTAAACAATAAGCATTAGATACTGAAATAATCTCATATACAGATGAAAATAATAATGAGGTAGATTGATAAAAAGGAGGATCAATGATGACGAAAAAAATGAAAACAATGGATGGAAATGAAGCTGCAGCTTATGTATCCTACGGGTTTACAGAAGTAGCAGCAATTTTTCCAATAACCCCTTCTTCTCCTATGGCAGAGAAAGTAGATGAATGGGCATCACATGGGAAAAAAAATTTATTTGGACAAGTTGTAAAGGTTTCAGAGCTTCAATCTGAAGCAGGAGCTTCAGGAACTATGCACGGATCCCTTCAAGGTGGAGCGTTGACTACTACATATACAGCTTCTCAAGGATTACTTTTGATGGTTCCTAATATGTATAAAATGGCTGGAGAATTACTTCCAGGTGTATTTCATGTGAGTGCGAGAGCTTTAGCAACTCATGCATTATCTATTTTTGGAGATCATCAAGATGTTATGGCAACTAGACAAACGGGTTTTGCATTACTTGCATCAAGCAGTGTACAGGAAGCAATTGATTTAGGAGGAATTGCTCATTTAGCAGCTATAAAGTCTAGAGTGCCATTTTTACATTTCTTTGATGGGTTTAGAACCTCTCATGAAATTCAAAAGGTAGAATTAATTGATTATGAAGACTTCAGAAAATTATTAGATTTTGAAGCCGTAAAGGATTTTCGTAATCGTTCATTAAACCCAGATAGGCCCGTTTTAAGAGGAACAGCTCAAAATCCAGATATTTATTTCCAAGGAAGAGAAGCATCTAATGCATTTTATGAAAAGGTACCAGATATTGTAGCTGATTATATGAAGGAAATTACCAAAGTTACAGGAAGAGCGTATCATCCATTTGATTACTATGGGGCACCTGATGCTGAATATGTAATCATCGCAATGGGATCAGTTTGCGAAACTATTGAAGAGACAGTGGATTATTTGCTGTCTAAAGGAGAAAAAGTAGGCGCAATAAAAGTAAGACTATATAGACCTTTTTCTAAAAAACATTTCTTTGATGTATTCCCTAAGAATGTGAGAAGAATTGCAGTACTTGATCGTACGAAAGAACCAGGAGCAGTAGGAGAACCTTTATATACAGATGTAAGAAGTCTCTTTTATGATCATGACAATCAGCCAATAATTGTCGGTGGTAGATATGGTCTTGGTTCAAAGGATACAACTCCTGATCAAATTATAGCAGTATACAATAATTTGAAAAAAAGTAGTCCAAAGAATGGATTCACTATTGGTATAGATGATGATATTAGTCATACTTCTTTAGAAAAAGAAAAAGAAATGGAGACCATACCAGAAGGAACGATTAGTTGTAAATTCTGGGGATTAGGTTCTGACGGAACTGTTGGGGCGAATAAAATGGCCATTAAGATTATTGGAGATCATACAGATCTTTATGCTCAAGCTTATTTTTCTTATGATAGTAAAAAATCGGGAGGAACAACTATATCTCATTTAAGATTTGGGAAAAAACCAATAAAATCTACTTATTTAATTAATTATGCAGATTTTATTGCTTGTCATAATAAATCCTATGTGAATCATTATGATTTATTAAAAGGGATTAAGCCAAATGGAACATTTGTACTAAACTGTCCTTGGACACAAGAAGAGATTGATGAAAAATTACCAGCATCCCTTAAAAGAACGATTGCTGAGAAAAATATTAATTTCTATATGATTGATGCAGTAAAAATTGCACAAGAAATTGGTCTTGGTGGAAGAATCAATATGATCATGCAATCAGCCTTTTTCAAGCTAGCTAAGGTAATACCTATTGAAGATGCTGTAAGCTATTTAAAAGAAGCTGTTGAGAAAACCTATGGTAAAAAGGGCGAAAAAATCGTTAAGATGAATGAACAAGCCATAGAGCAAGGGGTAAAAGGACTTGTAAAAGTAAATATTTCAAGTGATTGGGCAAATCTTTCAGATGATCAATTACCAGAGGTAGAGGAACCCTACTTTGTAAAACATATTCAAAGACCTATGGCAAAAAATGAAGGAGATGATTTACCTGTAAGTGCATTTGAAGGAATTGAAGATGGAACTTTCCCATTAGGTACAACAGCTTATGAAAAACGTGGAATAGCTGTAATGGTACCTCAGTGGCAGGTGGATAAATGTATTCAATGTAATCAATGCGCTTATGTATGTCCTCATGCAACCATTAGACCATTCCTACTTGATGAAGAAGAGATGAAAAATAAACCAGAAACCTTTGAAACGAAGAAAGCTTTAGGAAAAGGCATGGAAAACATGCAGTATAGAATTCAAGTAAGTCCTCTAGATTGTACAGGCTGTGGAAATTGTGCAGATATTTGTCCAGCACCACAAAAAGCTTTAGTAATGGTAAATGCAGAAGAGGAAACGGCTAAAGAAAAAGATCATTGGGAATATGCAGCAAAAGCTATTTCAACAAAAGATGAATTGATGAACAAATATACGGTGAAGGGAAGTCAGTTTGCAAAACCTTTATTTGAATTTTCAGGGGCTTGTGCAGGCTGTGGAGAGACTGCTTACTTAAAACTTGTTACGCAGCTTTATGGAGATCGTATGATGATTGCTAATGCAACAGGTTGTTCTTCAATATGGGGAGGAAGTGCACCATCTGTTCCATTTACAACAAATTGTGAAGGAAAAGGACCTGCTTGGGCAAATTCATTATTTGAAGATAATGCAGAATATGGATACGGTATGTATTTAGGAGTAGAACAAATAAGAGAAAGATTAAAAGACTTAATGTATCAGGCTCAAAATTGTGATTTAGATCAGACGTGTAAAGAAGTAATGAAAGAGTATATAGAAGCAATGGATGATGGAGAAAGCTGTAAAAGAGCAACACAAAAGCTACTTGCTGTTTTAGAAGAACATAATCATAAAGATCACCCAATCATCAAAGAAATCTTAGAGAAAAAAGATTTTCTCATTAAGAAATCCGTATGGATTGTTGGTGGAGATGGATGGGCTTATGATATAGGATATGGAGGACTTGATCATGTTTTAGCATCTGGAGAAGATGTAAATGTATTAGTATTTGATACTGAAGTGTATTCAAATACAGGAGGACAATCTTCTAAAGCAACACCAACAGCAGCTGTAGCAAAATTTGCAGCATCTGGTAAGAAAATAAGAAAGAAAGATTTAGGTGTAATGGCTATGAGCTATGGATATGTATATGTAGCACAAATCGCTATGGGTGCAAATATGAATCATACCATTAAAGCTATTCAAGAGGCAGAAAAATATAAAGGACCATCTCTCATTATTTGCTATGCACCATGTATTAATCATGGAATCAAAACAGGAATGGGAAGTACTGTAGCACAAGAGAAAAAAGCAGTAGATGCAGGATATTGGCATCTATATAGATATAATCCTGATTTAACTGCACAAGGAAAGAATCCATTTACTTTAGATTCGAAAGAGCCAAAAACATCATTTAAAGAATATATTGAAGGAGAAATTCGATATACGCAGCTTAAAAATACATTCCCAGACATGGCAGAGATTTTATTTGATGCAGCAGAGGAACATGCAAAAGAAAGATATGAAAGTTATAAGCGTTTAGCAGAAATGAAATATGAATAAAAAAGAGAATCCAGGAGATGGCCTGGATTTTTCTCTATTTTTCATTTTCTTCTACCCATCTTTTCGCATTTTCTACTTCTAATTCATTAGGAATAGGAACGCATGATTCTGGTTTTAAGGTTTCTATATTTGCCCAAGAAGCAGTTTTGTGATTTTCTATTGGATGTTTAATTTTATTTAATTTGTTTTTGGACATAATATCCCTCCTTGTTATTAGTATTTTCAAAGTTAATAAAATCTATAATGGTAGCATATAACAAATGAATAAAAATATATTGACATTTATAATAGAAGATGCTATAGTATTACCTGTTGCTTTTAGTGCAACAACCATTTCAAAACTAGAAAAAACTTTTAGTTGACTTAAGACAAGATACGTGGTAAGATAGTTCTTGTCGTCGCTGAAAGAAATTTTTTATAAAGCTTAGTACAAACTAGGTGGAAAGTTATAACTTAAATGAAAAGTTATGAAAGATAAAAAAGTTCTTGACAGCAACAAACAAAAATGATAAGATAATTAAGGCGCCAAACGGCGGTTGATTTTAAAAAGAGATTTGATCTTTGAAAACTATACAGTGTAAGAAATTAAGCCAGAATAAGGAC
>JAOARV010000032.1 GCA_025210395.1 Marinisporobacter sp.
AAAGCTTCTTAAAAGTTCTAAGAAGGTTTGTTTATGGGAAAATATATTTTTATATCCTACATCATGAGGATGATGTATTTCTTCTTTTGACATTGATTCACTTCCTTAAATATTTCTTTTCTATATTATATCATATAAAATGTCTTAATTTTGAAAAAATGCTTAAGTGAAAGAGATACAAAAAAAGTTTGTGTATTATAGATGTAAAGGTTCTGGTGCAAAATAAAAAATAGTGATATGGGTATGTGAAAAATTAGGAATAGGAGATTGAATTTCCAAATAAAATCATAGGTGCTGTTGGATGACATTATATTGATTGTGAGGGATGTTTTTGATATTTTTGCAACAGAACCGTTGCTTTATTAAAACACTAATTGAAGCTTTAACAATCTTTCCTTCAGCTCATGAATAATTCTTTTTTCTTCTTCATAATCCTTTGCTTCAAAAGTAACAGAAAGTCTTACATAGGGTTCTGGAAAGTTCCAAGGAACAGTACATATAAGGGCTTCATTAAGAAGATATAGTGAAAAATCATCTGCATCTTGAAAAACTTTACCAGATCTTGTCCCTTTTGGAATAGGTAGATAACAATAAAAAGTAGCTTTGGGTTTTTCTATATGAAAGCCTACTTCCCTTAATGCTTTTATTAAAGAATCAAATCTTCTTGAATACCTATCACAATTGTCCTTTGTAATCTCAGGGTGATTAAGAGCATGAATTCCTGCTTTTTGAATAGCTCTAAATTGACCTGAATCGGAATTGGCTTTAACGGTTCCATATATATTGATGGTTTCTTCATTACCAGCAATAAAGGCAAGTCTCCACCCAGTCATATTAAAGGCTTTTGAAAGGGAATGGATTTCAACACCTACTTCTTTGGCTCCATCAATAGATAGAAAGCTTAGGGGCTTTTCTCCATCGAAAGTAATAGGTGCATAGGTGGAATCAGCTACAACAATAATTCTATTTTTATGCGCAAATTCTACGACTCTCTTATAAAAATCTTTTGTTGCAACTTGACCTGTAGGGTTATTTGGATAATTTAGATACAAAAGCTTGGACCGATATAATATGATATTTGATATATTGGAAAAATCAGGATAAAAATCATTCACTTTTGTTAAAGGAAGACCATAGACTACACCCCCCAGATATTTTGTATGAGTAGCAATAATTGGATAACTAGGAAGTGTTGTAAGGGTAATATCTCCAGGGTTGATAAAGCATAGGGGCATGATAGATAAAATAGATTTTGCTCCAATACCATGCATAATTTCTTTATGAGGGTCGATATTTGTTATTCCATAAGTTCTTCTAAGATAATTAGCAGCAGCTTCCTGAAATTCTTTTATCCCATTATCTGAATACCATCTATTTTCAGCTTTTGGAGCTTCTTTAGAAAGAACTGTTACTACATCTTTATCAGCAGGGATGTCAGGTTCTCCTATGCCCATATCAATTAATTCTTTATTTGGATATTTTTTCTTTATTTCTTCCTTGGCTCTTTTTATTTTTATAAATTTATAATCCTGCTTTGCGATATCAAAGCTATGATCTCTAAATCTATCAGCAATCATGTCTGTAATAAAGCTCATTGAGAGTTCCTCCTTTAAGGATTTTGATAATATTTTCTCATACAATATTTTATTCTGGAAAAAGCAAATGGTTCATAGGTAATAGACTTAAATGTTTGTGTAACATCTGTAAATTAAGGAATATAATAATATGAAACATAAAATTTAATTTGAGGAGGGATCGTATGAAGCTAAGATGGGATCAACCATGGAAAAAATTTTATACAATAGGACTTATTATCCTATTATCATGTATGACATCTTATGTTTTTGCTTCAGGAGGGGAAAGGGAAAATTTAAGCTTTGGAATCTTTTCGCTATTGCCACCTCTTGTGGCCATCCTTTTAGCAATTGTAACAAAGGAAGTTTTACTATCCCTATTTATCGGTACATGGGTAGCTGGAACTATGCTTGCTGGGGGGAATCCTATCACGGGATTTGGAAATAGTGTGGAAAGCTTATGGAATGCCTTAGGAGATCCTTGGTCGGCAAGAATTGTCCTTACAAGCTTGACCTTAGGAGGATTAGTAGGAATTATGAGAGTCGGTGGAGGAATAGAGGCTATTGTACATTGGATTACAAAAAAGATAAAGTCAGTAAAAGGGGCATTACTTGCTACAGAGCTTGCGGGATTTGTTATTTTTTTTGAAGATTATGTAAATACATTAGTTGTAGGTACTACAATGAGTCCTATAACAAAAGAATATAAAATATCAAAAGAAAAATTATCTTATATCGTAGATAGTACAGCAGCACCTATTGCTTGCATTGCAGGAATTTCATCTTGGGTTGCTTATTTGGTTGGTCAAATCGGTATGCAATTTGATGATTTAGGCATATCCCTCTCACCCTATGGGGCTTATCTGAAATCTATTCCTTTTGTTGTATATAGCTTTGTTGCCCTTTCATTATTAACCTATGTAGTTTTATCAGAAAAAGATTTTGGTCCTATGCTTGAAGCAGAAAGAAGAGCAAGAAGGACAGGAAAAATATTAAGAGATGGGGCAAAACCATTAATTGCAGCAGAGCAAAAAGGACTTGAGCCAGATAAAGATTGTCCAAAACGTCTTATTAATTTCATTGTTCCCATCGTAAGCTTAATAGGCTTAATAGTAATACTCCTTATAAAAACAGGGGGATGGCCAGAAGTTTCTATATCTGAAGCTATTGCAAATGGAAGTAGTTCAAAATCATTGTGCTTAGGTTCCTTTGGAGCTGTATTTATTACTTTGGTTCTTTATAAAATTCAAAATCTTGTGCCTACTAGTATATTGTTTAAAGGGTACATGGAAGGAATGAGATCTATATTCTTTGGAACCCTTATATTAATATTTGCTTGGGGAATTGGTTCTTCCATAAAAGCTGTGGGTACAGCTAAATTTTTAGTAGGAATTACAGAAGGGGTATTATCTCCTGCTATTATACCACTTATCACTTTCTTAGTTGGAGGAGTTATTTCTTTTTCAACAGGAACATCCTATGGTACAGTAGCCGTTCTTATGCCTATTGTCATTCCTATTGTATTTAATGTATCAACTGTTGATGGGATAGATCCTATGATGTATATTATCCCCACTATAGGAGCCGTATTTGCAGGAGCTATATTTGGAGATCATTGTAGCCCTATATCAGATACAACGATTATGTCTTCTATGTTTAGTGGAGCAGATCATATAGACCATGTAAAAACCCAGATGCCTTATGCAGTTTTAGCAGGACTTGGAGCAGTGATTGGATATATTGGAGTTGCTATAGGGCTTCCTATAGTTATCAATATTATAATCAGTATTCTTGTGGTTTTAATGACATTTAGAATATTAGCTAAACCCATTGAAGAAGATACAGGAAAATAATATCCTAGAATGAAAATATCAGAAAATACAAAAAAATGTTGCAAAAAAATGAAATATGTATTATAATCATACACATATTAAATATGAATTCATTTAAAGGCAAAGGCGTCTTTAATCGAGAGAATGTGATTTCTCTTGGTTAAAGACGCTTTTTTAGTTTATATAAACTTTATGTAAAAATCATGTACAGCTGGCATGAAAAAAATTAGAGAGGAGAATGAATATGGAGTTTGTAACTGCAATTGATACGATATGGGTTTTAATCGCTACTGCATTGGTGTTTTTCATGCAAGCTGGCTTTGCTATGGTGGAAACTGGATTTACTAGGGCGAAAAATGCTGGAAATATTATTATGAAAAATTTGATGGACTTTTCAGTAGGATCATTAATTTTCTTTATATTAGGATTTAGTATGATGTTTGGAGAGGATATAGGAGGATTTATAGGACAAATTCATTTGTTTTCAATAGGGACTTTTGAACATTTAGGATTAGGGATTCCAAAGGAAGCTTTTATTATCTTTCAAACAGTATTTTGTGCTACTGCAGCAACGATTGTTTCAGGAGCTATGGCAGAAAGAACAAAATTTATTTCCTATTTATTATATAGCTTTGTGATTAGTGCTATGATTTATCCTATCGTAGGACATTGGATATGGGGTGGGGGCTGGTTATCAGAACTGGGATTTCATGATTTTGCAGGTTCAACAGTAGTACACTCCTTAGGAGGATGGGCAGCACTTATGGGGGCATGGATTATAGGTCCGAGAATAGGAAAGTATAGCAAAAATGGTGAAATTCATGCTATTCCTGGTCATAGTATTACTTTAGGTGCATTAGGGGTGTTTATATTATGGTTTGGTTGGTTTGGTTTTAACCCTGGTTCAACTTTATCTGGGGTAGATATAGAGCGTATATCTCATATATTCATCACAACGAATTTAGCAGCTTCTATGGGAGCTTTGACAACAATGATCGTTACTTGGGTAAAGTATAAAAAGCCTGATGTAAGTATGACTTTAAATGGAGCTTTAGGAGGATTAGTTGCAGTTACTGCAGGAACAGACATTGTTACTCCTTTTGGAGCGGTAGCTATAGGTTGTATAGCAGGGTTTGTGATTATATTTGGTATTGAGTTCATTGATAAGGTTTTAAAAATTGATGATCCTGTAGGAGCAGTAGGGGTACATGGATTATGTGGATCTATTGGAACGATCCTAGTAGGATTATTTGCTGTAGATGGAGGTATGCTTTATGGTGGGGGGATGGAACTTTTAAAGGTACAAATAATAGGAGTAGGTGCAGTGGCTCTTTGGACTTTAGGAACAAGCTTTGTCTTATTTAAAGGAATAGACTTAACCATTGGATTAAGGGTAACTGCCGAGGAAGAGCAAAAAGGATTAGATATTGAAGAGCATGGGCTTGAGATTGAAAGCTATGTGGATTTTAAAAGAAGAGGGCTTGAGATTAATTCATAAGGGAGGGATTTGAATGGATGAAAAAATTATAAAAATCGAGATTATTACAAGACCTAGAAAATTTGAGGAATTAAAAGAAGCTTTAAATGATATTGGGGTGAAGGGCATGACCATGACTCATGTTCTAGGATGTGGCATCCAAAAGGGGAAACCACATAATTATAGAGGTGTTGAATATGTAGACCAATTACTTCCTAAAATAAAGGTGGAAACGGTTGTTTGTGAAGTACCTGTAGACTTAGTAGTAGAAACTGCAAAGAAGGTATTAAGAACAGGGAATGTAGGGGATGGAAAAATATTTATTTATGATGTTTCTAATGTTATTCGAATTAGAAATGGTGATGAAGGAAAAATTGCATTAAATAATAAAGAATAAAATATAGAGCCTTTTGTCCTTTGAATGGGATGAAAGGCTTTTCATATGGAAAAAGCTATTGGATTTTAGGATGCTCTTATAAGAGAACAAAGGGGTATGGTACAATTGGTAATAGAGAATATTATTATCAAAAGATATTAATAGAAAAATCCATTAAGAAGGAGTAGTACTTTTTAAGTATGTTAAAGAACTTTTGGTTGATAGAGGGAGGAATAGTATGAAAATAAATATAGAAACTGTTCATCATATGGCAAAGCTTGCAAAATTAAAATTTACAGATACAGAAGCAGAAAGCTTTAGAGAGGATTTTGAAAAAATATTAACTCACTTTGAAAACATAGAAGAGGAAGATTTTATAGGGATTTCACTAAATGCATTTGAAAATAGTAAGTCTGCTTTAAGGAAAGATGAGAGGCAAGTCTTTAGAAATAAGGAAGAATTATTCCAAAATGCAAAGGAAATGAAAGAAAATTATATAGTGGTTCCGAAGGTAATAGAATAGGAGTGGGAGCATGAAAATCCAATGTATGACTATAGAAGAAATCAAACAAGGATATATAGAAAAAAGGTTCACAGTAACAGAGATTGTAAAATCTTATATCAATAGAATAAAAAAATTAGATGGAGAAATCAATGTATTCATTACTCTTTGTGAGGAAAGTGCTTTAAAAGAAGCAAAGGAGATGGATGAAAAAATAAAAAGAGGAGAAAAGCTAGGCGCGTTGGGAGGGATTCCTGTTGCGTTAAAGGATAATATATGTACAAGAGGAATTAAAACAACTTGTGCATCGAAAATGCTAGAAGCTTTTATCCCACCCTATGATGCAACTATTGTGAAAAAACTAAAGGATGCAGGGGCTATTATTATAGGAAAGACAAATATGGATGAATTTGCAATGGGTTCTTCTACAGAAAATTCAGCTTTTAAAATCACAAAAAATCCTTGGGATACAAAAAAGGTTCCAGGAGGTTCTTCAGGCGGGTCAGCAGCAGCTCTTTCAGCAGGCTTTGCACCCCTTACTATTGGGTCAGATACAGGAGGATCTATTAGATTGCCAGCAGCATTTTGTGGAAATGTGGGATTCAAGCCTACTTACGGATTGGTTTCAAGATATGGACTTATTGCCTTTGCATCATCCCTTGATCAAATTGGACCCTTTACAAAAACGGTAAAGGATTGTGCTATGAGCCTTAATATACTTGTTGGAAATGATCCATTAGATGGAACAAGCGTACAAGAAGAAATCAAAATCGATTATGTGTCTGATTTAGACCAAGGAGTAAAAGGATTAAAAATAGGGGTACCAAAGGAATTCTTTGGGGAAGGATTAGATGAAGAAATTCATGAGAGTATCCAAAATGCAATAAAGAAATTAGAAGATCTAGGGGCTATTATAGAAGAATTTTCACTACCTATTAAAAAGAAAGGACTTTCTGCTTATTATATGATATCTTCAGCTGAAGCTAGTTCGAATCTTGCAAGATATGATGGAGTTCGATATGGGTATAGAACAGAAAACTTTAAAACAATAGATGAACTAATGATCAATTCTAGAAGTGAAGGCTTTGGAGAAGAAGTGAAAAGAAGAATTATGTTAGGTACCTTTGTTTTATCCTCTGGATATTATGATGCTTATTATAAAAAGGCTATGCTATTTAGGAAGAAAATAAGAAATACATTTAAGGAAGCTTTTGAAAAATATGATGTCATTCTTAGTCCGACATCCCCTAAATTGCCATTTAATATAGGAGAAAAAAGTGAAGATCCGCTACAGATGTATTTATCAGATATTTATACGGTAAATATGAATATTGCAGGGGTACCTGCTATATCTATTCCTTGTGGATTTAGTCAGTCAAAGCTGCCCATAGGGGTGCAGTTTATAGGAGATCATTATACAGAAAAGAAATTATTACAAGTAGCATTTGCTCTTGAGCAAGCTTTAGGAATATACAAAGAAGTTCCAGTGATCAAGGAGGGAAAATGAATGGCCTTTGAGACGATTATAGGACTTGAAATACATGTAGAATTAAATACAAAATCAAAAATATTTTGTTCTTGCTCAACAGAATTTGGGAAAAGCCCTAATGAGAATACCTGCCCTATTTGTACAGGGCTTCCAGGAACTTTACCTCTTTTGAATGAAGAGGTTGTAAATTTAGCAATCAAAGCAGGAAAGGCTTTGAATTGTGAAATCAATAGAGTCAATAAATTTGATAGAAAGAATTATTTCTATCCAGACCTTCCAAAGGCTTATCAAATTTCCCAGTTTGATTTGCCCATTTGCATAAAGGGATATATAGATATTCAAGTAGATGGAGTAGATCAAAGAATCCATCTTACAAGAATACACTTAGAAGAAGATGCTGGAAAGCTGATTCACCTTGAAGAGCAGCCTATTACTTTAGTGGATTACAATAGAACGGGAGTCCCTCTTATTGAAATTGTATCAGAGCCAGATATGCGTTCTCCTAAAGAGGCTGTAGCCTTTTTAAAGGAATTAAAAGGGATTCTTGAATATATAGAGGTGTCAGATTGTAAAATGGAGCAGGGGTCTTTAAGATGTGATGCCAATATATCTATTCGAGAAGTTGGACAAGAAAAATTAAATACAAAAGTAGAAATTAAAAATATGAACTCCTTTAGGGAAATATTAAGGGCGCTACAAAAGGAAGAAAAAAGACAAATAGAATTATATACTTATGGAGAAGGTCATAAAATCAAGCAAGAGACAAGAAAATGGGATAGTGGAAAAGGAAGAACTGTTCCTATGCGGTCCAAGGAAGATGATCATGATTATAGATATTTTCCTGAGCCAGATTTAATCCCTGTATGGATTGAAGAAGAAAAAATAGAAAAGATCAAAGGAAATCTGCCAGAGCTTCCAAGATTAAAAAAAGAAAGATTTTTGAAAGAATATAAGCTTACTGAAAAGGAAATCGAAATCCTTGTAGGACAAAAGAGTCTTGCAAATTATTTTGAAGAAGTTGTATCCTTTGAAGTCAATCCAAAGGATGCTGCAAATTGGATTCTTGTAGACCTATTAAGAGCATTAAAAGAAGAAAAGGAAATGATTCCTGTAAAATCAAAGGATTTGGCAGATTTAATAAAAATGATTGATGAAGGAAAAATAAGCCGTACAGCAGGAAAGGAAGTATTTAAAGAATTGATTATGACGGATCAAACTCCTGAAAGAATAATTAAAGAAAAAGGTCTTAGTCAAATCAGTGGAACGGATGAAATTGAAAAAATCATCATGGAGATTCTTGATAAGAATCCTCAAGCTATAGAGGATTTTAGAAACGGAAAAGGAAAAGCAATAGGGTTTTTGATGGGACAAACCATGAAGGCCTCAAAAGGAAAGGCAAATCCAAAGGTTGCAAAAGAAATTCTTGAAAATAAGCTAAAAGAAATAATTAGATAAATTATAAAGGGTGTAGACGAATTAGTATGTCTACACTCTTATTTTTAGAAAAGAGAAAAATATATGGTGTCAAAGGAGTTCGGTTTATAGAATAATTATTTTTCTGATATAATAAAATCAGAATGATAAATATTTCACTTTGGAGGAATTTATGAAAAAAATCATTATTATAGAAGATACAAAAATGATTAGAGAGGAATTAAAAACATTTTTATCTAAATATGGTTATGAGATTGATGCACCTGATCAGTTTGAAAATATCCTTGAACGTATTGATAGAGCTAATGCAGATTTAATATTATTAGATATCAATTTACCTGTTTTTGATGGCTACCATATCTGTAGGGAAGTGAGAAAAAATTCAGATATTCCTATTATTATCGTTACAAGCAGAGATAGTGAAATGGATGAACTCATGAGTATGAATTTTGGAGCAGATGACTTTATTACGAAGCCTTATAATACGCAAATTCTTTTGGCTCATATTGCAGCTGTTTTAAAAAGAGCTTCGAAAGATCAATATAGGGATGTATTGATGTATCATGATTTAGAATTAAATTTATCTAATGGTTCTATAAAGTATAAAGGAAATACAGAGCAGTTAACAAAAAATGAATTTAAAATCCTCTCTTGCCTCATAAAAAATAAGGGAAGCATTGTCTCAAGAGATGAATTCATGGAATATTTATGGAATTCTAATGTTTTTGTGGATGACAATACTTTATCTGTGAATGTAACAAGGTTAAGAAGAAAGCTCGAAGAAATAGGAGTAAAAGATGCAATTAAGACAAGACGTGGATTGGGATATATGATGCCATGAAATTAAAAGATTATTTTAAAGAAAGATTTATATATTTATTGATAAACTTTATAGGATTTTTTATTTTAGCTTGTATGCTTTTATTATTAGATATAAAAGGGAATGTAGTATTTTCTATTTTTATCCTATGGTTTTTCCCTTTAATAAGCTATATGTTGATAGAATTTAGAAAGGCTAACAAACACTATAATCATATGGAAGAGGTGTTAGAAAGCCTTGATCAAAAATATTTATTAGCAGAGATCATGGAAAAGCCAAACCATTTAGAAGGAAAGCTTTTTTATGAAATAGTAAGAATTTGCAATAAATCTATGCATGAGCATGTAAATGTGTATAAAGATTTACAATTAGAATATCGAGAATATATAGAAGCTTGGGTGCATGAAATCAAAACACCTATTGCATCTAGTTTGTTAATTATAGAAAATAATAAAAGTGAGCCTATAGATAATATAGGTCAAGAAATAAAGAAAATAGATGGATTTGTAGAGCAGGCTTTATATTATGCAAGAAGTAGTCAAGTGAGTAAAGATTATTTGATCAAAAAATTTAAGTTAAGTGTACCCATCAATCATACAATTAGAAGAAATGCAAAGGATTTTATTCATAGAAAAATAGAGTTAGAATTAGATGAAATTAATGAGGAAGTATATAGTGATAAAAAGTGGGTGCAGTTTATATTGCATCAAGTTATTAGTAATGCCATTAAGTATAAGAAAGAAAAAAATAGTAAGATTAAAATATATACCCAAAAGAATAAAAATAATATAATCTTAACAATAGAAGACAATGGCATAGGCATTTCAGAAATGGATATGAATTATGTTTTTGAAAAGGGATTTACAGGAGAGAATGGAAGAAAGTATACGGCTTCTACGGGGATGGGACTTTATATTTGTAAAAAGCTTTGTGAAAAACTAGGATTAGGAATCAATATGACATCTCGGTTAGGGGTAGGAACAAAAGTGAATATAACTTTTCCGTTGAGTAAGTTTTATATAGGGATTTAACAAGGGGCTATCGGCAAATAGAAAAGTTTTTAAAATATTTTAAAGGCATTTTACCAAAACTGAGCAATTTCAATGTTTTGATAAAATGCCTTTTGTTTAAAATATACTTTAAATCAGGAAATATACATTATCCCCACAGCCCCTTTTTGTTATCTTACGAAAATGTAACTTTAATGAAAGTTGATTCAATAGGTGAAGCATGTATAGTTGACTATAATAAGGGTATAGAAAATATATGGAGGAGATTGACATGGAAAACCTTTTAAGGGTAGAAAAAATAGAAAAATATTATGGAAAAAAAGGAAATATCAAAAAAGCATTGGATCAAGTAAGTTTTCAGGTGAGTAAAGGGGAATTTGTAGGGATTATGGGTCCTTCTGGAAGTGGAAAGACTACACTACTTAATTGTATTTCTACTATTGATCATGTAACAACAGGACAAATTATGATTAATGAGCAAAATATTACAAAATTAAAAACAAAATCATTAGATCAATTTAGGAGGGACGAGCTAGGGTTTATTTTTCAGGATTTTAACTTACTAGATACTTTAACAGGCTATGAAAATATTGCATTAGCGTTAACGATACAAGGGAAAAATCCAGAGAAAATAGATGACCTTGTAAAGAAAATAGCCAAAACCCTTGAGGTTGTAGAGGTTTTAAATAAATATCCCTATGAAATGTCAGGAGGACAAAAGCAAAGAATCGCTTGTGCGAGAGCCATGATTATTGAGCCATCCTTAATATTAGCAGATGAACCTACAGGTGCATTAGATTCTAAATCTTCAAGAGTATTACTAGAGAGTCTTGAAAAATTGAATAAAGAATTAAAAGCAACTATTTTGTTAGTAACTCATGATGCTTTTACAGCAAGCTATGCAGATCGAATATTATTTTTGAAAGATGGAAAGATTTTTAATGAAATCCTTCGAGGAAAAGATTCTAGAAAAGAATTTTTTAATAAGATTATAGGGGTAGTGACCCTTTTAGGAGGGGATGTAGATGTATTTTAAAATAGCTAAAAATAATATAAAAAAAAGCTTTAAGGATTATACCATCTATTTTATCACCCTCATGCTGGCTGTATGCATTTTTTATAATTTTAATGCCATAGAGAGTCAAGTAGCTATGAGAGATATTTATAAAATAAAAGAATTATCAAAGGGACTATCCTATATTTCTATATTGATTGCTATAATCTTTAGTAGTTTGATGTTATATGCTAATAATGCTGTAGTAAAAAAGAGAAAAAAAGAGTTAGGAATTTATGTTACTTTAGGTATGTCCAAGAGAGAAATCTCTCAAATATTGATGCTTGAAACATGGATCGTAGGGAGTATAGGGTTGATTGTGGGTTTAGTTGTGGGAATTATTTTATCTCAAGGAATTTCAGTTCTTACAGGGAAATTATTTGCATTTGATATGAGAGAATATACATTTCATCTATCTATAAGTGCTGTTTATAAGACTTTTATATATTTTGCAATTATGTTTAGTTTGGTTATGATTTTTAATGGATCTCTTGTAGCTAAAAATAAATTGATTGATATGATTCATGCTTCTAAGAAGAATGAAGAAATAAAATTTAAAAATCCAAAGCTAGCAGTAGTGTTATTTTTACTAGGAATTATTTTCCTAGGAGAAAGCTATTATTTAGGCTGGACATATACGATTGGAGCTATAAGTGGAAAATCATTATTATCTATTTTATTAGGTGCTGTAGGAACATTATTGTTTTTCGCTGGATTATCTGGATTTTTATTTACAAGCATTAGAAAGAGTAAAAAGATCTATTTTAAGGAGTTAAATTTATTTATCATGAAGCAATTTCAGCATAAGATCAATACAAATTTTATAGCTATGACCATTATTTGTTGCATGTTGTTTGTAACAATAGCTATGTTATCGGCAAGCTTTAGTGTGAAGTACCAAGTAGAGAAAAAGATAAAAAAACATATGCCCTTTGATGCTAAAATTACATTAATGATTGATGAAAATCAGAAAGTAAAAGACCTAGAAGAAGCCTTAAAAATAGTAGAAATTGAATTTGAAGATTTTCAATATACACTTATAGATGAGTATGAAACAAAGATGAAATTAAATACACTACTCAATGAATATGCAAATAGAATGTTAAAGGCAAGGTTAAAAAACTATCCTGTAGGGTTAGGTGCTACAGGCTTAAGCATTAGAAAAATATCACAATATAATGAAATGAAAAAATGGTTGGGAGAAGATCCCGTGGACTTAAAGGAAAATGAAATTTTATTCCTAACAGATAATGAGGATATGAAAGAAGCACTAAAAAAAATAATAGAAAATAAAAAAGAAATAAGGATAGATGGAGAAAGTTATTTTGTAAAAAACAATATAGGCACCATACAAAGCAATGATGAGTTAGTGGCAATCGTAGGAGATCAATCGATAAAAGACATGAAGAAATCTTTATCAGAGATGCACATAAAGGTAGATGAAAAAAATAAAGAAAAGCTTGAAGAAAAGATCAAAGATTTACAAGAAAAACTTCCAGAAAAAATGTATAAATATAAAGGCGATGTAATCATGGGTAAAGATCAATTAGTAGAATCCTATGGCTTTTATATGTCTGCCAGTACAAAAAATCAAGCCTATCAGGGAATGAAAGGATTGGTAGGAACCATTTTATATGTATGTATCTACTTAGGTCTTGTATTTTTAATAGCCAGTGCAGCAGTATTAGGAATTCAACAATTAACAGAAGGCACGGATAGTTTCATGAGATACAAAGCTCTTAAAAAGATGGGTGCATCAGAGAAAATGATTCATAAAAGTATATTCATTCAAATTATTGTGCACTTTATGCTTCCTCTTGGGCTAGCCCTTGTCCATGCTGTAGTAGGACTTCAGATATTGAATCGATTACAGAAAAGCTCTGATTTCCCAATCGGAATTGAGCTACTACCTGCTATTATGGTAGTCATAGGGATTATAATGATTTACAGTGGATATGCTTATGTTACTTATATAGGGTATAAAAATATAGTAGAGAATTACTAGGAGCTAGATAAAATTTGGTGTATATTCCAAAATGATTTTTTGAAAATTTAAAGGTATTCCTCTAAAAATTGAGAGGAATACCTTTCTTTAATTTTATTTATGCTGGCTAATAATTTCTTGCCATGTATCTAAATACATAAATCCATCATTTTCTTCTTTGTAGGATGGAATGGTTCCTAATCTCCATAGAGAAATATTCTTGATGCCAAATAATTTTCCTAAATTTATTTTTGACAATACACTTCTTGTATCTTCATACCATACGATATTTTGAATAGCTTTTTCTTCATCATAATAATTAAAATATGGATTTTCAGATTTTTTATCATACCACATATAAAAATCAAATTCTCCCCTGTCTGTTTGCATCCTTCTTTTGATGGCTTCATAAGGAGGATGAACCTTATATACTTTAGCATCTGTACTGTCTTTTCCTTTTCTCCATTGAACTGCATCAAAGGATATTTGAAGATAAATCTTATCTTGATCAACAATACCTGTTTTTTCATCTGTAATATCCTTTAAGGCATGATAAATATCAAATCCTTTATTGTAAGTATTTTCTATAGGCGTAAGAGGACTTTCTATATGAGAGAACCCTTCAGTAGAAGTACTTATCACTAAATCATTTGCTTTTCTTGCATAATAATCATGAGCCATTAATATGACTCCATCTGCAATTTCTCCAATAGTTTTATAATCATAGCCTTTATAATATTTTCTAGGTGGAACGGTTACATAGAGCTTTTTATTGTATTGAGCAAGTTCATTTTTTAAGGCTTTTAAAAAATCATTAAAGGGGTGAGAAAGGGTTTCTTTCGTTATATCCTCAAAGTCAATGATGACTCCTTCAAAGCTAGCTACCTCATTTTCTTTTTGGACTTTTTTTACACGAGCTACAATCTGGTTGATAAGATCTTCTTTTTCATTTTGATTTTTTAAAATATGTTCAACTATTCCTATGCCATCTTTGTCTTTTTTGCATTGTGATGCATAGACCATTAGATTAGGAGATACACCATTTTTATAGGATTTTTTTACAACTTCAGAAAAGCCTGAAGGAATACAAAAGCTACTGCCTTTATCTAATCGTAATATAGCTTTGTTGTGATCATCAATTTCTACTCTACTCCAGCCAAAGCAAATAGAGTTAAAAGCTGTTAGCATTTCAACTTGGGGGTAAGACCTTATAGCATAAAAGCCATGGAGCTTTTCTATAGGAGTAGAAATTTTTTTATACATTTCTAGGATTATTTTCTGTGAAGGATTTTTAGAATCTATTTGAATAGCTTCAAATGGATGAGATGAACAATTTATTTTCCTGGTGGAAGGATCATACCCCATACTTCTTAAAAATGTTAATCTTGCTTCTTCCTTTGTAATAGGTTCGTCAAAATGTAAAGAAGCATCAATAGATAAACCATGTTTATTGGCTAATATTACATAATCATGGATGGTTACTGCTTTTGTACCATCAGATTTTATTTTCCAGCCCATCATATCTACTAATGTAGATATAAATTCTCCTTTTGTGATGTCTTCATAAACTTCTTCTTGTGCAGCTACTTGTGAAAATGTACAAGAAAAGAATAGTAGACAAATAAAAATAATAGATTGTAGTTTTTTCATGCTTTTTAGCTCCTTTTGTTTAAAATTCTTATACAGCTATTAAATTCTATTAAAGAAAAGAAAATCCTTCCTAAACATAGTAAAAAATGTAAAAACGTTAGGATAAGGAAAAATGAAAATTCTAATTTTCTCTTGCATAAATAAAAAAAATATTGTATAATATTTTCAATCAATTAAATATATTCAACGGGCAATGGCGTCTAACAAAAAAGGAGATAAAAAATCCTTCATTTGTTGACGCTTTTTTTTATTCTTAAAGGGATTGAACGATCATGAATTATAAGGAGGAGTTAAAATGGGTTATAATTATAGTAAAGAAGAATTATTAGAAAAGGCAAAGGAGTTAGAGCTTGAGTTTATCCATTTACAGTTCACAGATATTTTAGGTGTTATGAAGAATGTTTCCATTACGATTGAGCAATTAGAAAAAGCACTAAATAATGAGATTATGTTTGATGGTTCATCTATTGATGGCTTTGTCCGAATTGAAGAATCAGATATGTACTTAAGACCAGATTTATCTACTTTTGTCGTATTTCCATGGACAAACCATGCCAAAGAAGCAAGAATGATTTGTGATGTTTACAAAGCAGATGGAACACCTTTTGAAGGATGTCCAAGAAATGTACTTAAAAAAGTATTAAAAGAGGCTTATGATATGGGGTATACTATGAATGTAGGACCAGAATGTGAATTCTTTTTATTTCATACAGATGAAAGGGGAGAACCATCTTTAGAAACCCATGATAATGCTGGATATTTTGATTTAGCCCCTGTTGATTTAGGTGGAAATGCAAGAAAGGATATGACCATTACATTAAAGCAAATGGGATTTGAAATAGAAGCTTCTCATCATGAAGTAGCCCCAGGACAACATGAAATTGACTTTAAATATGAAGATGCCCTAACAGCTGCTGACAATATTATGACTTTTAAGATGGCTGTAAGAATTATTGCTCAAAGACATGGACTTCATGCTACATTCATGCCAAAGCCTAAATTTGGTATTAATGGTTCAGGAATGCATATCAATATGTCCCTTGCAACATTAGATGGAAAAAATGCTTTTTATGATGAAGAGAACCCTTTAGGATTATCAGAAGTAGCTTATCATTATTTAGGAGGGACTATTAAGCATGCTAGAGCTTTTGCAGCCCTTACAAATCCAACAGTAAATTCCTATAAAAGATTGGTTCCAGGATATGAAGCACCAGTACTTATTGCTTGGTCAGCAAGTAATAGAAGTCCATTAGTAAGAATACCAGCTAAAAGAGGAAATTCTACAAGAATTGAGCTTAGAAATCCAGACCCATCAGCCAATCCTTATTTAGCATTAGCAGCTATTTTAAAGGCAGGACTTGATGGAATTAAAAATAAAATCAATCCACCAGCACCTGTAATGAGCAATGTTTATCATATGGATGATGCGGAAATGAAAGAAAAAGGAATTAGGAGTCTCCCAGCAAATCTTTATGAAGCAGTAAGTGAATTATCAAAGGATGAAGTGATTAAGGAAGCTATTGGAGAGCATGTTTATGAAAAATTCACAGATGCAGCCCTTTATGAGTGGCATGAGTTTTCAAAATTTGTGTCTAAGTGGGAGCTTGATAGATACTTAAGAAAGTTCTAAAAAATTATTTAAATTCGGAGTGGTCATATGGACAGTTATAGGATTGTAGTTGCAGATAGTAGCGAAGGTTCTAGAAAGGTTATTTGTAAGATATTAAATCAAAAAGGATATAGGACTTATGAAGCAACAGATGGAGCAGGAGTTATAAGAATTTCTAGAAAGATTTATCCAAACCTTGTGATTATAGATACAAACCTTTGGGGAATGAATGCCTATGAAGCTGCCCGTATTATAGAAGAAGATCAATTATCAACGGTACTTTTTGTTACAAGTAATCCAACAAGCACCTTTTATGAGAAACTAAAAAATATGCACATTTTTGCATATGTCATGAAGCCTATTCATCCTGATCAGCTATATCAAATGGTAGAGTTCTCTATTATGAATGCCAATAAAATCAATTTATTATCTAAAAGAATAGAAAAATTAGAGAATACATTAGAAGGTAGAAAAAAGATTGATCGAGCAAAGGGATTTTTAATGAAAGATTTAGGGATTAGTGAGGAAGAAGCCTATAAGCTTTTAAGGAAAAGAAGCATGAATGCATGCATATCAATAGACGAGATGGCAGAAAAAGTGATTCAAAAATATATCAATAGATGATGAGTAAAATAGAGTCTCTTAATAAAGAGGCTCTATTTTACTTTACTAGAAGTTTAATGTAGTTAAAAAGTATTTTGATAGATAGAGATTCATAAAAAACCCCATAATTGTGCAAGTATTTCTGGAATTATAGTGAATATGACAAAAAAATCATATATTGAATTGATCAAAAGATGTTCTTGAAAAAAGATGAGTTTATTGTTATGAATGCTTTGAATATTTTTACTAAACTGAGAGAAATATTGAAATTTATGGATATTTTGCAAATAAATATAGATTAATAAAAAGTAGAAAAATGTCGAAATATAATTAAATAAATCTTTTGTTAGGCAATCATGAGAGGATTAGTAAATTGTTAAATATAAAAGAGAAGGATGATTTATATGGAAAATATCAATAAATATGAGAAAAAAATAATAGGGATCTATGCATTAGGAGGAATAATATTAGGTTTATGTTTTCCATTAGTAGCTATTCGTTTTGAACTGATGAGATTGAATTTAAAATTTGGATTAGAGAATATGATATATATTCATAAATATAATAAAATATTATTTATAGTCGATATGATTCCGCTACTATTGGGCATTGTCGCATTTTGTTCAGGAATAATAAGAGGAAGACTAAAATGTATTAATAAGCAATTAGAAGAACAAATTATAATAGATGAACTTACTAAGATTTATAATAGAAGATATGGTACACGAAAATTGAAAGAGTATATAGAAAATGCTAAAAGATCTAATAAAAAGGTTGGAGTGGTTTTTATAGATTTGAATAGATTTAAATGGATTAATGATAATCTTGGACATGCTGTAGGGGATGAATTATTAAAAGCTGTTGCTAAAAGACTTGTAAAGATTCTAAAGAATAGAGATGTTATTCGTTTTGGCGGAGATGAGTTTATGGTTCTAGTGGATGATCTGGTGAGGGTTGAGGAGATCAATAATGTTTCGAATCATCTTATAAATGTTTTTAATGAACCCTTTTATATTGCAAATAGATTGATTCATATGAAAGCCAGTATAGGTATATCAGTATTTCCAGATCATGGGAAAGATGTGGAATCTCTTCTAAATAATGCAGATATAGCTATGTATAAGTGCAAAAATTCTAGTAGAGATGGATATGAACTTTATCATGAGGGCATGAAAGATAATCAGAATCAAGGAGTCCATAGAGAATGTGAACTTTCTCATGCCATATAAAATAAAAAAAATATTGACTTTATATGAAGAGTAGCATATAATACAAAAGGTATCAAAATTAAATAATATCTTATCCAGAGAGGTGGAGGGACTTGGCCCTATGAAACCCAGCAACCTAAAACATTTTGTTTTGTGGTGCTAATTCCAGCAGGTATAACCTGGCAGATGAGAATAGAATATTACTTCTTGCTTGTCTGCGAGAAGTTTTTTTATTGTAAAAATAAAGGAGGGAATGTAATGAAAAAAGGAAATCCATGGGCGCTACTCCCTTTGGCAGTCTTTCTAGTGTTGTATCTTGTCACATCTATTATCATTGGAGACTTTTACAAAATGCCTGTAACAGTAGCATTTTTAGCTGCAAGTATTGTTGCCATAGGTATGAATAGAAAAGAAAGTATTCATGACAAGGTGGAAGTATTTTGTAAGGGTGCAGGAAATAGTAATATTATCCTCATGTGTGTCATCTTTGTTTTAGCAGGAGGGTTTGCACAAGTAGCAAGAGAAATGGGAGCAGTAGATTCTACAGTAAATTTAGGACTAAGTATTTTACCAGGAAATATATTGATCGCTGGAGTGTTTGTAATCGGGTGTTTTATTTCATTATCTATTGGTACATCTGTAGGAACGATTGTAGCTTTAGCCCCTATGGCAGTAGGGATTGCTGAAAAAACAGGAATTCCTATAGGGCTTGCACTAGGAGCTGTAGTAAGTGGTGCCATGTTTGGAGACAATTTATCTATGATTTCTGATACAACTATTGCAGCATCAAGAACACAAGGCTGTGAAATGAGAGATAAATTTAAGATGAATTTTATTATTGTAGTACCAGCAGCTATTATTACGGCAATTATATTTATTTCTATGAATGTGGGAGATACTTCTGTGCTGAGTGGAAGCTATGATTATAATATTATAAAGGTATGTACTTATTTAGCTGTATTAATTGCAGCACTTATTGGTATAAATGTAATGGTTGTTTTAGTAGGAGGAACTTTATTTGCAGGAGTTGTAGGAATATTTACAGGTGCCTTTGATGTATGGGGATTTGTACAGGCAATTGGAAATGGGATTATAGGTATGTCGGAGATTGTTATTATTTCCCTTTTGATTGGTGGAATGGTAGAGGTAATAAAATATAATGGTGGAATAGACTTCTTATTAGATTTTATTACTAAGAGAATTCACAGTAAAAAAGGTGCAGAGATAGGGATTGGTATATTAGTAGGTGTAGTAGATATGTGTACAGCTAATAATACGATAGCTATTGTTATGGCAGGACCTATTGCAAAAGATATAGCAGATCAATATGAAGTAGATCCGAGAAGATCTGCAAGTATACTAGATACCTTTTCATGCTTTTGCCAAGGGGTAATCCCTTATGGGGCACAGCTATTAGTTGCTGCAAGTGTTGCAGGAGTCTCATCCTTTGCAATTATGAAATATTTATATTATCCATATTTAATGGGAATTTGTGCTTTATTAGCCATTGTATTTGGTATTCCTAGACTTAAAAAAAGTAATGCTAAAAATTTAAGCTATCAAAGATAAATATAAAAAAATCCTCAATATGAAAATAGTGAGGATTTTTTTAGAATATAAGTTTTATGCATTTGTATATGCTTTGGCTTTTCCATTTTTATCATAGAAAAGACCTCGCAAGATTAGAGCCAATGCACCATCTCCTGTAATATTACAAGCCGTCCCAAAGCTATCTTGTAATGCAAAGATGGCAATCAATAATCCTACTCCAGAGGAATCAAATCCTAATACACTTGTCACAATAGCTAAAGACGCCATAACCGTACCTCCAGGAACACCAGGTGCTCCAACTGCAAAGATTCCAAATAATATGGAAAATAATATAATGGTGCCAACAGAAGGCAGTGTACCGTAAAGAATCATAGATATAGTCATACAGAAAAATGTCTCAGTTAAAACAGACCCACAAAGATGGGTTGTTGCCCCAAGGGGAATGGCAAAGTCAACTACTTCTGGAACTAATGCCTTTGAACGATGGGCACATCTCAATGAAACAGGTAATGTGGCTGCACTGGACATAGTACCTACTGCTGTTAAATAAGCGGGTCCATAGTGTTTTACAACTTCTAAAGGATTTTGCTTTGAAACAGTCCCTGCAATCAAATAAAGAAGGGTTAACCAAATAAAGTGACCAACCAATACGATGACAATTACTTTTAAGAAAATAGGTAATTGTTTTGTTAAGCTACCTGTATAAGCTAAACCGGCAAAGGTTGCTGAAATGAAGAATGGAAGAATAGGAATAACGATTTTATTAATAATAGATAATACCATTCTTTGTATTTCATTTAAGAAATTTTCCATCATCTCAGATTTTGTCCATATAACAGATACTCCTGTTAAAATAGCTAATACTAATGCTGTCATTACAGGCATTACAGGTGCGATGTTTAATTGAAAAATTGTTTTAGGTAGTTCCTTTAAGCTTTCAGCTTGGGTAGCAATATGCAAATGAGGGATAATCATATATCCTGCAATAGCTGAAAAGATTGAAGCTCCTACTGCTGACAAATAAGACGTACCAAGAAAAGTTCCTAACATTTTACTTGCATTGTTTTTAAGTCCTGCTATGGCAGGTGAGATAAATCCAAAGATTACTAAAGGTACAGTAAAGAAAATAAATGAACCAAGAATTTCTTTAATAGTTGTGATGATTGCCATGACCTTTGGATTTACTACTAGCCCTAAAATAATACCACTTATAATACCTATTAATAATTTAGGTATTAAGCCAATTCCTTTTTTGTTACTCATTGTATGAATGCCTCCTTTTAAATGATAATAAAAATAAAAAAGTGTAGAATATTTGGTATATATTTCACTTTTTATATTATTTTTCCATATATATAATATAACTTCTTTTCTCTCTTGTAAATAATTTAATAGGAGTATAAAAAATATTATTGATTGGGGATAGAAGAATAGATATTTTCTATAATGAAGAAAAATGTAAAAATATGCAAAAAAGATAAAATCCAATAAAGGTGGATTTTATCTTTTCTATAAAAGTATTTTTTATTTGGATAAGGCAGTGGGATATTTTTTTAGATAGACCCACGAATTTGTTAGCTTTCTTGTAACGATAAATAAAATACTTGTACTGATCATAACAGGTACTGTTGCACCTAAGAAAAAGTCCATATTGATAAATTGATAATAAAGATAAACGCCTACTCCCCAAACAATAAAGGAGCCCCAATGTACGAGTAAATCTTCCTCAATATTTTTCTTTTTATAAACAAAATAATCTGTCATAAGTACAGCAAATAGAGGTGCAAAAACAGATCCGATTGCATATAGGAAGTTTTCGTATTGTTCAATAGGAATAAGAATGGCTAAAACCATACCGATTACTCCCATAGCTAAGGCTACTTTTCTTTCTTCTAGCTTAGGAAAAACATTTAAAAAGGTAACACCTGCAGAATAAGCATCCAAGAATGTAGTAGTAACAGTAGATAAAACAATAATACCTAAGCCAAATAATCCAAGATTTGCAGCAAGCATCATACTTCCAGGGTCTGCATTTCCTGCCATAATAGCTGCTCCAAGACCGATGGTATACATCCAAGTACTTCCTACAAAATAGCCTATAAAGCTACTAAAAAGTCCTGATTTTTTCTTTTTTGAAAAACGTGTATAATCAGAAATCAGTGGAAGCCATGAAAGGGGCATAATCACATTTAATTCAATAGCTGTTCCCATAGACATAGGCGATACACTTGTACTAGCAAAAACAGAACTATCCTTGAAAACAACCGTACTTAAAATGATGGTTAATCCAAATAATAAAGCTACTGCAATTAAATTGAGCTTTTGGAACCCATTTTTTCCAAGGAAAATCCATAAGCAAATAAAAATACCGATGACAAAAGACCAAAGAGTCAAGTTGTCAAAAGACCATAAAATTTTAGTGATTTCATTAACAGAACGACCTCCAGAAATAATCATAACAGCCGTCCAGCCGATTAATTGTAGTACATTTAATATAGAAAATAAGTAGGAACCATATGTACCAAAGGAAATTCTTGTAGACATAATAGAAGGAAGCTTACTTTCTGCACCGATATATCCCCCTAAAACGAGGATCCCTGTTCCAATTACATGTCCTATAAGAATAGCCATAAAAGCTTTAGAAAAGCCCATAGGTGCTAAAATTCCTCCAGTTAAAATTTCTGCAATAGAAATAGAAGCACCAAACCATAAGGCTAAAAGGTGAAAGCTGCTTAAATTTGTTTTTTCACTATTCATTTAAAAGACCTGCCTTTTCATAAAGTTCATAGAAGTGATGAGTAGGGCCTACTCCGTGACCAATAGAAAATCCATGAGTAATAGCTGTTGTAATATATTCCTTTGCATTTTTTACTGCTTCATAAATAGGCAGATCCTTTGCTAAATTAGCAGCAATAGCAGAGGATAGGGTGCATCCTGTACCATGAGTATGAGTTGTTTCGATTCTTTCTTGCTCCAATAAGTAGAATTCTTTTCCATCATATAAAACGTCAGTGGCCGTTTTTGAAAGATGTCCGCCTTTTACTAATACAAATTGAGGACCTAAATCATGTAAATCCTTTGCTGCTTTTTTCATCTGTTCTAAATCTTCTATTTTATAGCCTATTATTTCTTCAGCTTCTGGAAGATTTGGTGTAATTAATGTAGCCATAGGTAATAATTTTTCAATTAAAGCTTTCTTTGCATCAGGTTTTAATAAATCATATCCACTTTTTGAAATCATAACAGGATCCACTACCAATGGAGGAAGATCATATTTTTTTAGAGTAGCAGCAATGATTTCAATAGTCTCTGTCTGAGATACCATGCCAATTTTGATACCATGAACATGAATATCATCAAAAATTGCTTTGATTTGATTGGCAATAACAGAAGGGGTAATATCCTGTACATCAAAAACTCCTTGTGTATTTTGAGCAGTAATTGCTGTAATGACACTCATCCCAAAGGTAGCGTGAGCTGAGAAGGTTTTCAAATCTGCTTGGATTCCTGCACCCCCACTACTGTCAGATCCTGCAATGGTTAAACAATGTTTCATAAAAATTCATCCTTTCTATTCTAAAGCTATTATTTGAGGGAACAAAAAAGCATGAATCCAGCAAGGATTCATGCAATATTATTTTATGTATTGCTTTCCTACGCTGGCATAATCCAGATCAGGTTTGAGGGTCAAAGAAACTCTATTCTTACTCTCAGCTGGTTTTTTCGACAGCTCCCCTAGCGTTAAAAATATTTTGTTCGACTTTATGATACTACGATTAGAATATATTTACAAGAGGGAAATATATTTGAAAAAATTATCCAATACCATTAGAATAATAATGTATATAGATTTCTCATTTATATATTCAGTTGATGATGATCTTTCTTGACTTCGTGAAGACATTGTTTTGTTATGAAATATAAAGGATAAAATAGTATCTGAGGGGGCTTGAAGAATGCATTATAAATGAATGTTTTCTTTGAGAGATCTATGAAAATAATAGAAAGAGGGCGATTGTTATGATGATGATCTATAGATATGAAATAAAAAATTGGAGAGATAAAAGAATCGAATAAGAAAAGGAGAATTTATGGAAAAAATCAAAATAATCGCATCTAATAAAAGTTGGATAGAGCAAAATGCAGTAGAGCAGTTAAAGGGGATTGTATCTCTTAAAGGAATGATTAGAGCAGTAGGGCTTCCCGATTTACACCCTGGAAAGACTCCAGTAGGAGCAGCTTTTGTGAGTGAAGAGATGATTTATCCTCATATTATAGGAAATGATATAGGTTGTGGCATGAGTTTATTCATGATAGATGTAAAAAAACATAAGTTAAAAAAAGATAAATGGATGAAAAAATTAGAAAATAACTTAAATAATAAAGATATTTTTATAGAAGATTCTTTAGAGGATACAATTCCCTTTAAAGAAAAAATGGGAACTATCGGTGGCGGCAATCATTTTGCTGAATTTCAAGAAATAGAAAAGGTATTGGATGAAGAAAGTTTTGAAAAATTAGGACTGAGTAAAAAGCACCTATATCTTTTAGTGCATAGTGGATCAAGAGGATATGGAGAAAATATATTAGATGAAGCTATAAAGAAGTACCAAGCTCAGAAGGGGCTTAAGATAGGAGCAGTTGAAGCAGAAGCATATCTAAAAAAACATGATGATGCTATTGTTTGGGCAGAGAATAATCGTAAAATGATTGCCTATAGATTGATGGATTTACTTGGAATCGGTATGAATAGAGTTTTAGATAGTACCCACAATAGTATCGTAAAAAAAGTCATTCAAGATAAAGAAGTTTATATTCACCGAAAGGGAGCTGCACCAGCAGATGTTGGAGCAGTTGTTATTCCTGGTTCAAGAGGGGATTTAACTTATATAGTTATGCCTAAGTCAAGCTATGTTTCTGCGTACTCTATTGCTCATGGAGCAGGACGGAAGTGGAGTCGTGGAGGCTGTAAAGAAAGACTGATCAATAAATATACAAAAAAAACAATTAAACAGACCCAATTAGGTGGAAATGTGATTTGTAAAGATAAAAACCTGCTATTTGAAGAAGCTCCTGAAGTTTATAAAAACATTGAAAAGGTTATAAAAGATTTATTAGAGGCAGATTTAATTGAGGTCATTGCCACATTAAAGCCTGTCATAACCTATAAGGGGTAATATGATGTGGATTCAGATTAGTAGTGGAGCAGCATAAAGCTTTAGTAAGGGGAAACCCTGTGAGGACTTTTGAGGGGAAGAAATTTAAAGAAAAAGGGTAAGATAAAAAACTGTCTTTACGAAATGTGAGGGCAGTTTTGTTTCTGATAATATAAACTAACCTATAAAAGGAAGTGATTTGTAGGATGAATTCTATATGTTTCAAATACTTTATCAAAGTATTTAAGTACAGTTTAGTAGAAACTTTTTGTAATGGTAAAATACTATTTATGTTTTTAATATGGGTTGCTATTTTAGTAGGTCTATGGGGAAATGCTATGAATATTGAATGGTATAATTCAGCTCATGGTGTTCTAACATCAAATAATTCTAGAATGGAAGCTATTTACTTAATGCTTGGTGTAACAGTTCTAGTAGCAATTATATTTATATGTTGTATAATTAAGGGAATAATAAAAAAATTAAACTAGATATATTAAAACGAGGAAGGTGAAACTATGAAATTTACTCAGTATCAATACAAAAGACCCAATATAAAAACTTTTGAAGAACAATTTAATCAACTATTAAATGCTTTTATTGAGGCAAAAAATTATAAAGAACAAGATGAATTGATGGGAGAGATCAACACCTTAAGAAATGAATTTGAGTCTATGGAGCAAATCGCTTATATTCGTCATACCATCAATACAGAAGATGTAGTATATGAAGAAGAACAAAAATATTTTGATGAAAATGGACCCATCTATGAAGGATTAGTGGCTAAATATTATGCTGCATTAGTAGATTCAAAATATAAGGATAATTTAAAGGAAAAATGGGGAGAGCAGATTTTTCATATTGCAAAGCTTAAGGTAAAGAGTTTTTCCCAGGAAATAGTTGAAGATTTAAAGCTTGAGAATAGATTAATGAGTGAATATACAAAGCTTTTATCATCAGCTAAAATACCTTTTGAAGGGGAAGAGAGAACGATTCCTCAGTTAAGACCTTTTCAAATGTCTAAAGATTTAGAAATGAGAAAAAGTGCCAATGAAGCAAAATATAAATTCTTTAAGGAAAATGAAGAAAAGTTTGATGAAATATATGATAACTTAGTAAAAGTAAGAACAAGAATGGCTAAAAAGCTAGGCTATGAAAATTTTGTAGAGCTTGGTTATGATCGTATGCTTCGAACAGATTATAACAAAGAATTGGTTAAGAATTTAAGAGAACAAGTAAAGGAATATATTGTACCTCTAGCTACAAAATTAAGAGAAAAGCAAAGAGAAAGATTAAATTTAGAAAAATTAAATTATTATGATGAAATCCTTACCTTTTTAGATGGGAATGCAAAGCCTAAGGGGGATGCAGAGGAAATCCTTGAAGCTGGAAAGAAAATGTATGCAGGATTATCTCATGAAACGAAAGTATTTTTTGAATATATGATGGAGCATGAGTTGATGGATGTTTTAAGTAAGAAGGGAAAATCTCCAGGAGGATATTGTACATATATTGCTAAATACAAGGCTCCTTTCATATTTTCTAATTTTAATGGAACAGCTGATGACATAGATGTATTAACCCATGAAGCAGGTCATGCTTTTCAAGTATATGAAAGCAAGGAATTTGAAATCTCTGAATACAATTTTCCAACCCTTGAGGCTTGTGAAATCCATTCTATGAGTATGGAATTTTTTACTTATCCTTGGATGGATTTATTTTTTCATGAGGTAGATCAATACAAATTTGGACATATAAGTGAAGCATTTTTATTTATTCCTTATGGAGTTGTGGTAGATGAATTCCAGCATGAGATCTATGAAAATCCAGATATGAGTCCAAAGGAAAGAAAGACTATATGGCGCCAAATAGAAAAAAAGTATCTTCCCCATAGAGATTATGAGGACAATGAATTTTTAAAGGCAGGTGGATACTGGTATCAGCAAGGGCATATCTTTAAAAATCCATTTTATTATATTGATTATGTATTAGCAGAAATTTGTGCATTTCAATTTTTTAAAAAATCTAAAGAGGATTTTGATCATGCATGGAAGGATTATTTAAGACTTTGTAAGGCGGGGGGAAGTAAATCCTTCTTAAAATTAGTAGAACTTGCAAATTTAGAATCTCCTTTTGGAGAGAAAAGCATAAAGTCAGTAGCAGGAGAAATAGAAAAATATCTAGATGGGATATTAATAAAGTAAGATACTGGACTGATCTACTTTTGAAAAATATTAGAAAATGTTATAGTGGATGAAAAAACTATAGTTCAAATATAAGGGGCTGTGAGAGAATATATATTTTCCCAACAGTCCCATAAAATTTTAAATTTGTGTATAACTTATGATTGAAAATCAAAGGGGTGACCACTTTGAGCATATGGAATCGTATAGTCGGAATTTTTTATCCTAGTATAGCCTTTAAATCATCCTCAGGGGTAGAAATAGGAGCAATGTTAAACTTGTCTACTAATACCTGCAATACGTTAGGTGTAACAAATGCAGGAAGTGTTGGTCCAAGACGGATATTTTTGATTCCTAAGGATAAAAGGGTAAGTAAAATCCCTACAGCCTTTTGTTCATACCAAGAAAGAATCATTGAAAGGGGTAAATCATTTACATCACAATCAAAAGCTTTGCTAAGGGCTAGAGCGATCTGAATAGCTGAATAGGAATCGCTGCATTGACCTACATCAAGAAGTCTTGGAAGACCTGCTACTGTACCAAAATCTAATTTATTGAAACGAAACTTACCACAGGCAAGGGTCAAAATCACTGTATCCTGAGGTGTTTTTTCAGCAAATTCTGTATAATAATTTCTTCCAGGTCTTGCGCCATCACATCCTCCTATAAGAAAGAAATGCTTAATATCACCCCTCTTTACAGCTTCAATAATTGCACCTGCATGTTTGAGGACTGCATCATGACCAAATCCAACAAGGATTTTCTTTTCTGGTTCATCTTCCGCAAAACCACCTAAGGATAATGCTTTTTCAATCATAGGGGTGAAATCCTTTGTACCATTTACTTCTGTTATATGGGGCGTATCAGGCCATCCAACAATGCTTGTAGTAAATAGTCGATCTTTATAGCTATCTCTTGGTTTTTGAAGACAATTTGTAGTCATCAAAATACATCCAGGAATACCATCAAATTCATTTTGCTGCTTCTGCCACGCTCCGCCAAAGTTTCCTACTAGATGAGGATATTTCTTTAGCTCTGGATAGCCGTGGGCAGGAAGCATTTCACAATGGGTATAAATATTGATGCCCTTGTCTTTTGTTTGTTCTAATAATTCCTTTAAGTCTTTTAAATCATGTCCAGATATGATGATAAAAGGCCCCTTTTTCTTTGTAATAAGTACTTCTGTTGGCTCTGGATTTCCGTAAGCTGATGTATTAGCTGCATCTAAAAGGGCCATGCATTTAAGGTTTGTTTGACCTAATTCCATATTTAAAGCAAATAAATCATCAATTGTTAGCGTATCATCTAGCGTAGCTGCTAGCCCCTTATAAAAGAAGTTATTGACTTCATCGTCAAATTTGCCAAGAATATATGCATGATGAGCATAAGCCGCCATTCCCTTAAAGCCATAGATCAATAATTCACGCAAAGAACGTATATCCATATCTAAATTTTCATCTGCCATAATGCCTACTTTCTTTGCATCTTCTAGCATCTCTTCTAATGTATTTGGAGGTCTATAAGTACCCTGATCAGGTACATTTGCAATCTCACCAGCAGAATTTTTCAACTCTTCTTTGAAGGTATCTGCTGATTTTATATATTCTACAAATCTATCTGCATCAAAATTAACATTTGTAAGAGTTGAAAACATACTATCTACGACAAATTTACTAATTTCGCTACGGATCTTTATTTCTTTTTCAATATTCTTTTGACCATAAAAACCGATTCCTTTTAATAAATGAATCAACAAATCTTGTAGATTAGCAACCGTTGCATCTTTTCCACATACGCCTGATTTGACACAGGCCTTTGATCCTAAGGTCTGTTCACATTGATAGCAAAACATGGCTTGATCCATGAAAGAACCTCCTTTTTTCATATAATAAATATCGAAAATAGTATTTGATAATGAATGAAAATATATACGATTTCAATAGATTAATAAGATGTATTTTTATAGGGAAAAAATTGATTAATATACGAATAACGGAATATATTGAAAAATAACTATTGTTTATATATAATAGTGTATTGTAAAGTCTTGCCTAGACTGAGGCGAAAAAGATAAAGATAAGGATAGATCAACAATAGTATATGTATAATGAAAAGGACTTTGATAACAAAGATAAACCTGAGGAAGAGAATAAATTTCTTCCAATTACAAAAAATAATGTTGTTACTGCCTAAAACAAGGAGTTGATAAAATATGGGAGATCCAAAAGTGAAAAAATATGAATTACCCTTGATTCCATTAAGAGGCCTTTCAATTTTTCCATATATGGTATTACATTTTGATGTAGGAAGGGAAAAATCAATTAATGCATTAGAAGAAGCTATGGTAAATGATCAATTAGTATTTTTAGCAGCACAAAAGGAAGCTGAATTAGATGCACCAACAGTAGATGATTTTTATCAAGTAGGAACGATTTGTAAGGTAAAGCAAATGTTAAAGCTTCCAGGAGATGCTATTCGTGTATTAGTAGAAGGGTTTAATAGAGGACGGATTACACAGATTTTACAGGAAGATCCATTTTTTCATTGTGAAGTGGAAGAAGTATTGTATGAGGATGAAATAGAAATTGATAAAGAGCTAGAAGCATTGATGAGAACTGTAACGAATGCTTTTGAGGACTATATAAGTGTGAGCAACCGCATTTCACCTGAAGCGTTTATGAATATTACCACTATCGAAGAACCAGGAAGACTTGCTGATGTGACGGCTTCTCATATGATTTTAAAGATAGAACAAAAGCAAGAAATATTAGAGGCATTTGACCCTAGAGAGCGGTTAGAGGTTATATATAAGATCCTTTTAAGAGAAATAGAAGTATTAGAGATTGAAAAAGATATCAATGTTCGAGTAAAAAAACAAATCAATAAAGTTCAAAAAGAATATTATTTGAAGGAACAGCTAAAGGCTATTCACGAAGAATTAGGAGAAGAAGATGAATTTAATGAGGAAGAAGATAACTACAAGGCAAGAATCAGAAAAGCAAAACTTCCTAAAGAAGTTGAAAAGAAAGTAAAAAAAGAACTTAGTAGACTTTCAAAGTTATCTCCAAGCGCAGCTGAGAGTGGTGTTATTAGAAATTATGTAGATTGGATTTTAGATATTCCATGGGCGAAGCAAAGTAAAGATCAAATAGATATTCAAAAAGCAAAAGTTATATTAGATGAAGATCATTATGGATTAAAGGATGTTAAGGAAAGAATTTTAGAATATTTAGCTATTAGACAGCTTTCTAAAAGCATGAAAGGTCCTATCATTTGTTTGGTCGGTCCTCCAGGAGTTGGAAAAACTTCTATTGCTAAATCTATTGCAAGGAGCTTGAACCGCAAATTTGCAAGAATGTCCCTTGGGGGTGTTCGCGATGAGGCTGAGATCAGAGGACATCGTAGAACTTATATAGGAGCTATTCCAGGAAGAATCATGTCTGCAATAAAGGAATGTGGCTCTAAAAATCCAGTATTTTTATTTGATGAAATAGATAAATTAAGTCATGATTTTAGAGGAGACCCAGCATCTGCATTATTAGAAGTACTAGATCCTGAGCAAAACAAGGAGTTTACAGATCATTATTTAGAAGTGCCTTTTGATTTATCTAAGGTTATGTTTATTACAACAGCAAATAGCTTAGGCACTATTCCAAGACCTCTCCTTGATAGAATGGAAGTTATAGAGGTATCGGGATATACAGAAGAAGAAAAATTAAAAATTGCACAAAAATATCTTTTACCAAAGCAGAAAAAAGAGCATGGTCTAAAGGAAAAAAATATTCAAATTTCAGAACAAACCCTTCAAGATGTAATTAGTTATTATACAAGGGAATCAGGGGTAAGAAATTTAGAAAGACAAATTGCTACATTATGTAGAAAAGGTGCAAAGAAAATTGTTGAAAAAGATATAAAAACTGTTCGAATCAATAGGGGTAATCTAAGCAATTATCTTGGAGGCAAGAAATATAGATATGAAAAAATCAAACAAAACCATGAGATCGGTATTGCAAGAGGTCTTGCTTGGACAAGAGTTGGTGGAGATACTTTATCTATAGAAGTAACAACTATGAAAGGAAATGGAAAGCTTGTACTAACTGGTCAACTTGGAGATGTAATGAAAGAATCTGCAAGAGCTGGAATTAGCTATATTCGTTCTAAGATTGAAGCGTTAAATATAGCAGAAGATTTTTATCAAAATCTGGATATACATATACATATCCCAGAAGGAGCTATACCGAAGGATGGACCATCAGCGGGGATTACTATGGCAACAGCTGTTATATCAGAGCTTACAAAAATACCTGTTAATAAATATGTGGCTATGACAGGGGAGATTACCTTAAGAGGTAGAGTATTACCAGTAGGTGGAATCAAAGAGAAGGTGTTAGCTGCAAATAGAGCTGGAATCAGGAAGATCTTGTTACCTATTGATAATGAAAAGGATATAGAAGATATTCCTGAAACAGTAAGAAAGAAATTAACCTTTGTACTTATGGAAAATATGGATCAAGTTTTAGAGCATGCATTGGTTCGAAAGGAAGAAAAAGATGAAAATTAGAAGTGCAGAAATTGTTATTAGTGCAGTAAAGAGGGAACAATATCCAGAGGATGAAAAGCCTGAGATTGCTTTAGCGGGTAGATCCAATGTAGGAAAGTCTTCTCTTATTAATCTACTTGTGAATAGAAAAAAGCTTGCTAGAACTAGCTCTAGTCCAGGGAAGACACAAACTATCAATTTTTATGATATTAATGATCAGTTTCGAATTGTAGACCTTCCTGGGTATGGGTATGCTAAAGTGTCTAAGAGCAGCAAAGAAGCTTGGGGAAAAATGATGGATGCTTATCTTAGTAACAGAAAAAATCTAATAGATGTTTTTCAACTTGTGGATATTCGCCATGCTCCTACACAACAAGACAAGCACATGTATAGTTGGATCAAGCATTTTGGCTTTAATGGAATCGTAATTGTTACAAAGCTAGATAAAATCAAGAGAGGGCAAAGACAAAAACATTTAAATATCATCAGAAAAGAACTTCAAATGACAAGTGACGATATTTTACTTCCAGTTTCAGCAGAAAGTAGAGAAGGAAAAGAAGAAGCATGGGAGATCATTAAAGAAGTCTTTAAAGTAAATGGATTTGATTTTGAACCAGAGGAAGCAATAAAATAAAAAATATCATGTATTGATGAATAAAATGTATCCTATAGGGGAAAAATAAAAAAGTTTACCCTGTAGGATGTTTTTATTCTCAAAATAAAATTGTATAATAGTGATTTTAAGATATAATTAAGATTTACTTAAGTGTAAATTTATATTTGTTAAATATAATGAAATGGATAGATCAATCATTCGTGACAAAAATGTAAGATGCGTCTATGATATTGCAAGTTTGTCCTATGAATGAAGAAAAGGAATTATTGTATAATAAAAGAAAGAAGATATTCTTTCAATAAAAAACGGAGGGAAGATCATGTTTTTAAATGAAAAAGGATTATTTTTAGAAGCAAAAGGGGTGCATAGATGAATAAAAAAATATTAAGATATACTGTTTTTTTAGGAAGTATAGCCTTTATCATAGCAGGTGTATATAGAAACGAGGTACAGACTGTTTTACAAAAGGCAATCAATATATGTTTGGAGTGTATAGGCATTGGATAAGAGAAGATTAACCCAAATAATAACAAGTATAGGGACAAATGCAAATTTTAAAGGATTTTTGGAAGGGAAAATTTACCGAGGAGATTTAAAGAAATTCTGTGTGCCAGGACTCAATTGTTACTCCTGTCCAGGAGCTTTAGGGTCTTGTCCTATAGGTTCACTACAAGCAGTTCTTGGAAGCATCAAATATCAGTTTTCATTTTATGTAATAGGATTTATGTCTCTTATGGGAATTCTATTTGGTAGGTTTATTTGTGGATGGTTATGTCCCTTTGGGCTGTTTCAGGATTTATTAAATAAAATACCATCTCCTAAAATTAAGGTAAATAGAAAAGTAAATCATATTTTAAAATATGGTAAATACATATTTTTATTTGGATTTGTAATCCTTATGCCATTACTTTTAACGAATGTTGTGGGAATGGGAGACCCATACTTTTGTAAATATGTTTGTCCTGCTGGAACTATTGAAGGAGGAGTACCATTAGTTCTTATGAATGAAGGACTAAGGTCTACTATAGGATGGCTATTTGGATGGAAGGTATTTTTATCTATTGTTACAGTTATTTTTTCAATCCTTATTTACAGACCATTTTGTAGGTATGTCTGTCCTTTAGGTGCTTTTTATTCATTTTTTAACCCCATAAGCTTTTATAGATTGAAAGTTGATGAAAATAAATGCATAAATTGTAAAGCTTGTAGTGAAAAATGTAAATTAGATATAGAGGTCTATAAAAAGCCTAATAGCTTAGAGTGTATAAGATGTGGAGAATGTGTAGTGGTTTGTCCTACGAAGGCGATTCAAAAGGGAGAATAAGTCTAAGCATATGGCAGATAGGATGACTCCTTTTAGTAGAAGGGGATTTTGGTATCATCCAGTGAATTTTTTGTGAAAATAAAAGAAAGTTCTCATGATCAGGGAACAAAAATTAATGCCAAATTTCCCTTATATTGCTTGTTTATAACATCATCCTCCTGTGGTATACTAATAATCCCCCCTCATTATTTTAACAAAAAGGATAAAAAGCTTCCATAGATGACTATGGAAGCTTTTTATGAACCTATTCTTCAACAGGTTCGAATAGATCTTTTCCTACACCACAAACAGGACATACCCAATCATCTGGAATATCCTCAAAAGCTGTACCAGGAGCGATTCCACTATCAGGATCTCCTACAGCTGGATCGTAAATATAACCGCATGGTGTGCATAAATATTTTTTCATTAAAGGTGCTCCTCTCATGATTATTAAATAATTCATCTAAAAACATTTTATCCATTTATATAAACAACTAAACAAGATTTTAATATTTTATGAGAAGAATGGTTAGCATAAATTGACAGGAATGAATAAATTATATAAACTTTTTAGTGAAGCTATATTTAAAGGATAAATAAGATGTTGAGAGGAACAAAAAATGAATGAACTGATGCGTATGTTTTTTATTTTTGTAAAAATAGGAACCTTTACCTTAGGTGGAGGGTATGCCATGATTCCATTGATCCAGGAGGAAATGGTAGAAAAAAACAAGTGGATAGAGGAAGATGAATTTATTGATATTATTGCTTTAGCACAGACTATACCAGGAGCTTTGGCCATTAATACGTCTACTTACATTGGCTATAGACTATTTGGGTTGAAGGGGGCTTTATTTGGTTGTATAGGAACCATGCTTCCGTCAGTTGTTATTATCATGATGGTAGCAGCTTTTTTCGGTAGATTACAAGAAAGTATATGGGTACAATCTATTTTTAGAGGAATAAGACCAGCTGTAGTAGCGTTAATCGTAGCAGCTGTATTAAAGCTAGGAAAGACTTTACCAAAAAGCATGTTAAACATAGGATGGGTCATTGGAAGTGTATTATGTATTACCGTGTTTCATATCCACCCCATACTAGTGATTGTCTTTTCAGGATTACTAGGATATATGTTTTTTAAAGGAGAAAATAGGGATGAAAATAATTCTTGAAATATTTATGACATTTGTAAAAATAGGAGCCTTTAGTTTTGGTGGAGGACTGGCTATGCTTCCATTTATAGAAAAAGAAATTGTAAACAAATATCATTGGATTACGGCTAATGAGTTTATAGATATAATTGCCATTGCCCAGATGACACCAGGACCTATTGCTATTAATTCTTCTACCTTTGCAGGATATAAGGTAGCTGGTGTATTTGGAGGTCTTGCTGGAAGTTTTGGAATTGTTATTGTATCTTTTATATTGATCACTATTTTGGCAAAATATTTTATGAAAATCAAAGATCATAAGGCTACCCAGGCTGTATTTAGAGGAATAAGACCAGCCGTATTAGGACTTATATTAAGTGCTGGGGTATCTATTGGAAAAACAGCTTTGATAGATATAAAAAGTATATTAATTGCCATAATTGTACTTTTTAGCTTGAAAAAATTAAAGCTACATCCTATCTTAGCTATTTCCTTAGCCGGATTGATGGGAGTGGTTTTATATTAATTGAAAGGGGGAAACGGTTATGAAAAATAAAAATATTATTATATTACTCATGATAACTTTTATGACGGTAGGAGCTATGCTTGGTATTCTAGAGTGGAAAAAAGAAAACCCGCCTGTAGATGATAAAGTTAGCTTGATCATAGAAGATCAACAAATAAAAGATAGAAAAGAGCCTTATGTAGACCATACAGGAATATATCTTTCCTATGATGTTGTAAAGGATTATTTATGTGAACCTATTTATTTAGATAAAAATAAAAAAAGGGTATTTATGGATATGAAAGATAAGGAGATTGTTTTAGAAGATGAAGATCTATCTGATTTTGTGAACGAGAAGGAAATATCTATTAATATACCTATAAAAAGGATAGAGGATACTATTTATGTAAAAACAGATTTATTAAGTAAAATATTTGAGATGGATATTTTATATAATGAAGATAGTAAAATTGTTATGATAGATTATTT
The DNA here is from genome assembly GCA_025210395.1 of Marinisporobacter sp. Taxonomy (GTDB): domain Bacteria; phylum Bacillota; class Clostridia; order Peptostreptococcales; family Thermotaleaceae; genus Crassaminicella. The sequence continues at coordinate 36,120 of JAOARV010000032.1, forward strand.
TTCATCTAAAGCTCAATTAGGGGAAGTAGTAAATGAAGATAAAATCAAAACAGATAGTTTTTTAGGTGGGGAAAAATTAGATTTAGGTGAGATGGTAAAAGTATTTAAAGAAGAGGATGAATATTATAAGATAAGAAATAATGAAGGGGTAATAGGACTCGTCAAAAAGGAAAATATTAAAGTTTTTGAACAAAGCAATATAGACGAGCAGTTAAATGAAAAGAGAGAGCCTTTTAATGAAGATGGTAAAAAAATCAATCTTGTATGGGAATATGTGCATGAAAAATCTAAAGATTTATCAAAAGAAACCAAAATACAATCTTTAGATGTAATGGTGCCTACTTGGTTTAGTATTATAAATGATGAGGGAACTGTCATAAACAATGCAGATGACACTTATGTAAAAGAAGCTCATAAAAAAGGATATAAGGTATGGGGGCTTGTGAATAATAGCTTTGATCCAAAGTTGACATCAACTATATTAAATAATAAATCATTAAGAAAAAAAGTTATAGGACAATTACTTCTTTATGCTAGTCTTTATGATTTAGATGGGATCAACATTGATTTTGAAAATGTATATTATGAAGACCAAGGGAAGCTTGTAAAGTTTGTTGAGGAAATAAAATATTATACAAAGAAGCAAAATATTATCCTTTCTATGGATATAACTGTACCATCTACAAGTAAGAGATGGTCAAAGGTTTATGATCGAAAAGCTTTAGGAAATATTGTGGATTATATGGCAATCATGACTTATGATGAACACTGGGCATCTAGTCCAGTTAGTGGTTCGGTAGCATCTATTGGATGGGTGGAGAGAGGCATTGTAAATACTTTGAAATCTATTCCAGAAGAGAAGGTTTTATTAGGACTTCCTTTTTATACAAGAAGATGGAAAGAATCTAAAAATGAAGATGGAAAGATTAAGGTTGAGTCAAAAGCTATTTCTATGACTTATGCAAAAAAAATAATTGATGAAAAAAATGCACCTATTATTTGGAATGAAGAAGTAGGACAATATTATGCTCAATATAATGAAGATGGAGCTATTTTTAAAATATGGCTAGAAGACCCTAGATCTATTGCACTAAAAATTGGACTAGTAGAAAAATATGATCTTGCAGGAACTGCTTCTTGGAGAAGAGGCTTTGAAGATGTAGAGGTATGGGCAGTCCTACAGGAAATCATAAAAAATGGAAGAACTTATGCAGAATTAGGCTTTAATGAATAGATAAAAGCTTTCTTGAAGCAAATAAGGGAGCTTTTGTAAGAGGTGATAGAATTGCATTTTGCTTATATGGTCAGATGCAGTGACCATTCATTATATAGTGGATATACAAAAGGAAATAGCCCTCAACATAGAGTGGATACCCATAACAAAGGAATAGGAAGCAAATATACTAGAACAAGATTACCTGTTAAATTAGTATATTTTGAACAATTTCAAAGTAAGAGTGAAGCTATGAAAAGGGAGTATCAATTGAAGAAGTTGACAAAGGTAAAAAAGGAAAAGCTAGTAGATGAATTTGGGTTGGAAACATAAAAAACTTAAAAGAAGTATGATTAAGAACATCTGACTGATTAAGGTTAGATGTTTTTGGTTTGTGAAATTAAGGGATTATAGAGTTTTTATATAGCATTGTTGGTGCTAAGAAAAAAAGTAGATGGGATTTTCGAGGAAAAAGACTAAATTGTATGTGTTAACTCTATTGACAAACCTCGATTATATAATTTATCGTATAAAGTATACTGACTATGAAAAATATTAATCAAAAAAAGGATAAAGAAAAAGCTTTTATGTTGCTGAAATCTATCAAAGAAAAAAGATATACTGTTAGAATTGTTTTTCTATGAAGGACTGGAGGTATACAAATGAAAAAAATTGTCATTGTAACAGATTTTCAAGGTCAGGTAGGTAATGAGATAGAAAGAAATCTAAGGGAAGTCTTCAATGAAAAAATCTTCATTGAAAAAGTTTATGTTAATAAATATGAAGAAGGACAGCAAGTCCAAGGTGATGTATTGTTATTTATGCTTCCTAGTCGAGTAGAACAAATACAAAATGCTTTAAGCCCAGACGCTAATATTGTAATAGTCGCTCGAACGATTAGAGAGGAAGAAGCTTTTAAGATTTTCGAAATACCAGATGGTTCAACAGTTCTTGTTGTCAATGATTGCTATGAAAATACGCTTCAGACAATTTCACTACTGTACAAATTAAGAATAAGAAATTTAAAATTATTACCTTATGATAATACAAGAAATTTTTCAGATATAACTATAGCCATTACACCAGGAGAAAGTTCTCGTGTGCCAAAACATATAAAAAAAATTATTGATATAGGTAATAGATGTTTAGATTCCGCAACTATGATTAATATTGTTAATATATTAGGGATAAATGATAGATATACGAATAAAAGGTTGTTGAAATATATAAATAGAACAGCCAATTTAGAAGAAGGAATAAAAGATCAATATAGACAGTTAATTATAAGGCAAGAACAACTAAATACTATTATTACTATTTCTCATGAAGGTGTTCTTCTTATTTCAGAAAAGGGACTTGTACTACTTCACAATGAACAAGTGGAACACTACTTGGAAAAACCTATTATAGATGGCGAGACACAATTTCAAAATTTACTTGAAGGAACAGCTTTAGAAAATCAAATGGATTTTATGGATGAACTTATTGAAATCAATGGAAAATCTTTTTTGGTTACAAAGGAGTTAGTAAGTCATATCTCTAATATTGAAGAATATGTTGTTGTTTTTCGTGATGTAACGTATATCAAACAATTAGAGCATTCTATTTGGGTAAAGTCTGAATCAAAAGGACAACGAGCAAAATATAATTTTGATGATATTATTTGTAAATCAAAAGTAATGAAGCAGTGCTTGAAGAAGGCAATACGTTTTGCAGCAAATGATTTAACCGTATTGATTGAAGGAGAAAATGGTACGGGTAAGGAACTAATTGCTCAGTCGATACACAATCATTCTGCCCGAAAACACGGTCCATTTATTGCTATAAACTGTGCAGCACTTCCTGAAAGTCTTTTAGAAAGTGAATTGTTTGGTTATGAAAAAGGCGCTTTTACAGGTGCTAGAAAAGAGGGGAAACAAGGTTTATTTGAACAGGCTTGTGGGGGTAGCATTTTTTTGGATGAGATTGGCGACATGCCTTTTTCTCTCCAATCTAGGTTGCTCAGAGTTATTCAAGAGAAGCAAATCATGAGAATTGGAAGTAATCGTGTTATTGAAATAGATGTAAGAATTATATCAGCCACTAATAAAAATCTATTTGATTCTGTGAAAAATAGACAATTTAGAGAAGATTTATACTATAGGATTAATGTATTGCCTATTACTGTGCCTCCTTTAAGAGAACGTAAAGAGGATATTTTGTTACTTTTCAATACTTTTTTAAAAGAACCTTCTTATGTCATGCCTTTTCACCTTCGTCAAATATTACTGGATCATCGCTGGGATGGTAACGTACGAGAACTTAAAAATATTGCAGATTATTTTAAATTAATGAGAGAAACAGAAGAGCCATATCCTCCGTATTTATTAGCACATTCAAATTCTTGTTCTGAAAATCATTCGAAAGAATTTCTTGAAATGACTATATTACGTTTGTGTTATGAATCAGAACGGCATGGTATAAGCTTAGGGCGACAAAAATTACGAGATCAGATTAAACAAGAAGGGACTTTTGATGTGAGTGAATATCAAATTAGAAAACAATTAGAACAGATAGTTAAAAAAGGCTTGATGACAATTCAAAAAGGTAGAGTGGGGTGTCGGTTAACAGATGAAGGTCGGCATATTGTCAAAAATTTAGTAAATAGTAATATAAATTAAATTGGACTAAAACGTTTAATTGGATGAAAGAATTCATCCAATTAAACGTTTTTTTAAACGAGTATTTTCGAAAAGAGTTGAAAATTCTTATTGATTCAATAAATAGAAATTTGGCATAAATTTTGCACAATAAAACGATAGAAGATTCTGAAATGAGAAATTGAAAGTTATGGATAGATTTTAATTATAAAATTTCTTATTGAATAAGCTTATTCACACCACTAACACAAAGAATTCTAGTCAAAGTTAAAGCAACAATTACAGGAATAACTCTAGCAGAAGTATTTAAAATCAAATCAGAACACATAGTAGATAATTTGTAATTTTAGGAAAAGTAATAGAGTGATTTGCTTTAAAAAAAGATGTGTATATCCTTTTGTTGGTGTATAGATAACTATATTATACTATTTTGGAGGGATATCATAAATATTAGAAATTCAAAAAAATAATATTACAAGGAGAGAAAAAATGGATAAGAATTTTGAAAAGAAAATTATTGGTTATAGGAGAGAGTTTCACAAATATGCTGAGACGTCATGGAAAGAATTTAGAACTACTGCAAGAATTGCAGAAGTTTTAAATTCTTTAGGATACAATAATTTAAAAATGGGCTTAGAAGTAGTAGATCCAAATATAATTATAGTTCCAGTAAGACTTAATAAAGAAGAAAAAGAAATTGAAATGAAAAGAGCCGTAAAACAAGGAGCTAAAGAAGAATGGGTAAAAAAAACTAAGGGATATCCTGGATTAGTTGTTGAATTAGACACAGGTATTGATGGCCCTACTACAGCATTTAGATTCGATATAGATGCTTTATGCAACTATGAAATCCATGAAAAAGGACATAGGCCTTATGATGAAGGTTTTGCTTCAGTAAATGAAAATAGTGTTCATGCATGTGGGCATGATGGACATACTGCTATTGGTCTAGGATTAGCTGAAAAAATAATCGGAAAGAAAGAGGAATTGAAAGGAGTTATTAAGCTTATATTTCAACCATCAGAAGAAGGAGGTCCTGGAGCAGCTTCGATGGTAAAGAAAGGCGTAGTAGATACAGTTGATTATTTATTTACAATGCACCTTTGTCTAAGCCATGAAGGAAAACCTTTACCATCTAATACCTTAGCAGCAGGATGCAGTGATTTTTTAAGTATTAAAGGTTATGATGTTTATTTCGAGGGGAATGCTGCACATCCTTGCGGTGCATCACAAGAAGGAAAAAATGCACTTCTTGCCGCATGTACAGCAGCATTAAATATACATTCTATAGCCCCACACGAAGAAGGTTTATTTAGAGTTAATGTAGGAGAAATCCATGCTGGCGTTGGTAGAAATACAATTGCTCCGAATGCACATATAAAGCTTGAAGTGAGGGGTGAAAATGATAACATAACAGAATATGGCAAAAACCGTATTTTAACAATATTAGAGTCTGCAGCTAATATGTATGACTTAAAGTACGAATTAATTGATTATGGGGGAACACCAAGTGGTAATTCTGATGAACATATGATTGAACTAGTTAAAGAAGCTGCAGAAACTGTAGAATGGTTCAAAGAAATTTATGATTATGGAAATGTTGGTGGTAGTGATGATGCAACTGTAATGATGAAAAGAGTACAAGAAAGAGGAGGGGAAGCAGTATATTTTGGAATAGGTGCAGATAGTTCTCAACCATTACATAATTGTAAATTTGACTTTGATGAAAATGCATTAATAGCAACAATAGATTTATGCATGAATCTCATTAAAAAAATTAATAGAAAGGGGTGATAAATGCTAAATAATATGCTTGGTCTTATGAAAAAAATACATTGCTAATTTGGAGGGATTATTTTATGAATATATTAGATATTTTAGGTGTAATTTTTGTATTTGTAGCAGTCGCATATATAGGTTATCGTTCATCAAAAAGTATCAAAAATTCGGAGGATTTTCTAGTCGCTGGAAGATCTTTAGGGAAAATGCAAGCAGGTCTTAGTATGGCAGCATCTGACCTTGGAGGAAGTGGTCTTATAGGAGCTGTAGCATATTGTTATACCGTTGGTATTGCAGGAGCATGGTGGAATTGGTGTGCAGCACCAGCATTTATTATTCTAGGACTTTTCTTTGTCCAAAAATTAAGACCTTTAGCAGTATCTACAGGACCAGAGTTTTTGGAACGAAGATATGATAAAAGATCAAGATTGCTTTCTTCAGTAATGCAAATTTGTTCAGGAGCTGCATCATTGTCAGCGCAGTTTGTAGTTGCTGCCGTAGCATTAAATGTTATAGCAGGTATTGATCAAAACTTAGCATTAGGATTAAGTGTAATATTTGTACTTTTATATACAATGGGTGGAGGGCTATTAGCTGTTGTGAATACAGACGTATTTCAATTTTTTGTACTAATAGGGTCTATTCTTATAGTTCTTCCATTGGCTTTAAGTAATGTAGGTGGTTTCGGTGAACTAATAAATTCTGTACCAGATGATTTCTTTAATATTAAAGCAATAGGTTATTGGAAGCCTATTTCATGGATCATAATGTGTTTTTTCACGTATTCTACCAGTCAAGCTTTCCTGCAAAGAGTTTTTGCATCTAAAGATACTAGTACAGCAAAATTTGCTTATGTATTTACAGGAGTAACCTATATATTCTATGGAGCAGCAGTTGGGTTAATTGGAATAGTAGTTTCCGTAATGATGCCTGGATTAGCTGATACAAATGCAGCTTATCCACTATTAATAAAGGAAGTACTTCCTAAAGGATTAGCAGGAATAGCATTAGGTGGAATATTTGCAGCTACAATGTCAACTTCTGATTCAAAACTAATGGCAATAACACATTTATTCGTTAATGATATTTATAAACCTTATATAAATAAAGATGCTGATGATAAGAGTACTCTGCGCATTTCAAGAATTGTGACTTTGGCTTGTTGTATATTGGCCGTTGGTTTTGCTTTGTTCTTTAAAGATTTAATACAAATAGTATACGTAGCAGGTTTATTTTATTCAACAGCAGTATTCTTCCCTATGATCTTAGGAACATTTTGGAAAAGAGGGAATGCACAAGGAGCTTTTGCGGGAATTATTACTGCTATAGTAGTTGGTTCAATATCAGAATTTGTTTTAAAAGGAAATGTTTCAGGCATTCTTGGATTACCATCAAACATTACAGGTTCCCTTTCAGGATTAATTGTATTTGTAGTAGTATCATTAGCAACACCAAAACCAACAGAGGAAAAAATTGATTTTATTAAATAAGATAAGCCGTTTAAATAAGTATGTAAAGTAAGCATCATTAGCTGAAGTAATCTCATGGTAAATATCATCAATTAGGATATAGGTGACAGTAATGAAGTTTTTTAAATCACTGATTTCTTTGATAGAATATTTCTTAATAAGCTCCAGCATATGTTATCCTTCTGTCTTAATTACTTCGCGCTTATGAATGATAGGTCAACATGATTCGCTGGAGTTTTTCTATTTGTAAGTTTTTACTAGTACAACAGGTTAATTATTTAATTCTATCTATTAATTATAAATAAAAAATTGAAGCAATAAAGTTAGATTCAAGAAAATTATTAAATTGTGAAGACTGAAAATATTGAATTTCTTAACTGGTTTGTATTTTCAAAATGGGTTATAAAAAATGATTAAAGGAGATTACGTATGAAAAAAATAGTTATTGGGATCGTAGGAAATACTCTAAAGACACCAACTAAAATATATGGTGAAATTGATAGGTTTTATGTTAATCGTAGTTATGTTAGAGCTATAGAAAGGGCAGGAGGAATTCCTAGCATAATACCTTGTATTGGAAATACGAAAATTATTGAAGCACAAGCTTCACTTTATGATGGCTTTTTATTTACAGGAGGAGAAGATATAGATCCGAAACAATATGGTGAAGAGCCATATGTTCAACTAGGTCCAATTAAACCAGAGTTAGATACATTTCAATTGGAATTGTTTAAAGCTGTTCAAAAGCTAAATAAGCCAATATTAGGTATTTGTAGAGGTCTTCAAGTTATTAATATTGGTTTGGGTGGCACTTTGTTCCAGGATATAGAATCTCAATGTAAAGATGTTTATCAGCATGTTCAAACTGGAGGGCGTTCTCACAGTATCCACAAAATCTGTTTAAGTGAAGACTCCGTGCTGAAAAATATTTTCCATACAGATAACTTATCTGTTAATAGCCTTCATCATCAAAGTGTTAAAGAACTAGGGAAAGAGCTTAAGATTTGTGCTGTATCCAAAGATGGAATTACTGAAGCTATTGAATCTAATATGGGTAAAAAAATAATAGGTGTTCAGTGGCATCCGGAAGACATGATTGATTCTGCACTGGAGATGAATAAGTTATTTGATTGGCTGATAAAAGAATCTGGTTTTAATGCATCTATTATTGAATAATTAAGGATTAAAGAAGTAGAAGAAGTATGTACTTTAATTGGATATAAAGATAGCTCTAGAAAATTTACTATATATACATTACTTCAATACTTTGATATAGATATTAAAATCAAAAACATCTGACTAAAACACAGTGAGATGTTTTTTATATTTAAGGCTTAATTTCAAATATTAGGTGTTAAAAGTATGTTTTAAACATGTTTGAAAATAAAATAAAACATACTAGAAACGTGTAAAAACAAAGCATTAAAGGGTTTCTATTTTCCAACATGTTAAAATGTGATAAAAATACTGACAATTCGGAAAAACGAGAGTAAAATATGAAATGAAGGCAAAAGGAGGAGTAGAGAAATGACATTATATTCAAAAAGATTAGAAGAGAAATTAATTGAATACAGAAGAGATTTTCATAAGTATGCTGAAATAAAATGGACAGAATTTAGAACATCTAGTAAGGTTGCTGAGAAACTTTTAGAATTAGGTGTGGAAGTACAAATGGGACTTGATATTATGGAAAAAGGTTTTCAATTTAGTTATCCATCCCATGAAAATATAAAAAAAGAAATACAACGAGCTATTGACCAAGGTGCCAATCAAGATATGATTAAACGAATGGATAGGATGACTGGTGTTGTTGGTATTATTGATACAAAAAAAGAAGGACCAACAATCGCTTTTAGGTTTGATATGGACGCTATGCCAATTACAGAATCAGATGAAGGAAAACATTTTCCAAAAAAGAATGGTTTTAGATCTATAAATGAAGGATATTGTCATGCTTGTGGGCATGATGGACATACTGCTATTGGACTTGGAGTTGCAGAAGTACTCATGTCTATAAAAGATACTTTGAAAGGGAAAATAAAACTGATCTTTCAACCTGCAGAAGAAGGTGGAGGGGGTGCAAGGGGAATTGTAAAAAGAGGAGTGTTAGAGGATGTAGATTATTTTTTTGCAGGACATATAGGATTAACGAAATTAGATGGATTAGGATTAAAGTCAAGAGGAATTATCTGTGGAGTAAAGGATTTTTTAGATAATAGAAGATACAACATCACTTATACGGGAAAAGCTGCACATCCTTGTGGAGATCCTCATGCTGGGAAAAATGCTTTACTTGCTGCTAGTACAGCAGCCCTTAATATTCATGCTATTGCACCCCATAGTGAAGGAATGATGCGTGTTAATGTAGGGGTTCTAAGGGCAGGTGTTTCAAGGAATACAATTGCTCCCAATGCTTATTTAGAAATTGAAGTAAGAGGTGAGAATGATACGGTTGCTAATTATGGGGAAGATAAAATGTTATCAATAGTAAAAGGAGTAGCTGCAACGTATCAAATAGAGTGTGATATTGAACACGTGGGAAGTACACCTTCAGCTGAAAGTGATGATGAAGCTATAGGGCTAGTATTAAATTGTGCTAAAGAAATAGGCTGGTTTCAAGAATTTGAACCTATTGGTAGTGTAGGTGGAACCGATGATGCATCAGATATGATTAGAGGAGTTCAAAAAAATGGTGGAATAGGAACGTATATTGGTTTAGGAGCAGATTTTGTAGGTGGATTTCATCATCATGCATTTGACTTTGATGAGTCTGTTATGTTGCCATCAGTAGAACTTTTTGTAAAGCTGGTACAGCAACTTCAGGATAAAAAATAAAAAGGAGGATTTTAATGGAAAAAATAAGCAATCAAAAGAAAAAGTCACTATTTGACAAATTTATTGATGGGGTAGAAAGAATAGGGAATAAATTGCCACATCCATTTTGGCTGTTTGTATCTTTATCTATTTTTGTAATGGTATTATCTTTTGTTATGTCGAAAGCAGGTGTTGAGGTAACCTATTTAAAAGCTTCAAAAATTGCAACAGAGGCGCCAACTGAAGTAACTATAGGAGTAAATAATTTATTAAGTAAAGAAAACATTCAAGGGTTATTTACTAATTTTACAAATACTTATTCAGGTTTTGCACCTTTAGGGCTTGTAATGATTATGATGCTTGGTGTAGGAATGTTAGAGCAAACAGGGATGCTTTCTGCATTGATTAGAAAGACCATATTAGGAGCACCGGCATCCATGTTGATTCTTATTATTGCTTTAGTAGGAGTAAATGCAAACTTAGCCTCAGATGCAGGTGTCATTGTAGTACCTGCTGTAGCTGGAGCCGTCTTTAAATCATTAGGAATTAATCCGTGGATAGGAGTCATATCAGGATATGTTGCTGCAAATGGTGGATTTAGTGCAAATGTCTTTATTGCAGGAACAGATGCCCTTTTAGCTGGTATTACTGAATCTGTAACAAAAGGGTTGGGAATTGATGCGCCTGTTCACCCAATGATGAATTATTATTTTATGGTTGCATCTTGTTTTATAATCGTTGGAGCAACGGTTTTAGTAACTAAATTTTATATTGGAAAGAAGCTTGGTGGAACAGAAATAAAGCTTGATGCTAGTCAATTAGAAGAACATAAAGTAACGGAAGAAGAGAAGAAAGGTTTAAGATATGCAGGGGTTGCAGCAATCATTTTCATAGTGGTATTATTGACTTTAACATTACCTGAAAATGCATTATTTAGAAATGCTGATGGTGGACTTCTTCCAAAATCTCCATTATTGAGTAGTATTGTAAGTATATTGTTTTTCTTTTTCTTTACTTTAGCAATGGCATATGGAAAAGGATCTGGTAGCATAAAAACTATGGATGATGTACCAAAGTACATGAAAGAAGGGGTTTCTAACGCACTAGGGTTTATGGTTATAGCTCTTCCTGCATCAATCTTTATCAGTTTATTCAGTGCCAGTAAGATTTCTACTGTAATAGGTGTTTTAGGTGGAGAAGTACTTAAATCCCTTAGTATTTCAGGATATCCTTTATTAGTGGGATTCGTTCTAATTTGTACATGTATGAATTTGTGTATTACTAGTGGTTCAGCAAAGTGGCTGATTATATCACCAGTCTTTGTCCCAATGTTTTCTATGTTAGGATTTTCTCCTGCATTAACCCAAGCAACCTATAGAATTGCAGATACTTGTACAAATATTATTTCTCCTATAGATTATTATGTACCCGTTATTATGGGACTACTAGCTATGTATAATACAGATCCTAATAGAAAGGTAGGTCTAGGAACAGTTATATCCCTTTGCTTACCATATAGTATTGCTTATATGATTGGATTATTAGGATTATTATTTGTTTGGTATATGTTAGGGTTAGACCTTGGTCCAGGAGTATCTATGTTTATGTAGTAAAATGAAAATAGATCTATCGAGTTGCTAGTATATTTATGACACACTTAAGCTTTAAAACAGGAAATGAATTCTTGTTTAAAAAGTATAAGTGTGTCGATTTTTTTGTATTTAAGTAAGTTTTATAAATATTGTCAATTTATTTTGTGAGCTAGTGTATAGAATATTATTTTTAAAAGTATTGATCTAGAGCCATTTTAAATAATTAAATTGTATAATTTTATTGATAGATTTTTATCTGTTTTAAATCACAAATTTTGACGTTGAATCATTATTTTTAAATATCAGGGGGTATGCAATATACCTAGAGGTGTCTTATAGCATTGAATGAAAAGGCGAACATACTCATTGTATCTATTTTCAATATCAAGCAGCCCTTCATCATCAGTGGTGGTGAGAGCTTTTTTTATAAGGGTATAAAAAATACTTTCCATAAGCTCTAATATTTTATCCCTACTTTTAGCTTTAATATGTCCATGAGAAATACATAGCTCTAAAGTAGGTATAGATGTAATATTTCCTCTTTTTATCATTGGAAAGGAAGTATGTTCTCGTATATGACCATCAGGATAAATTTGATAATAAATTTTTAAGACCTCTTCAAGTATGATTTCATCGTTTCCTAAGAGTAATATTTGGAATTGTTGTGGATACTTAATAACATATTTAATTAAGATCTTAAATGTTTTAACAAATAAATCGATACTATTTACATAGTTTTGTTCAATATACCAAAGTTCTTTAAAAAATTCACTTAAATATTTAAGGGCTACGAAGGTCAATAAATTATCAAAGTTAGAGAAATAATAATAAATTGTAGAGCTATTATAATTTGTTTTAGCAGCTAAATTTCGAACTGTTAGAGCTTCAAAATTTTCTTCTTGAGCCATTTGAAAAGCAGTATCAATGAATTGTCGCATCATAGTAATGCGCTTTATGTTATGTTTTTCAGTCAATTGTATCACCTCTGCTAATTTATTTGAGTAATTTTATTATATTACATATTGTGTTATTATTCTATATAGGGAGTATTTATATAGAAGGATAGAAATGATGAATAACCGTATTTTAAGAGGAGGCTATAAATGAGAGATAGTAAAATTGATTATAAAAGTCTAACAAAAAAATTGGAAGCGTTGGCGAATAAAATACCGCATCCTTTTTGGTCATTCACCATATTGATCCTCATAACCATTCTATTGTCTTTTATAGTATCTGGTAAGGAGAGCTATTTTGTTAATGATTCAGTTGTTACAAGGCTGCAAATTAATAATTTAGCTAATATAGAATATTTCATTAGCTTGATTGGAGATATGGATGAAGTATTTTTGTATTTTAAGCCCCTATCTGTTGTTATATTAATTTTTATGGGAATCAGTGTTTTTCAGGGATCTGGAGCTATTTCGGCTATTATAAGAGGTGTATCAACTAAAATCCCAATTAGAATGATGATCTTTTTTATAGCATTCATAGGAGTAAATAGCAATATTGTATCTGATGTGGGAGTTATAGTAATTCCTACATTATTTGCGGCACTTTTTCAGTCATTAAATTTTAATCCTTGGATTGGAATTATTGTAGGCTATGCATCTGTCAATGGGGGATTTACTTTAAATATGTTTATCGCAGGAACAGATATTATACTTTCTGAAATCACCAATACAGTCCTTTTAGGATTAGGAATGAATGCTACGATTAATCCATTTAGCAATTGGTATTTTATGTTTGTAGGTTGTTTGGTTATTATCCTTGTAACTATGTTGATTACAGAAAAATATACTAAAAAAATTTTGAAAGCTCCAGAGCATCTTTATAATATGGATTATTATAATAGGAATCGGTTGAGTAATAGGGAAAAAAAGGGCTTGAAATATTTAGTGTATGCTAATTTTTTATACTTTATAGTGCTTTTAGTGATGATTAAATATTACAATGCAAGCCAAGGTATATCAGGATTGAATATTAGATTTATCTTTTCAAATATTGTAGGGATTATTTTCTTTTATTTTACTATTACAGGATTAGTGTTTGGGATGACATCGGGTACGATAAAAAAAATAGATAGAATTCCAGAACTATTTGCCAGTGGAATTACTGGAGCAAAGATTTTTATTGTGACGGCGTTGCCAGCTGCACTTTTTGTAAAAGTTTTGAGGGATAGCAATTTAGATTCATGGATGGGAATTCTTGTATCAGACTTGCTATTGAAAATTCATATGCCTCCCATCATTATTTTAATATTTTTTATGGTTATTGTGTCACTCTTGAATCTAGTAATCTCTAGCTCTTCTGTTAAATGGTTATTTATTGCACCCATAGCTATACCTATATTTAATACAATGAATATTTCCCCTCGAATTGTTCAACTAGCCTATAGAATAGGAGATACGGTTACCAATTGTATTTCACCAACGGATTATTATTTGCCTATTATGATTAGTCTATTAGAAATGTATAATACAGACAATAAAATAAAAGTGGGTGTTGGAACAATTATTTCTTTATGCATTCCTTATACAATTGCTTATTTTGTAGGATTAGCTATGCTATTTGTAATATGGTACCTATTGGCAATACCCGTTGGATTTTAAGAGGATAGAAAGTTATAAGGTATCCAAAAGTATTGAAAAAATCAATAAAAATAGGCATAGATTTTATGCGGAAATTATGATAATATGTGCTAAAAGACATAATAAAGAAGGGATCGTATGAAAAATGAAAGAGGTAAAGCGTTAATATTTTTAATAATAGCTTCTGTACTTTGGAGTACAGGAGGGATATTGATAAAATTGGTGGATTGGAATCCTATAGCTATTGCAGGGGTAAGAAGTGGTATTGCTGCTTTAGTCATGTATTTGTATATTCGTGGGAATAAAAAGAATAGAAAACAAAAGAACTTATTTAAGTTGAATAAACTAAAAGTAATAGGAGCCTGTATGTATGCTAGTATGGCTATTCTTTTTATAATAGCAACCAAATTAACTACGGCGGCAAATGCAATATTACTTCAGTATACTGCACCCATATGGGTCGCTATTTTATCTGGATGGATTTTGAAGGAAAAGGTAAAATCAATTGATTGGGTAGCAATCTTTTTTGTAATGGTGGGAATGATTATGTTTTTCATTGGAGATTTAGAGAGAGGAGAAATGATTGGTAATTTGGTAGCGTTAGCATGCGGAATTGCTTTTTCAGGACAAGTGATTATGCTTAAGCTACAAGAAGAAGGAACAGCTAGTGAAATGATTTTTTGGGGAAATTGCATAACATTAATTGCTAGTATTCCTTTTATTTTAAAATCTATTCCTAGTATGCAAAGTATAGTAGGGCTTGTTTTGTTAGGTGTATTTCAGTTGGGTATTTCATTTATATTTTATTCTGAAGCGGTACCTAGAGTGTCAGCTATTGAAGCAATTCTTATTCCGATTATAGAACCACTTCTTAATCCAGTATGGGTTTTTGTATTTATTGGAGAACAACCAGGAAAATGGGCGTTCATTGGAGGGATTATTGTAGTTGCATCCGTTGTAGGTAGGTCGATTGTAATCAATAGAAAAAATAGAAAAATGGATATGAGTTAGGTTTGATGATAGGGACGAGAAAATATGGGAAGATTAGAAGAGAAAAATAAGTTGAAATGATATATAATAAATTACATCTGACTAGATTGAGGTTGGATGTTTTTTATTGTACGATTAAAACTTAGTTTAAAAATGATTGAAAAATTAATGATAGAAATCAATAGGAGCGCAATAAAATGAAAATAGAAATTCCTAAAAAAGTACAGCGTATATTAGATGTTTTAAATAAACATGGATATGAAGGATATATTGTAGGTGGATGTGTGAGAGATAGTATTTTAGGGAGAATTCCTAATGATTGGGATCTATGTACGAGCTGTATTCCAGAAAAAATGCTAGAAATATTTAATTCCTTTAAAGTTATTCCTACAGGATTAAAACATGGTACGGTAACTATCGTTATAGAGGATGAATCCTTTGAAGTGACTACTTATAGAATAGAGGAAGATTATATTGATGGCAGGCATCCTGAAAAAGTTTCATTTGCAAATAATTTAAGAGAAGATTTGAAAAGAAGAGATTTTACTATCAATGCCATGGCATATGGTAGAGAAGAAGGATTAATTGATTATTACGGTGGAATGGAAGATATAATAAATAAAAAAATTAGATGCGTAGGAAAGCCTTTAGAAAGATTGAGTGAAGATTATTTGAGAATGTTAAGAGGGGTAAGGTTTTGTTCACAGATTGGATATACTCTTGAAACAGACACCTTTGAGGCTATAAGACAATTATCTAAAAATATTGTAAATATTAGTAAAGAAAGAATAAGAGAAGAACTGAATAAGATGCTATTAGTCAATAAGCCTTCTAATGGATTTAGATTATTATATAAAAGTGGATTATTACAATATATATTACCAGAGTTAGAAGCATGTATAAAATTTGAACAAAGAAATCCTCACCATGATCAAGATGTATTTGATCATATGATGAGTGTATTAGACCATACAGAAAAAGATTTGGTAGTAAGGCTAGGGGCATTATTGCATGATATAGGGAAGCCCTCATGTTTTTCTTTAGATGAAAACAATATTGGTCATTTTTATCATCATCATATGAAAGGTATGGATCTAGCTGAGAATATACTAAAAAGACTTAAATATGATAATAAAACGATTGAACTTGTGAAAATTTTAGTAAAAGAGCATATGTGCAGGTATGATAAGGTGACTCCTAAAATGTTAAAAAGGCTAATCAATAGAGTGGGAATAGACAACATAGAAAGATTATTTCAATTACAAACTGCTGATATATTGGGAAGTAAAGGACCTCATGTGTTTGATGATATTGAAAAGATGAGGGAATTATATAAAGAGATTATGGAAAAGGAGCAACCTTTAAGCGTAAAGGATTTGGTCATTAATGGACGGGATTTAATGGATTTAGGTATAGCATCAGGAAAGGAAATGGGTAAAATACTCAATAGCTTATTAGACAAAGTTTTAGATGATCCACAATTGAATACAAAAGAGAGATTGATTGAGGAAGTGAAAGCTATGTCTTTGAAATGATTTTAACTATAATTTAAATTTAATTCTTGGAATGGAGTAATTTATTCTTCGTGTTGGATTAGAATGTTTAGAAAGTGGCTGGTTATATTGAAAGCTTTACAAGGAAGTAAGATATTGATTATAATAAATAAAGAAAGTTTTGTATGAAATAAAAAATGATTGTATATAATATGGAGCAAGTTACTTGCTCCATATTTTTACGAAGAATAAAGGTATTTGAATTGGAGTGTTAGGATGAGTAAATCGCTGTTTATAACAGAAAAACCAAGTGTTGCTTTAGAATTTGCAAAGGTACTAAATATAAAAGGGACAAAGAGTAATGGCTTTATAGAATCAGAAAAGGCAGTAATTACCTGGTGTGTTGGTCATTTAGTGAATATGAGTTATCCTGAAAAGTATGATGAGAAGCTTAAAAAATGGAGATTAGAAGATTTGCCTTTTTTACCAAAGGAATATAAATATGAAGTCATAAAAAGTGCAAAAAAACAATTTGATATTGTAAAAAGACAGATGAAAAGAAAAGATGTATCTACCATCTATGTATGTACAGACTCTGGGCGAGAAGGGGAGTATATTTATAGATTGGTAGATGAAATGGTTGGTGTGAAGAATAAAGTAAAAAGAAGAGTATGGATTGATTCTCAAACGGAAGAGGAAATCAGAAAAGGTGTAAAAAATGCAAAACCCTTATCTGAATATGATAAATTATCAGCTGCGGCTTATTTAAGGGCAAAAGAAGATTATCTTATGGGGATCAATTTTTCAAGGTTATTGACATTAAGTTATAGTAGGAAAATCAGTCAGAAGCTAGGAAAAAAATATGTAGTCATTGCTGTAGGAAGAGTTATGACTTGTGTACTTGGTATGATCGTACAAAGAGAGCGAGAAATTAGAGATTTTATCAAGACGCCTTATTATAAAGTTTTATCAAAATTTCAATTTAAGGATGCTCTTGATTATGATGGAGAATGGAAAGCAGTAGAAGGCTCTCATTTTTATCTATCCAATTTGTTATTTAAAGATATTGGTTTTAGAGAAAAAGAAAAAGCACAAAAATTTATTAAAGAGCTAAAAATAAATAGTGAGATGATGGCAACTATTGAGGACGTAAAAAGAAAAAAGGAAAAGAAAAATCCACCATTATTATACAATTTAGCAGAGCTCCAAAATGAATGTTCTAAAAAACTTAAATTAAGTCCAGATGAAACACTAGAGATCGTACAAGGATTATATGAAAAGAAAATGCTCACTTATCCAAGGACAGATGCAAGGGTTTTATCAAAAGCGGTAGCAAAAGAAATTCACAAAAATATAAAAGGGCTTCTAAACATGCAGAAGGTATGTAAGTTAGATAGCAAAGACCAAGAAATAGATGGTTTTGTCAAAAAAATAATGGATGAAAATCTTTATAAAAACTTAGAAAAGACGAAATATGTAAATGATAAGGCCATCACCGATCACTATGCCATTATTCCTACAGGACAAGGGATGACTAATTTTAATAGATTATCAGATTACGCAAAAAGGATTTATATCCTAGTAGTAAGGCGTTTTTTAGCAATTTTCTATCCTCAAGCAGTATTTAGTAAATTATCTATTACTACAAAAGTACAATCGGAACGTTTTTTTACTTCTTCAAAGGTTTGTATAGAGGAAGGTTATTTAAAAATATTAAATGATGGGAAAAAGGGAAAAGGTGAAAAAGCTGAAAATATAGAAACCCTCAAAAAATTAAAAAAGGGTCAAGAAGTAAAGATTCTTGATTTTTTAATCAAAGAAGGAGAAACAACTCCGCCCAAAAGGTATAATTCTGGTTCTATGATTTTAGCTATGGAAAATGCAGGAAAGATCATTGAAGATGAAGAGTTAAGAGAACAAATCAAGGGAAGTGGTATAGGTACAAGTGCCACAAGGGCTGAAATTCTTAAAAAACTTCAAAAAATTGGATATGTAAAATTAAATAAAAAGACACAAATATTAACACCAGCATTAATGGGAGAAATGATTTATGATGTAGTAAATGGATCCATTCGATCACTTCTTAATCCAGCCCTTACTGCAAGCTGGGAAAAGGGCTTGATGATGGTTGCTAATGGAGAAATCAATACAGATGAATATATGGAAAAATTAGAAGCTTATATAAGAAAAAATACACAAAAAGTATTGAGCTTAAATGATTATGGAAACAGATCAAATACTTTTGTTACGATTCCAAGCAGTGAAAGTGATGTAGAATATACGCCTAGCAAAAGAAAAAATAGCTTAGGCTCTTGTATAGCTTGTAAAGACGGACAAATTCTAGAAAATACAAAAGCTTTTTATTGTAGCAATTGGAAAAATGGATGTAAATTTACTGTCTGGAAAAATAGCCTTGATTTATATAGTCAAAAATTAACAGCTACAATGATTAAGGAGCTCTTAGAAAAGGGAAGTATAAAGGATCTAGATATGTTTTTACCTCAAACTCATGAAAAGTGTAAAGCATCTCTTGAATTTAGAAAAGATAAAACAGGTGCTTTAGAATTAAAAAATGTGACAAGGGTGCATGAGAAAAAATAAAAATTGAATTCATAAAAAAACAGTTTAAAGAGTAAAAATGAAAAAAACATTTTTGCTCTTTTTTTGTTGGATTCAGATTGTTAATCATTTATAGTAGTAATCAGTAAAAAAATGTTTGTTGAATTGCTATAGTAAGAATTTTCTCGCAAAGGTTCGAGGTGTTGTTTTTGAACGCACAACCTTGAAAAAAAAGGTAAAATAGTTATAAAATAGGGGAATTATCCATATACTTATGGTAAAGGGGGAGAATTATAGGGGATTTAGGTAAGTGATAATCAAAAATTTTTCTAGATTAAAGCGAAAAAGTGTGATATAATAAATAAAAATTTATGCAATATTCTAATTTTTTTTAAAAAGTCCAATAGGTCATCTAAAATCTTACAAGAATATATTTTTATGACATAATTGGCAAGTAAGATATGCATAAAAGCAATTTGCTTTCATATCAAAAATGATGAAAGTAATATTAAGAGGGGAGGAAAATTATGCAAAAAAGAGAAAATTGGGGCTCGAAAATTGGCTTCATAATGGCTGCAGCTGGTTCTGCAGTAGGATTAGGAAATATATGGAAATTCCCATATACGGCAGGAGAAAATGGTGGAGGTGCATTTGTTTTAGTTTATTTAGTTTTTGTTGCACTTATAGGTTTTAGTGTTATGCTTACAGAATTTGCAGTAGGTAGAAGAAGACAACTAGCTGCTGTTGGTGCATTCAAATCAGAGGATAGACGATGGACATTTGCAGGAGTTTTAGGCGTTTTAAGTGGTTTTTTAATCATGGGCTTTTATCCTGTAGTCGGAGGATGGGCACTTGCGTATGTATTTAAAGTAATGGGAGGGTTATTAAATAATCCTGCTGCTATAGGTGATGTTTTTGGAGGGTTTATTACCAATGCTAGTCAGCCCCTTATGTGGATGGTATTATATCTTATCTTAAATGTAGTGATTGTTGTAAAAGGTGTATCTTCTGGAATTGAAAAAGCTGGAAAAGTATTAATGCCTTTATTATTTGGTATTTTAATTGTTATTGCAATCAAGGGATTAACATTACCAGGTGCAATGGCTGGTATGGAATTCTTATTTAAGCCTGATTTTACTAAATTGGATGGTAGTGTTATACTTGCAGCTTTAGGTCAAGCATTTTTCTCATTATCATTAGGTATGGGATGTATGATCACTTATGGTTCATACCTTTCTAAGAGTGAAAATCTTGTACAAAATGCAGCCATTGTTACTTCAATGGATACAGCTGTTGCATTATTAGCGGGTATCGCCATGTTCCCAGCAATGTTTGCCTTTGGTATAGAGCCAGCTGCAGGACCTGGATTAGTTTTCGTTGTTGTACCTACTTTGTTTGCTGAAATGGGAGCCATGGGACCAATGTTTGCAACGTTATTCTTTATCGCTCTTACAGTAGCTGCCCTAACATCTTCTGTTTCCCTATTAGAAGTTGTTGTTGCATTCTTAATTGACGAAAAGCAATTTTCTAGAAAGAAAGCAGTATTTTCTTCAGCAACAATGATGGCATTACTTTGTATTTTAGCTTCTTTATCATTAGGAGGCGTAGGACCGACATTATTTGGAAAAGGTGCATTTGATATATTTGACTTATTAACAGATAAGATTTTCTTAGCAATCGGTGGAATGTTATTATGTATTTTCGCAGGTTGGAGATTAAAGAAAGACGATTTACATGGTGAAATTACAAATAATGGTGATATAGAATTTCCATTGTTTGGACTATGGTATCCATTAGTTAAATATATCATTCCAATTACAATTCTTTTAGTAGCTGCAAATGGAATTCGTCAAGGTTTTGAAAGTGGTTCTGGTCCGATTATGTTACTCGGAATAGGGATTATTGCAATCTTTGCGGCTATATCTAAAAAGCTTTAAAAAAGTTAAAAAATAGCTTAAGACGATCATGTCTTAAGTTATTTTTATTGGAATGATTATAGTTTTTTCATTTATGCATTTAATTTAAGATGATACTTGACATTTTCGTAAAGGTGGTATTATTTTTATTCAAAAGATACAAGGGTAAAATAATATTTTCAAGGCTTTAGAAGAATTCATCACAAATTATTTTTGTTGAGAAATCTATAGGGTTTTATTAGTTTAGAAAGTAAAAAATAAATATTGATATTGACATTTTAACATAAAAATGTTAAAATTTTATCATAAGTAAATAAGTATAATTCTTTAGGTGCCATTTTGGTTTAATAGGGAAGTACGGTGAAAATCCGTCACAGCCCCCGCTACTGTAAATGATGACGAAACCTTATGATTACCACTGTGAAAACGGGAAGGTAGAGGAAGTAGGTTGATTCATAAGTCAGGAGACCTGCCTATAGCGTAAGTTACTACCTTCGGTGGGAAGGGGAGGTATTAGTTGAATTTGTGATACTTTTTAAGCTAATAAACCCTGTCTTCTGACAGGGTTTTATTATATTTCTTGAAAAAAATCTATCTGCTATCTTTTAAAATGGTCTAGTTAGTTAGATTTTTCAAAAATTTTTCCTCTAATTTTTTTCGATCTCTCAATTGTGGGAGATTATTTTTTTTATCTACCTACAAACATTTGTGTATACATTTTTCCATATTTACCGCCATCTTTTATACCGATTCCAATATGGGTAAATTTGGGATTTAAAATATTTTTTCGATGTCCTTCTGAATTCATAAGAGAATTATGAGCACTTTGAACAGAAGGATTTCCTGCTATATTTTCACCGGCAGTAAGGTATTTAATACCAAATTGCTTTAACATATCAAAAGGACTGCCGTAAGTAGGAGAGTTATGACTAAAATAATTATTATCAATCATATCTTGAGATTTTAGTCGGGCTACATTGTTGATAGAGATGTCAAGTGTTAATGGTTTTAAGCCGTTCTTTCTTCTTTCTTCGTTGACAAGCTTAAGCATTTCTTGTTCATCACTAGTAAGTCTTGAAGTATTTTCTTCTTGTTTATCAGTAGCAGTTTGATTAGGTTGATCTGATGGTGTAGTTGTCTTAGGCCCTTCTACCTGTGGTTTGCAATCAGAAGGATTTACGCAACCAACTTTTCCATCTTCTGTCTGTACTACATATTGATTTCCAAGTTGTCCAATAACGTCATAAACATTTCCTTTAGGGAGTTTTTTCACTTCAGGAGCATTGGCGCTTTTTCCTGAACGACAAGATGCATTGTTCTTTGTGATTTGAACCTTTTCTACATCAGCTTTCTCGAAAATAGATGAAGTCATAGGTTTATTGTCTTCAATCATTTTCTTTTCACGTAGTGCATCTTTACGCATGTCATCTTCATACATTTTCTTTTGTGGAACTTCACTTTGATACATTTTGTCTTCTGGTACTTCATTTCGATAAATATCATTTTCAGGTACTGGATTGGGTCTTTGCTGTGGAGAAGTACAACCAGAGAATAATAAAGTACATAAAGTTAGTATACATAATATTTTTTTCATATTCATCACCTCAATAATATTATTTCCTGTATTGGTGAAAACATTTACGTTAGAATATTCCAATATATAGACTTAGTGAAAAAGTAAGGAAATTTTATAAAAAATAATTTAAAATGGGTATAAATTTTATAGATTGGGAAAAACTTTAAATGGAAACAAATCCATTTCATTTAAAAGTCTTTTGGCTTTTAAATACACCTTATTCCCACCCACAACTCATCATAAGAAAAGGGTAGCGTAAAGCTTACCCTTTTCTTGTTCTTTAATAACTTATAAAAGTTGAAGAAAGTTATCTGTTAGTGTATAGGAAAAAAGTTTATGGTAAGATATATATAATAGAAAAGCATGGTGGATAGGGTATTATTAAAATATGAATTCAAAAGAACAAAAGAAGTTTGTAAGAAAAGGATATAAGAAGATCCTGAAACACGAATGTTTGAGTTTGTATACGAAATAACAATTGTAAAATAACGAATAATATGATACAATTTGATAAAAATATACATAATTACGGAGGTGCTTATGATGAAAACAGATATACAAATAGCTCAAGAAGCAAAGATGCGTCCTATTTTAGAAATAGGAAAACAAATAGGTCTTGAAGAAGATGATTTAGAGTTATATGGTAAATATAAAGCAAAAATTTCCTTAGATGTATATAAACGATTAGAAGACAAGGCAGATGGAAAACTTATACTAGTGACAGCTATTAACCCAACAGCAGCAGGGGAAGGAAAAACCACAACGAATGTAGGACTTAGCATGGGACTAAATAAAATTGGTAAGAAGACTATTACAGCTCTTAGAGAGCCATCTTTAGGACCTTCCTTCGGAGTGAAGGGAGGAGCTGCTGGAGGTGGATATGCACAGGTAGTACCTATGGATGATATTAATCTTCACTTTACAGGAGATATCCATGCTATTACAACTGCAAATAATTTATTAGCAGCCCTTTTAGATAACCACCTACAACAAGGAAATCCATTAAATATTGATCCTAGAAGAATTACATGGAAAAGATGTTTAGATATGAATGATCGTGCCTTAAGAAATATTGTAGTAGGTCTTGGTGGAAGAACCAATGGGGTTCCAAGAGAAGATGGCTTTGATATTTCTGTTGCGTCAGAAATTATGGCGATCCTTTGTTTAGCTAATGATTTAGATGATTTGAAGAAAAGACTATCCAAGATGATTGTAGGGTATACATATGATAATGAACCGGTAACAGCAGATCTATTAAAGGCAACAGGAGCATTGACACTATTATTAAAGGATGCTATTAAGCCAAATTTAGTACAAACCTTAGAGAATACACCAGCTATTATCCATGGAGGACCCTTTGCAAATATTGCTCATGGATGTAATAGTGTTATGGCTACAAAGATGGGTCTTAAGCTTGCAGATTATGTTGTAACAGAAGCAGGTTTTGGTGCAGATTTAGGAGCTGAGAAATTTTTTAATATAAAATGTAGATTTGCAGGATTAAAACCTGATGCAACAGTAATTGTTGCAACTGCTAGAGCTCTTAAGAATCATGGAGGTGTCAAAAAAGCAGAATTAAACCATGAAAACCTAGAAGCTTTAGAAAAAGGTTTTGGAAATTTAGAAAAGCAAATTGAAAATGTAAGAAAATTTGGTGTTCCTGTAGTAGTTGCTATCAATAAATTCCCTACAGATACACAAGAGGAACTAAAGCTTATTGAAGAAAAGTGTGCAAAATTAGGAGTAAATGTAGTTTTATCAGATGTTTGGGCAAAGGGCGGAGAAGGTGGAATAGAGCTTGCTAAGAAAGTGATAGCTTTATGTGAATCAGGAGAGGCAGATTTTAAACCTCTTTATGATGTGAAGCTTTCTATTAAAGAAAAAATCCAGATTATTGCAAAAGAAATATATGGTGCAGACGGAGTTGATTTTACTTCTAAGGCAGAGAAGGAAATCGAAAAGTACGAGAAATTAGGGTTAGATCAAATGCCTATATGTGTAGCAAAGACCCAATATTCTTTATCGGATAATCCAAAGCTCTTAGGAAAGCCAGCAGGATTTAAAATTACCGTAAAAAATGTTAGAATATCAGCGGGAGCAGGATTTTTATTAGTATTAACTGGAGATATTATGACTATGCCAGGGCTGCCTAAGGTACCTGCTGCAAATCATATAGATATTTTAGATAATAGTGAAATTGTAGGATTATTCTAAAAATATTATTGTGTATGGAAGAGGAATGAATGAGGAATTCATTCTTCTTTTAATTTATAGGGATAAACAGAACTTTATGATATAATTGATAAAAAGGATTTTGTACAAGTTTAAACAAATGGAGGAATTGTTATGAAAACGCTCGTTTGGAATGTAAATGACATAGAGTGGGTAGAGGTACCACAATTTAAAGGCGTTTATGCTAAGGACCTTGTAAAAAAAGAAGATGGTATGGATGTGACCAATAAGTACATAAAAATAGTACCAGGAGGAGAAATACTTGTACATACTCATGATGTAACAGAGGCATTCTATATATTAGAAGGAGTTGCAGATGTTTTAGTAAATGATGAAAGAATTCCCTTAAAGGCTAAAACTATGATTTCAGCACCTGCTGGTGTACCTCATGGGATTAAAAATGAAACGGATGAAGATGTCCTATTGATTGCTAATTTTGGCGTGAAATAAAATGGAGGTGGCTATATGAGCTTTATTATAAATGAAGAGAATAAAGTATATGATGCAGAAGAAATTGTAAAAATCATTCATGATGAAACTGAATTTGATGTCTGGAAGGACATTACATCAAGAACAAAAAGAGAAGATGTATTGGCATTCATTCTTCAATGTGATATAGAAATTCTTAAGGAAGAATTAGAAGAGGAATTAGGCATGGAAGAAGAAAGTGAAGAAGGTTATATATCTGAATTAATGAATAGAACAGATGAATATGCTGTTGAAATAGAAGAATTAATGCCAGAAGATATGCTTGCTTATTATTATGCTTATGAATATGATGAAGATGAAGGGATTATTAAGACGATACTAGTTGTTTCTTTTGACGAATTAGGAGAAAGAAAACTGAAGGATGTAGGAAATAGATTGATTACAGTTGTAGGAGATTAAAAGGATGAACAAAAATGTTCATCCTTTTAATTTAATCTAAATCAGGAGGAAGTAAATTGTTTTTATAAGCTAGATCTCTTGAAGCATTTTCTACCAATCTCTTAGTCATTTGGCCGCCAAGCTTACCACCTTTTTTACCAGCTTCTCTTGAAGTAATGTTACTAGTTAAACGGGTATTTTCCATAGAAAGTCCTAATTCGTTGGCAATTTCTGCTTTAAATTGATTAAGAGCTTGTCGTGCCTCTCTAACTACAGGTTTTCTTGCCATCAATTTCACCTCGTTTTGTAGCTTATAAGTAGTATTTACTTTAAAAAGTAACAATATGCCTTGTAGTATTATGCAGAAATACATAGTATTGTCAGCTGAAAAGAGAATAAAAAATTTTATAAAAGAAAACGATTATCTTTATTGTATGAACAAAAGCCTTGTGCTAAAATGAAACTGGATAGTATCGTAAGAACTATACCATTGAAAATTATGAAAATAAAATTTAATAGATCTGCTTTGAGCCTTTAGGACAGAGACAGTTGAGTATGAGGAAAAGTCTATTCCTTGCGAGAAGATACTCAGTAAGGAATTTTTTGATTTCAAAACATATTGTTGATTGAATGTATTACTCTTCCTATGGGCGTACAAAGAACTTTAGGAGGGAAAAAAGATGTTTATTGTTGAAACAGTGAAAGAAATAAGGAAAATAATAAAAAAAGAAAAAAGAGAAGGAAAAAAAATTGGATTGGTTCCTACCATGGGATATCTTCATGAAGGACATTTATCATTGATAAAAAAAGCAAAAGAGGAAAATGATTTTGTAGTGGTGAGTGTATTTGTTAATCCAACTCAATTTGGTGAGGGAGAAGACTATGAAAGTTATCCTAGAGAGTTAGAAAGAGATAGTAACCTTGCAAAGAGTGCTGGAGCGGATATACTTTTTCATCCCTTTGTAGGTGAGATGTATCCAAATGGTTACAATACGTATGTAGAAACTTATAAAGTAACGGAAAAATTATGTGGAGCATCAAGACCAGGACATTTTAGAGGTGTTACGACAGTGGTTTGTAAATTATTCAATATTGTAGCACCTCATAGAGCTTATTTTGGTCAAAAGGATGCTCAGCAAGTAGTAGTGATCAAACAAATGGTAAGGGATTTAAATATGGATATAGAAATTATTCCTTGTCCCATTGTGAGAGAAAAAGATGGACTAGCCTTAAGTTCAAGAAATACTTATCTAAATGAAGAAGAGAGAAGAGCAGGACTTATTTTATCAAAATCTTTGTTTAAAGCAAAAGAAATGATTGAAAATGGAGAACGTGATGGTTTGAAAATAAAGGATTTTATTGTTAAAAATATTCAAGGAGAACCTTTAGCAAATATTGATTATATAGAGGTTGTAAATAGTGAAAATCTTGAAAGTATGAAAAAATTAGAACAAGAGATATTAATTGCATTAGCAGTAAAGTTTGGAAATACTAGATTGATTGATAATATGCGTATAAAAATATCTTGAAAAATATAGTTCTATGGTATCATTTAGGGCATAGTATAGCTGTATTTTTTCGTTTTTTTACAATAAAATAATGAAAAATATGAAGAAGTATGATAGACTAATCATGTAGAAAATCAAACAAAAATGCAAAGAGGTGAGGTATGGAAGGGAAAAACATAATAGTAGGTGTTTTGATATTCTTCACTTTTACTATAGCGGGAGGATTACTTGGAATATTTGTGGGATATTCTCTATGTGCTGATGCAGAAAAAGATGCTTATATAAAAGATAGGCAACAACAGATGATCAGTGAGAAGAAGGAAAGACAAGAAGTCTTTAAGGTTGATGAAGCCAGTGAAGATGGTGAAACAGAAAATGTAGATGAATTAGAAATGCTACCGCCTATTAATCTTTCAGACTTAACGAATATTCAAAATGCATTAGATGCATGGAAAGAAATATTAGTACGAACAGCTACAGGAAATATGGATCAAAAAGAAGCATCTAATCTTATTTATACCATGTCTAGTGAAATTTATAAAAGAAATATACCACAAGGCTTTAGTGTATATAGGCTGAAGAGTGTTATTACAGACAATGGAGAAGGAAAGCTAGAAGAACTAGTTTATTCAGATGTTATATATGATGGTGAAGATGTTGCTTATGTAAAGGTTAAAGAAAATCATGAGCATAAAACCTATGAATACAAATTGAAATTTATAAAAGAAAATAGTAATTGGTGCTTTGCAGCACAAATATAAGGTGAAGAGCTCAATTTTAGAGCTCTTTTTCTATAAAGAAAAGAGGATTATTCATGAAAAAGCTATATATTGTATTGATTATATTATATCTTTTAAATTTCACAGTTTATGCAGACAATAGTACTTTAAAGGCAGGAGTTGGTAATATATATCCTATTTCTGATACAGATGTTCAAATGATATCTGAAAAAGTAGCAATTAAAGTGAGAAATGGAATGGCTTATGTTCGAAGTGAATCTGTTTTGAAAAATTCAGGGGAAAAAGAAAAAATTACAGTAGGATTCCCTAGATCTATTACGAAAAATGATTATCATCAATTGCATGATTTTAAAGTATATATAGATGGACAAAAAACTTCATATAATTATGATGGGGATGTATTAGAAATAACATTTGATAAAGAACAAGTGAAAAGAGTAGAAAATACCTATTGGGTGAACCTAGCTCTTGATGGAATAGGTGGGGAAATAGTTGAATATATCCTAAAGGATGGTGTCTGGAATGATCCAATTGGTTATGGAAAAGTAACTATAGAATTTGAAGATGATTTAGATCCAGAGAACTTTGAACTAATAGGGTATGAAGATTATAAAAATCAAGTAGCCTTCAAAGTGATGCCAGAGGATAAAAAATTAACTTGGGAATTTTATGATTTAAACCCTGATTTTGATATAAGCCTTTATCATAAAAATTCTATAAAAAATGAAAAGAAGGATTTGTTAGATATTCCTATTGTGCCAAGGGATGAAGAATTATGGAAAATACAAAATCTAGGAAAAAAAGGGTATGATGCATATAAGAAAGAAAATTATGATGATGCATGGAGGTATATAGATCAAATAGAAAAATATAAGGAGCATGAAGAGGATCGAATAGCTAAATATGCTATCAGGATGATCCATTTATTTGATTATTATAGAGCAATGATTTTAATGGAAAAAGGACAATATGAAGATGCAGCTTATTATTTTAAAGCAAATGGAATCTTTGAAGAAAAAAATTTATATCAATTAGCTATGCTCTATAAAAAAAGTGGCAATATAGATGGATATATGGAAATGTTAAAGGGTATGGAAAAAGGAAAAAGAGATGGACAAGTGATTAAAATATGGGCAAAACAGGAAATGAGCCAATTACCTAGTGAAATAAAAGAAAAATATAGAATAAGTCATCAACAAGAGAAACCGAAAAAGACAGATCAACCAATAAAAGAGAAAGAAGAAACAGAAAAATTTTCCTATAGCGGGTTTATCCTATTTAATATGGGAATTGTCATTTTAGTATTTGTTATATTTTGGAATATAAAAAAGAGAGCGTAGAGGAGTTTCGGGAAAAAAGCTATGGGATGAATCAATTGAGTGATTCTCCGATAGCTTTTTTATTATACAAATATTTTTATAAAACAACCTGTGCAAGTAATCCTGCTGTTAGGAAGGATATGATAAAACTACCAAACCATATAAGGGCAGATTCTTGCCAGCTTCTTTCTTTGAAAATAACCATAATAGCTGCGATACAAGGTACAAACAAGGTAATAGCAACTAGAGAGATGACTACTTGCAATGGATTTAAAAGACCTTGCTGTGCTAAAGTGCTAAGTCCTGCTGCACCGAAGTCACGTCTGATGATTCCCATGATAAAGGTCTGAGCTGTTTCTTTAGGAAGCTTTAAAAAGCCTACAGTAACAGGAGCTAGAGCATCAGAAATAGATGTTAATGCACCTGTATGATCTAGTACGGTAATGATTACTGCACCTAAAACAAATAATGGACCTGCTTCAAAGATAAACTGTTTTGACTTTAAGTATGTTTTTTTCAATACATTTTTTAAAATAGGTATTCGAATAGGTGGAAGATCTATTAATAAATCAGTAGATTCACCAGGCATAATCTTGTTTAAAATAGTTCCTGTTACTACAAATACGATAAAAATAGTTAGAGCATATAATATAAACATTTTTGCACCAAGGGGAGCAATAAGTCCTGCGATAACACCAAGTTGAGCAGAACATGGAATAGCTAAGCCTAAAAGCATGGTAGCAATAAAACGTTCTCTCTTTGAGCCTAATAAACGAGTGGTGATGGTGGCCATAGTAACACAACCAAATCCTAGGATGATTGGAATAATGGCACGTCCATTAAGACCAAAGAATGTAAGAAGTCTATCTACTAAAGCTGCTATTCTAGGAAGGTATCCAGAATCTTCCATTATTGAGAGGATAAAATAAAATCCAGCAACTAAAGGAAGTAATAGTCCAAATAAGTAAATAGGAGCCATTGTTAGGATTCCGAATTCTCCAATAAGCAGTTTTCCAACTAAACTTGTCTCACTTACGAAATTTGTCATGATGCTCATAATAAAATCATGATAATATTGACCCATGATCACTTCTTCTGTAATCCCTACTATTGTTTGGGCAACAAATACACCAATTAATTGATAAGTAATCAAAAGGGCTAAAAATAAAATAGGAATACCCGTTATAGGATTTAACATCCATCGACCTAATTTTGTTTTAAAAGAAGCTCCGTCATTGGTTTCTGAAATGATTTCCTCTACGATTTTATCTACTTGATCTCGTCTTAGCTTATAAATATGTTCTCTTTTTCCATATTTATTTTCAAGATCATGTCTTTTTAATACATTTTCATCTTCTTCTACTACAAGAAGTGCTTCTGCTTCTACGTCTACATGATCAATTACTTCTGCTACTAGATCTTTTATTTCTGGAATCCTATTTCCAGGCTTGGCTCTATCTAAAGCAGCTTTGATTTCTTCTAGACCTTCTTTTTTCACAGCTGTTGTAGGAATAACCTCTACACCTAACTTTTCAGAAAGCTTTTTGATATCTATTTTAAGACCGTTTCTTTTTACTTCATCCATCATATTTAAAGCAATTACTACAGGAATTCCCATATCGATAATTTGCTGTGTTAAGAATAAGTCTCTTTCGAGATGAACTGCATCTACAACATTTAATAGGACATCAGCGAATAAAATAACATCTCTTGCAACTCTTTCTTCATCATTAAAAGAGGATACGCCATATACCCCTGGAGTATCCATGACAACTGCATCTTTATATTTTCCCATACTTATATCTACTGTTGTACCAGGGAAATTTGAAACATCAACATATATACCTGTTAGTGCATTAAAGAAAACAGATTTTCCAACATTAGGATTACCCGCTAATACGATTTTTTTTGTATCTTTTGGTATGGACATATTTTCTATTGGATTGTGACAACTCATTGAAAAACCTCCTCAGGGAACTTAAGCAATAGACTTAATGGCTATTTTTTTTGCTAAATTTCTGCCAATAGCAATTTCTTGCATTCTATTTTGAAGGATTACAGGACCTGCTGGCAATTTTTCAGAGCATGTTAGTCTTGCACCTTCGTAAATACCTAAACGTATAGCTTGTGCACGAATAGATGAATCTGGTATATGAACAATTTCTAATTTTTGACCTTTTCCTATTAAATCAAGTGTCATAAGATGACCTCCTTCGTATCTATGCAATAATAATAATTAATATAATCATAAAATGAAAATCATTATCACGTTCAAATCATAAATTTTTTATTCTTTATGTATTATAAGTATATAGTACGTGAGAATGAGTGTCAATATATTGGATAGGGTTTTATTGAATGGAAGGTGTTCATTTATTCATACAAAAAAAAGATGAAGTTGTGATATAATAGGTGTATTCGTAAGTATTTTAGAGGTTTGAGGAGGTAACGCCAATGAAAGTAAAGGATTATACCATATATAGCACAATGTCTATTAAAAAGGACAGTAAATTAGAGGATGCTGTTATTTTATTAAAAGATAATTTTTTAGAGTTTGTTCCTATTGTAGATGAAAGTTGTTATGTTAAAAATATTATTTCAAAAAATAATTTATGCAATCTTATGTTAGATCATGAACTTTCACTTGGCAGCATTGATGAACGGATAAAGGACAAATTTGTAATGATTAAAGAGACAGAAGATATAGAAAATGTGTTTCCAATAATTGATCAAGCTATTGTTGTAGTAGATGAGGATGAAAGATTTAAAGGATTTATCCAAAAGGATAAAATTGTAAAAGACTATTTTCATCGACAACAATATTTAGCCAATGAGTTTAATGCTATATTAGATTCTACCTATAATGGAATTATTGCTATTAATAAAAATGAAGATATTATTGTTTATAACCATTCGGCAGAGAGGATATTAGGGTCAAAGGCACAAAATTCAGTAGGAAATTCAGTACGAGAAATTCTTTCCAATACACGTCTTCCAGAAGTATTGAAAACAGGAAAACGTGAGTTAGGAAAAAGAGAAGTGTTTAATAATAGAACATTGATCATTAATAGAACCCCTATTATAAAGGATTGTGAAATTGTAGGAGCTGTAGCTATATTTCAAGATATTACAGATTTAAAAAGAGTCACAGAAGAATTAGAACATGAAAAAAATGCTTCTGAAATTTTAAGAGCTATTATTGATAATGCTTATGAGGGAATTATTGTTGTAAATGAAAAGGGATATATTACAATGATCAATGAACCTTATGCTAAATTTTTAGGAGGCAGTAAAAAGGATATCGTAGGAAAGCATGCTACAGAGATTATAGACACAACAAGACTTCATATTGTAGTAAAAACAGGAAAAGAAGAAATCGGAGAAGTACAAAAGGTAAGAGGAAAGCATATTGTTGTAATGAGAACACCTATATACAAAGCAGGGAAAGTAGTCGGGGCTATTGGAAAGATTATGTTTAAAGATGTACAAGAAATAAATGTTTTGGCTTCTAAGATCAATCAAATAGAGCATGAGCTTGAATATTATAAAGATGCATTAAAGGAAGTTAGTGGAACAAAGTATAATTTTGATAATATTATTGGTGTAAGTGAAAAATTAAAAGAGACAAAATATTTGGCTGAAAAAGCTACCCATACCAATTCAAATGTATTGATTCGAGGAGAGAGTGGAACGGGTAAAGAATTATTTGCTCATGCTATTCATGCTGCGAGCAATCGCTCCATGGGACCTTTTGTAAAGGTAAACTGTGCAGCTATACCAGCTGAACTTTTAGAATCTGAGTTGTTTGGATATGAAGAAGGAGCTTTTACTGGGGCAAAAAGAGGGGGAAAAATAGGGAAATTTGAGCTAGCAAATGGAGGGAGTATTTTTCTTGATGAGATTGGAGATATGCCCCAGAGTATGCAGGCAAAGCTATTAAGGGTCTTACAGGAAAAAGAAGTGGAAAGGGTAGGAGGAACAAAAAGTATTCCATTAGATGTAAGAATTATTGCTGCAACCAATAGAAATCTTGAGGAAATGGTAGAAGAGGGAGAATTTAGAGAAGATTTATATTATCGATTGAATGTTATGAGCATTTATATTCCATCCCTTCGAGAAAGAAATGGCGATTTAGAACCAATGATTAAATATCTACTGAAAAAAATATCGGCACAAGTTGGAAATTATGTAACGAAGATCTCAAAAGAAGCTATTAACTATTTGAAAAATTATGATTGGCCAGGAAATGTAAGAGAGCTAGAAAATGTTTTAGAAAGAGCTATAAATTTAGTTGATTATGGAAAAGAAATACAAGTGAAGCATTTACCTATGCACATCAAAAAGACAGAAATAAGCTTAAAGACAAGTGGAGACAAAGATTTAAAGAGTATATTAGAAGAAGTGGAGAAAGAAGCCATATTAGATTGTCTAAAAAGAGTTAATGGAAATAGAACAAAAGCTTCTCAGATTCTGAATATCAGTAGATCGAGTCTTTATGAAAAGCTGTGGAAATATGGAATTGAATAAATTATTGAAAATAAAAATTATTTTCTGAAAAAAGAAGGAAAATTTAAACAATTGTAGAATAAATATACACATAAGAAATAACTCCTTTCTTTCAGATTTAAAAAATTGCTATGGAAATGGGCACCAAGGGGTGCCCAAATTTTTTTAGTGTAGACCTTGTTGATTTTTTTTCTTTTTAATGACATTTTTAATAGCTGAGGAAGTAGAAATATGTTCATCTGTAAAGCTAATACCTACACCTACATCTTGTCTGTTATTAGTAGTAGGAGTCTTTTTTCCTACGATCCCTTTTCTTGTTTTTTGTGTCATAAGAATCCTCCTCGTGGTTAAAGCTTCAAAAAAACTTACAATATTAGTATATGTTAAGTTGATAAAATCATTCAGCTAATAAATATCAACAGAGGAATCTACTTTGTAGATGACATCTTTTCTTTCCACTACTATTTGGATCTTTTTTTTCATTTTTTCATTGGTTTTAATATTTTGTAAAAGCTCTTTTGTAGGATTAATGGCTATAGGACAACCTACCATTTCAAACATAGAAAAATCTCCATTTGTATCTCCATAAGCGTAACTTTTTTCCATATCAATATGATATTTTTTCTTAAAGGCAAGCATAGCTTTTTGTTTATTTTCTGAATCCCACATTTGAGCAATTTCACCGGTGAAGTTTCCATTTTCATCTGTAAGATATTCTGTTCCTCTAAAATCTAGGACATTATACTTATTAGCCATTTTTTCCACAAGATAAGAGGGGCTACCAGAAATAAAAATCACCTTATGACCTTGTTCTTTATGCCAGAGAATCTGCTTACGAGTATATCTATATACCCGATCTCCCTTTAGATGAATAACTTGATTTGCAATGAAATCCATCTGTTTTTGATTTAACCCTTTCATAGAGTCTATATAAATATGAGCGATTTCAAGAAGATAGTCATCGTAGTTTCCTTGCCTTTTATCCCAATTGTTGTAGCTCTTTTTAGCATGGCTATGCCATAAAGATGCATCTAGTACTTCGTATTTTACAAGCTTTTTAAAATGTTCCACCATTAAAGAATTACGATATAAGGTACCATCAACATCAAAAAATGCAGCAATTGTCATTATTATTACCCCCTTCGATCAATCATAGCATATTCGTAAAAACATTTTATAATATATATGATATAATGTTCCAATATAGTTTTGAATTTTTTCCAATCTGTTAAAAAAGATTGAAGTATATGTTTAAATAAGGAAGAAAGACTATTTTTATGTATTATATGTTAAAATTCGACTCTAGGCAACTATCATTTAAAATAAGGAGAGATTACATATGCTTACAACAGAGCAAAAGCTTTTATGTGGTCGGTAGCATTAATCCTTCCAGTACTTGCCACTATCAGAGTTTGTAAAGGTATAGATCATTCTTACCCAATTACAGGGAGTTTTATCAAAAAAAATCTTTAAAAGGAAATCCACA
Source organism: Marinisporobacter sp. (assembly GCA_025210395.1). Taxonomy (GTDB): domain Bacteria; phylum Bacillota; class Clostridia; order Peptostreptococcales; family Thermotaleaceae; genus Crassaminicella. The sequence goes on from JAOARV010000032.1 coordinate 71,406, forward strand.
AACATATTGTTTGTGGGTTTTTAAATATTTTCTGCAAATTTTTCACCAAATGCTATACATTGTTTGAAGGTTTCTTCAGAAGGTGTGAATTTTTTCTCAAGAGGTTCTAGAGGCATTTTAAAACCCATTTGATTGAATAATGTATGAGCCATTTTGATGCCTTCTCCACTCCATCCATAGGAACCGAAAACACCAGCGATTTTTCCCATATTTGCCATAGGATCTATGATGGATAAAAGGTCCCATATGGGCTTGACCATGGTTTTATTGATGGTAGGTGAACCTAAAAGGATTCCCTTTGAGGTAGTAATTACCGCATGAAGGAAAGAGAGGTCTTTGTTTTGTGCATCTACAAATATAACTTTTACACCTGAAGATTCTAAGCCTGCTTTTATTTTTTCTGCCATTGCTTGTGTATTTCTATAGGCAGAGAGATAAAGGAGTGCCACCTGTCTTTGATTACGGTTTGAAAATTCTTCAGTAGACCATTTAAAATAGAGATCAATATTTTTTCGAGGATTTTCTAAAAGTATTGGACCATGGGAGGGAAGAATGGCTTCAATATGAAGATTTTTAATTTTTTCATGATTTTTCAAATAATGTTGTGCAAAAGGCTTCATAATACAGTTATAATAGTGAGTATAAGCTTCTGGATAATTTTCATCATGCACAGACTTTGGAGCTATTTTATCATAATGAGCTCCGTAACAATCACAGCTGAATAAAGCATAATCCTTTTCACAATAGACAAACATAGTATCAGACCAATGGAGAAAAGGAGCTGTAATAAATGTAAGCTTACGACTTCCAATATCTAAGGTCTCTCCATCTGTAATAACATGTATTTTAAAATATTGATTGACTTGTTCTTTTAAAAAGATACTAGCAGCTTTTGTACAGAAAACTTCTATATTTGGATTGATTTGTAGTAAGTATTTTAGGCTTCCAGCATGATCAGGTTCTGTATGATTAATGATCACATAGTCTATTTTATTTATATCTACTAAATCCTTTAGCTTATTTAAAAATTCATCTTTAAAATTTGATTTTACTGTATCGATTAAAACTTTTTTATCATCATTAATGAAATAGGAATTATAAGTAGAACCATAAGGCGTTTTCATAATGATATCAAAAACTTCTAAATCAGGATCTAAAACACCTGTCCAATAAATGTTGTTTGTTATTTCAAAGCCTTTCATAGTATACCTCCTTTAGGACCATCTTTATATCTTTAGGATTCCGAATACCTATAAGAATTATGAATAAATTTTTAGGTGTATATACTCTAATAAGGAGAAGATGTTGATTACTTAGTTAAATACATATAAAATGATATTTAGAATATATACTATGGAGGTAAGCTTAAAAAGTAGAGGGATAAATGGTAAAGTTAACAGATTTACGTATATGAGGAAGGAGTACCTATGTTAAAAATTCATATTCCTGGAAGAAATCCTGTAGAAATTGAAAACATCGTATTTGATTACAATGGAACCCTTGCTGTAGATGGTAATATGTCAATGTCTACGAAGGAAATGATTAAAAAAATCAATCAATTTTTAAATGTATATATCGTAACAGCAGATACTTATGGAACGGTGAAGGAAGCATGTAAGAACATGGATATTATGGTAAAAACCTTTCCACGTGAAAATGCAGGAACATGTAAAAAGGAGATTATAGCAGAATTAGGTGGAGAAAAAACTATTTGTATAGGGAATGGGTACAATGATATACTAATGTCCCAAGAAAGTATTATTTCTATTGGGGTCATTGGAACAGAAGGTGTTAGTGGAAAATTGTTATTAGTATGTGATATTGTGGTAAATCATATAGAAGATGTATTTGGGATGCTTTTAAAGCCAGATAGAATAAAGGCAACTTTGAGAAATTGAGATGAATAAGAAGTTGAAAATAGGGTAGACTGTCATTAAAAAATAGGAATATAATCTTGTAAAAATGGATTTGTAGCGGATCAATAACTTGTATATGTAGTAAGAAAATAGTTATAAGAAGAACTTACAAATAAAAGTAAAGGTGGAAAAAATATGATAAATATTGGTAAATTTCAAGAATTGAAAATTGTAAACATAGAACCTATAGGAGCTTACTTAGATGGAGGGACAGAGAATAGAAGCGATAATATTCTTCTTCCAAAGAACCAGCTTCCTGTAGATGCGAAAAAAGGGGATCTTCTGGAAGTATTTATTTATAGGGATTCTGAGGACCGCTTAATTGCAACTAGAAAAACACCATTAGCGGAAGTAGGTGAATTGGCTTATCTAAAAGTGATTCAAACTACAAAAATTGGAGCTTTTTTAGATTGGGGACTTGAGAAGGATTTATTTTTACCTTTTGGGGAACAGAAATATAAGGTTCAGGAAGGTAGAAAATATTTAGTTTTTCTTTATATTGATAAAAGTGGAAGAATTAGTGCTACTACAGATGTTGAAAAGCATTTAAAAGTAGATGGACCATATCAAAAAGGAGATCGAGTAAATGGGATTGTTTATTTAATGAAAAGAGATATGGGTGCCTTTGTAGCAGTAGATGGTGAGTACATAGGGTTAATACCTCAGAATGAAATTTTTTGTGAAATAAGAAATGGGGATGAAATAGATGCAAGAATTACTGAAGTGAGGGAAGATGGAAAACTAAATCTATCTACAAGAAAAATTGCATATAAACAGATGAATGTAGATGCAGAGAGGATTTTAGAAGAAATAAAGAAAAATGAAGGATGCCTTCCTCTTAATGATAAAAGTAGTCCTGAACGAATAAAATACCATCTAAAAATAAGCAAATCTGCCTTTAAACGTGCAGTAGGAAGATTATTAAAGGAAAATAAGATTGAACAAACAGAAGATGGTTTAAAGTTAAAATAAAAGTTTGCAAAGCCAATCATGAAATAGGATTGGCTTTTGTTATAAAAAAATTCAAATGAGATTAAAGATAAAGGGGTAAGGAAAAGGAAAAAGTGCTACCTTGATCTTGATTATTTGTTGCCCAGATACGCCCACCGTGATAAACTACAATTTCTTTAGCAATACTTAATCCTAAACCACGCCCCCTTGAAAGTTGAGATTGATTTCCCTTATAAAAGCGATCAAAGAGAAAGGGAAGATCTTCTGATAAAATGCCTGAACCATTATCTTGAATATTGATGATGACTTCATGGCTAGGAATAGGATTGTAAGAATGGTCTTTCTCCATTAAATCATGGTTATTAGGATAAGGGACAATCCTATAATAAAGGATAATCGTCCCACCTGTTGGAGTATGCTTGATAGCATTAAATATTAAATTAGAGAATACTTGTTCAATCCGATCTGTATCAATGGTGACGGTAATGCCCTTATCTTGTTGTGAAGGAAGCTGTAGTTCGAAGTTAAGTCCTGCATTTTTTACATCTAATTCGTATTTATGATAAATTTGATGGATAAAGGGACCAATAGGAATTTCATATAATTGAAAATCTATCTCCTTAGATTCTAATTGGGTTAGCTGAAATAAATCATTGATCAAGCGACTAAGGCCTAATACTCTATTATGAATGAGCTTTAGATATTTTTTGAAATTATTTGAATTTGTAATGACACCATCTAATATGGCTTCTATATATCCTTGAATTAAAGTAATTGGGGTCCTTAATTCATGAGATATATTGCTAATCAGTTCATAGCGTGATTTTTCCATTCTAAAAAGATCTTCTTCTACTTTTTTACGGACTGTAATATCTCGCAAAATTCCTTCTACAGCATGGATGTTTCCTTTTTTATCTTGAATGATTGTATGATGTAGCTCCCCCCATATAAGAGATCCATTTTTATGAAATAAGCGTATGATGATAGGAACATGTGAGGAATTTGATGAAGGATGGAAGGTTTTTTGAAGATCATGTAGGTCATCTGGATGGACTTGATTGAAAAATATTTTAGGATCTTTATATACATCTTCTGGCGTATAATCTATTATGGATGTAATTGCTGGACTGACATATTCAAATTTTGAAATAGGCTTAGGATGATATAGATAAATAAAATCTTTAGCATTTTCAGCTAAAAGCCGAAAACGTCTTTCACGTTTTATTAAATCTATTTTAGTTTTTTCAAAATAAATGAGCAAGATGAGGAGACTAAGGATATTGACGAGTATAGCACCACTTAAATAGTTCCAAGGGGCTAGCCAAAAGTTTGGATGAATAAAAGGATAATAACCTTTATAAATACCCCAGAGAATGAACATAAAGCATGTAATATATTTTTCAAAAGATTTTATTTCAAAGGAATAGAGAATAAATAATAATCCATTGCATACAGAGATGAAGCATAAAAAAATTGCAGAAGATATAATTATGGGTAAAAATAATGCTTTTGAAAAAGGCGCAAATATAATACATAAACTATTTACAATAAAAAAATAGATCCAAAATTTTGGAATGGACTTTTTGAAAAATAAGTAAGTTCCTAAAAGAAAAAGGAAACTAATAAATAGATAGACACCCTGCTTTGCAATAATAAAAATAGAAGTATCTAGTCCATCAAACTTCAAAAAATCAAAAACGAAGCTTAAGGAATAAAACATCCAGCCAAAGCCCCAAAAACCCATGTAGCATTCATGGTTTTGTAAAAAAATATAAAAATATACTAGACCAAAAACAAAGGTGACACTGCTCATTGCAATGATAGAGTGAGTAATTAAAAGCATAAGATCCCTCCAGAATAGTTGACGAATTTAAAGACTACTCTATAGGAGATAAAGTAGTGGTTTAATAAAAGATTCCATGAAAAATACAAATTTCCTTTATTTTACATATATTTTAACGACGAAAAATAAAAGGAAAAGTATTTTTATATGGAGACTATACTCCTAAACAGGTAAAAGTATAATTTTACCAAATAGGGAAATGTGAATGAAATTGGTAAAGTGATTTAGGCAAGAGGTTTAAAATTTAAAAAATTATTTATATTCGTTAGAAGAATGACCAACTCAAATAGAGGGTTGGCTTTTTTTTTACGCATTCAATTCTGAATATTTAAAACTTTAGAAAAACTTTAACTAGTTTTGAAAAAATCTTTAAACGAGCTTGTTATACTTATTTTAAAGAAAAGCAATTTAAAAAAAGTAATTATTTTATTTAATGAGCAGTATATTAAAAAAATTTAAAAGGGGGATTTTTAATGTATAACAGAACGTACACAGGAAAGATTCAATTAGCAGTATTAGATACTGCTGGAACATTTTGTGATGGTCCACAGGATTTAAGAAATCGTTGGTCAGAGGATGATTTAAGAGGATGCAAAGCACCCGTAGTACCTTTTTATGAAGCTTTTGAAAAATTTGGTATAACTCTAAGCTGGGAATCTATTAGAAAGCCTATGGGTCATTATAAACCAACACATTTAAGAATGCTTCTTGCATTGCCAGAATGCCAAGAACAGTGGATGGGCAAATATGGACGTAAGCCTAATGAAGAAGATTTTGAGAAGATTTTAGCAGAATTTAGACCATTAATGACTAAATATATTGTAGATCCTGATTTAGCTAAGCCTATTAAAGGAGCTGTAGAATGTATCAGAAAATTAAAGGAAGCGGAAATTAAAGTAGGCTGTGATACAGGATATTATGCAAGTGATTCTGCAGCATTAAATAAAAAACTTGCTGATGAATATGATATGCATTTTGATGTAACAACTAATTCAGAAATCGTTCAAGGTCGACCTAGTCCATTTATGGTATTTGATTGTATGGCTAAAGCCAATGTACATAATGTGAATGCAGTAGTAAAAATTGATGATACTGCTGGAGGAATGAAATGCGGAAATAATGCAGGCTGTTGGACAATAGGACTTTATGCAACAGGAAGCAATAATTATGATATGTTAGCTGCTGCAAAACCAGACTTTCTAGTTCCTTCAGTAGAATATGTTCCTGATATTATTTTCGGTGAAATTGAACCAAGATTAAGAAGAGGGATCAGACCTGGTCAAGGGATTATAGAAACCATTTAAGAACCGGATAGCTATATATTGGAGGAAATCTTTAAGGCGTTGGAAGAATCCATCATAAATGAATGTTTAGATTGAGAAATCTATAAAAATTTATAATAATGGTCTTTATAAAATATGTAAGTAGACTCCAGTATATGTTGTAGGAATAACCTAGAGATAGGATTATGAGACATATTACTGGAGTTTTTTAGCTATTTTACCCATAAACGAAAGGGGGATTTTATGTCGAAGGGATTTTTAGGATATACAGAGCAAGAAGCAAAGAAATTTAAAAAATATGCTTGGATGGCTCTTCTCGGCTTTTCTATTTTATATGCATTTTTATATAATGGCAGATTAAACATGGGATTAGCCTTACCTATGATGATGGAGGAAATGGGATGGACCAAAACACAGGCAGGATTGCTTTCCTCTGTATTGTTTTGGACTTATGGATTAGGACATTTGGTGAATGGTCGTTTAGGGGAAATCTTTGGACCTAAAAAGATTATTTTAGTAGGATTATTATTATCCGCTGGTGCAAATTTAATCATTAGTTTCCAATCTTCTCTTGGACTGATTGCCTTTTTATGGGCACTTAATGGATATTTTCAATCTATGCTTTGGTCTCCAGGAATTAGTTTGATTACTAAGTGGTGGCCAAGTCATAAAAGGGGATTTGCTACTGGATTTGCTAATGGATTTTCGGGAGTTGCACAAATTATTGTTTGGTTTAGTGTGTTAGCTTCTATTTCTGTTTTTTCTGATTTAGGATGGAGAGCCGCTTTTAGGATACCTCTGATTAGTATGGTCGCTATGGGAGCTGTATACTGGGTGATGGTTAAGGCAAAGCCTAGTGATGTAGGACTTAAAGATTATGAAGAGGAAGATGAGGGAACGAAAGAACAAGAAGCAGAGCTACAAAAAATAGTACAGGAGAAGGGAAAATTATATCCATATATTCATTTGTTTAGCCAATGGCGATTTATCATTTGGTGTTTTATTATTGCCATATCTAATATTTCAAGATATGGGCTACTTACATGGATTCCAACTTATTATGTACAAGAATTAAATATGAATGTGAAATCAGGAATTTTTAGCTCTGTTGTATTACCTGTAGGAATGGCTCTAGGAACCTTTATTGTTCCTTGGGCATCAGATAAATTTGGTAAAAATGGACGTTTGCCAGCAGTAGTTATTTGTGCAATTGTTTCAGCCGTATCTGTATTTATATTCCCAAGTCTAAAAACTTTAGGAACTGCATCAATAGGGTTATTTATTGCAGGGTTCTTTGTTTATGCCATAAATGGTGTAGTTTGGGCTTATTCTACAGATGTAGGAGGGCGTGTATTTGCAGGGACAGCAGCAGGGGTATTAGACTGGGCAGCTTATATGGGAGCAGCACTACAAGCTATTATCTTTGGTAGGGTATTAGATAAAACGGGGAATTGGAATATTGTATTTACTTCTATTTCAGTGATTTGTGTTTTAATGATGGTTTTGGCATTGATTGCTAATATTAAGCCTAAAAATAAAAAATCAAACAATTAAAAGGGAGATGTTTGTATGTATAAGGTAAAAAGAAATGTATTGTTAAATCCAGGACCTGCAACTACAACAGATACAGTGAAGTTTGCTCAAATAGTACCAGATATTTGTCCAAGAGAAAAAGAATTTGGGGATCTTATGTTAAATATGAGAGATGAATTAGTAAAAATCGTTCATGGAGATCTTAAAAAATATACATCTGTATTATTCTGTGGTTCAGGTACAATTAATATTGATGCTTGTGTGAATTCTTTGTTACCACCTAATAAAAAAATGTTAGTACTGAATAATGGTTCTTATAGTGCAAGAGCTGCTGAAGTATGTGAATATTATCATTTGCCTCATATTAATCTTAAGTTCCCTATCGATCAATTATTAGATTTAGAAAAAATGAAAAAAGCATTAGAGGAAGATAAAGATATTGCAGTGGTTTATGCATGTCATCATGAAACAGGTACAGGGCTATTAAATCCTATAAGAGAAATAGGAAAGCTTGCACATGAGTATGGATGTACTTTTATTGTAGATACTACATCTACTTATGCTATGATTCCAATTGATATTGAAAAGGATAATGTGGACTTTTTAATGGCATCAGCTCAAAAAGGATTAATGTCTATGACTGGACTTTCTTATGTAGTTGGAAATAGAGCAATATTAGAAAAATCTAAGGATTATCCTACCCGTTCTTATTATACAAATCTTTATATGCAATATAAATTCTTTGAGAAGAAAGGGCAAATGCATTTTACACCACCCGTACAAACAGTTTATGCAACACAGCAAGCCATTAAAGAGTATTGGGAAGAGGGAGAAGAAGCAAAATGGACGCGTCATAGTAGTGTTTGGGAGGCTTTACATAAGGGATTAGAAAAATTAGGATTTAAGGATTTGATTCAACGAGATCTACAATCAAAGCTTGTGATTTCTGTAAAATATCCCAATGATCCTAAATGGAGCTTTGATCAAATACATGATTATTTATTTGAAAGAGGGTTTACTATTTACCCTGGAAAGGTTACAGACACAGAAACCTTTAGATTATGTAGCTTAGGTGCTATTAATGTATCTGATATTGAAGATTTCTTTGTGGTACTTGAAGAAGGACTTAGGGAAATGGGTGTAAAAGTGCCTATTCAATACTAAAAAGATCATAAATTTAAATGGAATAGATAAAAAAATATAATAGCAGGAGAGTTAACTCTCCTGCTGTTAGCATTAGTAAGGATAAGAAATACAATTTTTATATAAGGATGAATCCCTTTTTATAGATGAAAAGGGGCTACTAAACTTATAACCAACGCCTCTAACGGTGATGATATATTGAGGCTTTGCAGGATCATTTTCTATTTTTTTTCGTAAATTACTGATATGTACCATAACTGTTCTCGTATCTTTCTCAAAGCTATCATCGTTCCAAATCCTCTCAAAAATTTGTCGCGTATAGAATACTCTATTAGGATGCTTGGCTAAAAAAACAAGGAGATCAAACTCTTTTGTAGTTAAAGGAATTAAAGCATGATTGACAAATACAGAATGACTAGCTAGATCAATTTCAAGGCCTGGATATCTTAAAGATTGTTTTTCGATTTTTCTTTCAGATAATAAGCGATTCCGACGAAGATGTGCTTTTATTCGTGCAATTAACACTTTAGGACTAAAGGGTTTAGTTATATAATCGTCTCCTCCAACGCTAAGACCTAAGATCTTATCCATATCTTGATCCTTGCAGCTAAGAAAGAGGATGGGTACATCGGTAATCTTCCTTAATTGAGTACATGTTTCTAGACCATCTAGACCAGGCATAAGAATATCTAAAATAACTAAGTTAGGTTTTTTTTGAAGAGTTATTTCATAAGCTTCATCGCTATTTGAAGCACAAATCACATCAAAGCCTTCTTTTATAAGGTACATACGAATTAATTCTTGTATTTGTAATTCATCATCAACCACTAAAATTTGTTCTTTAGACATCTATACGCCTCCTTTAGGATAGGAAGAAAGGTGAAAAATTATAGCATAGCTCTTAGGATGTAAGTGAGTTTTTGTACAAACTTTATTTGTTACATATTATATAGATTTCTAAAGAGGAATATGCTTAAAATTTTAGAAATAGAAATTATTAAAGTTAGGGAAAATAGATTGAATTTAAAATAAAAATTTGAATGAGTACAGCTATATTATTGTTTTTGCAATATTTTTAACCATCTGTTATGGGAGCAAAATAGCAATGGGTCATAGTAATTTTGAAATTGAAAATATTGTTTCGGATTCTCAGGAAAGTACATACACAGTCCTAAGCTTTCGTTGTTTTTGATTTCTTTTAATGAAGGGGATAAAACAATCTTATTTAAAATTTTGAAGATATTTAATCTTAATTGTATTACTTCATAAAGACTTTCATCAAGGATGTTGAATAAGTTTAGAAGATTGACTAGTGCACTGTTTTTTTGATTACAGCAAGAACGGGATAAGGTATTCTTTGCTGGATGATTTCCTTCTAAGATGAATTCTGCCAATTGGTTGATTAATGTTTTTAATTGTAGAAAATAATCCTTAATAAGGTATATAGCAAATAGGGAATAATCTTTACTACATTTTTTATTGACAGACATAACGATATCACAAACTAAATTATTTAGATTTTTTGTGTATTTTTTGTCTAAGTTAAATCTATTTACTATCATTGACCATGGCAAGCTTTCAAGAGGGGGATTTCCTTGAAATAGTATAAAATATTTTACTACACCATCTGAAGCCATAGCTATTTCATACAAAACTTCTATGAGATTCATGTAGCAAGTATCTGAAAATAAAATATCAATTTCTTTTTTTGTTCTTTCCTTAAATAAGGACAAGGCTCGTGTAAATCCTTGTATGCTCATCAATGAAACATTATTTTCAAAAGAGTCAAGCATAATTCCAACAAAGCCCATGCTATGTCCAGATAGGATTATCATAAGATACTCAGAAGGAAAGCTACTACTTCCTGCTATTAAAAAATCAAGAAATGTATTAGGATCTGCCATATTCACTTTTCCTAGATCATCAAGTAAAACAGCGTCTTTATTTTGGATAAGATAACGGCGAGTACCATGCCAATCCTCAGATGAAATTTTATGATTTTTTAGTAATTCCTGTTGAGGTGATCTAGATAATTGTATAACTATATTAATATTATCTGATAAATTTACAGCTTTTATTGATTGGAATTCTCTGTATAAGGTTGCTTCTAGATCGTTATTACTAGCAGCATAAATTAACACGGTCCATTCTTTTTTCTGCATAAATCATTCGATCCTTTCAGGTATATTCAAGTCTGAATTAATATAGCCTCTACTTTTAATTTATAATATTCTAAAACTTTATAATTTGATTTAATAATCATAATTATTATAGGTCACATTATCCTTCAAGAAACATATATACATAGTAAGGAGGATGATGCCATGAAACTTAAAATGAATAATTTAAACAATATGCCTATAAGCTTTCAAGTCAATGAAGGGCAAAGTGAATCAGAAGTAAAATTTTTAGCAAAGGGAGATGGATATAATTTTCTTTTCACACCTAAAGAAGCAGTATTTATGTTAAAGCAACCAGAAGAGATTGAAATAGATAAAAAAGCAGATTCATATGAACAATCAATAAGTGTTATAAGACTTAAACTTGATGGTGCTGATAAAAATCCAAAAGTCATTGGAATAGAAGAGCTTACAGGGAAAGTTAATTATTTTAAGGGAAATAATTCGAATCATTGGTATAAGAATATTTCTACCTATGCAAAGATTAAATATTTAGAAGTTTATCCTGGAGTAGATCTACTCTACTACGGAAAAAATGGTAAATTGGAATGGGATTTTATTGTGCACCCAGGTGGAGACCCTAGTAAAATTATTTTAAACTTTGAAGGAAGTGAGCAGGTTACACTAGATGAAAAAGGAAATATGATATTAATGATCAACAATAGGCAAATTTTAATCAACAAGCCTTTCATTTATCAAGAAATAGATGGAATAAAGAAAGAAGTTTCAGGAGGATTTATTATAAGAGAGGAGCATTATATTAGCTTCCAATTAGGGAAGTATGATCATTCTATGGCACTAATCATTGATCCAGTATTATCCTATAGTACTTATCTAGGGGGAAAAAGTAGTAATAGCGGGAATGGCATTGCAGTAGATTCAAAGGGGAATGTGTATGTGGTGGGAAAGACTTCTTCAACTGATTTTCCAATTACCTCAAATCATATACAGCCTAGTTATAGAGGTGGATCTTCTGATGTATTTGTGGCAAAAATCAATGCCACTGGTACTAAGCTCCTTTATGCCACTTATCTTGGGGGAGAAGGTGAAGATGAAGGGAAGGGTATTGCAGTAGATTCAGGGGGCAATGCTTATGTGGTAGGGAACACTAAATCAAGTAACTTTCCAACCCAAAACCCTATACAGCTTAGTTTTGGTGGAGTACGTGATGCATTTGTAGCAAAGATCAATGCTACTGGTAGTGAACTTATTTATGCTACTTACCTTGGGGGGAAAGGTGAAGACAAAGGGAATAGTATTGCAGTAGATTCAGGTGGAAATACTTATGTAACAGGTGAGACTTATTCTAATAATTTTCCAACCCAAAACCCTATACAACTTAGTTTGGGTGGAGACCATGATGGATTTGTGGCGAAGATCAATGCAGCTGGTAGTGAGCTTGTTTATTCTACTTATCTTGGGGGAAATGGAAATAATACATGCTATAGTATTGCAGTAGATTTAAATGAAAATACTTATGTAACAGGTGATACTAATTCAAATAATTTTCCAACAAAAAATCCTATGCAAGTTAGCAAAGCTGGACATTATGATGCATTTGTAGCAAAGCTCAATGCTGATGGGACTGATTTTGTTTATTCTACTTATCTAGGGGGAACGAGTCTTGATATGGGCTATGGTATTACTGTAGATTCCAATGGAAATGCTTATGTGATAGGCTATACTTTTTCAAGGGACTTTCCAACAAAAAAACCTATACAGCCTAGTCTTGGCGGAGCTTCTGATGCATTTATAGTGAAGATCAATCCTACTGGGACTGACTTTGTTTATTCTACTTATCTTGGGGGGGAGAGTAATGAGTGGGGGGAGAGTATTGCAGTAGATTCTGATGGCAATGCTTATGTGGTGGGAGAGACTCGTTCAAATAATTTTCCTACTAAAACTCCTATACAATCTAGTAAAGTTGGAAGTCAGGATATATTTGTAACGAAGATCAATGCTGATGGTTCTGCACTAGTGTATTCTACTTATCTTGGAGGGACAGGTAATACTAGAGGTAGTGATATTGCAGTGGATGCCAATGGAAATGCTTATGTGACAGGTCTTACTGATTCAAGTGACTTTCCAACTGAAAATCCTATACAGGATAAGAAGGCTGGAAGTATGGACGCTTTCGTTTTAAAAATTACGAAGGACTCTAAATCTACTACTACGAGAGGATTAGATTTTTCTAAAGTTTATCAAGACTTAAAAGAAAATAAAATCAACATTTTAAAACTTTAGAGGTGTATCCTTTTATAAAGAAATTAGTAAAGCTGAGTAGATAAAAGAGTTTTATCAGAGGATTCTTTTATTTTGATATAAGCTACAAAATTTTTAACGATTCTTGCAGTTATCCCCCAGATCGCATACCCATTGTATTCATAAAATAAAACGGGATATTTGCCTGTTCGCCAATGATAATCTTTTCCACTTGGAATCATATGAAATGGAAAAGAGTCAGGAATATGTGCTTCAAGGTTTATATAATGCTTTGAGGGTTCATTTTCTAAAAAGAAGCTTAATGGAACTGTAAATATTTCTGCTACTTCATCTTTATTAAAATCTAAATTGTTAAGATGGATCTGAGAGATACTTCCTAAGAACGGATAAAGTATTATATTATAAGGTAAGACTAAAAAGTCTAAGGGACTAAAAATCTCTATATGATCTGATGAAATATTTAATTCTTCACAAGTTTCTCGAATGGCACACATTTCTTTAGATTCGTTATTTTCCATTTTTCCACCTGGAAAGCATATTTCTTTTGGTTGAACCTTAAGATTACTTGAACGAACTTCAAATAAAAGTTCAAGTTCTTCTTTAACTTTAACAATAGGGACTAAAACTGAAAATTTTTCATATTTTCCTTCTGGATTGCATTGTTTATGCTTGAAAATTTTTTGAATTGTATCAAGACGCATCATTATCACCTAACCAATCATAAAGTTAATGTTTAAGTTTATGTTCATGTTTAACAATAGTTGTTTATAGATTTTAATTATTGTATAAACATTTCTAATATTAGTATACGCTACTTTATCTAATTTAAAAACCATTTTGTAAGGTATATATTTTTTATGTATTGTCAAAAATACTTAAGAAAAAAAGAAGGGAGAGTCAAAATGGATCATTTAAGTATTATGAGCATAAGAGTAGATCACCGAACAGATTCTGCACCTCGTATGCAGGAGATTCTCACGAAAAATGGGGATATTATTGTTGGAAGATTGGGGATTCATGACCCAGATGAAGTAAATCATGGTTTGATTACATTAAATTTAAGATCAGATATGGGCAGAATCAATAATATGATGGATCAACTAAAGGGACTTGAAGGGATAAAAGTAAATCATATGCAACCATAATAAAAGGCAGATGTTTTTTCATCTGCCTTCATCTTTTAATTTTTAAAACTATGAACAGGAGCAGGAATTCTTCCACCTCTATTGATAAAATTAGCACTGCCAAATTTATTGACAGCCATAATAGGAGCACTTCCTAAAAGACCACCGAATTCTACCTCATCTCCCAGAGTCTTTCCATAAACAGGAATAATTCTTACAGCAGTGGTTTTATGGTTGATTACTCCGATAGCTGCTTCATCAGCAATAATTGCAGCTATAGTTGTATCAGGCGTATCTCCTGGAATAGCGATCATATCAAGTCCTACAGAGCATACACATGTCATAGCTTCTAATTTCTCAATAGTAAGAGAACCCATCTTTACAGCTTGAATCATTCCCTCATCTTCACTAACAGGAATAAATGCACCACTAAGACCTCCTACATGAGAAGATGCCATGATTCCCCCTTTTTTAACTGCATCATTTAAAAGGGCTAGAGCAGCTGTTGTACCATGTGCTCCACATCTTTCAATACCCATTTCTTCAAAGATTCTTGCTACACTATCACCAACAGCAGGAGTTGGTGCAAGGGATAAATCTAAGATGCCAAAGGGAACGTTTAATCTATTGGAAGCTTCCTTTGCTACTAATTGTCCTACTCTTGTTATTTTAAATGCTGTTTTTTTGATGGTTTCAGCAACTACATCAAAGGGTGCCCCCTTTACCTTTTCAAGTGCTGCTTTTACAACACCAGGACCACTAACACCTACATTAATAATAGATTCAGCTTCTCCTACACCATGAAAAGCTCCAGCCATAAAAGGATTGTCCTCTACAGCATTGGCAAAAACAACTAGCTTTGCACAGCCAATGCTTTCTTGATCTTTTGTAAGATAAGCTGTCTTTTTAATAATTTTTCCCATATCTCGTACTGCATCCATATTGATTCCTGACCTGGTATCTCCAATATTTACAGAGGAACATACTCTTTCAGTAACAGAAAGTGCCTCTGGAATGGAATCGATCAAGATTTTATCTCCCTTAGAATATCCTTTTTGAACAAGGGCTGAAAAGCCTCCAATAAAATTTACTCCTACAGCTTTAGCAGCTTCATCTAATGTTTTTGCAAATGCTATGTAGCTTTTATCATTACTTGTTTGAGCGATTAAAGAAATAGGCGTAACAGAAATTCTTTTATTAATAATAGGAATTCCTAGCTCTGTTTCAATATCTTCTCCAACCTTTACTAGATTTTCTGCATATTTTGTGATTTTATCATAAATTTTAATTCTTGATTGTTTTCCGTCTGTATCTGCACAATCTAATAGAGAGATTCCCATGGTGATCGTACGAATATCTAGCTTTTCCTTTTCAATCATTTGAATGGTTTCCATTATATTTTTGAATTTACTCATTATAATCATCTCCTACTATGAAATTTTGTGCATAGAATCAAATATATCTTCATGTTGTATTTTAATAGACATGCTAATCTCTCCACCTAAAGAATCAAGCTTTTCTTTAATATCTTTAAAGCTTATTGCCATCTTTGATAAATCTACAATCATGATCATGGTGAAGTAATCCTGTAAAATAGTTTGGCTAATATCTAGGATATTAATACGATTTTCTGCTAAAATAGTAGACACCTTTGCAATGATACCAATTGTATCTTTTCCGATTACTGTAACAACTGCTTTCATAAAATTTCATCTCCCCTTTTGATTTTTTGTATATATAAAAATTTTTATAAAAAATGTAAATAAAAAGAGACCAATCAATTGATTTGTCTCTGGAAAGTAAGATTATAAATGAAAGAGTATATTGTATTTTTATGAAGGTATCACAAAAAAATAAATAATCTTTCATAATCAATAATCCCCTGTCCTTTTACCTGAGAGTTTCGCCACATAAGTGGCTTTCCCCTTCGGTGCTCTTTAGAGTCTCTCCAGAGGCCCGTCTAATAACAGTCGAAAAATCTTCTGCTATCTTCAACCGGCACTATGAAATTATGTAAAACATTGTAACATAATCTTACAATAAAAAGCAACCAAAAATTCAAAAAATACTGAAAAAAGTTATTGTTTGCTATAAGTATAGATATAAAAACCCATCCAACTAGCTATTTCTTCATGATATAATACCAGTGTAGTGGGAAACCTTTCAGTTAAAAGATCATTGTATAAGGGATATGTTGGTGAAATCATAGGGAATATTCATAAGAATAAGGGAACTATATTTGTAACAAAATCACCTAAAATATAGGGCTTATATCTAAAGAATATAAGTCTTTTTTAAAAGGAGATTAGGAAAGGTTAGAGAATATGTAAAATATAAAGGGAAAAGAAATAATATTGTATAATCCTTTATACAATCAAAAGACAGGGGGAGCAATATGAGAAAATATATTCATAAAAGAAATCTTTTGATGCTACTAATGATTTTCATATGGAGTATAGGATTTTTTATGATGAGTTATGGTGAAGAAAAGTTTGACATAGAAGTAAAAGCAGGATTTAATGGATATTTTAAATATGGTCAAATGGCACCTATTGAAATAAAGATAAAAAATAATGATTTAGATCTAGATGGAAAAATTCAGGTACTCCTTGAAAATGATTCTGAACCCATGACATATACAGCCTTTAGCAAAAAAATAAATATTGCAAAAGGTACAACAAAAACTATAAATATGAAGTTTTTAGTAGATCAAGATATAAAGCCCTATGGAAGTAAATTAAGAATTGTTGATCATAATGAAAAGGTAGTCTTTGAAAAAGATATAAATATTACAGCTAAAATCAATTCTCCTAAGGAGAAGACTATAGGGGTATTTAGTGATGATATAGAAAGTTTACGTTATTTAGGATCAACATACATTACCCTTAATAATGGGAAGAAATCTTTTTATGATGTAGAAACAATCAATGATGTTTTTTATGATGCAGAAATACTGGGAAATTTTAATGTAATTGTGATAAACAATTATCCTACACAAAAATATACAAAGGAAAAAATAGTTGCAATAAAGGAATGGGTGGATGAAGGAGGAACCCTTTTCATAGGAACAGGAGTCAATAAAGAGAAAACTTTAAAAGGATTAGAAGGGATCATCAAGACCAATCCATTTGCAGAAGAGGATGATGATAAGAAAAAGGTAGCAAGTAGTTCTTTTGGAAAAGGAAAAGTTATTTTATCAAGCTTTGATTTAGGAATGAAGCCTTTTCTTGATGATAAAGAAAAAGAAGCGTTTATCAGTGAGACACTAGAAAAAGAGATAAAAGTTGACGAAAACAGAGATGAAAAAGAGGATAGGGGATTTTCTCATGGATTGAGAAATTTTATAAGATATATTCCCCACAATCGATTACCTTCTATTTATATGATTTTTATTATATTAGCTATATTTATAATACTTGTAGGACCTATTAACTACATGATTCTTAAGAAAATAGATAAGAGGGAAAAAGCATGGATAACCATACCTGCCATTGCAATAATCTTTTCTATTGGGATTGATCTATGGGGAATGGATACTACCTTTAAGAGAGCCTTTGCAAACAATATCTCTATCATAACAATCAATCAAGATACCCATAAAGGAAGATTAGATACAGCAACAGGAATGATGGCAGCACAAAAAGGAGATATAGATATTCAGGTAAAGAAAAATGTCCATATATTGCCTTTAGACAGATATAATCGATACGACTTTAAAAATAAAAAAGGAGCGGTTACACTAGAATATTTAGAAAATGAAGAAAAGCATATCATTATGAAAAACCAAGGTCTTTGGGATATAGAAACTATGTATATGAAAAAAATATACGATTATGAAAAGCCTATAGAGATAAAGGTATCCTTAAAGAAGGATGAAATAGTAGGAAAAATAAAAAATTCATCCAATCTAAAGCTAGAGGATGCTGTACTGATTTATGGAAATGAATA
This sequence comes from Marinisporobacter sp., assembly GCA_025210395.1. Classification (GTDB taxonomy): domain Bacteria; phylum Bacillota; class Clostridia; order Peptostreptococcales; family Thermotaleaceae; genus Crassaminicella. Next base: position 89,550 of record JAOARV010000032.1, read on the forward strand.
CGAAAAATTAGGGGATATAGAAAAGGGAGCATCTAAGGAAATTCAACTGATGTTTAAGAAAAAAACAAACAAGAAACCTCAAAGAAATGGATATTATCAGATATTAGACGCTATTTATCCAGAAGATCAACGATCTTTAGGAAGTAGAATGAAAAATGCAGAAAATGAAAAATCCTTAACCAATGTAATGAAAAGAGAAATATTAGGAAACGGATTTGAAAATTATTTAATGGATGGAAGAAGTGATACATTAAATATTGTTGCTTGGAACCAAGAGTCTATAGCAGAGGATATAAAAATTAATGGAAAAGTTGTAGATCGAATAGACAGAACACTAATCATCATACCTGCTGAGATTGATTATGTGAAAGGGACGAAGATAGAAATTCCAAAGGGCATGTGGCAGCCTAATGTGATAGATCGGGATAAGATGCACGTTGAATGGTCTGATGATATGTTATGGGGAGAAGGGTATGCAGTTTTTAGCATGAAGCCTCAAATCAATATGGAAATTGAAGCAATGGAGATCAGCTTTTCAAATTATCATGTAAATGAAAATTATCAAGTGTATATTTACAATTATCAAACTCAAGAATGGCAAAAATACGATCAAGAACATTTTACGATTCAGGGTGAAGACAAAGACAAGTACTATGATGAAAATAGGGGTGCAAAAATAAAAATAGATGCATTAGAGGATATGGATATAGAGATACCAGATTTTTCTGTAAAGGGGGCTGTGAGATAATGCTTAAAATTGAAAATTTGGCAAAAAGCTACGGAAAATTTAAAGCAGTCAATCATCTTTCTTTAGAGATTAAGGAGGGAGAAATATTTGGGTTTGTAGGACCTAATGGTGCTGGGAAAACAACAACTATGAAAATGATTGCCACCCTCTTAAAGCCTGATTCAGGAAAAATTTATTTAGATGGAGTAGACCTTTCTAAGGATTTAAAAGGAATTCGAGAAAGAATAGGATATATGCCAGACTTTTTTGGTGTATACGATAATTTAAAGGCTAGTGAGTATCTTGAATTTTATGGAGATGTGGCAGGACTTTCAAAGGATGAAATAAAAAATACGATAGATGATTTATTAACTTTAGTAGACCTTACCCATAAGAGGGAAGCTTATGTAGATTCTTTATCTAGAGGGATGAAGCAAAGACTTTGTCTTGCTAGAAGCCTTATTCATAACCCTAAATTATTGATCCTTGATGAACCAGCATCAGGAATGGACCCAAGAGCAAGGGTTCAGATGAAGGAGATATTAAAAGAACTAAAAAGAATGGGAAAGACCATCTTAATCAGCTCTCATATCTTATCAGAATTAGCAGAGCTTTGTGATAGTATAGGAATCATTGAAAATGGAGAGATTGTACAAATTGGCTCTGTGGATCAGATCATGAGAAAAGTTTCTAATCGTAACCTTATAAAAATAAAAGTATTAGAGCATATAGAAAGAGCTGTTACTTTATTAAAAGAAGAACCTTTGATTAATGAAGTTTTTACAGATGAAAATTATATAGAGATTTCTTTTGAAGGAGAAGAGAAGGATCTAACAAAAATAATTAAAAAGTTAATTAGTAATGATCTATGGGTTACTTCTTTTAGTCCTATTGAAAGGAATCTAGAAGAAATATTCATGAAAGTCACGAAGGGGGAAGAGGAATGAATCCAATGAATCCAGTATTAAAAAAGGAATTAAAAACAAGTATGAGAACTTGGAGAATGCCTGCTATGATCACTGTATATACCCTATTACTAGCAGGACTGCTATTGATTGTATTCATGGAGTCCTTTTCATCTTACCAGTATTATAGAGGTTTTCGACCTAGTTCTCTTCAAGGAATGTATTTTGCCATTACAATCCTTCAATTAGTTTTAATAGGTGTAATCGTTCCATCTACAACAGCTAGTGGCATATCTGGAGAAAAGCAAAGAAGAACCTTTGATCTATTGATTTGTACAAGATTATCAAGTATTTCTATTGTTTTAGGAAAGCTGTGGGCAGCTCTTTCAAAGATGGTATTATTATTAATTGTGTCTATTCCTATTATTAGTATGATTTCCTTATTTGGAGGAGTAGACCTTTATAATATTTTACTTTTGTATGGGTTTTACATGATTACAGCCATATTGTTCGGAAGCATTGGTCTTTTTACCTCTTCTATTTTTAAAAGAACCGTTACAGCTATTATTGTAAGTGGGTTGGTTATTTTATTCTTATCCATAGGAACCTTTATTATTGTGGGCTTGTGGTATGAATTTCATGGGTATAAGATGACTAGCACAGGAATTGTTTCTTTATTATATATGAATCCTTTTTCAGGACTAAGTGCTATATTAGATTATCAGTTTGGAGAAAGTCTGGATTTATTTAGAAACCTAGGGGTAAAGGGTTCAGTTTTAAAGCCAATGTATCTAAATATGAGCTTTGATTTGATTGTTTCTTGTATACTTTTATATCTTACATCTTTAAGAATTAATCCAATGAAACAATTTAAATTTAGATTAAGGAAAAAGGATGAAAAAAATGCTTGATAAAAAAATAAAGGAACTTTTAAAGCCCATAAGAGTTCGATTTTGTTTCAATAAATATATTGCTATTTTGTCTTATGGATTATTAGTAGGGATGAGTATTTCTCTTATGATCATGATTTTTTCAAGGTTTTTTCCAATACTTTTTATAGGGAGCAAGCTTGTATATCTTTTAGGAGCTTGTCTAATAGTAAGTTTTTTATATTTTTCATATAAAAAACCTTCCTTTGAAGACACAGCTCTCTTAGTAGATGGAAAGGGACTTGAGGAAAGAATCATTACAGCTTTGAATCTTAAAGGAGAAAATACAGCTATTGCGAAGCTTCAAAAAGAAGATGCCATCCATCACTTGAAAAAATGGGATATACAAAAAAAGCTACCGATTATTTTTCCAAAGAAAATTATGCTATGGGTAGGAATCCTTATGTTAGGAACTCTATTAGTAGGGGTTATTCCTACTCAATCAGTACTGAAAGCAAGAGATCTAGAAAATAATAGAGAAAAAATAGAGGAGCAAAAGAAAAAAATCATTCAAGTAGAAAAGGAAATAAAAAAAGATCCTATTCTTAGGGAAGAAGATAAAAAAGAGATAGAAAAGAATTTAAAAGAGCTGAAAGAAAAAATGAAAAAGCCAGAAAACACGAAGGAATTACAAAAACAAATTGTTAAAACAAAAAAGGAAATAGAAAAGATTGAGAAAAATATTCAAGATAAGAAAATAGATGAAATCACAAAAAAGCTATCCAATCATAATTTCACAAAAAAATTAGTAGAGAGTATAAAAAATAGAGACTCCAAGGAGCTTACAAAAGAGATCAATGAGATAAAGAATCAACTTAAAAATATGAGCAAAGAAGATTTAGAAAAAAAGGCAAAAGGATTAGAAAGATTAGCTAAAGAATTGAAAAATAATAAAGAATTAGCTAAAAACTTTAAAGAATTATCGAACGCTATGGCACAAAGTATTCATGAGAATCTTTTAGATGAACAGTTAAAGGAAAGCTTAAATGGTTTGAATGATACATTCAATCATCTTATGAAGGACAACAATGTATCAGGCAGTGTCAATCAATTAACGAAGCAATTAGATGAAATTGAAAAAGTGGTATCTCAAAATGCAGATAAAAATACGGAAAATAATTCAGAATCAAATACAGATCAAGATAGAAATAATCAACAAACAAAAAATAATGATTCGTCTAATAAAAGCAGTGGAGGAACCTGAGGGATCAGTGAACAAAGCACTGGTCAGTGTGAAAGCAATGAAGGAAATAATAGTGGAAATAGTACAAATAAAAATCAGCAAGGAATGGATAGAAATGGAGCAGGAAAAGGTGGGAATGGTTCATCTACAGGAAGCGATATAGAAGAAAAGGAATATGAGGAAATATTCACACCTAAATATAGAGGACAAGGGGAAAGTTCACAAATAAAAGGAAATATTAATGAGAGCGGAAGGGAAGATGTTACCCAAGTGAAAAAATTTGGAGATACATTAGGAGAATCAGTAAATTATCAGGAGGTACTAAAAAATTATAAAGAAGGGGCTTATGAGAAGCTTCATACGAAAGAAATTCCTAAAAACATGAAGGAAATTGTAAAAACTTATTTTACTGAGCTGGAGCAATAAAAATATTTGAGAATTAGTTGGAGGATAAAAATGGATATTACAGAAAAGGATGTTAAAGATTTTATTGATAAGATAGACAAGATCAGAGCTGAAATTAGCAAAGGAATTATAGGTCAAAAAGAGATTGTTGATCAAATACTAATTGCTATTTTATGTGAGGGAAATGTCCTATTAGAAGGGGTACCAGGTCTTGGAAAAACCCAATTAGTAAAGACTATTGGAAAGGTACTTGATCTTGATTTTTCAAGAATACAATTTACGCCAGATTTAATGCCAGCTGATGTAGTAGGAACCAATATTATAAACAATAGTCAATTTTCTTTTCAGCAGGGACCAATATTTAGCAATATTGTTTTAGCAGATGAGATCAATCGTGCCACTCCTAAAACGCAAAGTGCCATGCTTGAGGCAATGCAGGAAAAGACTGTTACGGTAGGGAATAAAACACATATTTTACCGAAGCCATTCTTTGTTCTTGCTACTCAAAACCCTATAGAACTGGAAGGGACTTATCCCCTTCCAGAGGCACAGATGGATAGATTTTTATTTAAATTAGATGTGAAATTTCCATCATTAGAGGAGCTTACAGATATTGTAGCCCTTACAACCAATAAAGAACAAGAAATAATTAAAAAAGTAACAGATGGAGAAGATCTTATTAAAATGATGGATATAGCAAAGGAGATTCCTATAGCTAAGCCAGTTTTAGATTATGCTATGAAAATCATTATAAGCACTCATCCTGAAAATGAAAATGCTCCTGAGATAACAAAAAAATATATTCAATTTGGTTCAAGCCCTAGGGGGGCACAGGCCATTATTAAAGCTGCTAAGGTAAGAGCCTTGATACAAGGGAGATATAATGTTTCCTTTGAGGATATTAAAGAAATGGCGTATCCTGTATTAAGACACAGAATATTATTAAATTTTGAAGCTATGAGTGAGAACATTAGCAGTGATCATATTATTAAAGAATTAATGATAGATTTACAAAGGAAAGATTCTCATGGAAAATAAAATCATAGATCCTATTCTTTTAAAAAAGCTTGAGAGATTCAAGCTCAATACAAATATATTGCTGAATCAAGGCTATAATGGAGGAAGAAAATCAAATGCAAAGGGTTCTTCTATGGAATTTTCGGATTACAAAGAATATGCTTTAGGAGATGATTTTAGAAAAATTGATTGGAATGCTTATGGAAGATTTCAAAAGCTTTATGTAAAAGTTTTTGAAGAAGAAAGACAAGCTAGGGTGAATATTTTTTTAGATACATCTCTTTCTATGGACTTTGGAGATCCTAAAAAGTCCTTGATTGGGAAAAAAATAGCTGCTGCTCTTTCTTATATAAGCTTATCCCATTTAGATGCAGTAAAAATCTACAGTAACGGGGACGATGAATTAACAGATACACCCTATTGTAATGGAAAAAATGCTTTTAGACAATTATTAAAGCATATAGAAAATACAAGCTTTCTAAGTAAAAATGACTTATTTCAATTGATCAAGAAAAGAAATTATAAAAAGGGGATCACCATTATTTTATCTGATTTATATAGTGAGCATGTTGAAGAAGCTATTAAGTATCTATCCTATAGGAACCAGACTGTTATCGTAGTACATGTTTTAAGTAAAGCGGAATTAGAACCTGATCTAAAAGGGGATTTAAGATTTATCGATAGCGAAACAGAGGAAGAAAAGGATTTATCCATAACAAATACTGTCTTAAAAGCTTATGAAAAAACGTTGAAAAATTTTATTATGAAGAATAAAGAAAGCTGTAGAAAGTATGGAGGGAAATATATTCTTTTATCTAATGATCTTTCTATAGAGGAAATGCTGTTTGACCGATTGGTTAAGCACGGGATTTTGAGGTGAGATGATGAAATTTTATTCGCCCTTGTCTTTTTTTTATTTGCTGGCAGGCGTACCTATTATATTCATGTATTTATTGAAAAAGCAGCATAAAGAGGAAAAAGTACCAAGTACTTATCTTTGGGAAAAAGCTTTAAGAGATATGGAGGCAAATAAGCCTTGGCAGAAATTAAGAAAAAATATTCTATTATTCTTACAGCTCCTGATTACTTTGTGTGTGGTTCTTTTCTTAGCCAATCCTTATATTTTATCCAATAAGGCTTATGGGGAAAATATCATTATTATGCTAGATAAGTCTGCTAGTATGCAAAGTGTAGATGTGGGAGAAAGCAGATTCAATAGGGCAAAAGAGGAGATCAAAAGACTTATAGATGGTTTAAGTCCAAATACGTACGTAACTCTTATGTCGGTAGAAAATACTTCTCAAATTGTTGCAAAAACAAAGGATAAAGGATTGCTAAAAAGAAAATTAAAAGAGATTCAAGCTGGAAATGGCAGTGACCATGTAGAAGAAGCCATAAAAGTGATAAAAGCTATGAGGAAAGATAAAAATCATAAAATCATTTACTATACAGACAAAGGAGTACGAGAACCTCTCTCAAACATGGTGGTAAAAAATATCCGTGGAGATGGAAAAAATATTGCCATTGAAAACATATCCCATAGTATAGATGAAGAAGGAATGAGCGTACTCATTAACGTAACAAATTTTTCAGATGAAGCTTTCAAAGGAGATTTATTTCTTTATACAGATCATCATATTTTTGATATACAAGCTATTGAAATAAAACCAAAGGAAAAAAAGCCTTATTATTTTAGAAAAATACCTAAAGAGGTGAATGTCTTAAAGGCAGAAGTAGATGTAGAGGATAGCTTTAAGAAAGATAATATAAGGTATCATGTTGTACACACCAATCCTTCTAGTAAGGTTCTCTTAACGAGTAAACAAAATATATTCTTAGAAAAAGCTATTATCATCAATAAAAATGTTACCTTTTATAAAGCTAATGAAGCGCTAGAAGATGTATCAGGATATGATCTTTATGTGTATGATGGATTGATGCCTCAAAATTTACCAAAGGATGGGAATATTATTTTATTTAATCCACCAACAAACAATAGTATTATCCGTATAAAAGGGAAAAGCCAAGGAGGAAGATTCAAGGAAGAAAATGATTCCTTATTTACTTCTGTAGATTTAGACTTTACTGCTGGTGAAGTAAAAGAACTAATGGTTCCTAAATGGGCAAAGCCTATATTGTTTTCACAGGATGAACCTATTATGATCAAGGGAAAAAAGGAGAATCAAAAAATAGTCGTAGCAGGATTTGATCTTCATGATACAGATTTTCCATTAAAGGTTGATTTTCCTATTTTTATACAAAATCTATTAGAAGAAGCTTTAAGCTTGAATAGACAAGACGAAACAGAAATAGTAGCAGGAAATCCTATTGAGATAGATGTTTTTCCAAAAAGTGAAGAAGCTTTTGTGAAAAGCCCCAAGGGAGAGGAGATAAAAATAGGACCACCCTTTCCTATATATCCATTTAAAGATACCCATGAAGTAGGTATTTATACGATCAAACAAAGGTATGGCAAAGAGGAATTTGAAAATTATTTTGCATCCAATATAGATACAAAGAAGGAATCAAATATAGGCTTTGTGTATGAAGAAAACAATAAAAGAGAGGAAAATAAAGATCCAATCAAAGCAGGAAGAAATTTAAAAAACATCTTTTTATGGATTGGATTGATCTTACTTTTAGTAGAATGGGTGGTGTATCATCGTGGCGATTCAATTTAATCATCCTATGTTATTGTTATTGATTCCATTTTCTTTAATATTCCTATTCTATTTTATAAGAAAGCTTAAGATGGAACAAAGAAGAAAAAATAGTTTATTTTTAGTAAGAAGTGTCATGGTTATTTTAATGATATTATCTTTAAGTGGACTCCATATAAAATCTTATGTAGATGAAGTGAACACTATATTTGTAGTGGATTTATCAGAAAGTACATCAAAAAATAGGGAGGATTTTAAAGCTTTTATAGAAGAATCTCTAAAGGATACTTCTATAAATGATCAGGTAGGGGTGTTGACCTTTGGAAAGGAAACACAAATAGAAAATCCTCTATCAGCAAATATGAAGAATATAGAATTTCAAACAAATCCAGGGAAAAATTATACAAATATAGAAAATGGTCTAAAGATTGCTAGAAGTATTATTCCAGAGGAGAGCAGAAAGAGGATTGTGCTTTTAACCGATGGAGAAGAAAATATAGGCAATAGCATGAATGAATCTTTTTTAATGAAAGAGGACAATATTGATTTTAAAGTATTAAGACTAAGTAAAAATATAGGAAATGAAGTACAGGTGAGTAACGTAGAGGTTCCTAAGATATTATATGAAAACCAAAGCTTTCATATAAAAATCAACCTTTGGAGCAATGTTGCTACAAAGGTTAAAATAGATCTTTACTCAGGAAGAAATAGAGTAGGACAAAAAGAAGTATTTGTTCAAAAGGGAGAAAATTCTTTTGTTTTTGAGGATGAAGCAAAAGATACTGGGCTAGGTTCTTACAAGGTTGTGATTACGCCAAAGAAGGATACAAATAGGGAGAATAATACTTATGCAACCTATACAGAAGTAAAGGGAAAGCCAAAGGTTTTATTGATAGATGGAAAAAGCAATGGAGGAAGAGAATTTAGTAAAATATTAAAAAGTGCAGCATTAGAGGTGGATCATAGAAAAGCACAACAGGCTCCTCAAAGTATTGTAGAATTGTCCAAATATAAGACGGTGATTCTATGTGATGTATCTTTAGAAAATATCCATAGTGAATTCATAAATACCTTAAAGGTATATGTGAGAGATTATGGAGGAGGGCTTTTCGTTACAGGAGGAGAAAATAGCTTTGCATTAGGGGGATATTATAAAACTCCTTTAGAAGAAATTCTACCTGTTGACATGGAAATGAAGGTAAAAGGAAAAGCTCCTAATTTAGGACTTATGCTAGTCATAGACAAGTCTGGAAGTATGGAAGGCGGACAATACGGATTAAGGAAAATAAATATTGCCAAAGAGGCAGCAATAAAGGCAGTTCACTCATTAAAGTCTAAGGATCAAATAGGGGTGATTGCCTTTGATGATACTACAGAGTGGGTTGTTCCATTGTCTTCCACAGATAATGAGGAGAAGATTAAAAGAAGCATAGGAACTATTAAAGCTGGTGGAGGAACCAGTATTATACCAGCATTACAGGAAGCTTATGAATCATTAAAGGATGCAGATACAAAGCTAAAGCATATTATTTTGTTAACAGATGGACAGGCTGAAAGACATGGATATACAAATTTAATAGAAGAGATGAAAAAGAATGGTATTACCGTATCTACAGTAGCAGTAGGAGAAGGGGCAGATACATCTCTTCTTGAAGGGATTGCTGATAGTGGAAGAGGAAGATATTATTTTGTAGATGAATTTTCCACGATCCCAAAGATTTTTACAAAAGAAACTTTTCTTGCATCCAAGTCTTATATTCATAATAGGACATTTACGCCTAAAGTTGGTGTTTTTCATGATATTTTAAATCCTCTAAAGGATGATATTTTAGATTTAGAGGGATATGTTGGTGCATCCGCAAAACCTAGAGCACATACCCTTTTAGTGAGCGACCAAGAAGATCCTATTCTCTCTATTTGGCAGTATGGATTAGGAAAAAGTGTTGCATGGACATCAGATGTAAATGGAAAATGGACAAGAAATTATCTTCATTCTGAAGAAGGAATTTCTTTCTTCAAAAATATGATGGAGTGGACATTTTCTAACACTGGAGACAATCAACTACAGATAGATACAGATAGAACAGGAGAAAAGGGCGAAATCATAGCAAAAAACCTAGGAGAATTCAAAGAAGGGTATGAAACAAAAGCAGTTATTATTACACCATCCCTAGAAAAGATACAATTAAAGCTTGACCCAATAAGTCCTGGAACTTATAAAGGTGAATTTGATTTATTAGAAAAGGGGATTTATATGATCCATGCAAGTCAATATGAAAAGGATTCTCTAGTAAATACACAAAAGCAAGGAATGGTCATGAATTACCCTAAGGAATATGATTTTGCAGATAGAAAAAATAATTTGGAAAGGCTCCTATATGAAACAGATGGAAAATTTATTGAGTCTCCTAAAGAAGTTTTTGAAAAAAATTTAGAGCCTGTATATGGATTAAAGGATCTATCTAGAATACTCATGATCATAGCTTTACTATTGTTTATTTTAGATATTGCTTTGAGAAGATTAAATATAAGATTTAAAAGAATTGGCTTAAAACAAAATAAGATAACTGAAAAGGGAAGAAGTGTTTCTACAAATAGAAAATCATCAAAAGATCATATAACAAAAGAGACAATAGGGGAGGATAAGAAAGAAGAGAAAAAAGAAAAGATAACAAAAGAAGAAAAACGTAAAGAAAATACAATAGATACGTCAAGACTGCTAAAGGCAAAGGATAAGACAAAAAGATAATGTAAAAATAATAGTAGATCTAAAATAGATTGACGATTACTTTTTTGAACATGAAAGGATAGACAATGATTTCTGCTATATAATATAAGAAAGGGAATTTTAAGAGGGAAGGAGCGTAAAAAAGATGGAGTCTTTAAAATTAGGAGTATGCCAAATGAAAGTAGGGAATGACCTAGATAAAAATATCCATCATACGAAAAAAATGATTCGTGAAGCTGCTGAAAATGGAAGTAAGCTAGTAGTTCTTCCTGAAATGTTTAATTGTCCTTACGAAAACAAATATTTTCCACTATTTGCAGAAAACTATCCTGGAAAGACAACAAATATGTTATCAAATTTAGCCAAAGAATTAGGGATATATATTGTTGGAGGGTCTATTCCAGAAAAGGATGGAGAGGTTATTTATAATACTTCTTACATCTTTGATGATGATGGAAAACTGATTGGAAAACATAGAAAGGTTCATTTGTTTGATATTGATGTTGAAGGCGGAATCAAATTTAAGGAATCTGATACATTAGGATATGGAGAGAATACTACAGTGATTGATACAAAGTATGGGAAAATAGGTGTTGCTATATGCTATGACATGAGATTCCCAGAATTAATGAGACTGATGACTTTAGAAGGGGCACAAATCATTATCGTACCAGCTGCTTTTAATATGACAACAGGACCAGCCCATTGGGATATTTTATTAAGAGCTAGAGCATTAGACAATCAAGTATATTTTGTTGCTGCTTCTCCTTGTAGAAATTTAGATGCAGCTTATCATGCTTATGGGTATTCAAGTATTGTAGATCCATGGGGAGAAATAGTTAGTCAGGCAAAGGAAGCTGAATGCATCATATATGGAGAAGTTGATTTTGAAAAGATACAAAAGATTAGAAATGAACTCCCTTTATTAAAGCATAGAAGAACGGATTTATATGAAATAAGAAAAAAATAAAACTGGGGGCTTTCCACAGTTTTATTTTTTCATTTCTTCAATTTTAGAGCCTGTGTGCTTTGAACCATAACATTCTAATACAGGTAAGACAAACATAAATCCTACACCAGGTTTATCGATATGATTTAATGCTTCTTTGATTAAGTCAACTGTTTTTCTAAGTTTATCTTCTTCTCTAATGACACTGATAATCGTTTTGTTATAAGGTTTATTTCCTTCTACAAGCTTACGAATGCTTGAAAAGATAGGGACATCTATATGATGTTCTAATAGTACCTTTCCCATTCCTACGCTATCAATGGTCGTTGCACCTACACCAACTTCATAAAATATATTATGAATCTCATCTATTTTTTCTATTTCATTTAATATAAGAAATAAGGCATACATCCTATTTCCCCCCTCTAAAAATTATAAATGTGCTTCTTCTGCCTTTATTATAGCATTTTTGGTAGCTAATGGACCTACTATTTCTGTAATAATAGTTGTTGCCAATAAAATGGTGATCACAAGTGATCCTAGTTCAGTACCTGGGAATTCTCTATTTACAACGATTGCAAGTCCTACAGCAACTCCTACTTGAGATAATAATCCAAAACCGATATATTTCTTTACTACGTTAGGAGCATTAGAGATAACTCCTCCAACAGAAGCACCTAATATTTTACCGATGATCCTAAATAGTAAATAACAAACTCCTATGATTCCAATATGAGGCAGTAAAGAGATATCAAGTCTTGCACCTGCTAATGTAAAAAATGCGGCAATGATAGGTGGTGAAAAGCTTTCAACACTTGAAAATGCTCTTCTACTATTAGAAGATATATTTGCAATAACGACTCCTAAAGCCATTGCACAAAGGAGTGGAGATAAATGAAATTTAGTAGCCACACCAACAAGTAAGATAATCATTCCTGTAATAAAGGGAAGTAATTCTCCTTCTTTTTTGGAAATTCTTACTAAATAGGTTAAAATGATTCCAAGTACTGCACCTACTAAAATAGATAATACAATCTCCATAATAGGATGAACTAAAATCTTATAAATAGTAACGGTCTCATGTTTGATGAATACCTTTGCGATGGAAGCCGCAATTGCATAAATCATCAAACAAATGGCATCGTCTATAGCAACAACTCCAAGTAATGTACTAGTGAGAGGTCCTTTTGCATTGTATTCTCTCAAAACCATAACGGTGGCTGCTGGAGCAGTAGCTGAAGATACAGCCCCTAAGATTAAAGCAGTAGATATATTTTTTGTTAATAAATAAGTAATGCCAGTGACCAATACAAATGCTGCTAAAGCCTCGCAAGTTGCAATAACAAATATAGATTTACCTAATTTTTTAATAACGGATAACTGAAGCTCACTTCCTATGTTAAAAGCGATGATTCCTAAAGCAAAATCACTTAAAAAAGATAATTTTTCTATCATTTCACCATTAACAATATTAAAACCAGATGTTCCTAATAGAAGGCCTGCTATGATATATCCAGCAACAGCTGGAACCCTAAATTTGTTCATAAGCTTTCCAAATAAAATACCTACAATAAGTGCAATACCTAAACTGATAAATGGATTCATAAATTAACACCTCACTTGATTTATTTTTATAGGAACGTAAAAAGCATGCTACAAATTTTACGCCTAACCTATATACTATTCCTAATAATAAAATAAGTAAAATTCTATTTAGAATGAGAATACCTTGTTTTTTGTCAAATTTTTTGGTTATTTAAGTTTTTGTATCTTGTATACAATGACGCTATGAATTCCTTCATCTTTCATAAATGAAAAGCTTTTCATAGGGAAATATGAAAAAGAATAAAAAAAATTAGAGGTGAATGAGAGGAAAGGAAATAGATTTTTTATGATTTGTGAAGTTTTGAATCATATAAAAAAGCACCCATATTGGGTGCTTTTTAGGTGTGTGATTTATTTTACAGTTGCTTTTGCGTGCTTTTTAAGTTTTACTTGTGGTTCTGATGGTAATCCAAATAAAGGAATTAATCGATCTAAACCAGTTAATGTTAAGATTAAGATAGAACCAACAGCAACCATAGCCATTACATTGTATTTAATGATTTCAATTGCAACGAATTCATGTAGTGGATATACTGCAGAGGCAATAGCTACATAGAACCCCATATATACGTGCCATGGAATAAGCTGAGAACCAAACACGCCTAATGCATCTCCAAAAGTTGCATTTCTTAAACGAAGCTTATACATATCTTCTTCACTTGCTTCTACGTTTTCATCTGTTAAGTTTTTTAGGATAGGTCCAATTGTAACGATTTGAGCCATTTCATCAGATAAAGCTGCATTTCCAAGAATGGAAAGTAAACCATTTGCAAACATAAGTTGTCTTACATTTGAAACAATACTTGAAATGAAATTTGAGATTGGAGCAAATGCTTTGATTCTGCCCATGATTCCACCAAAGGCACCAACCCACATCATCATAACAATAACCCATTTTCCAGCTTCTTCAAATCCAGAGTAGATCAAACCTAAAAATCCATTATCACCAGTAACTGATGTAACTGTACCTGCAATAAGACCACAGATTAATGATGCGATGATCCCTAGTCCTAAACAAGCAAGAGTTGGTAATCCTTTAATAGCTACAACTAGTACTACTAATAAAGGAATAATCATATAATAAGGTACTCCTTCTTTTACTTGGTTGAGTAGAGTAACAGCTGCGGGTTTCTTATCAGCTAGATAGTCTATAACATCAGGTGAGATTTGACTGATTGCATCAGAAGCGTTTGCAGTTGTATTAGGTAGCCCTATACTTAAACCAAAAATGATTACTCCAGCTACAACAAGACAAAGCATAGACCAAACACCTTGGTGTCTAATTCTGTGAATAACTTCAACCTTTTGAATACCTGAACTAACTACTGTAGTATCTGAAATAAGTCCGATATTATCTCCAAAGCAAGCTCCACCAGCTATAGAAGCAGTAGTAAGTAAGATATTTCCATCTACAATATGGTTTAACCATAAAAAGATTGGTGCACATGCTGCGAATGTTCCCCATGAAGTGCCTGTAGCAATAGATAAAACGGCAGTAACAACAAATCCTGTAACTGCAACTGTCTTTGCAGTCATACCAAGGCTAAGTGCCATGTTAATGATGGATGCTCCTACACCAGTAGCCATGAAAGCTTCAGCCATGGCGTAAGCTGCCATTAAGATAAAGAATACTAATTGCATTTCTTTAACATTTTCAACTGCACAGTCAACGATTTCATTAAATTTAAGTCTCTCCGTAATAATTGCAATAATTGCTGCATATACAGTTGCTAATGGTGCTGCTAGTAATGCATCAAAACCAGAAATCATAAGTCCTGCCATCACAAAAACAGGCGATAGTTTTAAAAGTCCCATTAAAAAAGTCCTCCTCTTAAGGTTATAAAATTTGATTGTTTAAAGGATGCAACTACCTAGTAGGCTCCCCTTAATTGCAAGGCCCCCTTCCTATTAATATGTAACGTGAAAGGTGTGTAAATAGTGTGTGATGATAAACTTTTAACAATAATAGTATAACATCTTTTAGGCGGAAATTCTGAAAATAGACTATTGGGAATCTTCAGAATATAAAAATGGATATAGCGTATGTATCTTTTGGAATTGCTGTAGTTGTAAGAAAATAAAAGTTGCTGAGAAGGGAAAAGGTTTACACATGTTAACAAATCTTAATAATACTAATGATTTTTAAAATTCAGAAAAACAAAATAATAGTTGTTGAGCCATGTAGTGTTTTGTAAGGAAAAGGTAAAAAATAAAGGGAACTATAGCTAAAAAGAGGAGATCTTGTTTATATGTAGAAGAAATACATTGATTGAACAAGGAGATATTTAGTTTAGTTTTTTTTGAAAATGTCTAAAAAAATCATCGTGATACAATGATAAGATATGGTAAAATGTTAAAAAGACAATTATGAATATCCAGATATAGATTTCTCATTTATACATCTAACTTATGAGAAGTCTTTAAAGGGTTGGAAGAATGTTTTGATTAAGAAATCTACAGAGATGTAAATGAGAATTAGAAAATAAAGAAGTAGCGCTGTTAAGAGGAGGAAGTATATGACGGCTAAAAAAATAAAAGAAGCTACATTTGAATTAGTTGCTAAAAAAGGATATGAGGGAACAACACTAGCAGAGGTTGCCAGATTGGTTGGCATAAAGAAGCCTTCTATATATGCTCATTTTCCAAGTAAAGAAGAGATTTTTATTACGGTTTTACAAGAGGAAGTAAATAATTTTTGTGATCATATTGATCATATAGAAATAGATATTCAAAATAAGCCTATAGAAAAAATATTTATGGAAATATTAAAAAAAGGAATGGATTATTTTTATCAAAATTTAATTAGAAAAGGATTTTGGAGAAATGTATTATTCTGTGCCTGTTGTATGCTAAAGGATAGAATTAATATAAGCACGATCCCTCTCAAGGAAAAAATTTATTATAAACTTTTTCATATGATCAAAGAAAAAATAGAGAATGGAGAAATTGAAGAGCAAAGTCCAGACGCTTTGATTTATTCTTTTGAATGTGTTATGCATGGGAATTTTACAATGCTTTTATATGATAAATTTGATTATAAAAAATTGGAAAAGAGTTGTCAAATTTATTGGAGCGACCTAAGTAAAGAATGAAAAGGGATAAAACTGCAAGGTTATAAAGGTAAAAAAGATGCAAAAAGATTTTTTGCATCTTTTTTGTATAGATTATTCTACAAAGCTATCACAATAATTTTTATAATCTGTATTGAATTGAGCATAAGAATTTTCTACATCTTCAATATGATAGACATTTGCTAATTCTTTTATAAAATCTTGAGGAAGGATACCAGAATGATTAATTAATTCTAAAACTTGCTGTTTTGTTGCTTCAGGACTTAAAATATTATTTTTATGCATGAACAACACCCCTTTAATTTATTTAAACTAAAGATTAAGATCTTTTCAATACACCAATACATATATATGACATATTAAAATAAATGATATACAAAACAACTTTCACGACAACAATAATATAACATATTACTGCGTATAAATCAACATATATACTGTGTGAAATTAAAAAAAGGATAATTATCATAATAAGAGTAAATGATTAAGGATAGCTGTATAGATATAAATAACAAAGAAAAGTAGTAAATATTTTGATACAAATGATGAGTAATAGAAGGTAAATATTGTATTTTGACGAATAAAGATAATAAGTATATAAAAACTAAAGAAACGATGATTTTTAGGTTTAAAAAGAGGGTGTTAGAATAGATATGACAATGAAAAAGAATATAATGGATGAGTATTATAAATATGTGGAAGATAAGTATTGTATGAAAACATTAGATGAAGTATTGGGAAAAAAATATTTTATTAAAGATCAATTTGGTGGAGGAAGTTTTTTTAGAATAAAAATAGAGGAAGGGTTAGAAGTATCAGGATTTGATATTTCTAAGATAGATATGGAGTTTGATAATAGAATGACTCATGAGGATGTTCTAGAAGTGGGATATTGCTATCGTGGAGACACAAAGATTTTATCTTTACCTGACCATAAAGAATATACATTTAAAAAAGATGATATTTGTATTTATAGAACATTGAATAGGTTAGATCATTTTAAATTTAAACATAGAAATTGTAAAACTATATCTATTCATATGGATTTTAATGCTATTAAAAATGCTATCCATTCAATTTGGGAAGATCAACTCATCGTAGATTGGCAGGAAAATATTGATAATATATTTAATGGAAAGGTTTTGATTATAGAAAAAGCTAGTTATGATTTAAGAAAAATAGCCCAAGAAATGGATACGATTTCTAGTGATAATATGATGGGGTATATGAAATTAAAATTAAAAACCATTGAGCTTTTAGCTACTTTTCTTGAACAAAAATCAAAAGAAAGCTTGAAAAATATTAAAAACAAAGATATAGAAGAAATTACTCAGGCGAAAGAGATTATCAATAAAAATATTGAAAATACACCTTCTGTTAAAGCTTTAGCCGCTCAATTAAATATAAGTGTTTATAAACTACAAAAAGGGTTTAAAGATTTTACAGGGGATACGGTCTATGAATATATAAAGAAAGTAAAAATGGAAAAGGCAAAATATTTATTGAAAAATACGAGTTTATCTATTTTAGAAATTGCAAATGAAATAGGCTATGAGAATCCAAGTAAATTTGCGAATATATTTAAAAGGTATAATGAGATAACACCTTTAAAATATAGAAAATCAAGATGAGAAGATTAGACTATATAAAAAATAAGTAATGATAGTATGAAAATGCTCTAAATAAAATAAAGATCATTAAATTGATTTTTGTTTTTTGGAGCATTTTTTGTTTGTTTTGGAGTAGAAAATGATAATCATTATCAATATAATATTTCTAGGAAAGGAATCAAAAAACATGAGTCAAAGGAAAGATAAAAGAATGAGGAAAACATAGAGAGTTAATGAAGAACAGAAAGAAATATTATGATTTGCACAAAGAAATGGATCTATAAGAGGAGAGGAGAGGTGATTTGATGACTCGCTTAAATTTACAAAAGGAAAACACTATATGTAAAATTGTAGAGTTAGAAGGAGCAAATAGATTTATTAGTAAAATAACAGCTATGGGGCTGACAAATGGAACATTGATAGAAGTAATTCAAAATAATAAAAAGTTTCCAGTTTTATTGTTTGCTAGAGATACGATGATTGCTGTAAGTAAAGAGGAAGCTAAAAAAATTCTTGTAAAGGAGGTGTCTTAAATGGAGAGTGTAGCTATACAAGGTCCTATTAAAATAGGGCTTGCAGGACAGCCTAATACAGGGAAATCAACACTTTTCAATAGATTGACTGGCGCAAAGCAGCATGTAGGAAATTGGCCAGGAAAAACTGTTGAACAAAAACAAGGGATCTTTCAATTTAATGATAAAAAATATAGCCTTGTAGATTTGCCTGGAACCTATAGCTTGACTGCTAATTCATCAGAAGAGCTTATTGCTAGAAATTTTATTATTTCTGATGAAGTGGATATGATTATTACGATGGTGGATGCATCTCAGCTAGAGAGAAGTATGTATTTGCTTTCAGAGATGGTAGGGATGAATGTTCCTATAATTGCAGTGCTAAATATGACCGATGTTGCTAGAGAACAAGGGAAAAGCATTAATATTAAAAAGCTACAAGAAAAATTAGGGATACCTATTGTAACTATGGTTGCTGCAAAAGGAGAAGGTGTTGAAGGTCTTTTAGAAAAAGTTCAAATAATAGAAGAAGATCAAAAAATTCTTTATACAGATCCTATGGTAAAAATATATGAGGATATCTTTAAAGAAGAATTTAATGAGCTTATGAAAATTCTACCAGATGGAGGAATAGGAAATTGTAGTAATAGTTGGATTGGTATAAGATTGCTTGAAAAAGATGAACAAATTGTTAAGCTTGTCAAAGAAAAGGTCACAAAAGATAAATGGGAAATGATTCATTCTATTATCAAAAAAAGTACAGATGGATCGTTAAAAGCAGCTAATTGTAGGTATGCATGGATAGAAAGTGTCTTAAAGGATGTGTTGACAAAAAAACAAGAGTACTCTTTAAAAAGGAGAGGATTCGATAAACTAGCTACTCATAGAATTTTTGGAAAACCTATTGCAGCTTTAATGATGATAGCAGGATTTATTGGGAGTATGGTAATTGCTATGCCATTTATGATGGGGATAGGTAGGATACTTCCATGGATTTCCTTAACCTTAAGAGATATTTTATTAGATAAGGGAGTGTCCTATTGGATTGTTTCTTTAGTAACAGAAGCTGTTATTCCTGGATTATCAATGGCAGTAATTATGGGAGGATTTATTGCAGGCGTTGTATTTATTTTCGGATTTATGGAAGATGTGGGATATATGGCGAGAGTTGCTTATGTGTTTGATACAACTATGAACAAGATTGGTTTACATGGGAAATCTATTATGCCCTTTATTACAAGTTTTGGTTGTAATATGGCAGGAATCACTGGATCGAGAGTAATAGAATCATGGCAACAAAGGCTCCTTACTATTACTACGAGTATGGTTGTACCTTGTGCAGCTATGTGGGGGGTTATAGGATTAGTAGGAAGTTTATTTTTTGGTGCAAATGCCATATGGGTGATTGTAGCTTTATTTATATGTTCTATTTTCTATGTTATTTTCACCTCTTGGATT
The DNA here is from genome assembly GCA_025210395.1 of Marinisporobacter sp. Lineage (GTDB taxonomy): Bacteria > Bacillota > Clostridia > Peptostreptococcales > Thermotaleaceae > Crassaminicella. Next base: position 109,309 of record JAOARV010000032.1, read on the forward strand.
TTCAGAACAAAATTTATAAAAGAAGAAAATGGTATGGGACTTATTATGGAGCTTCCACCTTATCATAAACCTAATTGGAAAGGAATTTTCGCTCACGTTTGGAGCAAAATAAAAAATGTTATGAAAAAAGCCTTTGTTGTAATTGTTGGAGTATCTGTTGTCATGTGGATATTATCGTATACAGCTGATGGAAACATTGAAAATAGTCCAATATATGCCATTGGAAAAACAGTAGAACCTATAGCTACTTTTTTAGGACTAGATTGGAGATTATTGATTGCATTACTTGTTTCTGTAATGAGTAGGGAAGGTGCTTTAGGTGTATTATCTATGCTGTTTGGAGTAGGATCAGGAACATCAAGCTTTTCTGGACTTATGATTTCAGGGGCTGTTCAGTTTGATCCATCTGCTTTATCAACAGTTATGTTAGCTTCTATTTCAAAACCCTCGGCACTTGCTTTTATATTTGCTTATTATTTCAATGTTCCGTGTATGGCAGCTATTGCATGCGTTAATGCTGAAACCCATTCTTTAAAATGGACCATTAAAATTGTGAGCTACTATATGCTGAGTGCTCTTATTATAGGTGCTGTTGCCTATCGAATAGGAACAATACTATTTTAGAGGTGAGAGAATTGTTATTAGATAAAATATTACATATGTTAAATAGGGGAAGAATTCTATCCTATGAAGATTTAGCACAAAATTTAAAAGTAGATCAAACACTTATTGAAGCAGCAATAAATCAGCTTGATCATATGGGGTATTTACAAAAGGTTCATAAAGGCTGTAATACTTGTAAGGGATGTAGTAAAAGTAGTATGGAAAGAAATATAATGCATGTATGGACCCTTTCTAAAGAAGGTAAAGATTATTTAAAAGGTATAAAAAAACCTTCTTGATCAATTGTTCAAGAAGGTTTTTCATTTAAAGAAATTGTTTATAGATAACTTTAGCAATTAGATAAAAGGATGGTGAATGATAAAAATGAAATCAAAACAAAAATCAACCCTTTCGAAATTATTAAAATTTGCAGGAAAGCATCGCTTTTTCATTATACTTGCAATTTTCTTATCAGGAGTTATCATCATGCCCATTGCCATAATTGTTATATTAGTTGTCTTTGATTGGCGGTTAGGGCTTGTTTGTTTAGCACCTATATTTTTAAGTTTATTGATTTTAAAGCAGATGATGGGAGGAAATAATGCAGAATTTATGAAGACATATATGGATGCACTAGAAGATATGAACGCATCTGCTGTTGAATATGTTAGAGGTATTCCTGTGGTGAAGGTATTTCAGCAAGATGATTCCTGTAGGAATTTTCATTCTCTTGCTAGATGAATTATTAAGACCTGTTCTTTTAAAAGAAGCTACTACCCCAAATCTGTCAAAGTATATAGGGCTTATTTTAGTGGCAGTAGTTATCATGTATCTTTTCCATCATCTTCAGTATTCGAATCTTTATCTTTCAACTTATAAAGAAAGTGCAAAAAGGAGAATCGTTTTAGGCGATAAGTTAAGAGAACTTCCTCTATCTTTCTTTGGAAAGAGAGATTTATCAGATTTGACCAATATCATTATGGGAGATTGTGCAATTTTAGAGCACGCTTTTTCTCATGCAATTCCTCAGTTATTTGGATCTATTCTATCCACTAGTATTATCGTTATTTCTTTACTAATAATGGATTGGCGTATGGGATTAGCCGTTCTTTGGGTTGTTCCAGTATCCTTTACAATGATTTTCCTTTGTAAGCGTATGCAACAAAAATCGAAAGAAAAACATTATCAATCTAAATATGTATGTGCAGATGGTATCCAGGAGTGCCTTGAAAACATTCAAGATATAAAAGCTTATCATATTGAAGAATCTTATATGGAAGAGTTAGATCAAAAGCTTGATGCTTCGGAAAAAGCACAAATAAAATCGGAACTTACAACAGGGGCAATTGTAACGAGTGCACAAGCTATATTAAGATTAGGACTTGCAACGGTCATTTTGGTAGGAGGGTCTCTTTTAATAAAAGGAGAAACAGATTTACTAACGTATTTCATATTTTTAGTGACAGCATCAAGATTATATGATCCTCTTTCTGGAAATCTTACGAACATAGCTGAGATTTTTGGTACAGAAATGCCCATTAGAAGAATGAATGAAATAGAAAATTATAAAATACAAACGGGTAAAAAGGATTATGAACCAAATAGCTATAACATTGATTTTAACCATGTTGGCTTTTCATATAATGATGAAGAAACAGTTTTAAAGGATGTCTCCTTTACAGCAAAACAAGGAGAAGTAACTGCACTCATTGGACCATCAGGAAGTGGGAAGAGTACGGCTGCAAAGCTTGCTGCTAGATTTTGGGATGTGAACAAAGGAAGTATAACTATTGGGGGAGAACGTCAAAGAATTTCTATTGCAAGGGCGTTATTAAAGGATTCTCCAATTATTTTATTAGATGAAGCTACAGCTTCTTTAGATGTTGAAAATGAAACAAAAATTCAAAGTGCCATCTCTGAATTGATAAAAAATAAAACAGTCATAGTAGTTGCTCACCGTATGAGAACTGTTGAAAATGCAGATAAGGTTGTTGTTCTTTCTGATGGTTATGTAGCGGAGCAAGGAAAACCAAAAGATTTATTAAAAAAAGGCGGGTTATATAAACATATGGTACAGCTTCAATCAGAAAGTATGAATTGGTCATTGTAAACCATAGATGATTTTTTGAGAAAAATTTAGCATAAATAAATATTTAGATTGAGAAATCTATAATAAAATTGTAAGGAGAAATTAAAATGGATGAAAAAAGAGAACAGTTATTGAATGATAGCATTTTTAAATTAATGATAAAGTTATCTATACCTGCCATTATTGGCATGTTTGTCATAGGGCTGTATAGCTTTGTAGATGCCATATTTGTAGGTAGATGGGTAGGAGTAAAAGCTCTAGCAGCTGTATCTGTTACTTATCCATTGACACTTATAAACAATGGAATTGCTGTACTTATAGGAATAGGTTCAGCATCTGTATTGTCACGAGCAATAGGAAGTAAAGACCAACAAAAGATTAATGATATTATGAGCAATATGGGCATGTGCAATATTGTATTATCCTTTATGGTTACATTTATAGGAATCACCTTCACAGATTCTTTAATAGGACTTACAGGGTTAAGTGGAGATATATTTATTTTAGCTAAGAGTTATTTAAGAATCATTTTTGTAGGATCATTATTTGTTAACTTTGTGCAAAGTGCAAATATGATTATTCGTGGAGAAGGAAAGATGAAGGAAGCTATGCTTATTATGGGGGTAGGTGCAATACTGAATATTATTCTAGATCCTATTTTCATAAAAGTACTTAATTTAGGAATTGAAGGAGCTGCATATGCAACTGTATTATCTCAAATCATACAAACCATCATGACTCTAGTATATTTTAAAAAATATAGTCAGTTGGTTCAGCTCAAAAAACCTGCATTTAAAAAGGATATTCTTCCAGATGTTTTTTCAGTAGGGGTGTCAGCAATGCTTATGCAGGTTATGAGTTTAGTGCAACAAACTATATTATATAAAATGGTAACCATCTATGGAAATGATCAACAACTAGTTATTATGGGGATCACCATGAGAGTAATGATGTTTGCATTTATTCCTATTTGGGGAATGTCCCAAGGACTACAACCACTCGCTGGAATAAATTATGGTGCAAAGAAATTGGATCGAGTAATGAAGAGTGTGAAGATATTTATGTTAGGATCAACTGTATTGTGTCTGGTTTTTTGGTTACCAATGGAATTAACACCAAAGTTTATCTTAAGTTTATTTACAAAAGATCAAGAGCTTATAGCATATGGTTTTGAATATTTTAGATTAGGAAATATGGCATTTTTTGTGTCAGGTATATTCATCATGAGTGTTACATTTTTTCAGGCAATTGGAAAAGCAGGGAATGCAGGCTTGATTATTATGTTAAGACAAATTGCCCTATTTATACCATTTATCTTTATATTCGCAAAAGCTTTTGGTGCAGTAGGAGTTTGGTATAGTCTACCTATTACAGATATGACTGTATTTATTGTGGCAATGAGTCTTGTAATTGTTGAATTTAAGAAAATGCTGAAGGTAAAAGGAGCTTTGGTTCAAAGGTAGAGGAGAAAGTTTTTTGTAGAATATTTAAATCAATAAAAGAATCTAAAATAGATATTTATTCTAAGGAAGCATCTACATTTTAAAAAATGTAGGTGTTTCTTTTTACTTTTTGAAGGAAAAAGGAACACTGAGATAGTTGGCAGAAAGGGATTCATTTAATAACAATAGTGAAATATCGACAAAAACAGTCAAAGGGATTTTGAAAAATTTGTATAAATATTATAGTGGTGAAAAATAGAAAATAACAGGCAAAACTATATTGAATATCAGATTGATTCACGTTTGTAGAAATTTGCCACATTTTTCTTAATAGTGCAAAAGGCATATGTGTTAAAATGTAATAATTTTTGGAAAGGGTGAGGGAAGTAATGAAGAAGTTAACTATAAGAGGAGTGCTTTTATTTGCATACTGCATACCATATGGTTTTCTACTTATGTATAATGATTTCAATAATAGGTCTGCATTGGAGTATGTAGGAATAATGATTGTTCCATTAATCCTTATATGTCTATGTATAATGACAAACAATATCGGTATCGGAATTATAGGAAATATTATTACATTTTCAATATCCTATTTATGTATATCAAATGTAGTTACAGAAAGATGGAGTTTGTATTTTAAACCGTTTTTTCCACGTGATATATTGATATTTATAAGTGCAATATTAGTATTGGTTGAAATTTTATTATGGACTTTTATAGAAAGAGGAAGAGGAAATTAGGTACCTCAATAGCTACTCTTATGGCAGATGCTAGGCTTAAAAATATATGTTAAATTAATGGTATTAGAATCAGTTTTTAATGAATTATTAGAAGAAGAAACAGAACATGTTTTTCATTATAGTGTTGCATATTGGGCTAAAGAAGTTAGAAATGAATATTTATCGGAAGCAAAACAGCTATATACTTAAAAAGTGAAGGGGGGAGAAAATTAATGAACCAAAAAGAAAATAAAATTATTAAAAATATAACAATAATTATTAATGTTATATTTTGTTTAATATTTCCTTTAAGTATTGTGGCATTAATGGTTTCACCAATGGTATTTGATGCACCATGTTCAACGAAAGATTTTTGTACATGGGTATTTTTTTTGGCTATGGTCTCAGTTCCAATAGTCATCTTTATATCTGTAAGAACATCATTATCATTATTATTCAAATTAAAATCATACAAAAAAGCATTTTTATTTAGTTTATTACCAACAATTAATTTTACTATAATGTATTTGCTTGCTTGCTTGGATTGAAAAGTTTTGATATTCAAAATGTTGGTAGATAGGTAATAAATATCATACAGAAGAATTTGCAAAAACTGAAGGAGAAGGGGATAAATCACTAAAGTATTGGCGAAAGGTACATATAGATTTTTTCACTAGAGAAGTGAACTACTCACCACTTTAGAAGTGGGAGCTTCGTGGTCAATATTGCCAACGCAACAAGTTTACCCACGCTCTAAAGGTCGCACCGACCTCATGTAATAAGAACAAAAAGTTATTGGCATATATGCTTGGTTATCGCTATACCAACATGTGCGAATGCTTGAATATTTTACGCTGTAGAGCATTTCCTACAACAACCTTATATATTCAGTTTTCAATGTTCTAATCATATTATATCATTTTTGTAGGTAGAAAAGCACTTATAAGTATATGAAATGCTAAGGTCAACAGATTATGCTATTCATCTCCCACCTATGAGGATGGGAGAATTTCGCACAAAGCAAGGTTAAAAGAGCAAGAAATGGAATTTTCGGAAGATATGTTAGTAGTATGTGAGGAATTTGAAGTGGTATATAAGTAATAATATATTTAAGACACAATATTCTTATATTGTGTAATATTAGAGAAACAAACGTATAGAATAACAATTCATTTTATTTTCATTCCATAAAATATTTATAGTAGGTGATTCTATGTCAAAACCCGTAAATTTTAACCGTATCATGATCATTATGTATGTTTCGCTTGTTATATTTTTCATCGGAGTGCATATTCTTGCTTATAAGCCTAGCTTTGATGATTGCAGTCACAAACAAATCTCACAGGGCCTGCTTCCATATTCATCAGAGTCGCTTTTAGTGTATCCCTATGATGACTACGAGCTCGTCACAGAATTTGAAAAGAATCAGGTTGAGCTTCCGTCTTCTTTAGAACAATCAAACCATCAGAGTCGCCTAAAAGATAGTGTTGAACAACTCCTTATAGAGTATACGAATACTCATAACTTTAACAAAAATCTACCTTCTTTTGACGATTCCAATCATCTTATTGAAGGTAGAGCCATGGAGTCTTTTAACCATCTGCCAGACTTCACAAAAGATGCACTAAGAACATCTGCATTCCAGTACAGATCGGATTTTCTAATAGACCATGATGGCAAGAAAACATATTATTATAACCTAGATGTTGAGGAATACAACTCCAACTATATTCTATCAATGATCTTTGAGAAAGTGAATCATGAATATTTTTTCATCGGTTCACAGCTCACATATTTAAGGAAATTTGGGCACACATCTGAAGAATGGTATACACAGGCTGAAAATTTCTACAACCAAGAGATGATGATTCCTGCATATTGCAGGCTTCTGCTCGCAGCATCATGTCTTCCTACTGAACAAAGTTCAGATGAATTTTTAAAGAGATGCAATTCTCTTTTTAAGAAAATCGTAGCATCACATAAAATGCCTCTGCACATCGGTGAGTCAGTTGACGAGGAGAACAGTAATCCTATTGTAGATGAACTATACAGGATATTAAAAGGGGCTTACAATCAACCTATGATTCTTAAGGCAAATTACATAGAGGTGCCGATTTTCACCATCGTACCCGAGTATTGGCCTGAATCAGATAACTTTGGATACGCTGTCCACTATAAAACTATCCCCACTTCCAACGAACCGAAAGTCCGTGGACAAATTCACGAAGAAATCGAATCAAGACGAATGCGCGACGCACTATTATTCTATCAGCTCCTAGAAGAAACAGGACATTACAGCTTCATCTACTATAAGGACGAACCCGAAAATCTTAATAGGAGTTATGATAATCGTTATGTGAATTTCTTCGATGTGAAATCTCAATAATAAAAATATCGGGTATTCTGCCAGTAGGATATAATTTGTAGTATCTAGTAAACTAAAGAAAAAAGGAGTTATACCTATGCTTATTCAATGCACGAAGAGAAGAAAATCCTATATTTTCTTGGTATGCTAATTTGATTACCGTTAATCGAAGGAAAGCTGTGGTGTTAGTAAATGATAAAAATCGGTATATGAGTGTGCTTCATGGTCTTAAGGGATAGGATGAAGATAGAAAAAACCTTATTTGACTTAATTAAAATTAGGGCAAATAAGGTTTTTTATTTTTTGAGTATTTTTATTAAATGTGTCTATCATTTATTATGATGCTTGATCTTCAATGGCTTGTTTATCTTTAGCTAACTTAGCTGTTTCCCATGTCTGATAGTTGTTAAGTAAAGTTAATGCTCTTTTTGTTGTTTTATCCTTTACTTTTGAAGGGTCTTTAAGAATACTGGACATTTGCAGTAATTGAATATTTAAATATTTAGGATTACTAAGTTTATGAGTAAGAGAATTTTTACCTTTTTTGTTTTTAGATGATAAAAGAGATTCCTTAAAAACGAGTAGTAGAAAACTCTTTTTCTTTTTCTTTGGGACTTGCTTTGCCATTTCACGTGCTTGGGTGAAAAAATTATCTAAATTTCTTTTTTTATAATAGTACAATGCAGTACCTGCTCCAACGGTTAAAGTAAGAATTGCTCCAACCGTATATACACTTGTAATGTTCATTTGTATCACTCCTTTAGAAAATATACTATTCTATTTTACCATAAATCACTTACAAATACATTAATTATCTTTAATTCGTAATTTGGGCGCAGATCTTTAAAGTTGCTATACTAAAGCCAAGGTGGGATTAAGAAGTGATCTTACTTCTGTGGAGCAATCTGTATTACACAAGATTCTTTCACAATTTATTAACCTCCATAAAATTTCAGATATTTTTCAAGATTTGATTGTATATATTCAGCACTATGATTACCAGGGAATATATGATTTTGAGAATTGATGCCTTTTTCTTTCAATACCTTATGTAAAATTGAACAGCCTTCATAAAATCTACCTTCATCCTGATCTCCAGCATCAAGATAGACATGGATATGAGGAGAAATATTATTGTTTTTTGTAATATATATGGGATCATATTTATCCCAGACATCCATGTCTTTAAAATATGGTTTGTCTTCATTTTCAAGCTGTAGTTCTAAAGCAGGCATATGCCCTCCTACTTTTGAAAACATATGCTGATGTCTTAGTGTATTGTGAAGAGCTATATACCCCCCAGCAGATAGTCCTCCTATATATCTTCCTTTTCTACCTTTTATGGTATTAAAAGTTTTATCTACTAAAGGGATGATTTCTTTTATAAAGTAATCTTCATACATGCCTAAATTGATGATTCTATTATGATCTTTAGGATCAGAAACTTCTTTACAGATTAAGGATGAATTCAATCCACGGCTGTTTTCAATTCTTGGACATACAATGATCATAGGATTAATTTCTCCATTTTGTATCATTTGATCAGCTTTTGTGTTTATATCCATTTCAAATAGTATATTTTCATTGCCGCTTCTTCCATGTATAAAATACAATACAGGTAAAGGCGTTAAAGGATTATAGCGTTCAGGTAAATACGCCAACAGGGACATTTCTTTACTAAGTACATGGCTATAAAAATTTACTTTTTCTACTTTTGATTGATTCATTTTTGTATCACCTCATTTGAAATTTTGAGCTTAAATTGTTGTGTTTACAATAGAACGTACTTGTATTATAATAATTACATTTGCAATATAGTTCAAGAATGGTATTGCTAAAATTTAGCACAATTTTGATATGAGGATATAGATATGAAAAATTTGAATACTTATTATTATAAGAAAATGCCAGATCCTAATTTGGGTATAGATATATTTTTAGCAGAAAATTTTAAGAAAGGAAGAAAATTTAATACCCATTGGCATGAAAATATGCAGCTATATTTTTTTACTGAAGGAAAGGCTTTTGTTGAATGTAATAAAAATCGTTACTATGTGACAAAGGATAGTATTATAGTCATTAACAATAATGAACTACATTCCCTTGAAAGTTTAAGCGATGATTTGAAGTTTTATACAATTCGTATGGATTCTTCATTCCTATTTAGTAATCAAGTTGATTTATGCCAGACAAAATTCCTATCACCCCTGTCACAAAATCAAATAGCTTTTCAAAATTTAATCGAAAATGATAAAGATGTATTGGACTGTATGAGAATAACAATACAAGAATATTTCTCAAGGAAAATCGGATACGAACTTGCTGTGAAATCTTATATTTATCAATTAATTGTCCTCTTATTAAGAAAATACATCAGTAGATTTTTAACTGCAAAGGAACTTACTTTAAAATCTAATAATTTGAAACGTTTTGATTTGATTTTTAAATATATAGACAGCAATTACTATGAAAAAATAACTACTTCTGATCTTTCAAATAGGGTGCATATCAGTACTGCTCATTTTTGCAGAATTTTCAAGGAAATGACGGGGAAAACAACAACAGATTATATTAATGGAGTAAGATTAGAAAAGGCTATTGATTATTTGAATAAAGGAGACTTAAATATAAGTGAAATAGCAGTAAGATGTGGATTTGATAATATAAATTATTTTAGCCGTGTATTTAAAAAGCATTATAAGGTATCACCAACAAAATTTAAGGAAATGAATTTCAAAAAATAAAAGAATTAGTTTCTCATTTTTAAAAGTGAAAAGTCCCTAAGATGAGGGACTTTTGTTTTAAGATTCTATTTCATAGGTAAAAGGATAGACTTCTTCAGGTTTTTTACCTAATTTATGGGCAAAGGCTTCTGCATCTATTTCTTCTATAACATTGTTTCCTTTGAAAATCCTTACATTCCATACATCACCATCATGGATTAAAAGTTCAGCAGGATATACTGTACCATCATCTAATGTTACATGACCACGCTTCCAACTCATAAAAATCTCTCCTTTCATGAACTTAATTTTAGTATGTGCAAGGCAGGAAAAATTATGATTGTAAAATTTGACTAAAGAGTAAAGAAAATTTGTAAACATTTTTTGTGAATTTACATATAATAAAAGTGAGATAAGAATTTAAATAAAGGGGAGTAGTTCGCAAAGCTTTTGCTTTGAACACTGATTGCGACATACTGGTGAAAACACCCGCTTCAGTGCAAGAATGATCTTGGAACGAGACCTTTATTTTAAGAACATTTATTTGTGTTCTTAAAATAAAGGTCTTATTTATTTTACAAAAAAAGGGGGATTTGGGATGCTATCACCAAGCTTAGAAGATTACTTAGAAGAAATCTATGGATTATCTTTGATAAAAAGGGAAATAAGAGTTAGAGATATAGCAGAAAAATTAAATGTATCTTCGCCATCTGTTGTAAAGGCTTTAAGAAAGTTACATGATGCAAGCTATATCATATACAAGAAATATGAAGGAATTCACCTAACAAAAGAAGGAAAAAAGCTAGGGAACTTATTGGTAAAAAGAAATCATGTATTACAAGAATTTTTATCTGTGATCAATAGTCCATGTGATGTGGAAGCAGAGGCAGAAGCTATGGAGCATTACTTGAGTCCCCCTACGATTTGGGCAATAGAAAAATTAGTAGAATTTATGAAAAAAGATCCAGAAATAATGAAAAAATTTGAAAGCTTTTGTGGGGAGAGTAAGGAAAAACATTGGAGTGAAGAAATTGAATAAAAAAAGAAACACCATAGATGTGTTTCTTTTTATGCAAGGCCTAGAAGTCTAGCACCTTGAGTTATAATAAAACATGTGATGAATGCTATGATTGTAGGCATAACTGCTGCGAAAACTGTCCATTTTGAACTGCCAGATTCTTTTTTGATAGTCCAAAGGGTAGTGCCACAGGGGAAATGAAGGAGTGAAAAGATCATAACATTTAAAGCAGTAAGATAGGTCCAACCATTTGCAATAAACAAATCTCCCATAGCCTGTAGACTATCTAACTCAAGCATACTTCCCTTAGCCATATAGCTCATAATCAAAATAGGTAAAACGATTTCATTTGCAGGTAAACCAAGGATGAAAGCCATTAATATGAATCCGTCCATACCAATAAGGTGACCTAAAGGGTGTAAAAAAGTTGCTACATGTGTTAATATACTTTGATTCCCTATAAACACATTGGCTAAAATCCATGTAATGAGACCTGCGGGAGCAGCTACAACGATGGCGCGACCTAATACAAATATGGTTCGGTCGATTAAGGAGCGATAAAGGATTTTACCAAATTGAGGTCTTCTATAGGGGGGCAGTTCTAGTGTAAAGGAAGATGGAACCCCTTTTAATAATGTTTTTGAAAGTCCAAAGGAAACTAATAGAGTCATGAAAATTCCCAATAATACAAGGATACATACGAACAAGGTAGCTGCAATACTACTATATTTACTTGATACAGCACCACCTACGAAAATAGTAGCTATAGCGATTAATGTAGGAAAACGACCATTGCAAGGAACGAAATTATTTGTTAGCATGGCAATAAGTCTTTCTCTTGGAGAATCGATAATCCTACAAGCGATAATTCCAGCAGCGTTACATCCAAAGCCCATACTCATTGTAAGAGATTGCTTTCCGTGAGCACCTGATTTTTTAAATAATCGATCAAGATTAAAGGCAACACGAGGAAGATAACCTAAATCTTCCAGTAATGTAAAGCACGGAAAAAATATAGCCATAGGGGGAAGCATAACAGAAATTACCCATGCTAAGGTACGATATATACCTAATATGAGAATACCATGAAGCCAAGCAGGAGCATTTGCTTTTATGAATAAAGTACTTAGGTGTGCTTCTATACCAAACAAGAAATCTGCCAAAAGTGCAGAGGGTACGTTAGCACCTGTTACGGTAATCCAAAAGACTAATCCCAATAATAAAAACATAATAGGATATCCTGTGATTTTCGAGGTAAGGATATCATCTAACTTTTTATCCCAATTAAATTTACTAGTATTTTTTTTAGTGACCACACTATTTGCGATTTCCTCTGCTTCAGAATAAATACTGCTAACCATCATATCCCTAAATTGATGATGTTCTTCCTTAGAAATTTTATGTTGCAAGGAAGCTAATAAATCACATGGATGAGATGTTTTATTATTCATAAATACGTGATCCCTCCTTTTGCTTTTTAAAACAACTTTCAGCATGTAAAAACTGTTGTATAGAATGGAGTATGGTGGGGTCTCCTTCTAATATTTTTAAAGCTACCCATCTAGGATTTAATTGATCTCCTAGAATTTCTTTTAGGGAAGGGATGAGATTTTCGATTTGAACTTCAAGTTCTTTTGGATATACTAATTTTTTAGGAGAACTTTTTTCGAGACCTATACCAATATCATAGATTTTATTCATTAAATCAATTAAGCCGTCACCACTTCTAGCAGAAGTACCGACTACAGGAATACCCAAAGCTTTTTCTAGTGCTTTAAGATCTAGGGAGATCCCCTTTCTTTTGGCTTCATCCATTAAATTTACACAAAGAATGACATTATTCGTAAGCTCCATAACTTGTAGTACTAGATTAAGATTTCTCTCAAGACAAGTTGCATCTGTAACTACAACAGTTGCATCTGGTTTTCCAAAACAAATAAAATCTCTTGCCACTTCTTCTTCAACGGAATTGGCTAAAAGGGAATAGGTTCCTGGTAGATCTACAAGAACAAATTTTTTATTTTTGTACTTATAATTACCTCGAGCATTTGTAACTGTCTTTCCAGGCCAATTGCCTGTATGTTGTTTAAGACCTGTTAAAGCATTGAACACCGTGCTTTTACCAACATTTGGATTGCCTGCTAAAGCAATAACTAATTCATCAGGATTTCCTACTTTTATATTGAATTTTTCTTTTAGTAGGGCTTTACCACAGGATTGACAGGTGAGTCCCATTTATTTCACTCCTCTCTATAGCTTTAAATTGGTTTTACTAAAATAAGAGATGCTTCTTCTTTTCTCAAAGCAATAGTAGCGCCCCTTATGTTATAGGCAGTAGGGCCTCCTAAGGGACTTTTCCTGACTACATGAATTATTGTGCCTGGGATTAGCCCTAAATCTAACATTCTTCTTCTAGATAGACCTGTTGTTATTAGATCTGAAACACGAGCGGACGTTCCGACAGAAAGATCAGAAAGAGGAATTGACTTTTCCATTTTTAACCTCCTTTTTTATTAGCCGAGGCTAATAAAATCAAAAAAAATTTTATGATTAGCTTTGGTTAATAAATTTTCTATTTACATTTACATAATATGTAGAGGGAAAAAAATGGTTACAAAAAAAATCAATAAGGATAGAGCTGTAACTCTCCTTACTGATTATCATTTAAAAAAAATCGAGGATAAGCAATAGATATATTATTTTCTTTGAAGATTTTTAAGACGTGTTCATAAATACGATTTCTTAGGAACCATTGAAACTGGGGATTGACTACACCAATAATAATATATTTTGCGCCCCCTAGCTTTCCATCTAAAGATATGACTCCTAATAAACTAAATTCTGAATAATTAGCATTTCCAACTTTATATAATTTATCATCGTACTTTTTATTAATGGTTTCACAAATTTGATTTAAAATCTTTTCTGCTAAGGACTTCTTCAAAGGGAACAACAATTTCTACAATCACTCTTGCTTTTTCTTTATGATAATTTTTTAAAGTCTTAATTTCTCCATTGGGTATGTACACTTTTCGCAAGGTCCATTCCCTAATTGCTGTAGAACGAAGACCGATTTCTTCTACGGTTCCAAAATAGGATTCGTTAATACTCACATAATCTCCAACCTTCATTTGTCTTTCAAATAAAATGAAAAATCCATTAATAATATCTTTAATGAGATTTTGGGCACCAAGTCCTGCTACTAATGTAATAATACCTGCCCCTGTTAGAATAGTAGATTTTTTGATCAGTCCAAATTCACTTAAAATATTTAGTATGGCAAGGGTAAGAATAAAATATGCAAATACGGAGTCAACTACACTTTTTATAGTCATTTCACGCTGTTCATTAAACTTTGTAATTTGAATAATTTTAGTTGTAAGAAACATGACAAATCGAATTAAGCAAAAGGAAACAAAGAGAATAAGAAGTGAAGTAAAAAAAGGCTTAATATTATTAGGAAAACGAATATTTTCGATAAAAGATAGATCCATATTTTTAACCTCCAAATAAGGATATAAGTCATATTTAGTATTGTCTACAATGATGAGATTACCTATTCCTTATTTAAAAAATAAGTTGTTTTATAGATCAACAAAAAAGTTCCTCCTTAACAAAATTTTGCTAAGGAGAAACTCTTATATAAAGTTAAATAAATTTCTTTTGTAAATAATGTATAATTCGTTTAATTCATTCATTTTGCTACTCATTTCTAATTGAAGAGTAGAAACCGTTTCATAATCTTCTCTATCAATAGCTTCTCTTATTTTTGTAAATAAGGATTTTTTATTTAAACTATCCTTCATTAAATAATATCTTAAATGATTGATTTTTTCCCAATTTACTACATCTAAGTCTGTTACGAAATCATGGTCATGTAGCTTTTTATAGCTTCTTACCATATCCATATTCTCTGGAATAATTCGATTGTATAATTCTGTTGTCCACTGAGTTAAAATAGCAACTTTATAAGAGTTAATGATTGCTTCGTTGAAGATGTTTCCTTGTAGTAAAACAGATTTCTTCTCAGGATATTTGTCAAAATTAATAACATTGTCCCAAACAGTGGAAGGGGGGTTACCGAATAAAGTATTTCTTTCTTCCTCTGTATAATCTTCAAATACATCTTCCTCACTTCTATAAGCTCTTTCTTTTTCAAGGTAGAAGGAATCCTCTCCAGCTGTCTTAGAAAGTGCTTTTGCTAACTCAGAAGAAGTTTTTTGATTTTTTAAAGAAGCTTCTATACCATGAAGCATTGCTTGATAAACAGAAGCAAGGACTAAATAGGTATTACTTGTAGGATTTGGCGCTCTTAATTCAAACCTTGTTGCCATTGGTTTTTCTATATCACGAATAAGACCTACTAAAACAGTTCTGTTACGTGAAAGGCAGTCAGGTGAATGTCCTATAGAACAAACAGTACAAACAGGTGCTTCAAAGCCTGGCTTTAAACGATTGAAACCATCATTTGTAGAAGTAACAAAGGGATTGACTACTTCATAATTTTTAAGAAGTCCCATAAGGGCACCAAAGCCAATAGGGCTCATATAATCTTTTTTCATATCCTGTGGGGAAAAAAGATTTTTCATTTTCCCATTTTTAAGCTTTAAGGCTACACCAACGTGGTGATGTTCACCATTTCCAGCAACTCCTTCAACGGGTTTTGCCATGAAAGTAACCTCTAAGCCATTGTTCATAAATGTATCTTTTACTACATCTCTTGCAATCAATTCATTATCAGCACATTGTAGTGCTGTACTGTATTTCCAGTCTATTTCAAGCTGTTCCATGATGTGATCAAAATTTCCGTTCCCTGTAAGTTTTGCTTTTACGCCTCCAACTTCCTTATGACCCATTTCTGATTCAAGTCCATATTGATCAAGTGCTAAAAGAGATTGTTCCATTGCTGTACGAACTGGACCAACAGTTCTTTTCCAGTATTGTTCTTTTAATACTTGAGAAGTAGAAAGCTGTTCAATATCGGCCTTGTCATCAGGTGTTTTCACCCAAAATTCAAGCTCTGTTGCAGCAGTTAAAACAACCTCATCAATATCATCTATGGAGCTGATGTTTAAATCTTCTAGGATATAAGGATATTCTTTTAAGAGATTAAGGATTTGACTTTTAAAATGTTTTACAGCATTTAATAAAATGGAGCGAGAGTCAACCTTTACGTTGTTGTGAATAAGGAAAGAAGGAATTCTAAGGGTTCCTACAGGTAGATTCGTTTGTGGATCGTAGTGATCAAAATTATAGTCAACGAACCAGTTAACAGACCTATCAGGAATTAAGTCAACTTGAGCATTGTTCAAAGTAGCAATTTCAGGAAGAACTACACTAGATCCATCTGTTTGAACGCCACAAGTTAAAAAGTTATCAATATCCTCTAGAAAAAGGTTGACAGGAATTTTTTCATCCGTATCATTTCCTCCTAAATCTACGCCTACTAAAGATATAAATTTAATTTCAGGATGCTCCTTGAGTATGGAAGTGATTGCCTCAGGAGAATGATGTGATGCAGGAAGAAGAAATAATAGCTTGTTGTTTTCAGAAAATAAAACATCTTTTGACATATGCTCACCTCTTATTCTAAATAGTTACTATATCGGATAATTATAGCATAAATAGAATTTTTGTAAAGAATCATTTGATTTTTCATTTTGGGAAAAGTTCGACTTTTTCAAGGGTAATGAAGAAAATGAGAGAAATAGGCCCTAAAATTAACCCTAAAATGCCGAACAATTTTAATCCTATATACATAGATATAAGGGTAGCAAGCGGATAAACGCCTATTTGACTTCCTAAAATTTTTGGTTCTAGCAATTGACGAATAAATATAATGATGATGTATAGTAGGGTTAAGCTAAAAGCAGTTTTATAGGATTTCATCAATAGATTCCCAATAATGAGTGGAACATACACGCAGCCCGTACCAACGATTGGAAGGGCATCGATGATACTAGCAAAAAAGGCAATCAGTAAAGAATAATCCATCCCTATAGCTATTAGACCTATTGCACTTTCTATAAATGTGATACACATTAAAATCAATTGGGACTTCATATACCCCATTAAAGCGAATAATAAATTTTCTTTTACCATTTGACTTTTCGAAAGTGCATTTGTAGGGAGTTGAGCTATGATAAATGCTTTTATTTTCTTTTTATCTCTAGCCATAAAAAAAGTGGAGAGGATGGTTACAATTAAAAATGTAAAAAAACTTGGAATAGCTGAAATAAAAGACAACAAGGATGAAATAAATTTTCCTAGGATAGAAGTTAAGTTTTGAAATAGTCCATTAACAGCATTGATGATAGATTGAGCAAGATCAGGAGGTAATCCTATATATAAATGTTCCACTTTTTTTACGAGTTCACTACTGTGAAGATATAATTTTTTGGGATATTGAGAAAGCTCTATAGAAAGAGTCGTCAATTGTACAATGATGATGCCACCAATGAGTGATAGGATTAAACCAATAAATAAAACAAAAAAGAATATAATGATAAAGGTAGAGATATTTCGAGAAAGCTTTAAAACTTCATTTAAAAAATTGATTGCTGGTTCAAGAATAGATGCGATGATCCAGCTAAGTATAAAGGGTAAAATATAAAATATAAGGGTTGTAGAGATAAAATATACCCCTAGAAGGATAAAACATAGGATGAATATGCGTGCTAGAATAGGAAGATATTTTTCAAAAGAATTATTCATATAAACACCTCGAAATTAAGTGGATATATAATTATATGCGCAAAAGAAATGGATATCACAGTTGACAAGTTTTATTGCACAAAAAAGAGGTGTGCTTAAAATCACACCTCCCTATATTTTGAAAGGTTTTCTTTTTTTGAAAGTAAATTTTTCACCTTATCTTTAAATAAAATCATGCAATCATCTAAATCTGAGTAGCCTAAAACGATATCTTCAGCAAGGGCTCTACAGGAAGGGGAACCGCAGGCACCACAATCTAAATCAGGCAATAATTCATAAACTTCATCGATTTGCTCCATTTTTTTCATTGCTTCCATAATATTATCGTCTAATTTACGAACATTTTTTGGATGAATTTCTTCTTGCAACATAAAATCTTGAAGGGTTTTATTTAATCGAATTTCTTTATTTTCCATGTATTTTTGTGAAAGCTTTCGAATCCTATTTCTTGCGATAAATGGATTTTCTACGGTGAGGCATCCTCCTACACAACCATTGATACAAGCTAAACATTCTACAAATTGAATCCCTTCTAATTTACCATTTTCAATTTCATCTAGTATTTTTATAACGTTTTCTATCCCGTCTACACATAAATAATTTTGTATATCCAAAGAGTAGGTTTCTCCTCCTGCTCTCGCCCAACCAATTGCTTTGCCAGAATCATAAAATTCAGAGTTTTCTTTTTGGAGGTCTTTCTTAAGATTTTTTTGAATACAAGGATATACAGATTTTATAGAGATAACCCCATCTACATGGGAAGTTGCATTCCCTAATGGGTTTTTGACACTACTAATTTTTGCAGGGCAAGGACTAATAAAGAAAATACCTATATCAGAAGGTTTAAGACCTGTTTTTTGAACAGATTTTTCCCTTGCAAGCATAGCAGCTACCTCCATAGGAGATTCAATAGGAACGATATGGTCAATAAGGCTTGGAAATCTAATCTGTATAAGTCTTACCACAACGGGGCAAGATGATGAAATTAAAGGAAGCTTCGATGGATTTTTTAATAACTCTCTTGTATAATTAGATACAATGTCAGCTCCTCTAGAGACTTCATAAACATCATCAAAGCCAAGGGCTTTAAGGGCAGATAAAATCTTTATAGGTTCTATAGTTTCATCAAACTGTCCTAATAAAGTAGGAGCAGGAAGTGCTACCTTATATTTAAAATGATAGATATTTTCTAAAGGATCAGAAATACTGTTTTTAGCATGTTGTGGACAAATTCGAATACATTCACCACAATCAATACATCTCTCCTTGATAATTCTGGCTTTTCCATTTCTTACTCGAATGGCTTCTGTAGGACATCTCTTGATACAATTTGTACAACCGATACATTTATCTTCTTCTAATATAACAGAGTGGAAATGTTCAGTCATATAATCACTCCTTAATCACATAGACCATGGCTATAGAGTAAGCCACAGCATTTGTATAATTTATACTCTGTACCTAATAAGACGATTTCAGCACTAGATGCTAGTTCAATCATCTCTTTAGATGGTTTTTTCCCACGAACAAAAACAATGGCTCGAATATCTAAGATTTCAGCAGTTCTTATTACTTGTGGATTGACAAGTCCTGTAAGTAGAATGGTATGATCTTTAGAATTAATTAAAACTTCGCTTAATAAATCAGAGGCTCTACAAAATTCAATAGAAAAATCTAAATCCATAGGATCTGTATAGTTTTTGGCTGAAAGAATAGAAATAATTTCTGATAACTTCAAATAACCACCTCCAATAAAACTATTATACTATAGGTCAATAACTTATAAAATGCTTTGGGAATAAGTTTATTATTTAACAATAATATATAGATCGCTAAGTATTACATTGAATTCATCATAAATCAAAAATTTGAGTGAGAAATCTATAGGTGGAAGTAGTTGTATTTTGGGAAAATATGATATTATAAGTATAATATAGAATATTTTATGAAAACCTTTATTATATATACCTTATATATGGATTTTTTGAAAGAAAAATTTGTAATCACAAAAATGAAAGGAGGATGTGGTTTTCCACAAAACATGATGAATAAACCAAAACAAATTCCTAAAAGAAAAGAAATACCAGAAAAGTATAAATGGAAGCTAGAGAAGATGTACAAAAATGACGATCTTTGGGAAAAAGATAGGACATACATAAAAGAAAAGGTTAAGGAAGTTACAAAATATAGGGGTAAATTAGGAGACTCTTCTCATAATTTATTGGAAGCATTAAAGCTTCAAGATGAAATCTCATTAAAGCTTGAGAATGTATTTGTATATGCAAGAATGAGAAAGGATGAAGACAACACAGTAACAAAATATCAAGCTATGACAGATCAAGCTCAAGGCTTAGGGGTACAAGTACAAAGTAATTTATCTTTTATGATTCCAGAGATTACGAGTATTTCTGAGGAAAAAATAAAAGCATTTTTGAATGAAAATGAAAAATTGAGAGGATATACTTTTTATTTACAAGAAATTCTTCGACAAAAGGAACATATTTTATCTAAGGAAGAAGAACAGCTTTTAGCTCAAATGGGTGAATTATCAGCTGCACCTCAAAATATATTTGGTATGATTAACAATGCAGATATAAAATTCCCTACTATTAAGGATGAAAATAATGAAGAGGTTGAAGTAACTAAAGGTAGATATATCAAATTTTTAGAAAGCAGTGACCGACGGGTACGTAAAGATGCTTTTAAAGCTCTTTATAGCTCTTATGAAAAACAAAAAAATACGATTTCATCGACGCTGAATTACAGTGTTAAGAAAGATGCTTTTTATGCTAGAGTGAGAAAATATCCATCAGCTCTTCATGCATCATTAGATGGAGACAATATCCCAGTAGATGTTTATGACAATTTGATTGAAGCCGTAGAAGGACATTTAGATGCAATGTATAAATATGTATCCCTTCGCAAAAAAGCATTAGGAGTAGAAAAACTACATATGTATGATTTGTATACGCCTATTGTAAAAGAGGTAGATATAAAAATACCTTATGAAGAAGCAAAAGAAAAGGTAAAAGAAGGATTAAAGCCTTTAGGAAAAGATTATACAAGCATCTTAGAAAAAGGATTTAATGAAGGTTGGATTGATGTATATGAAAATGAAGGAAAAACCAGTGGTGCTTATTCCTTTGGAACCTATACCAGTCCACCTTATGTACTTCTTAATCATCAAGATACGGTTCATGATATGTTCACTATTGCTCATGAAATGGGACATTCTCTACATTCTTATTATTCACATGAAAATCAGCCTTATGTATATGGTGGCTATACCATCTTTGTGGCAGAGGTTGCATCTACTGTAAATGAAGCTTTACTCATGGAGCATTTACTTGAAAATACAAAAGATGAGAATATGAAGATGTATTTGATGAACCATTATTTAGAGCAGTTTAGAGGAACCGTTTACAGACAAACTATGTTTGCAAAATTTGAAAAGATTATTCATGAAAAGGCAGAAAAAGGGGAAGCTTTAACACCAGAAGATTTATGTGAAATCTATGAAGCTTTAAACAAAAAATATTATGGACCAGATATTGTTATAGATGATGAAATTAAAATGGAGTGGGCAAGAATTCCACATTTTTATAATGCATACTATGTTTATAAGTATGCTACTGGATATTCTGCAGCCGTTTCTTTATCTCAAAAGATCTTAAAAGAAGGAGAGCCTGCTGTAGAGAAATATCTAAACTTCTTAAAGGGTGGAGGGTCAGATTATCCAATCAATCTCCTTAAAGGGGCAGGAGTGGATATGACTACAACAGAACCTATACATCATGCACTGAAGGTATTTGAAAAATTAGTGGATGAAATGGAGAATATGATGAAGTAAAGAAAAGCTATAGCTGTAGAGAATACAGTTATAGCTTTTATAATTCTAATAGAAGGTAGTATAATTATTTTATTATGGGGTGAAAGGGCTGAAAGAAATAAAGGTTCACAAAAAATGGATAAATTATAAATATTTATGGGATTATAGGAAGGTATATGAGAAAGAAGTATTTACAAGGGGTATGTTCTTTTTAATAAATGGTTAGAATGACTAAAAAATGGAATTGACTTGAACATTTAATATTTTTCTATAAAATTATTTTGTATAATAGTAGTAGAATAGAGGGGAATTTGGCAGGTGATGATATGTTTAATTTATTATCTTTGATATTTAGATATTTTTTTATATTGATTATTTATTTGTTTATTTTAGGAATCATACGTCTCATTTATTTTGATATTAAAAGTATGAGTGATGTAATGGACCATTATCCCTATTTAAAATTAATCAATCGAAAAGATCAATTGCCCTTTAAAATCAAAGAAGTATACACTTTAGAGGATTCTATGACTATTGGTAGGAAAAAAGAAAATGATGTGACTATTAATGATCCATATGTATCTAATGAACATTTAGAAATAACTTTAGATGAGGAAGAGTATTTTGTAGAAGATTTAGATAGTGCCAATGGAACTTACTTAAATGGAGATAGAATTATGGATATTATCAAATTGAAAAATGGAGATCGTATTAAATTTGGTCAAGTAGAATTTTTGTATGTAAGGAATGATTAAGGAGATGAATCCATGAATAAAAAATTTTTCAGCTATAAAATGCCCCAAAATTTAATATTTTTGGTAGATATTTTAGCACTTTTTCTCCTTTATTTCTATAAAGATGGATTTGATCAGTTTATATTGATTTCAGGAATATTATTGACCTTGATCATATACATATCTAACTTTCTACTTTTTAAAACTTCTTCAGGGGATCATTATATATTTTTGATTATGACCATGCTTGTAAGTATTGGAATTATCATGATTTATAGAATTAATCCTACATTTGGGTTCAGGCAAATTACTTGGTTTGGGGTAGGGATTACAACCTTTTTTTTATTTTATACCATTATAAAAAATATTAATGGCTGGGAAAATTGGATAAAGGCTTATATAGGACTTTCTTTGATTTTATTTGTATCTACTTTGATTTTAGGAACTAGAATTAAAGGAGCTACCAATTGGATTAAAATAGGAGGATTTACCTTTCAGCCTGCAGAAATTATAAAGATATTATTTATATTTTTCTTAGCTGCTTATTATAGTGGGAAAAAGAAAATTGGAAATGTTTATATTTTTTTAGGAATTGTATATAGCTATATAGGCTTTTTATTTATTCAAAGAGATTTGGGTGCAGCAATGATCTTTTATTTTGTTTTTATGACTATATTTTATATATTTGAAGAAGATAGAAAACTAATTTATTATAATATAGCAGGAGCAGGGATCATTGGAGTACTCAGTTATTTTTTAGTCCATCATGTAAGGGTTAGAGTCATTACATGGATAGATCCTTGGAGTTATATTGATGACAAAGGATATCAAATAACTCAATCTTTATTTGCTATTGCATCAGGAGGTTTCTTTGGTACAGGCATAGGTCTTGGTCATCCAGAATTTATTCCTGAGGTACATACGGATTTTATATTTTCAGCTATTTGTGAAGAAATGGGTATTTTTGGTGGTATTGGGGTAATCATGCTTTTCTTTATTTTAGTTTATAGAGGTTTTAAGATTGTCTTAGCCCAACATAATAAATTTTTTAAGATTATTGCTCTAGGAATGACAACTATGCTTGGGTTTCAAGCCTTTATCATTATAGGAGGCGTAATAAAAATGATTCCTCTTACAGGGGTGACATTACCTTTTGTTAGTTATGGTGGAAGCTCATTAGTAGCTAGTTTTGTAGCATTAGGAATACTCCAGGTAGCATCAGAAGAAATAGAGATTGAAGAGGAGGAACAAAATGGATAAAAATTCTAGAAGAATTATTAAGGTTCTTATAGCATTTAGTACCCTCTTTATCAGTTTGGTGGTATACTTAAGTTACTTCGAAATTTTTCAAGCATCAAAAATTATTAATAATAATTATAACAAAAGACAATGGATCAATGAAGAATATGTACTTCGAGGGATTATTGCTGATAGAAATGGAAAAACACTTAGTTTTAGTGAAAAGAATAACAGTAGTCAAATACGCCATTATCCCTTTGGAAGGGTATATAGTCATATTATAGGCTACAGCTTTAAAGAATATGGAAAAGCAGGATTAGAATCTTCCTATAATAAAGATTTATTGAATATTAAAAAGAATCCGATACAGGAAATAACAGAAAAAATTATGGGACCGAAGGAAAAAGGAAACAATTTGATTTTAACTATTGATCATGAAATTCAAAGCTATGCAGAAAAAAAGCTTAGAGGAAAAAAGGGGGCTATTGTAGTCTTAAATCCTAAGAACGGTGAAATTTATGCCATGGTAAGTAAACCTGATTTTGATCCATCCACCATAAAAAAACAATGGGGTGAGATTACAGAAGATAAAAATAGTCCCATGCTCAATAGAGCAACCATGGGACTTTATACACCAGGTTCTATATTTAAGACCATAACAGCTACAGCAGCCCTTGAAAACAATAAGGCAGAAAGAAGCATTGATTGTAAAGGGTTTATCAATATTGATGGCTACGTGTTAAAAGATTATAGAGGTGCTGTCCATGGGACAATAGACATGAAAAGAGCATTAGAGGTTTCTTGTAATGTATTTTTTAGTCAAATAGGACTTGAACTAGGGGAAGAAAAATTGAAAAATACAGCAGAAAAATATATGCTAAATAAAGAGATTCCCTTTGAGTTACAAGTGAAAGAATCAACCTTTTCAAAGGAAAGTATGACTCGCCCAGAACTAGGAGCATCTGCTATTGGGCAAGGGAAAATACTTGTTACTCCACTGAATATGGCAATGGTAGCAGGAGCTATTGCTAATGATGGAGCTATGATGAAGCCTATTTTGGTGAAGGAGGTGATTGATCCTAAGGGAAGGACGCTTAAAATGAATATTCCTCAGGTTTTATCAAGAACAAGTAGTAAAATAGTAGCTGACGAAGTAAAATCTATGATGGTGGCTGTGGTAGAAGAAGGATCAGGAAAAAATGCAAGAATTAAAAATATAAAGGTTGGTGGCAAAACAGGAACAGCAGAAAATCAGACAGAAAAAGAACATGGATGGTTTATTGGTTTTGCTCCAGCAGATGATCCGAAAGTGGCAATTGCTGTAGTACTAGAAAATATAGGTATAACCGGAGGAAAAAGTGCAGCTCCTATTGCAAGGGATATAATGGAGACTGCATTGAGTAGATTGAAATAAAGGAGAGGGCATGATGAATACATTATTAAAGAACAAAAATATTTTAATTATGGGTGTTGCAAATAAGTGGAGTATTGCCTGGGCAATTGCTAAGGTTTTTCATAAAGCAGGAGCAAAACTGGCATTTACATATTTAGGAGAAAAGACAAAGAAAAGTATAGAAAAGCTTATGGAAAAAGAAGGGATGGATCATGTTTTATTGATTCCATGTGATGTGACAAAGGATGAAGAGATCGAGAATACCTTCAATACATTAAAAGATGAATTTGGAACACTTGATAGTGTTGTACATAGTATTGCTCATGCAAAGAAAGAAGAGCTTGAAGGAGAGTATGTAGACACATCAAGAGAAGGATATATAATGGCTCAAGAGATTAGTGCATATTCTTTAGTGGCTGTTACAAAATATGCAAAGCCTCTTATGGGTGAGGGCGGCAGTTTTGTGGCGCTTACTTATTTAGGAGGAGAGAGAGTTGTTAAAAATTATAATGTAATGGGTGTAGCAAAAGCAGCATTAGAATCTAGTGTGAAATATTTAGCCCATGATTTAGGAAAAGATGGGTTAAGAATTAATGCTATATCAGCTGGTCCTATTAAAACATTAGCAGCAAAAGGAATAAGAAACTTTAATGATATGTTAAAAGCTTTTGAAGAAAAATCTCCTATGGGAAGATTGATTGATACAGAAGAGGTAGGGAATACAGCTCTTTTCCTATGTAGTGATTTAAGTAGTGGGGTGAATGGAGAAAATATTCATGTAGATTGTGGCTATCATGTATTAGGGTATTAATAGGAATTATAAGGATATATTTATATGAAAAAAGAGATAAAATCTATTGGGATTTTATCTCTTTTTTAGATTATTTGTTTTCTTTATTAACTAATATAGTGGAGAAATAAGATATCTGATCTTTACTAATATTTTCTAAATCATGGTAAACAACTTCTCTATCTTGAGAAGAGTTACTTACTAAAATAGCGTATTTGATTAAGTCATATTTTTTTAGTTTTTCAATGATCTCTTTGAAATTTTTATACACTTTCATCAATACAATAGAATTATAATTTTTGAGTGTAAAATCAAATTTTTCTTCATCAGCAGTGCAAGGTAATACTACTAAAGCCTCTCGATCCATTACAAGAGGGAAATTTTGACTTGAAGCAATATTTGAAAAAGCGCTAATTCCTGGGATGGTTTCTATTTCTATTTTTTCTCTTAAAAGCTCTAAAATATATACATAAGTACTATAAAGCATTGGATCTCCTAATGTGATAAAGCCTACATTTTTTCCGCTCTTTACGTCTTTTTCTATTTCATTTGCAATTTCCTTCCAAGCGTTAACTCTTTCTTCATCATTGAAATTCATTGGAAAATGTCTTTCTTTGATTTCTGTTGTAGGTAAAACATATTCCTTAACAATAGATAAAGCTAAACTTTCTCCACATTCCTTTGGTTGTGGAGTAAAAAGAATATCTAATTTTTTTAGTGTATTTACTGCTTTTACTGTAACCAAAGAGCTATCTCCTGGTCCTGTACCAATTCCATAAAATTTTGACATAAGTTCTAAACGAATACTTGACTGTATTCGTCTGCCCCCTTTCTAAATGGTTTTATACTTCTCTATAGCTTGCATATACGCCTAAAGCGTAGAGTGCTACAAAGTATATGAGTAGTATGAATATTGAAAAATAATTGGTAATTCCTTTGAGTGCGATATTTCTTAGTCCCATTATAGCATGGGTAAGTGGTAATACTTCTATTATTTTTTTTACAATATAGGGCATTTTATCTAATGAAAAGAAGGTTCCACATAAAAAAGTCATAGGTGTAATAACAAAGCTTGTGAAACGATTCATATCGTAATGGGTGTTGATGACCATTGCTGCGAAATACCCAAAAGCAGCAAAAAGCATGCTATTTAAAAAGCATATGAGTAAAAAAGAAAATGTAATATGAATGTGAGCACCAAATAGGTAAGAGACTAGTAAAATGATGCATCCTGCATAAAAACCACGCAGTGCTCCAGCGATCACATATCCTAGTGTTAATAAATACATATTTACAGGTGCTGTTAAATAATATTCAAAGCTTTTTTCATGAAGCCTTGCAACAGAAATCCTAATAGATACAGCATTAAAGCTTGTATGCATAGTAGACATGGCAATGATGCCAGGAATAATATAATGCAGATAGCTATAGCCTTCCACTGAAACATCTGATCCTAATCCCCATCCAAAGGCTAATAAATATAATAGGGGAGTAATGACGGCAGAAGAAGTGATTTTAAAAGCTCTTTTTTTGAAGAAAGAAAATTCCCTCCAGAGTATTGTTAAAACTTCCATTTATCGTACCTTCCTATTCGTAAAATTGTAGAAAACGTCTTCTAAATTTGTATTTCTGAGTATGTAATGATCATTTAAGGAATGGGCATAATTCTTAGCTTCTTCTATAGAAGTGAAATATTTATATTTTGTTGTTTTTTCTGTATTAAAATATTCAACAGTAAATTGACCAAGATTGTTTTTTAGATTTTCACTTGTATCACAATAAAATATTTTTCCTTGATCCATAAGCCCTATCTGATCACAAAGATATTCGGCCTCTTCAATATAGTGGGTTGTAAGAATAATGGTTTTTCCCATATCCTTCATGCCCTTTAGCATATCCCATATTTTTCTTCGATTATTTACATCAATGCCTACAGTGGGCTCGTCTAAAAAAAGGATATCAGGATCATTGACTAAAGCTTTAGTAATCATCAATTTTCTTTGCATACCACCAGATAATTTTTTAGTAAGTTTATTTTCTATAGATTTTAAATCTGAAAAGGTTAAAAGCTCTTCAACTTTTTTTTCTTGCTCTTTTCCTCTTAATTTGTAAAGCTTTGCAGAAAAAATAAGATTTTCCTTTACAGAAAGCTCTTTATCAAGATTAATATGTTGAGGAACAATCCCGATTTTACTTTTGATAAAAGTATTATCTCTAGACATCTTTTGGTTTTCAATAAGAATATTTCCCTTACATGGTTTTAATAAACCTACAAGCATTTTGATAAGGGTAGTTTTTCCTGCACCATTTGGACCTAATAGACCAAAAAAGCTTCCCTTTTGAATAGTGAGGCTTAAACCATCAACAGCTGTGAAATCTCCATATTTTTTTGTTACTTCTTTGATTTGGATCATAGTATTCATTGTTGCCTCCTGTTTTAAAATTCCCTTATAACTCTAACAGAATAAATGCAATTAATCAATATAAGCTTGTAAATTGAAATATCTGTAAAAAGCATAAGGGGTTTTGTTTTTATAAAAATATCCACCTGATATTGACATGCTTTTTATCATTATATATAATGTAGTTGTCATTGACAATTACATACGTAGTATTAGGTTTCTAATTTAGAATGAAAAGGGAAAGTGGTAAAAGCCACTGCAGCCCCCGCTACTGTGAGGTGGATGAAACTTTAGAACCACTGAAGCTTTTGCTTTGGGAAGGTTAAGGAGTAATACGAAGCCAAGCCAGGAGACCTGCCTAATATGCATATTCGTTCTTTCGGAGGGAAAGTGAAATATACTAGTCAAAAATAGGCATATTGTTTTTAGCCATTTTATTGTTTAGTTAGAGCTTTCGTTGAAGCTCTTTTTTTATGGAAATTTTATTTATATAAAACTTTGCCACTGGAGGAATTATGGAAAATCATTTCGCTTTAACGTTAAAGCAAAAGCAATATAAACAAAAAATTATTGGAATCTGTTTTTTAGTTTTACTTACGATTACTTTTTTCTCATCTGTTAATTTGGGAAAGGCAGATATTGGAGCATATGATGTTATCAAAATTATATTTGGAAAAATTACAGGAAATGAAAAAACTTATAGTGCCATAAAAGCTTCCTATGCTGCTATTGTTTGGAATATAAGACTTCCAAGAATTTTGATAGCAATAATTGTAGGAAGTGGATTAGCTGTTTCAGGAACTGTATTTCAATCATTACTCATGAATCCATTGGCAGATTCTTATACCATGGGTGTTTCATCTGGAGCAGCCTTTGGAGCAACAATAGCCCTATTTATGAATATGTTTATGGAGGGTTTTCAAATTTCTATAACCGTATGTGCCTTTATAGGTGCATTTGTAACACTAGGAATTGTTATTTCTATTGCTAAGGTAAAAGGGGTTTTAAGCTCTTCAAATTTGATTATTGCTGGGATTATTGTAACGAGTATTCTTTCAGCAGGGATTAAGCTTTTAAAGAGCTTAGCAGGAGAAGATGTGGCACCTATTGTTACATGGTTAATGGGGAGTTTATCAGCAAGAAACTGGCAGCATGTTTTTATGAGTTTTCCCATGATTATACTTTGTATTATTGTGTGTACTTATTTTTCAGAAGACTTAAATCTTCTTTGTTTAGGAGAAAAGGAAGCAAAATTATTAGGAATTGATACAGGGCGAGTAAGAAGAATTTTTTTAATATGTGGTTCTCTTATTACAGCTGTATGTGTATCAGTAAGTGGGATCATTAGTTTTATAGGATTGATTGTTCCCCATATGCTTAGATTTTTAATTGGGTCAGATAATCGGTTATTAATTCCTCTTTCAGCATTACTTGGTGCAGAATTACTATTATTAGCGGATACAGGTGCGAGAGCATTGATGAATGTGGAGATTCCTGTAGGTGTTTTAACAACACTCCTTGGGGGACCATTCTTCATATACATCTTTATGACGCGAAATAAATCGTTGCACTAAGGAAGGAGGTGCTTATGTATAAAGTAGAAAAATTATTTTTTTCCTATGAGGATAAAGAGATTTTAAATGATGTGAGCTTTTCTATGGAAAGTGGAAAGCTGACGACGATTATTGGTCCAAATGGTTCAGGAAAGACTACCCTACTTAGCTTGATTACAGGACAATTTAATCAATATAGTGGAAAAATATATTTTCAAGATAAATTATTAAAAGATTATAGTATAAAGGAGTTAAGTCAAAAAATCGCTCTTGTTTCTCAGAATGTAGAGATTCGTTTTCCTTTTACCTGTCTTGAAGTGGTCATGATGGGAAGAAATCCATTTAAATCTCGCATGAAGCATTTAAGTAAAAAAGATATGGATATTGTATTTAAGTGCATGGAGATGACAGAAACATTAAAATTTTCAGAGACATCTATCACGGAGTTGAGTGGAGGAGAAAGACAAAGAGTGATGTTAGCAAAATCATTAGCTCAAACACCAAAAGTTTTATTTTTAGATGAAGCCTTTTCAAATATGGATATTCAGTATACGATTCAATTTTTAAATCTTTTAAAGGATCAGATTAAAAAAGAAAAGCTTACAGTTATATCGATTATGCATGATTTGAATTTAACCCATATGTTTAGTGATCAAATAATAGCTTTAAAAAATGGAAAAATTGAAAGATACGGAAATACCCAGGAGGTAATGACACAAAAGACCATAAAGGATTTATTTGGTGTAAAGGTACGAAAGACGGAAGAAAATGGGTTAGTTATTCTTCCAGATTTATAAAATAGGTATATTACAGTTTTAACCATATTGTTAAAGCTGATTATAAAAATTAAAGGAGTGACAACATGAAGAAAGTTAAAATTTTAAGTTTTGTACTAGCACTTACCCTAGTTGTAGCAGGTTTTGCTGGATGTGGTCAAAAAGAAGCTGCTGCAGATCCAGCTCCAGCAAAGGAGGAGAGTAAAGAAGTGAAAAAAGCAATTTTAGTAACAAGCTTTGGAACAAGCTATGCAGATACAAGAAAAGTTACAATTGAAGCCGTTGAAGAAAAAATAGCAAAAGAATTTCCAGAGTATGAAGTAAGAAGAGCCTTTACTTCTAACATTATCATCAAGAAGTTAAAAGAAAGAGACAATATAGAAGTAGATACAGTTGTAGAGGCAATGGATAAACTAAAAACAGAAGGATTTAAAGAAGTGATTGTTCAACCATTACATATTATGCCAGGGGCTGAGTATAGCGATATTAGAGAAGAGCTTAGAGCATACAATGATGGAACTTTTGAAAAATTTGTATTAGGAAGACCAATCCTAACGCATCAAGATGATTACCAAGTAGCAGTGGATGCTTTAAAAGAACAATTACCAGAGCTTAAAGAGGGACAAGCTGTTGTAGTGATGGGACACGGAACACATCACCCAGCAAATGCATCTTATGCAGATTTACAAAATGTAATTGACAAAAATGGTTTAAGTGTTTATGTAGGTACAGTAGAAGGTTATCCAGAGTTAGATGATGTGATTAAAAAATTAAAAAAAGACAATATAAAAGAAGTAACATTAATGCCATATATGGTTGTTGCAGGAGATCATGCTAATAATGATATGGCAGGAGATGAAGAGGACTCATGGAAAACAATCCTTAAAGGGGAAGGTTTTACAGTAAATACTTATCTTCATGGATTAGGTGAAAATGCAAAATACCAAGATATTTATCTAGATCATGTAAAGACTGCTATTGAAGGAGAAGGAGAAGTTATTCCAGCTCCTGTAGAAAGTGTAGAAAAAGGACAGTGGCAAGAAGGAAAAAAAGGAATGCTTGTAGTAAGCTTTGGAACAAGCTATGCAGATACAAGAAAGCTTACAATCGAAGCAGTTGAAGAAAAAATAGACAAAGCATTCCCAGAGTACGAAGTAAGAAGAGCATTTACTTCTAATATTATTATCAAGAAGTTAAAAGATAGAGACAATATCAGCATTGATACACCAGAAGAAGCATTAAATAAAATGAAAGAAGAAGGTTTTGAAGAAGTAGTCGTTCAACCTCTTCATGTAATCGCAGGTGCAGAGTATAATGATGTATTAGAAGTAGTAAAAAAATATGAAGAAACATTTAAAACGATAAAAATAGGAACACCAATTTTAAATACTCCTGCTGATTATAAGACAGCGGTAGAAGCTTTAAAAGCACAATTACCAGAGATTAAAGAAGGACAAGCTGTTGTAGTAATGGGACATGGAACACATCATCCAGCAAATGCAAGCTATGCATGCTTACAAAGTGCCATTGATGATGAAGGGTTAAATGTATTTGTAGGAACTGTAGAAGGATATCCAGAATTAGATGATGTGATAGAGAAGTTAAAAGAAAAGAAAGTTAAAGAAGTAACATTAATGCCATACATGCTTGTTGCAGGAGACCATGCATCTAATGATATGGCAGGAGATGAAGAAGATTCATGGAAAACAATCCTTAAAGGTGAAGGCTTCACAGTAAATACTTATCTTCATGGACTTGGTGAAAATGCTAAATATCAAGATATTTATGTAGAGCATGCAAAAAAGGCAATTGAAGGGGAAGAAGAGTAAAAATGATAACAAGTAAATGAGATTTTCTCATTTACTTGTTGTTTTATATAGGGATTGTTGTTAATATTTATATATATTAGAAAATATAACTGTAAAGGATTGCTAATAATTGGAGGAGAAAAAATGAAAAGAAAAATCGCCATATTATTGATTTTATTACTGAGTATGACTATTTTAGGAGCTTGTTCTAAAAATGAAAGTGCAAGTGCAGATGTAGTAAAAAATAATGAAGGTGTTAGTAAGATTCAATTTAAAGACGACTCAGGAAATATAGTAAAAATGGAAGCACCTGCTAAAAAAATCATTTCTTTATATTCAGCTCATACGGAGAATTTGTTTGCTTTAGGACTTGATACAGAGATCATTGGAATAGGAAGAAGTGATGCTTATCCTGCAGCTGTAACGACTAAAGATCGATTTGATTACCGAGCTGATCCAGAAAAGATTATTGCAGTAGAGCCTGATTTAGTATTGATTCGCCCATTTATTAAAAAAAGTAAACCTGAATTTGTGCAAGCTTTAGAAAATGCAGGAATTAATGTGGTTTCTTTATATCCTGATAAATTTGAAGAGTTTCCTGATTATATCAAAGAACTAGCTCTTTTAACAGGAAAAGAAGAAGTAGCAGAAAAGAAGCTAGTAAAATTTGAAAAGGATTTAAAAGCTATAGAAAATATGACAAAAGATATGGGAAAAAAAGTAAATGTTTTCTTTGAAGCTACAGAAACAGAATATCGTACAATCACAAGTGATTCAATGGCTGCAAGAGCAATTTATCTTGCAGGAGGAAACAATATTGCGGCTGATGCAAAGTCAATCAGAAAAGGAACAAGTATTGCAAGCTATGGAGAAGAGAGAATTTTAGAAAAAGCAGACCAAATTGATGTGTATGTATCTCAAAGAGGTGCTATGAATAGTGGGGGGAATCTACATTCTATCTCTATTCGTTCTGGCTTTGACACCATCAAAGCTGTTAAAGAAGAAAGGGTCTATACTATCAATGAAAAATTAGTTTCAAGTCCAACCTTTAGATTTTCTAAAGGGGTAATGGAGCTTGCTCGTATGTTCTATCCAGAAGAAATGGATCGTTTAGATGAATTCAAAAGAGACGAACCACTAACAAGAGCACAATTAGCAAAAATCACTGTAAAGTTTAAGCATAAAGGAATCTTTGCACCTACGTCAAAATATTATAGAAAAGAACGTAAAGGGCATAGCTATGGTACATTTAAAGATGTTACAATGGATGATCCAAATTTTGACTATATTGAAACAGCTGTTTTATCAAGCTATGTAGAAACAGAAAAAGACAATTTCTATCCAGATAAAAAAGTTACAAGAGAAGAATTTGCTAAAACCCTTTACATGCTTACAGATTTAAGGGATCAAGAGGGTGCGGTAAATATAAAAGATATGGATCAGCTTAAAAATAATAGAATTGTTGAGATTGTTGTAGAGAATAGATTGATGACGTTAAGAGAAGGAAAATTTGACCCGACTGAGATGATAACAGAAAAAGAAGCAGTAGAAAGCTTGGAAAAAATAAAAAGTATGAAATAATAAATGAAAATATTAATATATGCTCTATAATGGATTAATGAAGGATAGATTAAAAAATTCAATCTATCCTTCATTTTCACCTTGTTTGTTATTTTAATACTTCTGTTAGATTAATGATTAACCCTTCAAATACAATATATGTGACCATGGATGTACTCATATTTTATTCCTGATTTATTTTTATTTATTCTTGATATATTTTAGCATAATTTAGTTTTTCATATTCTTTCTTTATCAATAGTTTTGGAGAATGTAATTTCTATGGTTGTGCTTATATAGTAAAACAAAAGAGAATTAGAATAAAAAACATACTAAATGTTAGTTTAGTGGTTGTCTTAAAATGAATTTTATATACAATATACTATATACTATTTTTCTATTTTAAGACAACTCTTGTTTTATATTGGTTCAACAAAGAATTTTGTGATAAGTAAGTTTTATAACCATTGTCAATTTATTTTTGTGAGATAGTTTATAGAATATTATTTTTTAAAAGTATTGATCTAGAGCCATTTTAAATAATTTAATTTGAAATAATTACATTGTACAATTTTATTGACAGGCTTTCATTTTCTTAAAATCACAAACTTTGACGTTGAACCAAAATATATTAGTGAAAAAGATATTATTAGAGATAATTCCAAGCTTGGTAGGGTTTATGAAAAGTAAGGATGAAAATAAATGAGAATATGGGTAGATTTCATTTTTATCTGTTACATATAAGAAAACCGTCAGTTTAAGAAATTTTCTTTAATCTGACGGTTTTAACAAGCAAAATTATTTTTTATAATTTTAATCTTACGGTTTATATTAATTTATATCTTCTGATATAAGCCCATATTTTATCAACTCATCTCTAGTCATATTGTGAATATCTTCGGGTTCAGCAGCGTATATTGTGAAAAAGTAAAAGCCTTGTGGGTCTGGAAGTTTCATTTCTTCATAATATTTTATGTATGGTTTGTGTGATTCATCTTCTTTCGACAATGAACTTGCTTTTTCTATACCTGCTCCCCCCCATGAATGAACGCCTATTTCTGCACCATCTTCTACAGTTCTTTTTACTCCGGCACAGAAAAAGTCTGTCCCACCGGAAGCTATCATTCCATCAGCCGGTACATGAGTGTTCAATCCTGCTTTTCTAACTAATCTAGAAGCGATGAGATTACTTTCATCATCAATTGAACCTTCAACATTTTGCATTACAATAGTTTTTACATCCGGGTAATTACTGATAAGTTCTTTAATCTGACGAATTGTATCTTTATTGATAATTCCGTTCATATAAGCTGTATCATTCTCTATTTTGAAGCTACTCATCATATCTAATGTAAGATTAAAAATAGAATATATATCTTCTTCATAATCAGCTTTTTGTGCACTTATAACATTTTTTTCAACTTCTTTGTTCAAATCGTTTTGACTGTTGCAGCCTGCTAGTAAAAATACAAGTAGTAAAACAAATATTATATTACTTTTCCTTTTTAACATAACTTCCTCCTCACTTTAAATTATTTTTAACTCAACTTTCGCAGTTTGAAAATATCATACAATACTTGAAAAATAGTGTTTTTTCTACAATAAAAAAAACATCCTGTCTTTTGGTATAATTAAGTCACCACAACAAAATTCAAATATCATTATCAACCGTATCGTGTCTTTAACATCTGATGAGCGTGTAAATATTTTAATTGTTGATGATTCTTTTTATGATCGTTCTAGAAGTAAATCAGTTGAATTACTTGCTAGAGTAAAGGATCATACTGATAACAGATATAAAAAAGGGTTTAGAATGCTTACACTTGATTGGTCTGATGGAAATTATAGATAGTTTAAAAGATGCATTAAAAGATAAATTATTTCTAAGTAAACAGCAAATAAGTGAATTTATTTCTAGTTTGCCTGATTTTTTCAAGGAAAGGATGATGTTTTTGTCATGCGAAAGTTGAGTTTCTAATTATATTCTTATTTTATCACAACAACAGTAAGAAAGAAACTGAATAATTTATGTATGATAAAAAGCATTTGACTAAGGTTGGGTGCTTTTTTTAAAATAAAGTGAG
The DNA here is from genome assembly GCA_025210395.1 of Marinisporobacter sp. Lineage (GTDB taxonomy): Bacteria > Bacillota > Clostridia > Peptostreptococcales > Thermotaleaceae > Crassaminicella. Next base: position 145,156 of record JAOARV010000032.1, read on the forward strand.
GAATTTGATATAAACGATAAAAAAATATCGAATTTCAATAAAAAAATATTTAAAAAAGATGTGTATGTGGATATAATATTTATAAACATACACCACTTGCAATTGAACCATATCTTTTTCAGTGATAAAGTATGAATAGCTTTGACAATACTACAATATTAAAGGAAGGTTAGAATTTTGAATAAAAAACTAGTATATTTAATAGTGATCTTGATAATAATGATTATACCAATAAAAATTTTTCAATATAGACTGCTGGAAACTTTATCCGTTTTCATGTATCCTATACTAGTTCAGGGATTAAAAGTATTAACAGGGATGATTACAATATTTGTTATAATTTATAGTATAAAATACAAAAAAATATTTTGGGAAAATAAACTATGGATTCCTAGTACGCTTTCTTTGCTAAGTCTAATTTTTATATGTTTACCTATAGGGGATATAGTGGAGGACTATAGATTCAAAGATTTGTATGATGAATATACTTTGACGGCAGAAAAAGCTTTAAATGGAGAATATGGTGATATAAAAGATAATCAAAAGAATGAAATACAGCTTCCAGAAGAATACAGGAAATTATCGCGTAATGATGGGAAAATCTATGTATTTAAAAATGATCAAGGAGGAGCGGTATTTTATTTTAAAGTAAATGGTGTATTAGATAATTTTAGTGGGTATGTGTATCTATTAAATAGCGAATCAAGTCATCTTTTAGATGACTTTGGAGATTGGAAATATAAATCTGTAGGTAAGAATAATTGGTATATATATTATTCTAACTAGTCTTTATTTCCAAGGAGTCTATTTTAAAAAGGAATTGAAAGATGGGCTGTTTTGTTAAAATTATCAGACAGCTTTTTTAATGAGGAAAGAGTCATGGTTTAAAGTTAATATATGCTCTATAAGGGATGAATTAAGGATAGATTAACAAATTCAATCCATCCTTAATTTTCACCTTGATTGTTATTTTAATACTTCTGTTAAATTAATGATTAACCCTTCAAATACAATGGATGTAATTATATCGTTGTAAATATTTACATTTTCCAGATTTCGTTCTTTGAACGTATACTGAAGAATTTTCTTTTGCATTGGATCGATGATCCAATACTCTCTTACACCAGACCTCATATATAAATCAAGCTTCTGTACATAATCACGACTTCTACTAGATGGCGAAACTACTTCTACTACAAGAGTAGGTGTAATAAGTTCATCTTCGTTAGATTGATCACACACAACAAACACATCTGGTTGCACATTTCCAATGATATTTCCTTTTTGTTCATAAAGTTTTACATCAAGTGGTGCTACAAAAGGTTCGCATGAACCACCTTTAAAATAATTATGCAAACTTCCAAATATCTCACCTATTATTCGTTGATGCTTTATTGATGGAGATGCTAACATATATATGTGACCATGGATGTACTCATATCTTGTATTTGCATCTTCTTCATTTTCAGTAATTTTGAGATACTCGTCATATAAATAGATCTTATCTTCAAATGCTATACCCATACAATCACCTCTTTATTATGATGTAATAACTTTTTCTATCTCACAAATGTTATTCCTGATTTATTTTTATAGAATAGGTTCAGAAAACCACCGTTGCTTGTCTCGGTGGTAGTTTACTTTAAATGAGTCCTTCTAATCCCTAATTTAATCCTTTTTTGATTATATTCTTTACGTATTCAATGTCTAAATCATTTATTTCGGCAATATACGTCAGCGAAAGTCCTTTTTTATGTTGTTTTAGGATCAATTCCTTTATTCCATCTTCTCTACCTTCTTTTCTACCTTCTTCTCTACCTTTTTGTGTATAGTGTATTTTTCTTATATCATCTATAGTCATTTCAAAGATCCCTCCATTCCTTTTTTTGTAGTTTTCATATTGACTTTCTAACTGCTTATCTTCTATCAAAAATAAATATTCTAAAAAATCTACTAATGCTTTAATTTGTTCTTTATTTTTAACCTGATTATAATTTTTAAGCTCTTCTGCTAAGCTTATCTTTGCTCGATAAATTTCTTCATCATTAACACCTAGTGC
>JAOARV010000033.1 GCA_025210395.1 Marinisporobacter sp.
ATGGAAGATGAGGATAATGCAGTAGTGCTTATGACACTACATAGTGCTAAGGGGCTAGAGTTTCCTGTTGTGTTCCTCGTAGGTATGGAAGAGCGAATTTTCCCTAGTGGAAGATCATTAGAGGATGATAGTGGTTTAGAGGAAGAAAGAAGACTTTGCTATGTAGGAATTACGAGAGCTGAGGAAATACTATTTTTAACCCATGCAAAAATGAGGATGCTATATGGAAGAACCAATTATAATCCTATGTCTAGATTTATCGATGAAATAGCAGATGAGTTGATTGATCGAGATAAGGAAGAAATGATGAAAAGAGATCAAATGGTTTTTGCACCTGCAAAAGGAATTTATAGAGGGGTCAGTATGAATAGTCCTACGAATACGATAGAAAAGAGTACTAGCACCACAGGCTCAAAGGAAGCAAAACCTGGTAGTAAAGTAAAACATGATAAATTCGGCATAGGCACGATTATTTCAGTGAAGCAAAAAGGGAAAGACACAGAACTAACCATTGCTTTCGATAACGCTGGGATTAAGAAGCTTATTAAGGGGTATGCACCTATTACGGTTTTATAGGGAAGGAAGATATACATGAACAAAGAGGAAGCACGTAAAAAGATAGATGAATTAACGGATTTATTAAGTGAACATAATTATAAGTATTATGTATTAGATCACCCTGAAATTACAGATTATGAATATGATACCATGCTAAAGGAATTAATCAATCTAGAAGAAAAATTCCAAGAACTGATGCGTGAAGACTCACCAACCCAGCGAGTTGGTGGAGAGGCTTTAGAATCATTTACTCAGGTAGCCCATAGTGTACCTATGTTAAGCCTTAGTAACTCTTACAATAAAGAGGATCTAATTGACTTTGATCGAAGTATTCGAAAAATTATTGGAGAAAAAATAGAATATGTTGTAGAACCTAAAATTGATGGATTATCTGTAAATTTAAAATATGAAAATGGAAGGTTTGTACAAGGTGCAACCCGTGGGAATGGTGTTGTAGGAGAAGATATTACAAAAAATTTGCGTACCGTAAAGACCATTCCACTTAAATTAAAAGAAGAGATAGATATAGAGGTAAGGGGAGAGGTTTATATCCCTAAGGAAAAATTTGCAAAACTGAATCAAAGGCAAGCAGAAAAGGGAGAGACTATTTTTGCAAATCCGAGAAATGCAGCAGCAGGGTCTTTAAGACAGCTCGACCCTAAAATTGCAGCCAAGAGGAATCTAGATATATTTGTTTTTAACATTCAAAGAATGGAGAATATGAATATTGATAAGCATACGGAAGGATTTGAATATCTAAAAAGCTTAGGCTTTAAAACTTCTAATTATGAGGTATGTGAAAGTATAGAAGAAGTGATCAAGCAGTGTGAAAAGTGGTCAGAAAAAAGAAGTAGTTTAAGTTTTGAAATAGATGGTCTTGTGATTAAGGTAAATGATTTATCTCAAAGAGAAAAGCTTGGAACAAGATCAAAAAGTCCAAGATGGGCAATTGCTTATAAATTTCCAGCAGAACAGCAAAAGACTCAGGTGAAGGATATTGTTGTTCAGGTAGGAAGAACGGGGGCTTTAACCCCAACGGCAGAGCTTGAGCCTGTAAGGGTGGCAGGATCTGTTATAAGTCGAGCAACACTGCACAATGAAGATTATATTAAAGAGAAGGATATCCGTATAGGGGATACGGTAATCATTGAAAAGGCAGGAGATGTAATTCCAGCAGTAGTAAGAGTTTTATTAGATGAAAGAACAGGAGAAGAAGAGATTTTTAAGATGCCAACCATTTGTCCTATTTGTAAAGAAGAAACCTTTAGGCTAGAAGGGGAAGCTGTTACAAGATGTATGAATGCTGCTTGTCCTGCTCAATTAAGAAGGGGACTCATTCACTTTGTATCTAGAGATGCTATGAATATAGATGGACTTGGAGAGTCTATTGTCACATTGCTCTTAGAAAATAATTTGATTCAGGATGCAGCAGATTTATATGATCTTAAAAAAGAAGAGCTTCTTCCATTAGAGCGAATGGGGGAAAAATTAGCTCAAAATTTAATAGCTGCTATTGAAAAATCGAAAAAGAATGATTTAGAGCGAGTTATTTTTGGTTTAGGAATCAAGCTTGTAGGAGCAAGAGCAGCAAAGCTTTTATCAGATGAATTTAAAAGCTTAGATGGATTGATGCAGGCAAGTGAGGAACAAATCACTGCTGTTCCTGAAATCGGACATAAAATGGCAGAGAGCGTTGTAGCCTTTTTTAAAGAAGATAGAAATGTTGAAATCGTAGAAAAGCTAAGAGCGGCTGGTGTGAATATGGAGTCTCTTCATATAAATGATGAAGAAGACGAAAATAGGGAGAAGAAATTTGAGGGACTTACCTTTGTATTAACGGGAACCCTTGAAAAATATAAAAGAAGTGAAGCGAAAAAAATGATAGAAAACTTAGGCGGAAGGGTTTCAGGAAGTGTCAGTAAAAAGACTAGCTATGTACTAGCAGGTGCTGAGGCTGGTTCAAAGCTAGATAAGGCAAATCAACTTGGTGTAGCAGTCATTAGTGAAGACGAATTTGAACGAATGCTTTAGGAAGAAAGGTGCTTAAAAGGCATCTTTCTTTTTTTGTGCAGTGAAAAAGTTATCATGAATGGGACAAGATTGCATAGAATGTAACAAGGTAATAAAAAAGTAAAGGGGGTTTGAAGGTTTGGGCAGATTTATTTTAAATAGAGTTTTTTCCATGATGATTACTTTATTACTTGTCATTACCATTACCTTTGTTTTGATGCATGCCATACCAGGGGGACCATTTACAAGAGAGAAGGCATTACCACCTGCTGTTATGAAAGCTTTAGAAGCTAAATATAATTTAGATCAACCATTACATAAGCAATACTTAGATTATTTAGGTGGAGTTATAAAGGGGGATTTAGGACCTTCCTTTCAACGAACAGGAGTTACTGTGAATAAATTAATCGAAGAAGGATTTCCTGTTTCTGCAAAAATAGGAGGATTGTCTGTATTATTAGTTTTATTATTAGGGATTCCAATAGGAATGATTTCAGCATTAAAACAAGATAAATGGCAGGATCGGCTAGCTATGTTTTTTGCAACTTTAGGAGTAACCATCCCAAGCTTTGTATTGGGAACTCTGATCATTTATATTTTTAGTTCAAAGCTAGGAGTCCTTCCTTCCTATGGACTAAAAACACCTAAGCATTTCATAGGACCTGTTATTGCTTTAAGTGGATTTTCTCTTTCCTTTGTAGCAAGACTTACTCGGTCTAGTATGCTTGAGGTGATGCAGCAGGATTATATAAGGACTGCAAGAGCAAAGGGACTTTCAGAATTTGTTGTAGTAGGAAAGCATGCACTAAAGAATGCATTGATTCCTGTTGTGAGTTATGTAGGACCTTTAGTTGCAGCTATTCTTACAGGTTCTTTTGTAGTAGAAAGAATCTTTGCCGTCCCTGGAATGGGGAAACATTTTGTTGAAAGTGTTGGAAATCGAGATTATACGGTGCTTATGGGTATGACCATATTTTATGCTATATTTTTAGTGATCATGGTTTTAGTTGTAGATATTGCCTATGGTTTCATTGACCCAAGAATAAAAATGGATGAATAGGGAGGTGTACCAGTGAAGATTGCACAAACTATGTGGCATCCAATTGATAGACATGATAGAGAAAAAGAAAAAATAGTTCGTCCAAGTATGACTTATTGGCAGGATGCTTGGAGAAGGCTTAAAAAGAATAAATTAGCTATGCTAGGACTTGTAATGATTTTTTTGATCTTTGCTTTAGCCATTGTGGGACCTTTATTTTCTCCCTATAGCTATTCGGATCAAAATCTTTTAAGAGGAAATGAAGGACCAAGTATTGACCATTGGTTTGGAACAGATGCTCATGGAAGGGATCTTTATGTACGGGTTTTGTATGGGGCTAGGATATCCTTGATGGTTGCTGTTATTGCAACTTTAGTAAACTTTATCATAGGTGTTCTTTATGGAGGCATTTCAGGATATCTAGGTGGAAGAGTTGATAATATTATGATGCGAATTGTGGATATTATTTCGACTATTCCTTTGGTATTGTATGCGATTATTTTGATGGTTGTAGTAGGTTCGGGACTAAAGAGTATTATCATTACCTTAGGAACTATTTACTGGGTAAAAATGGCAAGGATTGTCCGTGGACAAATATTAAGCCTCAAAGAACAGGAATATGTATTAGCAGCAAAAACATTAGGGGCTAGTACCTGGAGAATTCTTTATAGGCATCTGATTCCTAATGCCATGGGAGTTATTATTGTTACTATGACTATGCAGATACCAAGTGCTATTTTTACAGAGTCTTTTTTAAGCTTTATAGGTCTTGGTGTGTCAGCACCTATGTCTTCTTGGGGGTCATTAGCTAGTGATTCATTAGGAGGGTTACGCTCTTACCCTTATCAGCTTTTCTTTCCATCAGCAGCTATTTGTATTACTATGCTTGCCTTTAATTTCTTGGGAGATGGTTTAAGAGATGCATTAGATCCACGACTTCGTAAATAGAAAGGAGGAAAAGGAATGCGCAAAAGAATATTGGAAGTAAAAAACCTGTATACCTCCTTCTTTACCCATGTAGGAGAAGTGAAGGCGATAAGAGGTGTAAGCTTTCATTTAGATAAAGGAGAAGCTATTGGATTAGTTGGAGAATCTGGAAGCGGAAAGAGTGTTACTTCCATGTCTATTATGAGATTACTTCAATATCCAGGAAAAATTACAGAGGGTGAGATGACTTTTAAAGATCAAAATATTCGAAAGCTTTCAGAAAGAGAAATGCAAAGCATTAGAGGAAATGAAATCGCTATGATCTTTCAAGATCCAATGACTTCGTTAAATCCTGTATATACAGTAGGCAATCAGATCATAGAAGCCATCAGGAAGCATCAAAAGCTATCTAAAAAAGAAGCAAGACAAAAAGCAATAGAAATGCTAAAAATTGTTGGCATTCCATCTCCTGAAAAGCGGATGGATAACTATCCTCATGAATTTAGTGGGGGAATGAGACAAAGGGCTATGATTGCTATGGCACTTTCTTGTGAACCGAGTTTACTTATAGCAGATGAACCAACTACAGCACTTGATGTTACCATACAGGCACAAATTTTAGAGCTTATGAAGGAGTTAAAAGAAAAAATCAATACATCTATTATTTTGATTACTCATGATTTAGGGGTTGTCGCAGATGTATGCAGTAGAATCCTTGTTATGTATGGAGGACTCATTATGGAAGAAGGAACGACGGAGCAGATTTTTTATAATCCAAAGCATCCTTATACCTGCGGCTTATTAAAATCTATTCCAAGACTTGATTTAGGACAAAAAGAGAGATTAGTTCCTATAGAGGGAACCCCACCAGATTTACTAAAGCCACCGAAAGGCTGTCCCTTTGCAGATCGATGTTCTTATACCATGAAAATATGTGAAGAAGTAAAGCCCCCTTATTTTGAAGTAGGAGAAAATCATCGTTGTATGTGTTGGTTATTACATGAAGATGCTCCTGCTATTGAAGTGGATACGGGTGTTATGAGGGGGAGGGAGTCATGAATAAAACTAGTTTAAGATTTTACAAAAATAAGAATAATTTATTAGAAATAAAAGATTTAAAAAAATACTTTCCTATTAAAAAAGGTTTTTTGGCAAATAAAATACAGTATGTAAAAGCAGTCGACAATATAAGCTTTCATATAAAAAAAGGGGAGACCCTGGGGCTTGTAGGAGAATCAGGCTGTGGGAAATCTACTACAGGAAGAACCATTATTCGTTTATATGAGCCGACAGATGGGAAAATCTTCTTTGATGGGGTAGATATTAGTAACTTATCAGAGAAGGAGCTTCAGCCGATTCGAAACAAAATACAGATGATTTTTCAAGATCCATATGCTTGTTTAAATAGTCGTATGACGGTTGGAGATATTATTGGTGAAGCCTTAGATATTCACAATTTAGCATCAGGAAAACAAAGAACAGAAATAATTCATGATTTGTTGTCAAAGGTGGGACTAAATCCTGATCATGCCATAAGATATCCCCATGAATTTAGTGGGGGACAAAGACAGCGTATAGGTATTGCTAGAGCTTTAGCTGTAAAACCAGAGTTTATTATATGCGATGAACCTATATCAGCTCTTGATGTTTCTATACAAGCACAAGTAGTGAATATGTTAGGAGATTTGCAAGAAGAGCTAGGTTTGACTTATTTGTTTATCGCCCATGACCTTTCTATGGTTCGGTATATATCAGATCGTATAGGGGTCATGTACTTAGGTCAGTTAGTAGAGATAGCAGGTAGTGATGAAATTTTTGAAAATCCAGCACACCCTTATACGAAGGCTTTATTATCGGCTATTCCCATTCCAGACCCAGATCAATCAAAGATAAGAAAAAGAATTTTATTAGAAGGGGATGTGCCTAGTCCCATCAATCCACCTAATGGATGTAGGTTCTGTACAAGATGTGCTTATGCTACAAAAAAATGCTCAGAAATAGAACCTGTGATGAAGGATATAGGAAGTGGACATATGGCATCTTGTCATCTTTTATAAGTATAGTTTTGTTAGTTTTATAGTTAATTTATGATGATTCTTATAGATAGGAGGTGAAGGAAGTACTAAAAGTTATATATTACTTTGTAGATTTAAAAAGGGGAGGGAATAGAAATGTTAAAGAAATTTTTTGCTGTATTTTTAGTAGCTGTATTAATCGTTACAGTTTTTACAGGTTGTGGAGCTAGTAATGAAAAGGAGCAAACAGAGGAGCCTAAAGAGGAGCAAGAAGAAGTAAAAGATGTAGCTACTCTTAGATGGAATATAGGTTCAGAGCCTAAAACCATTGATCCACAGCTAAATAGTGCTGCTGATGGAGGGCATGTCATTAACAATACTTTCGAAGGATTAATGAGAGAGATTGATGGAAAACTTATTCCTGCTATGGCAGAAAGCTATGATGTATCAGAAGATGGGCTTACATATACTTTTCATCTAAGAGATGCAAAATGGTCAGATGGAGAGCCAGTAAAGGCTCAAGACTTTGAATATGCTTGGAAAAGAGCATTAGATCCTAATCTAGTTCCAGAACCAGCTGAATATGCATTCCAATTATTTTATATAAAGGGTGCACAGGATGCTTATGAAGGAAAAGAAAAGCTTGAGGATGTAGCTATTTCCTGTAAAGATGAAAAAACAATAGAGGTAACGCTGAATGCACCAACACCTTATTTTCTTAGTTTAACGGCATTTTACACTTATATGCCAGTAAGGAAAGATATGGTAGAAAAAGATCCAGAAAACTGGGCTAGAAATCCTGAATATGCAGTTTCTAATGGTCCTTTTGTTGTAGAGGATTATATTATGGGAGATAGAATTGTTTTTAAGAAAAATGAAAACTATTGGAATAAAGATCAGGTGAAAATTGATAAAATTGAAGGTTTAATGATTGTAGAAGAGTCCACGGCACTAACGGCTTATGAAGCAGGAGAATTAGAGGTGGATGATCATATTCCTGTACAAGAAATACCAAGACTTACAAAAAATGATCCTACCTTTAGTATATGGCCAGAAGTAGGAACTTACTATTTCATATTTAATGTAGAAAAACCGCCAGTAAATGATATAAAGGTGAGACGTGCATTAACCCTTGCAATTGATAGAAAAGCCATTTGTGAAAAAATTGCAAAGGGGGGAGAATTACCAGCTACAGGATTTACTCCTCCAGGATTATTAGATGCAAAGGGAGAAGAATTTCAAAAGAATGCAGGAGATTATGGAATCAATCCAAATGCAGCCAATATAGAAGAAGCTAAAAAATTATTAGCAGAAGCTGGATACCCTGAGGGAAAGGGATTCCCAGAAGTGACAGTTATTTATAATACACTAGAAAGACATAAAGCTATTTGTGAAGCCATTCAAGAAATGTGGAAGCAAAATCTTGGGATAGAAGTAAAACTTCAAAACCAAGAGTGGGCAGTGTTTCAGGATGCAAGACATCATGGAAACTTCCAAATTGCTAGAGCTGGTTGGTTAGGAGATTATGCTGATCCTATGACTATGCTTGATTTATGGTTATCTTATTCAGGAAATAATGATTGTCAATGGAATAATCCTGAGTATGATAAGTTGATTGAAGACTCCAAATTAAAAACAGGAGAAGCAAGATTTGAGCTTCTCTATAAAGCGCAAGATTTAATGATGGATACAAATATTGTATTACCTATTTATTATTACACAAGACCGCAATTGGTTAAAGAGTATGTGAAAAATTGGGAAAAAACAAAAATGGGTCATTGGTTCTTCGGAAATGCAGAAATAGAACAATAAAAATTAAAAAAAATAGATAAAAAGAGAATTCTTTTAGGAAAAGAATTCTCTTTTTATCTATTTGAAAGCTATCTATACATTAACAAGTTGTATCTTGAAGTTGTTGATGGATAGATAGATAGTATTAAGAAATATAGAATATGAAGAAAAATGAAAGAAATAATATGTGATCATGCAGAAAAAACGAACGAAAGGAAAAATAAAAAAAGATGATATTAGAATAAATTAATAAATGTACAAAAATATAAAAAAATAGAATCTATATCTCAGGTATCAATATAAGGGTACACAAATAAAATGTAGTGAAATCAACGCATGTACAAAATGTTACAAATAGTTAAGAAATAGAATTGGAGGAATTGGTTGAATTATCTAAAAAATTAAGCTATTATATATAACATATACGACAATATCCGACAATATTCAACAAAATAACTTATCTGAAAAATGAATGATGGAATATTGATTGGCTCAAACTATGATAAAAGATATTTTAATAGAAAAATGATAAACAGGAGGTGTAGGAAGAGAAAGTTTATAAAAAATAAAGAGCTTATATAGAATTTAAATTTTTAAAGGAGTGTGAAAAATGTGGGTAGATTTATTGCCAATAGACTCGTTTCTATGATTATTACGCTATTATTAGTCATTACTATTACTTTTGGCTTAATGCATGCCATACCAGGAGGACCTTTTACTAGAGAAAAGGCATTACCTCCAGCAGTGATCAAAGCCTTAGAAGCAAAATACAATCTTGATCAACCATTATGGAAACAGTACGTAGATTATTTAGGAGGCGTCATCAAAGGAGATTTAGGACCATCCTTTCAGCGTACAGGTGTAACGGTAAATGAGCTTATAGAAAAGGGATTCCCTGTTTCTGCTAGAATTGGTGGACTAGCAGTGTTTCTTGTACTCCTTTTAGGTGTACCCATTGGGATTATTTCAGCACTGAAGCAAAATAGATGGCAGGATCAATTGGCTATGTTTTTCGCAACATTAGGTGTGACCATTCCAAGCTTTGTATTAGGAACATTGATTATTTATGTATTCAGTTCAAAACTCGGGGTACTTCCTTCCTTTGGACTAAAGAGTTGGAAGCATTATATAGGACCAGTTATAGCTCTAAGTGGATTTTCTCTTTCTTTTGTTGCAAGATTAACTCGTTCTAGTATGCTTGAGGTGCTTCAACAGGATTATATAAGAACAGCAAGAGCAAAAGGACTTCCTGAATTTGTTGTAATCGGAAAACATGCTTTAAAGAATGCATTAATTCCTGTTGTAACTTATGTAGGACCCCTTGTTGCAGCAATCCTTACAGGGTCCTTCGTAGTAGAAAGAATCTTTGCGATCCCTGGCATGGGAAAACATTTCGTAGAAAGCGTTGGAAACCGTGATTATACAGTACTCATGGGTATGACTATATTTTATGCAATATTTTTAGTCGTTATGGTATTAGTAGTAGATGTGGCATATGGATTTATTGACCCAAGAATTAAAATTGATGAATAGGAAGGAGATGAAGAAATGGAACTAAATAAGATTTCACAGGAACTGTGGCAGCCTATTGGAGCAAATGATCGACAAAAAGAAAAAATTGCTCGTCCAAGTATGACTTATTGGCAGGATGCTTGGAGAAGGCTTAGGAAAAATAAATTGGCCATGCTAGGACTTTTTATGATTGTGATTATTTTTGCTTTAGCCATTGCAGGACCCTGGTTTTCTTCATATACCTATTCAGAGCAGAATCTTTTAAGGGGGAATGAAGGACCAAGTGTGGAGCATTGGTTTGGGACAGATGCTCATGGTAGAGATTTATTTGTAAGAGTTTTATATGGAGCAAGAATATCTCTAGCTGTTGCGGTTATTGCAACCTTAGTAAACTTTTGTATAGGTGTTGTTTATGGAGGAATTTCAGGATATATGGGTGGAAAGGTTGACAATATTATGATGCGGATTGTAGATGTTATTTCAACCATTCCATTAGTACTATATGCGATTATTTTGATGGTTGTAATCGGTTCTGGACTAAAAAGTATCATTATTACCTTGGGAACTATTTATTGGGTGAAAATGGCAAGGATTGTTCGTGGACAAGTCTTAAGCTTGAAAGAACAAGAATATGTACTTGCCGCAAAAACATTAGGGGCAAGTACCTGGAGAATATTATTAAGACATTTAATTCCAAATGCTATGGGAGTTATTATTGTAACCATGACTATGCAGATACCAAGTGCCATCTTTACAGAGTCATTTTTAAGCTTTATAGGTCTTGGTGTATCAGCACCTATGTCTTCATGGGGGTCATTAGCTAGTGATTCATTAGGGGGACTTCGTTCTTACCCTTATCAGCTCTTCTTTCCATCAGCAGCTATTTGTATTACTATGCTCGCCTTTAACTTCTTAGGTGATGGTTTAAGAGATGCATTAGATCCACGTCTTCGTAAATAAGAAAGAGGTGAAAATCATGAAAAATGAAAAAATATTAGAAGTAAAAGATCTTTATACCTCTTTCTTTACCCATGTAGGGGAAGTAAAAGCCATAAGAGGTGTAAGCTTTCATTTAGATAAAGGAGAAGCTATTGGAATCGTTGGAGAATCAGGAAGCGGAAAAAGTGTTACGTCCATGTCTACTATGAAGCTTCTTCAGTACCCTGGAAAAATTGTAGGAGGAGAAATAACCTTCAAAGGAAAAGATATTGTCAATATGCCTGAAAAGGAAATGCAACAGATTCGAGGAAATGAAATGGCAATGATCTTTCAAGACCCTATGACTTCACTAAACCCTGTATATACTGTAGGAGATCAGATTATGGAGGCTATTAGGCACCATCAGGGATTAAATAAGAAGCAAGCTAGAGAAAAAGCTATAGAAATGCTCAAGCTTGTTGGGATTCCATCCCCTGAAAAACGGGTAGACAATTATCCACATGAATTTAGTGGAGGAATGAGACAAAGGGCTATGATTGCTATGGCACTTTCTTGTGAACCAAACTTACTCATAGCAGATGAACCAACTACAGCGCTGGATGTTACCATACAAGCACAAATTTTAGAACTTATGAAAGAATTAAAAGAAAAAATCAATACATCTATTATTTTGATTACCCATGATTTGGGTGTTGTTGCAGATGTTTGTACGCGAATTATCGTTATGTATGGTGGGCTTATTATGGAAGAAGGAACTACAGACCAAATTTTTTATAATCCAAAGCATCCTTATACTATGGGATTATTAAAATCCATTCCAAGACTTGATTTAGGTGAAAAACAAAGGCTTGTTCCAATAGAAGGAACACCACCAGATTTGTTAAATCCACCAAAGGGATGTCCTTTTGCAGACAGATGTCCCTATGCTATGAAAATATGTCAAGAAATGAAGCCACCTTATTTTGAAGAAGAAAAAAATCATCGTTCTATGTGTTGGCTTCTTCATAAAGATGCTCCTCAAGTTCAAGTAGATACAGGTGTAAAGAGGGGGAGAATATAATGAAAAAAAATGATGATATTTTACTAGAGGTTAAAAATTTAAAAAAATACTTTCCCATAAGAAAGGGCTTTTTTGGGAAAAATGTCCAGTATGTAAAAGCAGTAGATGATGTAAGCTTTTACATTAAAAGAGGAGAAACGTTAGGACTTGTAGGAGAATCAGGCTGTGGAAAATCAACAACAGGAAGAACGCTCATTCGTTTATATGAGCCTACGGCAGGAGAGATTATCTTTGGCGGTGCAGAAATCGGCATGATGAACGAAAAAGAAATCTATCCTTTTAGAAAGAAAATGCAGATGATTTTCCAAGACCCTTATGCATCGTTAAATACCCGTATGACAGTAGGAGATATTATAGGAGAAGCATTAGATATTCACAAATTAGCAACAGGAAAAGAGAGAACGGAGATTGTTCATGATTTGTTATCAAGAGTAGGACTGAATCCAGATCATGCTATAAGATATCCCCATGAATTTAGTGGAGGGCAAAGGCAGCGTATAGGAATTGCCCGTGCTTTAGCTGTAAAGCCAGAGTTTATCATCTGTGATGAGCCTATATCAGCCCTTGATGTTTCTATACAAGCACAAGTAGTAAATATGCTAGGAGATTTACAAGATGAATTAGGACTTACCTATTTGTTTATTGCTCATGACCTTTCCATGGTTCGATATATATCTGATCGAATTGGTGTTATGTATCTTGGGAAATTAGTTGAAATAGCAGAGAGTGATGATATTTTTGAAAATCCTGCACATCCTTATACCCAGGCACTTTTATCAGCTATTCCTATTCCAGATCCAGATATTTCAAAACAAAAAAATAGAATTTTATTAAAGGGAGATGTTCCAAGTCCATTGAATCCACCTACTGGATGTAGATTTTGTACAAGATGTCCTCATGCAATGAAAAAATGTTCTGAGATAGAGCCTGTCATGAAAGACGTAGGAAGTGGACATATGGCTGCATGTCATTTACTATAGTATTTTTTTTAAGAAAAGAATTCAGACTATTTCATCTTATTAAGATATTGTAATAATCTATTGAATATTTTTTAAAGGTTTTATTAAAAATATTTTTAAGATGGTTAATTTTTAGGAGGTGAGTAAAAAACCGTCTGTTTTGAATAGAGCAAGTAGATGAAAACTATAAAATATGGGAGGGATATCATTGTTTAAGAAAAGTTTTGCGTTTTTGTTAGTTATGATGTTATTAGTGAGTGGTCTAGCTGGGTGTGGAGAAAAAACACCAGCACAGCCAGAGGAGGCTGTATTAAAATGGAATATTCGGTCAGAGCCTAAGACGATAGATCCTCAGCTAAACAGTGCTGCTGATGGAGGATATATTATCAACAATACCTTTGAGGGATTGATGAGAGAAACAAAAGATGGAAAGCTTGAAGGAGCTATGGCAGAAAGCTATGAAGTATCTGATGATGGTCTTACTTATACTTTTAAAATAAGAGATGCTAAATGGTCTGATGGACAGCCTGTAAAAGCTCAAGATTTTGTATATGCTTGGAAAAGAGCATTAGATCCAAATCTTGTTCCAGAGCCATCTGAGTATGCATTCCAATTATTCTATATTAAAGGAGCACAGGATGCTTATGAAGGAAAAGGAAATCTAGATGATGTAGCCATAAAAGCTACAGATGACAAGACTTTAGAAGTAACACTTAATGCACCAACTCCATATTTCCTTGATTTAACTACATTCTATACTTATATGCCAGTAAGAGAAGATATGGTTAAAAAAGACCCGGAAGGATGGGCTAGAAATCCAGAAACAGCTATAGGAAATGGGCCATTTAAATTAACAGAGTATGCTATGGGAGATAAAATGGTTCTTGAGAAAAATGAAAACTACTGGAAGACAGATGATGTTAAAATTGGTAAAATCGAAGCTTTAATGATCGTTGAACAATCAACAGCTTTAACTGCATATGAAGCAGGTGAAATTGATGTTATTGATGATTTGCCAAATCAAGAAATTCCAAGACTTCAAGCAGAAGATGATACATTTATGATATGGCCAGAGGTAGGAACATACTACTACATCTTTAATGTTACAAAAGCACCTACAGATGATGTAAGAGTTAGAAAAGCATTAACATTAGCTATTGATAGAAAAGCAATTGTTGAAAAGGTAACAAAGGGTGGACAAATTCCTGCTACAGGATTTACACCACCAGGACTAGTAGATGCAGACGGTAAAGAATTCCATAAAATTGCAGGAAATTATGGAATTGATCCAAATGCTGCAAAGGTAGAAGAGGCAAAAAAATTATTATCAGAAGCTGGATATCCTGATGGAAAAGGGTTCCCAGAGCTTGAAGTAATCTACAATACAAGTGAATCCCATAAAGCAGTTGCAGAGGCTATTCAAGCTATGTGGAAAGAAAACCTTGGAATCAATGTAAAACTAGCAAACCAAGAGTGGGCAGTATTCCAAGATACAAGACATCAAGGAAACTTCTCTATTGCAAGAGCAGGATGGTTAGGAGACTATGCTGATCCGATGACAATGCTTGATTTATGGTTATCTTATTCAGGAAATAATGATGCCCAGTGGGATAGTAAAGAATATGATAAGTTGATTGAAGGTTCGAAATTATTAACAGGACAAGAACGATTTAAGTCTTTATATGATGCACAAAAGTTAATGATGGATGAAATGATTGTTATGCCAATTTACTATTATACAAGACCACAAATGGTTAGTAAACGTGTTAAAAATTGGGAAAAAACAAAAATGGGACATTGGTTCTTTGGAAATGCATCCATAGAATAATAAAAAAAGATGGTGATTGATTTCACCATCTTTTTTACTCTGTTTTGTTATGCATCGTATGGATAAATGGCTGTCTTTTAGGATAAGTATCTTTAGGAGTAAAATAAATGCATTTAGGATGGGGCGTTGAAGATAAAGAGATAACATGGGTTAACGTGCATTTACCATCATTTTCAAAGAAACAAGGTAGAGAGCAGTTTATGTTAATCATCCGATCAACCTCCTAATGATAGTATCTGGACGAGACTTAAAATTCATGCATTGAAAAAAATGTATATTTGAATAGAAATACTAAAAAAATCATATTATAAAATTAGTTTTTAAAATCTTTGAGGAGGCTAAGGGATGATTTTTCCAGATTATAAAGAGACAGGTATGATTTATCATATTATAAGTCTTATGGATTTAAAAAAAACTTTAAAAGAAGGTATCGCTTTTGATGATAAAGTGACCTATAAAACAAAATATGATGGCTTTCATCAAGTGATTGAGGGAGAAAAAACGGATGCTATACCTAAGTGGGTCATAAGAAGTAAAGCTATCTTTGCAAGTATGAATTATCCTAAAAATCATAAATTTCATTCTCATAGTGCTGTTCTTGCTATTAAAATCAACCCAGAGCAGTGTTGGATTGCAAATGAAAATTGTGCAAATGAGATTTATGAACCCTATATATTACAAAATATTCATACCTTTAAAAAATGTAAAGACTATCTAGCTACAAAGGGGAAAGAACTTCTAAGAGAATATTGGAATACTTCATTGAGCTTTAAAGAAAATTTAAAAACTAGAATGGATAAAAAAGAAGGATATGATGCAGAAGTGCTTGTTATGCATAAGATCAATCCAGAAGATATTCGAGTAGAATATATTGTTTCTGATCATAGGATGCTCAAAGTAGGGGAATGGAAGAAAATATTTTGTTCATGATGTAGGCTCTAGTATAGGAGTCTACATTATTTTTATGGCATATTATAACAAGTATTAAGACTCAATTACAATTATGTTAAGGTGGTTGACATAAGTTTTGATAAAATGATATAACTGTTTATGTAGGGAGAAAATGTCGAAATTCATATAAAAAAATATAAATTCTAAAAGTAAAGCAATAACTTCTTTAATACATAAAGAAGAAAATAATAATACTAGGGGGAAAAATGATGAAGAAATGGCTGTCAGTGTTACTGGTGCTCGCTATGCTTTTAGGAATGAGTACTACTGCTTTTTGTGCTAAACTAGAAAGAACCGTTGTAGAGATTACAGATGGAATGAATCAAAAAACAGAGGAAGTATATGGTGTAAACCTCTTAATGGGCGGACAAGATATCTATACAGATGTTCCATCACTTCTTTACACAATCAAAGGGAAAAGTCGTACGTTGGTTCCTGTTCGATTTGTAGTTGAAAATTTAGGTGCTAAAATAGAATGGGATCAACAAAAGAAAGAAGCTACTATCAAAACAGAAGAAAAAACTATTGTATTAAAAATTGATAGTGCCAAAGCGCTTGTTAATGGAAAAGAGTATACACTTCCTAATAGTGTACCTGCAAAATTATTGGGATATCAAGGGAATTATCGAACCATGGTACCCTTACGATTTGTAGCAGAGCAGCTTGGAATGGATGTAAATTGGATACAAGAAACGACTACAGCAACAGTAGATTTGCCAAAGCAATCAATCACAGGAATCGAAGTGAAAGAATATAAAGATATTCCTCGAGTAACCATTAAGACTACAGGCAATGTAGAGGTATCCCCTATGTATTTACCAGGGAGTAAATTTGGTGGTACAGATCGCTTAGTCTTAGATATCCCTAATGCGAACATTGAAATAAATGATTCATCCTTTATCAATACAGGAAGTGAGATGAAGAAAAAAGTATATGATATGGGCGTTATGACTATTAGAGCTTCCTTGTTTGAGAAAAGTCCTAGGGAGGTAACGAGGATTGTTATTGATTTAGCCATGCCGAGAGG
Source organism: Marinisporobacter sp. (assembly GCA_025210395.1). GTDB lineage: Bacteria > Bacillota > Clostridia > Peptostreptococcales > Thermotaleaceae > Crassaminicella. The sequence goes on from JAOARV010000033.1 coordinate 16,617, forward strand.
ATATGATGTTACCTTTGACAAAGAAAATAATGAAATTAAGGTAGATTTTCTAAATGTTGTAAAAAATATAAAAATGGAAAAAAGAAATAATGCCGAGGCAGTTGTCATTCATACAGACGAGGCTCCAGCGTACAATGTAATTGATTTAGGAGATCGAGTAGTGGTAGATGTTTTAAATGCTAAATTAAAATTTGATGAAAATGAAATAATAGTTTTGAAAAATGGAATCAAAAAAATAAGAACAGCAGAGTTTAAGCCAGATGATAACTATGATAAAGATGATAAAATTGTTCGCGTTGTATTAGATCTTGAAAAGGGGCAAAGCTTTGAAAATGTATATGTTGAAGATGAGGGAATGGATATATTAGTTTATGTAAATGATAAACCCCTTGAAGGATTTAGCTATAGAAAAGAAGCTGTAAATAAAGCTTTATTGAATCTAGCATTAGAAGAAAGAGATCATTATGATGAAGATTATAATGAGGAGAAAGGAGAACTCTTATTAAAAGTTCCAAAGGACAAAATAGGACTTACTGATACGACGTTAAATATAGATGATGCTATGGTAAAGATAATTAAGATTGATGAAGCTGATAAAGAGTATCATATAGCTATTCAGCTAGAAGAAGGAACAAATTATAAAATATCTACAAAGAGTGATGAAAAATATAATATAAAATTGGAATTTAAAAACACAAAAATAGAGAATTCTAAATATAGTGGGAAAATGGTTATTATTGATGCAGGACATGGTGGAAAAGACCCAGGGGCTTCAGATCATAGTCTACAAGAAAAAAAATTAGCATTAGATACAGCAAAAAGACTAAATAAGCTATTAGAGGAAGCTGGATTTAACACCTATATGACAAGAGATGATGACACTTATGTAGGACTATACAAAAGAGCCGAAATTGCTAATGGATTAAATGCAGATGTATTTGTAAGTGTTCATTATAATTGGCATCCAAAATCTACTGTTACTGGAGTAGAAGTGCTTTATAATGGAGATGATCCTTATAGAGATAATAAAACCTTTGCAAAGATTGTCAATGATGAAATGGTAAAGGAATTAAAAGCTATAGATCGAGGAATTGTTCATAGACCTAAATTAGTCGTCATAAGAGAAACCCATATGCCAGCCATACTTGCAGAAATGGGATTCATATCTAATACCACAGAAGCAAAAAAAGCAGCTACAGAAAGGTATAGACAAAAAGCAGCACAAGCTTTATTCAATGGTGTCACAAGATATTTCGATGAAGTATTACTAAAATAAACAAAAAAGATGCGCATTTTACTGCGTATCTTTTTTTGCGAAAAATATTAAATATCAATGACAAATTATAAAAGGAAATTGACATAAGTTTCATTTAAATGATATAAATGTAATCAGTAGAAAAGATATAAAAAATCATTGTACATAAAAATTAGATCAATAAAGATTAGTGATACTAGATTAGGAGGAAGAAGGAATGAAACGGTTATTGTCTATATTTCTAGTACTTACCATTTTTTTAGGAATGAGCATTACTTCTTTTGGAGCAAAATCAGAACAAACATTTATTAATGTTACAGATGCAATGAGCCAAAAGAAGGAACAGGTACGAAGAGTAAATGTTATGATGGGTGGAAAAGACGTATATACAGATATGCCACCTGTTCTGTATACAGTGAATAATAAAAGTAAGATTTTAGTGCCTATAAGCTTTGTAGAAGAAAGCTTAGGGGCAAAGATTCAGTGGAATCAAGAAAAATATGAAGCTACCATGATTGTAAAAGATCAGGTCATTACACTAAAAATCGATAGTAGTGTAGCTATGGTAAATGGAGAAAAAATCAATCTTTCTGATGGAATTCCTCCAAAGTTATTTGAATATGAAGGAAATACGAAGACAATGGTGCCTTTAAAGTTTATAGGAGAGCAGTTTGGAATGGAAGTAAATTGGATACCAGAGATTGTTACAGCCACAGTAGATTATCCAGAGCAAGCCATAGAGAATATAACATATGAAAATAATGGATTCAATTCGCAAATACTGATTAAAACTACAGGTCAAGTAGATTTTAATACTATGTATTTACCAGGTAGTAGATTTGGAGGAAGTGATCGTTTAATTATAGATATTCCAAATACGAAATTAAATATAAATGATCCAAAGCTTACAGGAAATGGTGGTATTGTAGAGAAAGATATTGATCAAGAGGGGATTATAGGAATTAGAGGTTCTATATTTGAAACAAGCCCTAGAAATGTTAGTAGGATTGTTATTGATTTAGTTATGAAAAAAGATTATCAGGTTGTATTTGATGAAAATATAGGTGCGATTAAGGTTGAATTTTCAAAGGATGAAAATTCAAAGGAAGAAGCGTTGAATCCTGTGAAAAATATCCATTTACAAAAAAAAGATGGTTTAGATGCCATTGTTATTGAGACAGAAGAAGAGCCTCAATACAATGTGATGGATTTTGGAAATAAAGTAGTTGTAGATGTAATTAATGCAAAATTAGCAGTTCAACAAAGTGAAATCCCTATTGGACAAATGGGAGTTACGAGGATTAGGACAGCACAGTTTGCCCCTGATGATAATTATGAGGCAGATGACAAAATTGTACGAGTTGTTTTAGATCTAGAAGAAGGACAAAGTCTTAAAAATATATTTGTGGAGAGTGAAGGAACAAATATTTTTGTATATACCAATAAAGAACCTATTGATCCATCAAAGGAAGAAAAATTGGATTGCATTCATTATCAAAAAGAGGATATGAATAAGTCCTTTGTAAGGCTAACGCTAAAAGAATTAGGAGAGTACAATGTAGATTATGCTACTATTACCAACGAGCTGATTGTAAAAGTACCTAAAAATAAAATAGAATTAGAAGAAAAAATAGTAGAGATTGATGATGGCTTAATAAAAAGTATTCGTGTAAATGGAGATGATGATGATTACTACATGGCTGTACAATTAAAAGATACAACAGATTACAAGATAGAAACTACAGATTCATATACAGAGGAGATTATTATAAAATTTGAAAATAGAAGAATAAAAACTTCTAGCTATAGTGGTAGACTCATAATCATTGACCCAGGACATGGGGGGAAAGACCCAGGGGCTAGTAATAAAGCATTAAATCTAGTAGAAAAAGAGCTTACCTTAGATACATCATTGAGACTCAATGATTTACTTAAAAAAGCAGGCTTTACAACCTACATGACAAGAAACGATGATAGAACTCTTGATTTATATGGAAGACCAGAGGTAGCCAATGGATTAGGTGGAGCTGTATTTGTCAGTATTCATTATAATTATGCTGGGAATAAGAATGTATCAGGGATTGAAATGCTTTATGTAGATGATCCAAATAGGGATTGTAAAAGATTTGCAAAGACCATACAAGAAGAAATGATCAAAGCTTTAAAAACAAATGATCGAGGAATTAAAAATGAACCAGAGTTTGTTGTTATAAGAGAAACCAATATGCCTAGTGTTATTGCAGAAGTAGGATTTATTTCAAATCCAACAGAAGGGTCTTTGATTCGTACAGCTGAATATAGGCAAAAATCAGCACAAGCATTATTTAATGGGATTAAAAGATATTTTGATGAAGAGTAAAAGGAGATGCTTTGATAAATCTATAGAGCGGATCAAAAGAAAATAATACAAATTTATAGATTTAGACATAGTATTCCCCCCTCACTAATATAATCTTATAGAGACATTTGTTAAGGGGGGAAGGGGATGAAGGTGAAAAGAGTAGTTGCTATAGGTTTAATACTGTGCATGATAATCAGTCTAGCTGGATGTGCAAATCCTATTCAAATGGTTAAAGGGTTATTTGAAGATGAAGAACAATCTGCTTCGAATATTATTGAGAGCGGTGATGATGCACAAATGAGTGAAGGATTAAGAAATACGGTGCTTTATTATAAAGATGAAAAAGGATTCTTAATCCCTGTTATGAGAAAAATTCCTTGGACAGAAGGAAGAGGAATAGCAAAAGAAGCATTAAGAGCAATGATTGACAATCCTGCAAATAGAAAAGGCATTGAAGAAATAGGATTGATTCCAACGATTCCTGCCAACACAGAAATTCGAGGAATGAGTATTAAAGATGGAACTTGTAAAGTAGATTTTAGCAGTGACTTTTCAAATTATTTTAGTAAAGAAGAAGAAACAGCACTAGTAAAAGCAGTAACTTACACATTGACAGAATTTCCTACAATTGATCGTGTACAGCTGATGATCAATGGAAAAGCTCCTAATAGTCTTGAGTTTGGGACAAAAACATCACAAGCACTTACGCCACAAGATATCAATTACATAAGTGCAGAGGAAAGTGACAATAAAGTAGTTGTATATTATGAAGGGACAACAAATGGATTAGAATCTTATTTTGTACCTGTTACAAAAGGAATTGCAAAGAAAGACCCTAAAAGCACAAATGCATTAGATGCATTAGATGCATTAGTTGAAGGACCACCAGAAGGGTTAGGGCTATATAGTGAGATTCCAAAAGGAACCCATGTAGTAGATATAGATATGAAGGAGAGTATAGCTTGTATTAATCTTTCTGAAGAAATACTCCAGATTGTAGACAATGAAGGGGCAGTGGATAGTGTAGCAAAATCCTTTGGACTTACTGTAAAAGAGCAAAATCCAGAAGTTGCTGGAGTGAAATTATTTGTAAATGGAAAGGAATTGAAGCTAGGAAAAGAAAATAAAGAAGATCCTGTAGTAGTTCCTACATTTGCTAATCAATATGAATAAAAGCCGGTGGTTTTCCACTGGTTTTTTATTATGAAGAAATAAATGAACTATGGAAGGGATACACTAAAGAAAGATGTAATAGATGGGTTTATATGGTACAATAACTTATGATGATAAGTAAAACGGATAGGAGAGGAAAATATGAGATTTGACGGTAGAAAAGAAAATGAATTAAGAAAAGTTACAATCACAAAGGATTATTTAGCCTATGCAGAAGGCTCAGTACTTATAGAAATGGGAAATACAAAAGTAATATGTACAGCTTCTATAGAAGAAAGAGTTCCGCCCTTCTTAAAAGGAAAGGGAACAGGATGGGTAACCGCAGAATATGGAATGCTTCCAAGATCTACTCAGACAAGAAAAATAAGAGAATCTAGCAGAGGAAAAGTGGATGGAAGAACACAAGAAATTCAAAGGCTCATTGGAAGAGCATTACGTTCTGTAGTGAATTTAGATGCCCTAGGAGAAAGAACCATATGGATAGACTGTGATGTGATTCAAGCAGATGGAGGAACGAGAACAGCATCTATAACAGGTGCATTTATGGCTCTAGCACAAGGATTACATAAGCTTTATGAATCAAAAAGAATAAAAACATTCCCTGTAAAAAATTATGTAGCAGCTATTAGTGTAGGAGTAGTAAAGGATATGCCTGTATTAGATTTATGCTATCAAGAAGATTCTAAGGCAAAAGTAGATATGAATGTAATTATGACAGACAAGAAAGAGTTTGTAGAGGTACAAGGAACAGGGGAAGAAGCACCTTTTAGCAGACAAGAATTAAATGCTCTTTTAGAGCTTGCTGAAAAAGGAAATATGGAGCTTATAGAAATGCAAAAAGAAGCTTTAGGAGACATTCATCAATTGATTGGAAAAGTAAATGAAGAAGAGACAGGAGAGAAATAGAATGAATCAAGTAGTGATTGCATCTAAAAATAAACATAAATTAGAAGAAATTAAAGCTATTTTAAAAGATTTTCCTTTAATCATAAAAAGCATGGATGAGGTAGGACTAGAAAATTTAGAAATTATAGAAGATGGAGAAACCTTTGAAGAAAACTCTATGAAAAAGGCAGTAGAAGTAATGAAAGAGACAGGAGCTATTGCTATTGCAGATGATTCAGGTCTTGAGGTAAAGGCAATCAACAATCAACCGGGTGTATATTCTGCAAGATTTTCAGGAGAAGGAGCAACAGATGAAAAAAATAATGAAAAGCTACTTCATATGCTAAAGGATTTACCTATGGAAGAAAGAAATGCAAGATTTGTATCCGTCATATCTGTAGCATTTCCTGATAGTAAAAAAATAAGTGTAAGAGGGGAATGTAAAGGAGTTATAGGATTTGAAAAGAAGGGTGAGAGTGGATTTGGATATGATCCATTATTTATTGTACCTGAATATGATAAAACCTTTGCAGAATTAGGATCAGTTGTAAAGAATAAAATAAGCCATAGAGCAAATGCCCTTGAGAAACTAAAAGTAGCCTTAGGAGAAGTATTGTAGGAGGAGCAGATCGTTGAAAATCTTAGTAATGAGTGATACCCATGGAAAGATTCATTTAGCTGAACATATAATCGCGAAAATGGATAAAATAGATTTAATAATTCATTTAGGAGACTATTACCCAGATGCTTTAAAAATCAGTGAAAATACCCATATAAAAGTAGTAAGCGTAAAGGGAAATTGTGATAGAGGAGAAGTTGAAGATGAGAAGGTATTAGACCTTGGTGAACATAAATTATTTTTGACTCATGGACACCAATATGGGGTAAAATCTAATCTATCAAGGATCTATTACAAAGGATTAGAAGAGGGATGCAATATTGTATTATTTGGACATACCCATATGCCAATAAAGGTGAAGCACGAAGATTTATTGATCATGAATCCAGGAAGCCTGACCAGTCCTAGGGGAGGGACTAAGGCTTCTTATGGAATCATAGAACTAGATGGAAAAAATGTAAAAAGTCACATTGTGGAAGTATAATTTCTAGAGATTCAGTTAATAATCAAACAATGAAAAGAATGAAAACTGTTGCTATCCAAAGGAAAACGTCAAAAAAAAAAGAAAATCAATCAAAATCATGTTAAATAATTGTTAAAACCATGATTTTGATTTTGACTTTACTTTTTCTATCAAGTATACTATAGCTTGTCAGTTGGAACGAGGTGTAGCGCAGTTTGGTAGCGCATCTGGTTTGGGACCAGAGGGCCGCGGGTTCAAATCCTGCCACCTCGACCACTTTAATGATCAATATTGCATTAAAGCTTATTGACTGAGTTTTTATCATGACGAGGTGTAGCGCAGTTTGGTAGCGCATCTGGTTTGGGACCAGAGGGCCGCGGGTTCAAATCCTGCCACCTCGACCAACTTTAATGATCAATATTTCATTTAAAGGTTAGATGATGAAAAAAGTCTTGACAGAATGAAATGATTATGATAACATATTATCTTGTCAGGACAAATGATTAAGGAAACTCAGAAACAGAAGTTCCTGAGTACTACAATTATACAAAATATAAAATTTTGGTAATTGCAGCACGCGGATGTAGTTCAATGGTATAAGTAGAGAACCCAAATCTATGATTTGGTGTGAATCACTTAGTTATGAGTTTCGCAAGTCAGTAAAGAAAAGCAATGGTTACAAAGTATTTTAGATATGCGGATGTAGTTCAATGGTAGAACTTCAGCCTTCCAAGCTGATAGCGTGGGTTCGATTCCCATCATCCGCTCCAATTTTTTAAGACTTGGGTTCATAGCTCAGTTGGATATAAGCAGAGAACCAAAATCTACGATTTTGAGTGAATCGCTTAGTTGACAGATTAGATTTCATTAGAAATGTTAAATTAATATGCGAATAAAACTTGGGTTCATAGCTCAGTTGGATAGAGCAACGGCCTTCTAAGCCGTGTGTCCGGGGTTCGAATCCCTGTGGACCCGCCATGGTGGGTGTAGTCAAGTGGTTAAGACACAGGATTGTGGCTCCTGCATGCGTGGGTTCAAATCCCATCATCCACCCCATGTAAGACCCATTAGCTCAGTTGGTAGAGCACTTGACTTTTAATCAAGGTGTCCCGCGTTCGAGCCGCGGATGGGTCACCACCAAAGTAATATGAGGAAGCTCAGAAACTGAAGTTCCTGAGTACTACAATTACACAAAATATAAAATTTTGGTAATTGCAGCATGCGGATGTAGTTCAATGGTATAAGTAGAGAACCAAAATCTGTGATTTTGTGTGAATCACTTAGTTATGAGTTTCGCAAGTCAGTAAAGAAAAGCAATGGTCACAAAGTATTTGAGATGTGCGGATGTAGTTCAATGGTAGAACTTCAGCCTTCCAAGCTGATAGCGTGGGTTCGATTCCCATCATCCGCTCCAATTTTAAAGTTAGCATGTATGTGCTAACTTTCTTAACATATAATAGTATAAATGAACATGCACCCTTAGCTCAGTTGGATAGAGTGGCTGACTTCGAATCAGTTCGTCGGGGGTTCGAGTCCCTCAGGGTGTACCAGTTACATCAAAGCTTGTAGCAGTTATAGGAATACTACTACAAGCTTTTTTAATACTATTTTACTACTTTCCTTCCTTTGGGGGGATTTTTTTATTTTTAAATAAAAAAATAGATTCTTTTAGCAGTAGTTTGTTTGATCTCAGATATAATAATAGCTATGTACATATCTAATGTTATGCTTATAGTATTATAAAATGTAAAAGATATATAATATATGAACTGTTATAATTGAATAGGTAATTCAAATACTTGTCGAGTTTTAACTTCGCCTTCAATATCAGACAATCCACATCCGCATGAAGGATATAATTTTGCATAAATCTAATGAGAAGAGTTATACTTATAATGAAGTTCAGATTTGTATTACTAGAAATGATTGTATAATTCATAAAAAAATATATAATTAGGAGGGGAAAAATATGTTAAATATTGAACAAATTATTGATATGGCTAAGCAAATGAATATTAATGTTAGCGAAGAGTTAGAAGGAAAACATTATGTTCTTGATGACGAAGGAAAAAGAGTTCCTTTCCAAACTAGTATGTTAATAGATATACAGAGTCAAATTATTCATAAAGAGTGTTTCAAAGTAAATTTCCATAAAAATTGTATCTTGACTGATTTAGAAGATAAATATATTATTTCGGACAATTGTAGTTCATTTTGCTTTTCAGAGCCTATGGATGTTGAGCAATCAAGTAGTTTAGTTGCATAGAGGAGATGAAGATTTGAAAGAAAGTAAATTTCAATTAATTGGTAAGCCTAGAGTTACAAAAAGTTTATTTGAGATTAGCGAAAAATTTGATTCGGATGGTGAATTGACCCTTGAAATTGAAAATAATGTAAAAATTATTCAAGCTGAAAATGATATAGAAGCTATGGTAATTTTAACTTTAGAAATTTTTAAAACTAATGATTTTGAAAAGGTTCCGTTTAAAATGGATATGACCATAGAGGGACATTTTGGATGGAGTGAAGAATTAAAAGATAATAAGACACAATTAGAAGTTATGCTGAAAGAAAATGCTCCAGCTATTTTATATAGTTATTTGAGACCTCTAATAACACTCTTGACTGTGGAAGGCAATTTGCCACCGTTAGTTATACCACTAATGAATTTTCGTGATTAAAGTACCTTCGTACAGGTGCTTTTTTTATTATGATAAAATATAAATAGCTTGAATATGCGTTCATTAACAAATACAATAGAATTATGACATATTTTGTATAATTATAGTTAGTTTTGATAAATGTAATGAAACATTATAAAAGAAAGCTTGGAAGGAGATCACATAAATGAGCAGTAAATTATCACTAACTAAATTAGAAAGTTTACTATTTAAGGCAGCAGATGTATTAAGAGGTAAAATGGAAGCAAATGAATATAAGGAATATATATTTGGAATGCTTTTTCTAAAAAGATTATCAGACCAGTTTAGTGAAAAACAAAATGAGTTAAGAAAAAAATATGAAAAAGCAGGATGGGATAAAGAAAAGATTGAAAGACAATTAGAAAATCCAGCTAGATATAGTGATTCTTTCTTTGTGCCAAAAGAAGCTAGATGGAATTACATTGAAGATGGACAAAACAAAGGAATTGCCCATGTGAAAAAAGATGTGGCAGATGAATTAAATGCAGCATTATCAGCTATAGAAGAAAAAAACATCAACAAATTAGAAGGCGTTCTAAAAGGAATAGACTTTACCAAAAAAGTAGGGAAAACAGCCATGAAAGACTCTACCCTTATAGAGTTTATCAATGTGTTTGATAAAATACCCATGAAAAATGAAGACTTTGAAGCACCAGATTTATTAGGAGCAGCTTATGAGTATCTTATCAAGTACTTTGCTAGTTTAGCAGGAAAAAAAGGGGGAGAGTTCTACACTCCTTCAGAAATAGTATCCTGTCTAGTTAAAATAATAAAGCCAGAACAAGGACAAGAAATATATGACCCGACTTGTGGATCAGGAGGTATGCTTATTCAAAGCAAGCAGTATATTGAAGAAAATGGTGGAGATGCTAGAGATATATTTTTACGTGGACAAGAGCTTGCAGGATCTACTTGGTCTATGTGTAAAATGAACATGATTCTTCATGATATTGTTAAATTTGATATAGCAAATGAAGATACCCTTACTCATCCACAGTTTTTTGATGAGAATAATGAATTGAAGAAATTCGATAGAGTTATTGCCAATCCTCCATTTTCGCAGAATTACTCTAAAAAGGAAATGGAATATACAGAGCGATTTGAATATGGGTTTACACCAGAGAGTGGTAAAAAAGCGGATATCATGTTTCTACAACACATGGTAGCATCCCTTAAAGAAAATGGAAAAATGGCATGTATACTTCCTCATGGAGTACTTTTTAGAAGTGGAGAAGAAGGAGCAATAAGAGAAGGTCTTATCACAAAAGATGATAGATGCTTGATAGAAGCAATCATAGGGCTTCCTTCAGGATTGTTTTATGGTACAGGGATACCTGCTTGTATAGTTGTAATAAATATGGAAGATGCAAAAAATAGAAAAGAAATATTATTTATCAATTCAGATAAAGACTATAAAGAAGGAAAGAATCAAAATGTATTGAGACCACAAGATATCCAAAAGATCGTTCATACCTATGAAAACAAAGTAGAGACACCAAAGTATTCAAAACTTGTATCAATAGAAGCTATAAAAAAAGAAGATTTCAACCTAAACATCAGAAGATATGTAGATAACTCACTTGATGTAGAAAAAAACGATGTAACAGCACATATTCATGGGGGAGTACCTAAAGAGGAAGTTTTAAATAATATAGAGCTATGTAAAAAACAAGACTTTCATATTCTAAAAATATTTGAAGATAAAAATGAGAAATACCTTCAATTTATAGAAACTATAAATAATAAGGAAGCTATAAAGGATTTCGTTGAAAATGATGAAAAAGTAACAACTAAAAGAGTTGATACAAATGAAGAACTAAATAACTGGTGGCAAAATGTCAGAATAAAAATATCTAGCCTTAATGATGTAAAGGATGTAATAAAAGTCAAAAATGAACTGATGAAATCATGAATTCATTCCTTCAAGATGAACTTCAAAATATTATAAGAGTCATAGAAAATCTTTGGGACAATTATAAAGTATCTCTAAATAGTATACTAAAAGAACGAGAAGCAGTAAGAAATGAACTAAATGACTTTCTAAAAGAACTAGGATATGATGAAGTATAGGTTGTGGGGTGAAGATGTGGAAGAGATAAGAAAAATACCTGAAGGATGGGAAGAAAAAGAATTAATAAAAGTAGCGACTATTAAAATGGGTCAGTCACCAAGTTCTGATAATTATAATGATGAAGGTAGAGGTGTTTATCTTATACAAGGGAATGCTGATTGTAATAACAGAAAGACAAGTCCAAGAGTATGGACTACTCAAATAACAAAAACTTGTGATATTGGAGATATAATAATGACCGTAAGAGCACCTGTAGGAGCTATATCCAAATGTTTACATTATGCATGTATAGGTAGAGGTGTTTGCTCCATAAAATTTACCAATAATAATGATTACAGAATTATACGGCTAGAAAGCCCACTCCTTTAGGTGTGGGATGAATAGCCCCCCCAACGTGCTTATTTTTTAAACATTCGTGTATGAAATCAGACTTAACATACACAAAATATGATATAATAGTCGTATGATGAATGACTATAGAAGAACTAAAACAACTGTATCTTTAATTAATTATCATTTTGTATTTTGTCCAAGGTACAGAAGAAAAATATTTTTAATCCCTAATGTAGAAGAAAGATTTAAACATATGGTCGAATATATATGTGAGGAGTTGGAAATTAAGATACTAGCTATAGAAACTGACAAAGACCATGTACATATATTTTTAAATTGTCTGCCTAAATTAAGTCCTGCTGATATAATGCAAAAGATAAAAGGTATAACAAGTAGAGTTCTACGAGATGAATTTAAACAATTGAGCAAAATGCCTTCTTTGTGGACTAGGAGTTATTTTGTGTCTACAGCAAGAAATGTTAGTAGTGAAACTATTAAAAAATATGTAGAAAATCAAAAAACAAGATATTAAGAAAGTGAGGTGAATACTTTGTCAAATTTTATTTTAACTCTTCAATTAGATACTCAAAAATATCAAGAAGATATACTTAATAAAAGGTTAGAGATTGGTAGAAATATTTATAATGCTTGCCTTAAAGAATTGTATAGAAGATATGACCACATGAAAGAATCAAAAGAATATAGAAAAATCGTTAAAATGGATAAAGGAAAAGAACGTAATAAAAAATTCAATGAAGTTAATAAAAAATATGGTTTGACAGAATATTCACTTCATGAATACGTTAAGCCAATGCAACATCATTTTAAGAAAAATATAGATAGTTTCACTGCTCAAAAGATAGCTACTAGATGCTTTAAAGCATTTCAAAATCTAATATTTCATAAATCCAGTAAAGTATATTTTGAAAAATATGGTAAAATGAATAGTGTTGAAGGAAAATCCAACAAAACAGGTATAAGATATAAAGATAATACTCTACTATGGAATGATTTAGAGATTTCAGTAATCATAAAAAAGAATGATGAATATGCACATATGGCATTATTAAATAGAGTGAAATATTGTAGAGTTGTTAGAAAATTTATTCGAGATAAATATAAATACTATATTCAATTAGTGTTAGATGGTATACCACCAATGAAGATCAATAAAGAAACTGGCGAGATTAAAAATAGTATAGGTACTGGAAATGTAGGTATAGATATAGGCACTCAAACTATTGCAATATCAAGTGAAAAGGAAGTTAAATTATTAGAATTAGCACCACAAATTAATAATATAGAAATAGAAAAACGTAAATCATTAAGGAAATTAGATAGACAACGTAGAGTCAATAACCCAAACAAGTATAATACGGATGGAACTATAAAACGTGGAAATAGGGACAAATGGATTAAATCAAATAATTATATTAAAACTCAACATGAATTAAGAGAAATTCAAAGAAAACAAGCTGATATAAGGAAACAAAGTCACAATATATTAGCTAATTATATCTTAAGCCTAGGAAATAGAATTTTAGTAGAAGAAATGAATTATAAAGGACTTCAATCAAGGGCAAAAGAAACTACTATAAACAAAAAAGGCAAGTTTAATAAAAAGAAAAGGTTTGGTAAATCCTTAGCAAATAAAGCTCCAAGTATGTTATTGACTATAATAGATAATAAATTAAAATGGCATGGTGAAAAACTATTAAAAATAAATACAAAAAAAATCAAAGCATCACAATATAATCATATAGAAGATAAATATATCAAAAAGAAATTGTCGGCTAGATGGAATGATTTTGGAGAGTTTAAAATTCAAAGAGATATTTATTCTGCATTTATAATTCAAAATGTAATAGGCAACAAATTAGACACAATAAATAAAAAGAATATGATAGAAATATTTGATAAATTTAAAACACTGCATGACATAGAAATACAAAGGATTAAAAATAGTAAAAGTAAATTAATATCCAGTATGGGAATCTAATTTTTAAATATAGAAGGTTTTGATGTGAGCCTTAAATTGTCGCTAATTAGTCCGTTGGGATTATTGTCAATGAAAGTCTTAAAAAAATTAATTAGTCCTTATATGTTGTAGGTATGAGCATTTAGTAATAATGTAAGCCTTATGTTGAGAGTATAAGGGAAGTTAACATATTTAAGAACCCCATGCCTTTAGGCGTGGGAGCGTCAGAGATGAGGGAATCAAGGAAAAAGGAAGCCATGAGAAACTTATAGAAAAAAATGGTATGTATGCACAATTTTACAATATGCAATTTGAATAAACTGTTGAAATATGGATTAAGAGCTGTTATATTGGAATAAATTAAACTACATTGAGGTGACGGAAGTGACGTTCTCAGGGACAGATAGAAAGAAAAAAAGTGAAATGGATGAAAAAGAACTAGTGCCACATTCACAAAGTAGTTATAAAAGAAATATAAGTGAAGTGAACGAATATGGATATGCATTTAAAAAAGGGATATCCAGTGTGGAAGACTGTTATTTTGAAGGGGTTGAATATGAAAAAGACCTCTTACCAAGTGGAAACAGATATAAGGTCATTAAAGAGAATCTAAGAACTGTAATTGCAGAGTTTGATGATCATAACAAAATTATTAATAGGTGGATGGGTGCTAGTCAAGTAGGCACAAATGTAAGAGGTGGTCATGGGGATGAAATCTATATTAAGCTAAAAAAGAAGATTACTAAGCCTAAAAATAAAAACAAGGCTGAAGAAGAAAAAATTATTTACCATTATAAGCTACCTATACTTAAAGATATGATCATTGATTATTTGAAGGTGCCTGATAATTATTTGAGTAATCCTAAAAATTTTATGTATTTTGATGCCAGTGAAGGAAGATTTATCAGCGAAGAAGAATGGCGTGATAATATACACTATAAGGAAAGAATGGAGCTTAATGGAGATGATCAGCTGCCAGCTACTCCAGAAGAAGCTGAAAAGCAAGGTTTTAGAAAATTAATATGGTTCAAAGCCATTTACCATGGCTCTACTTCAGGAAATCTTAAATATGTTCATAGTGATGGTAGAGAAGCTATCTATGAACCTATATATAAGTATACGGAAAAAACTTTATTCAAAGGGAAGATCACTACTACAAAAAAGACGATTGAAGGGTATAAGATCATGACCTTTGAAGACAATCCAGTACAGGGACCAACTTATAATTATATTGATGAGTCAGTAAGTTCGGAAGGACACTTTCTGTTTGATATGCTTCCATACTATTGGTGGCAAGGATCTGCTGAGTTAGTAGATGGATAAAAACACGAAAGATATATGGATAGATTATCACGATGACTTTAAAAAAATATTGAAAATTATTCTCTTGAAAACCGTTGGAATTTCAACGGTTTTTGTTGATGTTGGAGAATAAAGTATTTTGAGAACAAAAATGATAACGATAATCATTTACAATTAACAAGATTCTTGATATACTATATGCGTACACAGGTGGCATAAATTATCGCGGCGAAATTTATGTTATGGAGATGATTGAAATGGCAAGAATGAGAGGCCCAAGATTTAAAAAATGTAGAAGATTAGGACTTAATGTTTGTGGACATCCAAAAGCAATGAATCGAGGAGATAATGGACAATCAAGAGAAAAAAGAAAGCTATCTCCTTATGGTATACAGCTTTTAGAAAAACAAAGATTAAGAGGCTACTACGAAGTGATGGAAAAGCAGTTTAGAAGATATGTAAAGGCTGCAATCAAAGATAGTGAGACAACAGGTTCTTCACTGATCAAAAGACTTGAGTGTAGACTAGATAACCTAGTGTATAGACTAAATTTTGCAGGTTCCATCAGACAAGCAAGACAAATGGTAGTACATGGTCATATCTTAGTAAATGGGAAGAAAGTAGATATTCCTTCCTATGGAATTTCAGTAGGCGATGTGATTTCATTAAAGGAAAAATCAAGAAAAAATGAGATGTTTAAAAATAACTTCTTAGAAAATGTAACATATGCATTGCCTTACTTAAGTAAAAATGAAGCAGAATTTTCGGGAGTTCTTGAAAGGATGCCTGAACGTGATGAAGTTCCAATTGAGATTAGGGACCACTTAGTAGTAGAATTTTATTCACAAATCATCTAGTAGAAAAGTACATGTCTATTTTGTTTACAAAGGCTATATTTACAAATATAGCCTTTGTAACAATTTAGAATAGGAACAGATTTGGGGGTAGGTAAGAATGCAAGGATTAGATAGAAAAGATAATTTTTATTTTTGGGAAAATAAAATTAGAAATACGGATAGCATTCTATTTGAAAATATGGATCAAAAAAGATTGACGAAAGAATCTAAAATAATCTATATAGGAATATTAGATGAGAAAAAAAATTTGCTCCGATCTGGATGGAGCAGTCATGTAGATGTGAGTACAGCTTTAGGATTTTTACAGTATGTGTTTTTGCCAACAGTCTTTTATACTTGGATAGATCAAGAAAGTGATGGTTTTTATATTCCATTATCTCCATTTTATGTTCTAAAAGATGAAGTTTTAAAAAATGTAGACAAAGAAAACTGCAAAGATATAAATAATGATGCAATAAGAATGGAAAGAGCATATGATTATTTAAATAGTATATGGAAAGATGCTGATGAGATAAAGAATAAGAAGCTTAAAAAATTTTGTAAAGATTTCAATATTATTTGGGAGGAAGAGCCTGAAAAGAAATTATTTATTAGAATATTTGAAAAATGTGAAGAAATAGGGGATTTTATTTTAGAACAAGCTGAAGATGAATTTGAAGAGGTAATTGAAGAAGAAATTGGAATGTCTATAGATGAATTAAAGTCTATGTGTAAAAATGCCTATAATGAGCCATTGATCAATAGGAATTTAATTAAAATATTAAATACTAAAATTCCTATATGGTTTTGATGAAATAAAATGAAAATTTTTAAGTGTAGCACACAGGTGTTATGCTTTTTTATTTATTATGAAAAGTTAGTTTTAGCTAATAAATTATCAGATAAAAGTTATAAAAGAGGAACATAAACCACACAAGACGAATATGATATTCATTATCAACAAAAATAATAAGGAGGAGATGTCAATGAAAAAGCATATTTTAATCCTGTTTGTATTATTAAGTATGGTGATTACAAGTTGTGGTAATCAGGAGATTTCAAAAGATAATGGGAAAATTCACATAGTAGCGACTACTACTATGCTAGCCGACGCAGTTAAGATCATAGGAGTAGATCAAGTTCAAGTAGAAGGGTTAATGGGTCCTGGAATAGATCCTCATTTATATAAAGCTAGTGCAGGAGATGTGGAAAAAATGCAGCAAGCAGAGCTTGTGATCTATAATGGACTCCATTTAGAAGGTAAGATGGGCGAAATATTTGAAAATATGGAGAAGCAAAATAAAAGAATTCTAGAAGTAGGAGAAGGACTATCAAAAGATGAACTTATTGAGGCAGAAAGCAGCCCAGGCAATTATGACCCACACATTTGGTTTAATGTTGAACTTTGGATAAAATCAGTAGAAGCAATTGAAAAGACATTAAGTGATTATGATAAAGAGCATGCAGTATTATACAAAGAAAATGCGAAAAATTATATAGAGGAATTAAAAGAACTTCATGAATATGTACAAAAAAGAGTTGAGGAAGTGCCAAAAGAAAAAAGAGTATTAATAACAGCTCATGATGCATTTAATTATTTGGGAGATAGATATGGATTTGAAGTAAAAGGACTTCAAGGATTGAGTACAGCAACAGAAGCAGGAACAGCAGATGTGAAAAATTTAGCAGATTATATTGCTGAGAATAAAATACCAGCTATATTTGTAGAATCTTCAGTACCTGTTAAAAACATAGAAGCATTACAAGATGCAGTTTCGGCGAGAGGTTTTAAGGTGGAAATAGGAGGAGAACTTTTCTCTGATTCTTTAGGAGATCCTGATAGTGAAGAAGGTACTTATATAGGAACGGTAAAGCATAATATTAATACTATAGTAGATGCATTGATAAAATAGAGGAGGATGAGAATGGATAAGATAGCAGTTCAAGTGAATGACTTAACTGTAGCATACCATAAAAAACCAGTATTATGGGATATTGACTTAGAAATACCTTCAGGAATTTTGATGGCCATTGTAGGACCTAATGGTGCAGGAAAATCAACCCTAATAAAAACTATGCTCAATTTAATCAAACCCCTTACGGGTAGAACTCTCTTTTGGGGAGAAGATTATAAGGTGAAGAGGAAAAGGATCGCTTATGTTCCTCAAAGGGGGAGTGTAGATTGGGACTTTCCTACGAATGTATTAGATGTTGTGACTATGGGGACTTATGGAAAGCTTGGTTGGATCAAACGTCCAGGGAAAAAAGAAAAAGAAAAAGGGATTAAAGCTTTAGAAAAAGTTGATATGCTTTCCTATTCCCATAGGCAAATCAGTCAGTTATCTGGAGGGCAACAACAAAGAGTATTTTTAGCTAGGGCTTTAGTACAGGATGCAGACATATATTTTATGGATGAACCTTTCCAAGGAGTAGATGCTAAAACGGAAAAAGCCATTATTAAGCTTTTAGAAGAATTAAAAGATAGAGGAAAAACAGTTGTAGTTGTGCATCATGATTTACACACAGTGCCAGAATATTTTGATTGGGTAACTTTATTAAATACCATCATTATAGACTATGGTCCAATCAAGGATGTATTTACTGAAGAAAATTTGAAAAAAACCTACAAAAGTGCTATTGATACTTTTTATAAGAATCATGAGGAAGTGATTTAAATGAATTTGATACTTGATATATTTTGTGATTATACCTTAAGAATCGTTGCATTAGGTTCAGCCTTATTAGGGATTACTAGTGGTGCAATAGGTTGTTATGCTGTATTAAGAAAACAAAGTTTAATTGGAGATGCTGTATCCCATGCTGCCTTGCCTGGGATTGGGCTATCCTTTTTGCTGATCGGATCAAAAAATACAGAATGGTTATTATTAGGAGCCTTTATTTCAGGTTGGATCGCTACATTTATAATAGGAAAGATCAACACATTAAGCAGAATAAAATATGATAATGCTTTAGCTATGAGTTTAGCTGTATTTTTTGGATTTGGCTTAGTCATTCTAACATATATTCAAAAGATCCCTAATTCTAATCAAGCAGGATTAGAAAAATTCCTATTTGGGCAAGCTTCTACCTTGTTACAAAGAGATGTGATCCTTATGGGTATAGTAGCACTCCTCACATTATTTCCGATTATATTTCTTTGGAAGGAATTTAAACTCCTTAGTTTTGATCCTAGTTTTGCAGATACAATAGGATTTTCTACAAAAAAATTAGATATATTATTAACTACAGTAATAGCAATATCTATCATTGTAGGACTACAAACTGTAGGGGTTATATTAATGAGTTCCATGCTAATCGCTCCAGCAGTAGCTGCAAGGCAATGGACAGATCGATTATCTGTGATGGTCATTTTATCATCTATCTTAGGGGCTGTATCAGGAATTTGTGGAACTTTTATAAGTTCTTCCATTAGCAATATGCCTACAGGACCTATTATTGTAGTAGTAATTACGATGATGGCCTTTGTATCATTACTAGTAGCACCTAATAGAGGCTTAGTATGGAAAAAAGTGAGAGATGCGAAAAATAAAAAAGAAATAAATAGCAATAGGATCTTAAGTATCTTATATGCATTATCTGTAAAACATAATGATGCCTATCATCCCCATGATTTAAATACTATTATCCATGGGCAAAATGTTGTAAAGCATTCTAAAAAAAGTTTAAGAAAAGAATTAAACAAGTTAAAAATATCTGGGTTAGTTGATGAATATGAAAGTAATTTATGGGCAATCAACCAAAACGGTATTGAAAAAATCAAAGGATTAGATTATTTAGATAGGGGGGAGCGTTATGGTGCTTAGTCCTCAAATAGAAATACAATTAATCGCTATAGTGGTATCTGTAGCTTGTGTCATTCCAGGGGTATTTTTAATATTAAGAAGAATGTCCATGATGTCAGATGCCATAAGTCATACGATTTTATTAGGGGTTGTGTTAGGATTCTTTATAACCCATGATCTTACGTCTCCCTTGTTGATCATAGGGGCTGCGTTGATGGGGACAATAACTGTTTATTTAGTAGAACTTATTCATAAAAGTAAGTTAGTTAGTGAAGATGCATCTATTGGTCTTATATTTCCCTTCCTTTTTAGTATAGGTGTCATATTGATCAGTATGCATGCAGGAGATGTCCATTTAGATACAGATGCTGTATTGTTAGGAGAGATTGCATTTGCCCCCTTTAATAGATTGATTATTGGAGGTCAAGATGTAGGACCTAAAGCTTTATATATAATGAGTAGTATTTTGATTTTGAATATCCTTTACTTAATATTATTTTATAAAGAGCTGAAGCTATCTACTTTTGATGAAAAGTTAGCTGTAGTTTTAGGCTTTTCCCCAGTATTTATTCATTATTCCTTGATGACATTAGTATCCATCACGGCAGTAGGTGCTTTTGATTCTGTGGGAGCAATTCTAGTGGTTGCTTTCATGGTTGGACCTCCTGCTACAGCCTATTTATTAACGGACGATTTAAAGAAAATGATATTTTTAAGTATAGGAATAGGAGTATTGTCCTCTATATTAGGATATTGGATCGCAGCTTTTTTCGATGTAGCCATAGCAGGATGCATGGCTTTAATGGTA
This sequence comes from Marinisporobacter sp., assembly GCA_025210395.1. Classification (GTDB taxonomy): domain Bacteria; phylum Bacillota; class Clostridia; order Peptostreptococcales; family Thermotaleaceae; genus Crassaminicella. The sequence continues at coordinate 37,186 of JAOARV010000033.1, forward strand.
GGAATTACTTTTTTAGTAGTATTTATTGTAGCACCTAATAGAGGGTTATTATCTATTATGAAGATTAGAAAAAAACAGAAATATGAGTATGCAACGATTTCTTTTTTGATGCATATTATCAACCATGAAAATACCCATATTGAAGAAAAAGAATCTTCTATTTATACGATACAGGATCATCTTGGGTGGGATAAGACCTTTTTAGATGAGATAATAAATATAGCTAAAGAAAGTAAATATATTGCAATTAATGAAGATGGAATTATCAAACCAACATTAAGTGGGAAAGAACATGCTCTTTTTAATTATTATGATTTTGTGAAAAGAGTATAGTTGAAATAAAGTTTTATTTTATTTCGACAATAATTGAACAAAAATTGACGAAACTTGCTATCGATTTATAAAGGGGAATGCTTTTCTATGTAGAATTCCTAGTACAAGAAGAGAATTTCTAGATAGAAAGGAGTAATTATATGCAAGTATTTTTTAAATTTAAAGATGGAATGGATATTGAGCAAGTTGTTGAGGGCGGAAATGGTAATGTAGATAGTGGAAAGAAGTTATTAGAGATGTTAAAGGATGCGAAAGAAAAGAATGATCCTATTGATATTTGTGTGGGAGAGAGCAAACTTAAAAGAAAATTTGATGAATTATATTCTGTAGAAATTTTGATGGATTAGGATAATAGAAAAAATCTAATAAAAGTGTATAAAACTACGCCAAAAGATTTAGTAATGGGGTAGTTTTTATTGTAGAGAGAAAAACTAAGGAGCTAATATTTTGGATCAAATAAAAGCTTAGTAAGAGATGAATGGTTCTTGGGAAATGTTTTAAAAATAAAAAAATTCTGAAAAATACTTTTAATTTTTGTAGCTCTATGGTATAATGAATCCAAGAAGAAAAACTTCTTCTAACCAGATTCTAATTCACGGAGCAGTTGCTTTAAGTAAATGATAGTTGAGTTTGGTTAATCGTGTTGTTGAAGTGAAGTAGATATTAAGTATTAAGTATTAAGTATTAAGTATTGAGTAAATGAATGCAAGAATCAAATGGAATTGAATGAAGTAAGAATCTTAGATTTTCGTATTTTAATGATTTAAAATGAAGTATAGAAAGATCAAGTTGTCTTATGTAAGAAAGGAATGAGTTGGTAATACAGGTAGAAGATGTAAAGTTTTTAAGTGAATTAGAATCTGCTGGATAACCGATTCTCGTATGCAATGCATATGTAGGATCGGTTATTTTGATGAAATCTTAAAAATTTAAACTATTGACAATAGAAATAGAAATGTATACAATAGGTTTAATCAATTGAATAGAAAACTCATATAATGCTGAGAATATGGCTCAGAAGTCTCTACCCTATGACCGTAAATTATAGGACTATGAGTGAAAATAGTTTGTATTAGCAGGAACGTTAGTGTTTTTTTGCATAAGAAAACCACCTTGTTTTTGCAGTTTTCACTTATGGTTAAAACTGTAGAGACAAGGTGGTTTTGTATGGAATGACAAATTCAAGAACTATATTTATGCGTATTATGTATAATTGACGATACTTACCAGAGAATAAATACGAATGGAAGAAGGAAAATGGAAAAATACGAACGCTATACAAAATATCGTAAAAGATGTTCGGAATATACGAAATAAATATAAAAAAGCACAAAAAAATATTCATAAAAATGTTTTTATATGATATAATATGACTCGTAAAAAGTTATAGGAGTTATCTATACATATGCAAAGAAAAGAATATTTAATCAAATATAAAATGGAGGAGAAAAAAATGAAAAAAAATACGTCTGTATACGATTTAGATGGTATGCCACCGTTAAAGCATGCACTTCCTTTAGGAATGCAGCATATTTTAGCTATGTTTGCTGGAAATGTAGCACCGTTGATTATCATTGCAAATGCTATTAAATTACCTATTGAAGAAAAAACATTTTTAATCCAATGTGCTATGTTTATAGCAGGGGTATCTACCTTGATACAGGTTTATGGTGCAGGTCCTATTGGATCAAGACTTCCTATCGTTCAAGGGACAAGCTTTGGATTTTTACCAACATGTATCGCTATAGCAGGAAAGTATGGTTTTGCTGGTGTACTAGGTGCATCTTTTATGGGCGGATTTTTTGAAATGATTCTAGGCGCCTTTTTAAAGCCACTTCGTAAATATTTTCCATCTGTTGTAACAGGAACTGTGCTATTATCTATTGGATTATCTTTATTACCAACAGGGATTAAATATTTTGCAGGTGGTGTTGGAGCGAAAGATTTCGGATCTCCTTCCAATCTTTTGTTAGGAACAATTGTTTTGGCAACTATTTTATTTTTTAAGCAATTTACAAAGGGAATTACAAGTATGTCTTCTATATTGATTGGTCTTGTTGTAGGATATATTGTTGCTATCCCTATGGGGAAGATTAATTTTAGTACAGTAAGTCAAGCTGGATGGTTTGAATTCCCTATGCCTTTTAAATATGGAATGGAGTTTCATGTAGATGCCATTGTTGCTATGCTTTTAATGTATCTAGTTACAGCAGTAGAAACTGTTGGAGATATTTCAGGGGTTACAATGGGTGGAGCAAATAGAGAAGCTACAGACAAAGAGCTTTCTGGTGGTGTAATGGCAGATGGATTGGCTAGTTCTTTAGCAGCAATATTTAATGTTTTACCAAATACATCTTATAGTCAAAATGTTGGAATTATTGCATTAACAGGGATTATGAGTAGATTTGTAGTAGGAATAGGGGCTGGGTTCTTGATCTTAGCAGGATTATTTCCAAAGGTAGGAACAATTGTTGCTTTAATGCCTGCAAGTGTATTAGGTGGAGCTGCTATTGTAATGTTTGCTATGATTGCTGTAAGTGGTATGAACCTTATTACAAAGGAAAAGCTTGTAGGAAGAAATAGTGTAATCGTTGCCGTTGCCATGGGATTAGGCTTTGGACTTGGCTCTGTACCAGAAGCATTAGCATATTTTCCAGAGTCAGTAAAAATGATTTTCGGAGGTTCTGGAATTGTTGTTACGGGAATCATTGCAATTGCATTAAATATTATTTTACCATCAGATGAAGAAAAGGTTGTATTAAGAAATAATGCGAAAGCCGTTTAAATAGCATATAGGATCATTAAAAGAATAATGAAAGAAATAAAAAGCCCTTAAAGCCTTCAGTCTATAAAATTTGGTGATGAGGGCTAGGGCTTTTTGGGGGATTTATATTTAAAAGGAGGAATACCCTTGATTACAATAAAAAATTATGCATTAGCAAATACATTAGAGGAAGCTTATAAAATTTTAAATGAGAAAAGAAATAATGTGATTTTAGGTGGTGCTGCTTTTTTGAGAATGGGATCGAAAAAAATAGAAACGGCTATTGATCTATCTAAGCTGCATTTAAAATATATTGAAGAAAATGAGGAAGATATTGAAATAGGTGCCATGACGACTTTTCGTGAGATAGAGACAAATTCTGCTTTGAAGAAATATTTTAATGGGGTATTACCTAAATCTGTAGAAAATATCGTAGGAATTCAGTTTAGAAATGTTGTGACAGTAGGAGCAACTGTTTATTCAAGATATGGATTTTCAGATTTTCTTACAGCACTCCTTTCTCTTGATGCAGATGTTCTGTTATACAATGAAGGAAGAATTTCTTTAGAAGAATATTTAGAAAAGGGAGCTAGAAAAGATCTATTAGTAAAAGTAATTATTCCAAAAACATCTAGAAAAGCAGCTTTTGGGATGATGAGAAATTCTAGTAGTGATTATGCTATTTTAAATGTAGCTGTTTCTAATAAAGAAGGTGACTTAAAGATTGTAGTCGGAGCAAGACCCAATAGGGGAAAAATTGCTAAAGAAGCATCTATTTATTTTTCTAAAAGCAGTAAGTCTATGGACGAAATTGAAAAAGCAGCGTTGATGGCATCAGAAGAATTATCCTTTGGAAGCAATATGAGAGGGAGTAAAGAATATCGTCAAGCAATCTGTAAAGTCCTTGTAAAAAGAGGAATCATGGAGGTTTTATAATGAAAATACAAGTGAAAATTAATCATAAAGAGATGGAATTAGAAGTAGGTTATGATGAGTTTTTAGTAGATGTGTTAAGAAGATATGGTTTTTTAAGTGTAAAAAAAGGTTGTGATACAGGGTCTTGTGGACTTTGTACTGTATGGATTGATGAAAAGCCTACTCTCTCGTGTGCAACATTAGCCCCTACAGTAGATAGGAAAAATATTACAACGATAGAAGGAGTACAAGAAGATGCGAGAGCTTTTGCTGAATTTTTAGTAAAAGAAGGAGCAGAACAATGTGGATTTTGTAGCCCAGGATTTATTATGACGGTACTTGCTATGAAAAAGGAATTAAAGAATCCTACAGAAGAGGAGATTGTTCATTATCTAACAGGAAATTTATGTAGATGTACAGGATATGTTGGACAGTTAAGAGCTGTTAAAAAATATATGGGGGTGAGTTAAGGATGAAAATTGTAAATAAACCAATTTCAAAAATTGATGGGATGGATATAGCAACAGGAAAGCCTGTTTATACAGATGACTTGAATATTAATAATAATGCATTAGTTTTAAAGATCCTTAGAAGTCCCCATGCTTTTGCGAAAATAAAGTCTATTGATGTCAGTATTGCACAAAAAGTACCAGGAGTTGAATGTATCCTTACTTACAAGGATGTACCAAAGAGTCGATTTACTTTAGCAGGTCAATCTTATCCAGAGCCTTCCCCATATGATCGATTGATTTTAGATGAGTATGTTCGTTATGTAGGAGATGAAGTGGCTATTATAGCAGCAAAAGATGAAAGAACAGCTATAAAAGCTATGAAGCTGATTAAAGTAGATTATGAAGTTTTAGAGCCTGTTTTAGATTTTGAAAAAGCAGAAGGAAATAAGTCTATAGTTCATCCAGAAGATGATTTACATGTGAATTTTCATATAGGCATCAACAAAGAGAAAAATATTGCTGCTTCTTCTAAAATAGAACATGGAGATGTAGAGAAAGCTTTAGAAGAAAGTGATATAGTATTAGAAAGAACTTATTATACACAAGCACAGGCACATGCCATGATGGAGACCTACAGAGCCTTTACCTATATGGATCATGCAGGAAGGCTTACTATTGTAAGCTCTACCCAAATTCCTTTTCATGTAAGAAGAATTGTTGCAAGAGCACTTGAAATCCCAAAGAGTAAAATAAGAGTCATTAAGCCAAGAATAGGTGGCGGCTTTGGAGGAAAACAAACGGCAGCAGTAGAGATTTTCACTGGTTTAGTTACTTTAAAAACAGGGAAACCTTCAAAGATTATTTATGATAGAAAAGAAACCTTTGGTTGTACTACTAGCAGACATGCTATGAAAATAAAAGTAAAGCTTGGAGCAGATAAAAAAGGAAATATCAAGGCGATCGATATGCTGAGCTTGTCGGATACAGGTGCTTATGGAGAACATGCTCCTACGGTATTTGCTGTTGCAGGATATAAGACATTACCCCTATATAATCAAGCTAAAGCTGTAAGATATATGGGAAATGCTGTTTATACCAATAAAATGCCTGCAGGTGCATTAAGAGGATATGGAGTGACACAAGGGACATTTGCTCTTGAATCAGCAATGAATGAGTTAGCTGTAAAGCTAAATATAGATCCTACTGAGTTAAGACAAAAGAATATTATCAAGGAGGGGGAAGCGAATCCTGTTTTAGGCTCTACCAAAGAAGGAAAACCAGTTGTTTTAGCAAGCTCTACGCTAGATCAATGTATAGAAAGAGGGAAAGAACTTATTGGATGGGATGAAAAATATCCTAGAAAAGTCATGAGTGATAACAAAGTTAGAGGAATGGGTATGGCAATTACCATGCAAGGATCTGGAATTGCAGGGATTGACACAGCATCAGCCCTTGTGAAATTAAATGATGATGGATTTTATACTTTGTTTGTAGGTGCTACAGATATGGGTACAGGAAGTGATACAATCCTTGCTCAAATGGCAGCGGAAATTTTGGAAACGAGCATGGAAAAAGTGATTGTACATTCGGCAGATACAGATATTTCACCCTATGATACAGGTTCATACGCTTCTAGTACCACTTATGTTACAGGAAATGCGGTCATCAAGGCTTGTGAAGATATAAAAAATAAAATCATTGAAAATGGTGCTAAGCTTTTAGGGGTAGATGAAAAGGAAGTCGTATTCCATGGAGAATATTTAAAAACCATAGATGAGAAAAATGTATTATCTCTTGATGAAATGGCACAACGATTCATATCAGGAGAAGGGAAAAATCAATTGATCGGCAGTGGTACCTTTGGCGGAGATACAAGTCCTCCTCCATTTATAGCAGGCTTTGCAGAGGTTGAAGTAGATCAAGAAACAGGAAAAATAGAGTTAATCGATTATGTAGCAGCAGTAGATTGTGGAACAGTTATTAATCCTAATCTTGCGCGGATACAAGTAGAAGGTGGATTGGCACAAGGAATAGGTATGGCTATGTATGAAGATGTTGTATATAGTCAAGAAGGAAATATGGTTTCAAATACCTTTATGCAGTATAAAATTCCTTGCAGAAAAGATGTTGGAAAAATCCATGTAGATTTTGTTAGTAGCTATGAGCCAACAGGACCCTTTGGAGCAAAATCTGTAGGAGAAGTAGTCATCAATACACCCTCTCCTGCAATTGCGCATGCAGTATATAATGCAGTAGAGGTAAATGTAAGAGATTTACCCATAACACCAGAGAAGGTTTTAAAGGGAATAATGTCGAAATGATAAAATAGGGCTTTTCAGCCCTAATTTTATTCATAGAAAAAAGGTGATGTTTTGGGAATAATAAATTATATGGATTTAAAAGAAAAAGATATTGTATCTATTGTAGGGGCAGGGGGAAAAACATCCCTTTTGTTTTACTTAGGAAAGAAACTGAAACAAAATCATAAAGTCTTATTAACTACTACAACGAAGATTTATATTCCACAAAAGCATCAGTATGACTTTATGTGCATAGATGAAAATGAATTTTTAAAAGTTTCGAAAAAAAATCAAAAAGGAATCTATGTTTACGGAACAAAAGTCAATGGAGAAAATAAATTAACTGGACTAAAAGAAGAACAATTAAAGAGGATAAGAAATCACTTTGATTATATCTTCATAGAAGCAGATGGAGCTAAAGAAAAACAAATAAAAGGATGGAGTGAGACGGAGCCTGTTGTATATGGAAAAACTAAAAAAACAATAGGTGTTTTAGATATTCAAGCATTAGGACTTAAAGTTAGTGAAAAAAATGTTCATAGAAGTGAATTGTTTTGTAAAATGACCGAGTTAAGAGAAGGCGATCCTATTACCCTTGAAGCTTTATTAAAAGTGATTGTCCATCCAAAGGGATTATTTAAAAATGCTAAAGGGGAGAAAATATTATTGATCAATAAAGGGGATGATTTGTATCATTTAGATAAAGCTGAACAATTAAAGAATGAGATCAATAAGTTCTATGCAAAACTGTCAGATAAAATTATTATTGGAAGTATTAAAAACAATAAATATGAGTACTAAAGTGTACAATATAGGGTTTTAAATTTGAAATTTAATTGATTCATTAAATTATTTTTTGGATTTAAATATTTTAGACGGAAGTATAGATTAATTTTTGAACTTAAAATCCTATAAATATACAAGCTCAAATATTAAATTTCTATATTTATTAGAATAAGTATAAAATGTATATTTCAAGTGACTGTCTTGGAAATTTATATAATAATACGAGATGTACCTATAAAAAAGGAGTAGATGAAGGATTATGATTAGTGGCATCATAATGGCGTCAGGTTATTCTAGGAGAATGAATCAAAATAAATTATTTTTAAAATATAAAGGAAAAACGCTGATAGAGATAATCCTTGATACTCTTTCAAAAGTTGATTTTTCAGAGAAAATTTTAGTTGCTAGAGAAAAGGAAATTTTACAATTAGGGGAAAATAGTGGATTTGTAACGATTGAAAATAAACATGCAGATAAAGGAATGAGTGAATCCATTAAGCTAGGGGTAAAGGCTAGTAATGAGTGTGATGGATATATGTTTTTTACAGGAGATCAACCCTTATTAGATGAAAATGTCGTTAATAGATTAATGGGAATATTTTATCAAAATCCAGGGGATATCATTGTTCCCCAGTATAAGGGAAGAAGAGGAAGTCCTGTAGTATTTTCTAAAAAATTCAGGGATGATTTGTTAGGGTTAGAGGGAGATACAGGAGGAAAAGTCATCATCAATAAATACTTAAGCAAAGTACGTTTTGTAGAAATAGATGACGAAAAAAGTTTATTTGATGTGGATACAAAGGAAGATTATGAAAAATTATTAAAATGGGATGGTGCAGCATATGATATTTGATGATGTGGTAGGTGTACGAGGTGGTGGAGATTTAGCTACAGGTACAATTCATAAACTGCACAGATGTGGATTTCGTGTATTGGTTTTAGAAGTACCAAACCCTACAGCCATTAGACGAAAGGTTTCATTTAGTGAAGCAATTTATGATGGTAAAATAGAAATAGAGGGAATTACAGCAATCCATGTAGATGATTTAGATAAAATGAAAGAAACATGGAAAAATAAAAATATACCTATTATGATCGACCCAAAGGGGAGATGGTTAAAAGAAGTAAAACCAAATATAGTAGTAGATGCTATCATTGCTAAAAAGAATCTGGGAACAACAAAGAACATGGCAGAGATTACTATAGCGTTAGGTCCAGGGTTTATAGCAGGGGAAGATGTAGATGTAGTGATTGAAACAGCTAGAGGACATGACTTGGGAAGATTGATTTTAAAGGGAGAAGCAAAGAAAAATACGGGGATTCCAGGGCTTATTGGAGGATATTCAAAGGAACGGGTTCTTCATTCTCCTTGTGATGGAAATATCAATAATAGAAAAGATATAGGAGATTTTGTAGAGAAAGATGAAACCATTGCTTATATAGGGAATACCCCTATAAAAGCAAAGCTTTCAGGAATATTAAGAGGGATCATTAGAGATGGAAGTTTGGTGAAGAAAGGATTTAAAATAGGAGATATAGATCCAAGACTTTCAGAGTACAATAATTGTTACACGATTTCTGATAAAGCTAGAAATATTGCAGGGGGAGTTTTAGAAGCTATATTGTATATGAAAAACAATAAAAGGTAGGTTCGTTCGCGTATGGGTGAGAAAATTTTAAAAGAAATTTATGAAAGTTTATATAGAGGGAAAGAAGTAGCCCTTGCTTCTATCGTGAAAAATAAAGGATCAAGCCCTGGAAAAAAGGGTGCTATGATGGCAGTTTGGAAGGATGGAAGGATTTTTGGAACTGTTGGGGGCGGAAGAGTAGAATGTGAGATCAAAAAAAAAGCTTTAGCATGTCTAGAAGAGAAAACGGATGGAGAGTTTGTATTTCAGTTAAATGAACAGGGCAATTTAGATATGCAGTGTGGAGGCGAAACAAAGGTCTATATTAAGGTATTTCAACCTAGTCCTAGGCTTTTGATTATAGGGGGAGGTCATATTGGGGCTGAACTTTTTAAGCTAGGAAAAATATTAGATTTTTATACAGTGATCTTTGAAGATCGAGAAGAATTTGCTGATGAAAAAAGGTTTGAAGGAGTAGATGAAATCATCATTGGAAAGTATGCTGAAAACTTATCTAAGTATTCCATCAATCAAAACACGTATATTGTTATTGTAACAAGAGGGCATAGTTGTGATACAGAAGCTCTTAGAGAAGTAGTTAATAGAAAAGCGAAATATATTGGGATGATAGGAAGTAAGAAAAAGACGGAATATGTGATGAAAAATTTAATAGAGGAAGGGATTCCTAAAGATGAACTAAAAAAAGTTTATGCACCTATTGGATTAAATATTTCTTCTGGAGATCCTAATGAAATCGCTTTTGGGATTATGAGTGAAATTTTACTAATTAAAAATAAAGGTTCTCTAGATCATATGAAAGATGTAAGGAAGGTATCTTTTTAAAAATATAGGAGTGTTTTTATGTATCAAGTAGGAATTATTACAGCAAGTGATAAAGGATATAAAGGTGAGAGAATAGATGAAAGCGGTATATTGATGAAAAAGACCCTTGAAGAATATGGATATGCAGTACAAAAATATAGAATTTTACCAGATGAACAGGATTTATTAGCAAATGAAATGATTCATATGAGCGATGAGTTAAAGGTACATTTGATTCTGACAACAGGGGGGACGGGTTTTAGTAAAAGAGATGTAACTCCTGAAGCTACTAAAAAGGTTATTGAAAGAGAAGCCAATGGTATTGCTGAAGCTATACGTTATTATAGCCTTCAGATTACACCAAAAGCAATGCTTTCAAGGGGAGTCTCTGGAATAAGAGGAGAAACGCTAATTATTAATTTACCAGGAAGTCCTAAAGCGGTTAAGGAAATCTTAGAATATATATTAGAAAGTGTTCATCATGGATTAGAAATTTTACTAGGAAAGGCCAGTGAGTGTGCAGCTGAAAAGTAAAGTAGAGGTGAGCTATATGAAAAAAATAAGGGTACAGGATGCAATAGGATCTGTTTTATGTCATGATATTACAAAAATCATTCCAAATATCATCAAAGATCGAGCTTTTAAAAAAGGACATATTATTAAGGAAGAAGATATATCAGTCCTTCTTTCTTTAGGAAAAGATCATCTATACGTATGGGAGAAAAAAGAGGGAATGCTACATGAAAATGAGGCGGCAGATCGGGTCACAAAGCTTACAGCAGGGAAAGGCTTAAGCTTTAGTGAAGTAAAGGAAGGAAAAATTAATTTTATTGCAGAGTATGATGGACTTCTTAAGATTGATATAGATCGTTTATATCAACTGAATGGACTAGGAGAAATTATTTTAGTGACCCTTCATAATAATGTTCCTGTTAAAAAAGGAAAAAAAGTAGCTGGAACAAGAGTGATTCCTCTTGTGATTGAAGAAGAAAAAATAAATAAAGCAGAAAGCTTGATTGGAGAAGAAAAAATCATAGAGGTAGTTCCCTTCACTCCTATGAAGGTGGGCGTTATTACCACAGGAAATGAAGTTTATCATGGAAGAATTCAAGATGCTTTTGGTCCTGTGATTCACAAGAAGGTAGCGGAATATGGATGTGAAGTTTTAGGACAGACTATTTTACCAGATGATGAAGAAAAAATAAAAAATGCAGTAGAAGAGTGGATAAAAAAAGGAGCGGAAATGGTCATTTGTACGGGAGGAATGTCTGTAGATCCTGATGATGTTACACCAACAGCTATTAAAAAAACGGGAGCGAATGTAATTAGCTATGGAGCACCCGTACTTCCAGGAGCTATGTTTTTATTAGCATATAAAGGGGACGTTCCTATTTTAGGATTGCCTGGATGTGTCATGTATGCAAAAAGAACTGTATTTGACTTAATGCTTCCTAGAATATTGATCAAAGATAAAATTGAAATGAAAGATATTGCTACATACGGACATGGGGGGCTTTGTATGGAGTGTGAAACGTGTAGATTTCCAGATTGTACTTTTGGTAAGGGAGTATAATAAGTACTCAAAAAAGCTTTTTAAAAGGGAGAAAAGAGAATGGATCATAAATTAACACATTTTGATGAAGAAGGAAAAGCAGTTATGGTGGATGTGAGTGAAAAATCAGAAACTAAAAGAAGTGCTGTTGCTAGAGGAACGGTAAAAATGAGCGCAGAAACATTAGCCTTGATTGAAGAGGGGAAAATGGGTAAAGGAGACGTTTTAGGGGTGGCTAGAGTTGCAGGAATTATGGGAGCTAAAAAAACTTGGGAGATGATTCCTATGTGCCACCCCATTATGCTTACAGGATGTGAAGCAACATTTACTCTTGATAGAGAAAAATCTCAGATTATTATAGAAGCAATGGCAAAGACCACTGGAAAAACAGGTGTAGAAATGGAAGCTTTAACCATGGTGTCGGTTATTGGTTTAACCATTTATGATATGTGTAAAGCAGTAGATAAAAAAATGGTTATAGGGGATATTCATTTGGTGAAAAAAACAGGAGGAAAAAGTGGAACGTGGACTTATGAATAAGCATTTGTTTAAAATTGTTTTATCCACAATTACAGCTATTTGTGTTTTATTTTTGTTTAGTCCAGCTATTGAACTTTTGAAATTTTGTTTGAGTAAGTCTATTTTTTTGATTTTTGATGATTTTGTTATAAAAGCACTTGTAGTAAGTTTAAAAAGTACGATTATTTCATTAATTATAATAATGATCATGGGAATTCCTACGGCTTATTATATGGCGAGTTATTCATTTTTAGGAAAAGGACTTATTGAGATTATTTTAGAATTACCCTTAGTACTTCCTCCTGCTGTAGCAGGAATTTTACTGTTAATTACTTTTGGAAGAAATGGTCTTATAGGAAAATATTTATTTATTTTCGGTAGGGGGCTACCCTTTACCTTTACAGCTGTAATAATGGCCCAATTATTTGTTTCATTGCCTATTTTTATAAAAACCTCTAAAGAAGGCTTTGAAAAGGTTGATCAGGAGCTAAAAAACGCAGGAGCTGCATTAGGTCTTTCTGAGTGGCAGGTGTTTAAATATATTACCCTTCCTCTAAGTAAAAATACATTATTAGTAGGAGCTGTTCTTTCTTGGGCAAGAGCATTAGCAGAGTTTGGTGCAACTATTGTATTTGCAGGGAATTTAGCAGGAAAAACCCAAACACTTCCCTTAGCTATTTATATAGCCATGGAAAAGGATTTGAATTTATCTATGAGTATTGCTATATGCTTAGTAGCTATATCTGTTGGGGTGTTAGCAGTTGTAAAAGGGATTCATAAGAGAGTGCTATTTTAAAAAATGATTATAGGTAAATAAGTTACATTTTAAATTTTGAAATTATCTATCAATACTTGAAGATGGATGTAGAAAGGAGGTAATGGATATGCTTGACCAGTTTGGAAGAAATATAAATTATTTTAGAATTTCAGTAACAGATCAATGTAATCTAAGATGCATCTATTGTATGCCAGATAAGGGGATTGACTTTTTAAAGGAAGAAAAACTTTTAAGCTTTGATGAGATTTATAAAGTTGTAAAGATTGTAGCAAGTTTAGGAATTTCGAAAGTACGGATTACTGGGGGAGAACCCCTTACAAGAAAGGATATTCCTAAGCTGATTCATCATATTAAAACATTACCTCAAATTGAAGAAGTTTGTCTTACAACCAATGGGATTTTTCTAGAAAGGTATATAGATGAGTTAATAAAAGCAGGGCTTGATGGGGTGAATATAAGCTTAGATACATTAAAGGATGAAAGATATAAAGAAATGACTAGGGGTGGAAGTCTAGAACAGGTCATAAGAGGTATACATTTATCCTTAGAGAGAGGAATAAAAAGGGTAAAATTGAATACGGTTATGATTAAAGGTGAAAATGATGATGAAATAATGGATTTTGTAGAATTAGTGGAAAAAAATCCTATAGATGTTCGGTTTATTGAGTTAATGCCTATTGGAGAAGGAAAAGCGTTTCAAGCTGTATCCAATGATGAAGTACAAGAAAGAATCTTAAAGGAAAGAGATTTGATTGCATATAGAGTAGAAAATAGAAGATTAGGACCAGCGTCATATTTTAAAACACCTCATAGTAAAGGGCGGATTGGATTTATTAGTCCTATGAGTCATATGTTTTGTAGGAAATGTAATCGAATGAGATTGACTTCAGAAGGATTTTTAAGACAGTGTCTTCACTGGAAAGATGGAATCCATTTAAGAAAGATGATTAGAGACGGAATGGAAGATAAAGAGCTTAAAAAGATGATTGAAAAAGGAATTTATAATAAACCAAATAAGCATGGATTTAAACAGAATTGTATAGATGAAGATTCTAAAAGGATGTTTCAAATTGGGGGGTAAGAAACTTTATGGGAAAAATCGTTGCTGTATGTATTAGTGAAAAAAAAGGAACAGCTAAAATAAATGTAGGACAAGCTGAAATTATTGGAAATTATGGGCTAAAGGGAGATGCTCATGCAGGAAATTGGCATAGACAGGTAAGTTTACTATCCTTTGAAAAAATAGAAGCTTTTAAGAAGCAAGGTGTCTTAGTAAAGGATGGAGCCTTTGGAGAAAATCTTATTGTGGAAGGAATTGATTTAAAGGAATTATCTATTGGAACAAAATTGATAGTGAAGGATGTAGTATTAGAGGTGACACAAATAGGGAAAGAGTGTCATAGTCATTGTGCTATATATGAAGCTGTTGGAGATTGTATTATGCCAAGGGAGGGGATTTTTGCACGTGTTTTAAAGGGTGGAAGGATTAAAAGTGGAGATGAGATCAAGGTGATTTGTACGAATGAAAAAAATTAAAGGATGGGTGATTGCAAGTTGTATTTTTATGCTTTTAGCTATAATATTTACTGGATGTGATGAAGAAGCATCTACTGCAAATAAAAAAGAAATCATTGTTTTTGCAGCATCCTCATTAACAGAGAGTATGGAGGAAATTATAAAGGAATTTGAAAAAGAAAATCCTCATATAAAAGTAAATCTCCATTTGGCAGGTTCAAGTCAATTAAGAGTTCAAATTGAACAAGGGGTAAAAACAGACCTTTTTTTATCAGCTAATAAAAAACATTATGAGGCTTTAAAAAATAAAGAGCTTGTTTTAGAAGGAAAGCATTTTTTAAGTAACTCTATGGTGGTAATGATTTCTAAGAATAATGCCGCCCAAATAAAGACCTTAAAGGATATAGAAAAATCTTGCAAGTTGATTGTTGCCCAAGAAGGAGTACCCGCAGGACAATATGCAAGAAGCATTATTCATTCGTTAGGTAAAGAATTTGGAGAAAGCTATGAGAAAAAGGTATTAGGAAATATTGTATCTAATGAAAATAATGTTAAACAAGTAGTCAATAAGATTGTGTTAGGAGAAGGGGATGTGGGCATTGTTTACAAATCAGATATTACAAAAAATATAAAGAATGAAGTGAAATTATTAGCTATTGCAGAAGCGTATAATGTAAAGGCTAATTATTGGATGGCAGTGGTAAAGGATTCTAAAGATTCTAAGGAGACTCAAAAGTTTTATGAATTTTTATTAAAGGAAGGTCAAATGATTTTTGAAAAATATGGATTTAAGAGAATAGACTAGCTCTCACTATTAAGTGAGAGCTAGTTCATTTTTTAAGACTGAAGCTTCTATTTTCTATGAGTATATCTTTAGCATATTCACTAATAACTCTTTTTTTATACAGTATAAATGCTTTGAGGAATGTATGGGCATAAACAGCATAAAATATATGAGGATTAAATTTAAAGGGGGATCACTATGCAAATTGATTTTCATTATTATACTGTTTATACGCTCTGTAGGCTAGCAGGAATAAAAGATGAATATAGTAAAAAGATAGCTTATTCTTCTCAACAGGTAGATGATGCAAAGTATGATCATGTATTAGAATTTCAAAGTGGAGGAAGATTTGAACAACAGCTATCTGCACATAAGTTTCTTGATTTAGGAGTTCTTAGTAAAAGTACTTCCTATGATATATTTTTACCTTTTCATTTCTTGCCAGGGATAGAAGGAGAAACATTTTATGAAAAATTAATCTGTAGACAAAATAGCAAAATTAGTAAAGAAATGCTAAAAGATACATTAAAAACATTAGATAAACCTTATGGGTTACATCGATTAGGAATCGCTTTACATGTATATGCAGATACATGGTCTCATCAGAATTTTCATGGATTATTTAAAAAAGAAAATGATGTGGATGAGTTAGAACTGATCAATGGATTAGATGATTCAGAAGCACTTATATGGCTAAAAGCTAAGTTTATACCTGCGATAGGACATGGGCAAGCCTATATATATCCAGATGAACCTTATTTGATTTGGAGATATATAGAATATAATATGAAAGAAAAATTGACTGTAAATAATCAATATAGAGCAATGGATGCAGTTTACCATATATATTATTATTTAAGCAATGAGGTAAAAAGAAAAAAACCTGAAATTTATGAAGGAATCCCTAGAAAATGGAGGATCATAGAAAATAAAATAAGACAAATTCTAATCAATAGAGCATTGGTGGATGAAAGAGTGAAGCTTTGGCAAGAACAGCTGAAAAATGGCTTCTTTGGATTTAGAGTACAAGTTGAATATAATGATAGAGAGTGGTTCAAAGAAGCAGTGAATGTAATAGATGCAGATAAAAAAATATATGATAAGAATGAAAATTTTTATCAAAGTGATTGGAAGTATTTTCAAGATGCATTAATACTGCATAGATTCCACATTAGGAATGAACTTTTACCTAAGTATGGAATTATTACGTAATTAAAAAATAAATCTTTTTTAGAATATATTACAAAAATTTTTAAAAAAAAGTAAATAAAATTTTATTTTGAATTGAATGCAATATACATAAATGAACAACAACATCATTTTGAATATTCCGAATGGTGTTGTTGTCTATTTATGTAAAAAAAGCATAAATAGGATGATAACAGAATAGGTATTTGAAAAGAAAATTTACAAATTTGAAAGTGAAAGAAGAAAAATAGAATATATAGATAAACAATATTGAGATTAAAAATTACTTATAATAACTTCTAGCATTAACAAGAGATTGAGTTTCTTTAGTGTGGGAATTTGCATAATTAAAATAATCTACGATGAAATCCTTTATTTCTTGAATAGATGTTCTA
>JAOARV010000034.1 GCA_025210395.1 Marinisporobacter sp.
ATGCATAAATACATGCCATGAGAGGCTCATTGTCAAGAGAACTGTGGAATAAATGGGTGGAAAATCAGAATCACGAGAAATAATGAGAAAAACAGAGAAACTCTAACTCTAGAGTGTCCAATTTATCGAGAAAGGGTCATTGGACATATTTACTGGTATCTCTGTAATATATTCTTCTGGTAAGTTTTCTGGTTTTTTTAGTGTATACATAACCTTTTGATTGGTTGCATTATAAAATGAATATACTACTGGAGCAAACTTGTCTAAAAATTCGTCAAAACTTTTGACTAAAAGTTTTTCATTTATTTCTTTTATTTTGCCATCATCTAAACTATCGATCCCCTTTGTATCCCCTATCATTGTTAATAAATCTAACTTTTCTGGGTTAATTTCTTCAAATAATATGGTTCTGTTGGTTTGTTGAATAATTTCCATTTTATACCTCCTATTATAATTATTTGTTTTCTAAATTTTGTATAAATAAACAATTTTAACATACTATTGTAAACAAATGTAATATAAATGATTTTTTACCCATTTTATTGAAAAATATGGGTAATCTTTAAATCATTTTATACAAGACAGTTTATGTTGTAAATAGGAATAATTACCTATATTTTGTAACATTTTGACTTTTTATGTTTTTCATTATATCTTCCTTTCCAAAAACGTATTTATACTACATTCCTAGATATCCTTGAAAGTTATTTTTCTGTAGATAGTTGTTATACTATATTCATGGCCTTATTATGCACAATAGAAAAACTCACAACAAAGCGTGAGCTTTTCAATAAACTTTTTCTTTTTCTATAGTAGGATTGAACTTATTATAGTGTAATTCCATTTCTGATACTCCATCTTCAAAAGTAATATAAATTTTTGTTTTATATTCAAGAGTATATTTTACATTTTTTCTCATAATGGATGCATTCATCATCATAGTAGCAGATGACTTATTATAAAAAACTATAGATCTATCTAATCCTGGTTCAAAATATATTTGATTTGCATTTAAATAAGGTTTCTCCACTTTAGCATGTCGCAAAAGTTCTTCTAAACTAACTCTTTTCTTATTTTCAAACTGATATAGTGGAAAAATTAGAGGTGGAATTTCTTCTTCATCCTTTAATCGAATAAAGTACCCATTAATCTTCCCAGTAAATGTATATTTTGAAGCTTTCTTTTTTCTATAGTATATAAAAAATATTATACATCCTATTAACACACAAAGTATTGTAACAACTATAGGATAATAATACTGCAACTTTGGCACAATAGATAAGATAATAGGTTGAGTTGTAAAAGTTAAACCTTCATTATCGCTTGCTTTTATTCTAAATTTCAATTCTGTTTCTCTATGAGGCTTTATGATTAGTTGTGAATTCATAATATCTAAATTAGATTTATCTATATTAAAATCAATAAACTCATATGTTAATGCATCACTATCTGGATCATGAAAAAATTTATCTAGTTGGTAAACCTTATTTTCAGACATCACAGGTATTTTGATTTTGTGGGGAAATTCACTCTTAGGTGGATTGTTTTCAACATTGAAGCTTAATTTGTTAAATTTAATATTAAAGGATTCATGAGCAAAAGCAGTATTCAAAACATAATTACCACTATTACATATAGTCGTATGACTCTGTATTTTATCCTTTAAAATATTTATAGGTAAGCAAATTTTATTCTCTTTATTTAACAATGTAATTGTAGGTGTTATTTGCTTATATAATTCACAATCTTTAATCGCCTTATTATTCTCATTGTTTCTAAAATATGCATTTATTTTAAAAAGCTTATTTTTATAAATAGTATCAGGAACATCTAATATCAAACTAATATCATAATCTGATAATAAATACCCCTTGATACTCGAATTTTTTCTCCCTCTAAATTGAAACTTCAATTCTTTTTTTTGAGGATCAAACACTTTAGTAGAAACATAATATTTAGCTTTTGCTAAAAATATATTATCTCCTGAGTATTCTACCTTCGGTTCATTAATAGGTGAAGAAGATATGAACAAAATATTTGATTCAGTAGTTGGTAAATCTTCTATAGGAATCATTATTTCTTGTCTTTCTCCTGTACCAACAGTCTCTATGATCGGTTTAAGAGTAGAAATAAGATATTTATTTGTTATTTCATTAAATATTTCAATTAAATTGTCAGCAGTTGGATTCTCATAAGTTTTAGCATCTGTTTTATAAGAAATCTGCTTAAGAGTATTCGTGCTTTTTCCAAATGAAATAGTATAAATAGGCATATTCATTTGCTTACCTTGATTGATTACATCATTTATATCTAAATTAGAGTGCTTTATCGTACGGTTACTATTTTTAGGTAAAGATGTTTCACCATCAGATATTAAAACCATAATAGGTTGTATATTTTCTTGTAAATTTTTTGTGACAAGTTCATATCCCTTTTTCATTCCAAGTCCCATGTCTGAATATCCAACTTTTCTGATATTCTCAACACTATTTTTTATAGCATTTCTTTGTTCATAAGTTTCTATAGGCATAGGCTCTAAAAAAGTTGTAACAGCATCATTGTATGCTACGTAGCCTATATGAATCCTTTTTGATGGAAGTCCATCTATAAGCAGCTCCATCATATTTTCAGCAATTTTATTCGGATCATTTTTGTTCATGGAATAGCTAGCATCTACAACAAACATTATACTAATATCTTTCGGTGTATAAGTAATTTCTTCTGCCCATATAGATTGGGGAATAGTTAAAATAAAAAGGAATATCCAACAAACAAACTTATAAAATTTTTTCATAATACCACCACCAAATATAATTTATAAAAATCTTTTTTAAATTTTGCTCTACACAAGCACCTAATCATAATGAATAATTTAAATAACTCAAAGAAATATTTTTTTAACAAATTCTTCCCTCCTTAATGATAATTATTTCTTATTATGAAATAATTTTACAATAATAAACATTATCTGTCATCTTTTTTTTCATAAAAATACAAAAGGACGGTTCTGTTATGTCTATAATGACACAGCAGAACCATCCCCAAAAAAAAGACGAATCAATTGATTCGTCTTTTTTTATGATGCCGTTTCTTCTTTTTTATTTTTCGTATTTCTTTTTTTGTCTTCAGAAATCACTAAAGTCGGTTCTGTTAAGTTTTCAACCGTTTCTTTAGTAATCACGCATTTTTTAATGTCTTTTCTGGATGGAATATCATACATCACATCTAGCATAATCCCTTCCATAATTCCTCTTAAGCCTCTTGCACCCGTTTTTCTTTCAATAGCTTTTTTGGCAATAGCTTTTAATGCGTCCTCATCTATTTCTAGCTCTACATTATCCATATCAAATAGCTTTTTGTATTGTTTTACTAAAGCATTTTTAGGCTCGCTTAATATTTTTACTAAAGCTTTTTCATCTAATTGATGAAGGGTTACCATTACTGGTAATCTTCCCACAAATTCTGGGATTAATCCATAGCGAAGTAAATCCTCTGGTTGCATTTTATCTAATAATGTACCAATATCTTTTACTTCTTTGCTTTGAATATTTGCACCAAAGCCCATAGACTTTTGTCCAATACGTTTTTGAATCACTTTTTCTATCCCATCAAATGCTCCACCACAAATAAATAATATGTTTGTCGTATCAATTTGAATAAATTCTTGATGTGGGTGTTTTCTTCCCCCTTGTGGAGGTACACTTGCTACAGTACCTTCTAAAATTTTAAGAAGTGCCTGTTGTACACCTTCACCACTTACATCTCTTGTAATAGAAGGATTATCTGATTTTCTAGCGATCTTATCAATCTCATCAATATAGATAATGCCTTTTTCTGCTTTTTCTATATCGTAATCAGCTGCTTGTATAAGCTTTAATAAAATATTTTCAACATCTTCTCCTACATATCCAGCCTCTGTTAAAGATGTAGCATCCGCAATTGCAAAAGGAACATTTAATATTTTTGCTAAAGTCTGAGCAAGTAATGTTTTACCAGACCCAGTAGGTCCAAGCATCACAATATTACTTTTTTGAAGCTCTACATCAGAAACTTTTCCTTGATGATTGATACGTTTGTAGTGATTGTATACAGCTACAGCTAATGCTTTTTTCGCCTTATCCTGTCCTACAACATAATCTTCTAATACTCTTCTAATTTCTTGTGGCTTTGGAAGATCTGTCATTTCCATATCAATATTTTCATCAAATTCTTCTTGAATAATCTCTTGACAAAGTTCAATACACTCATCACAAATATACACACTAGGACCTGCAATCAGTCTTCTCACTTGATCTTGAGATTTTCCACAAAAAGAACATTTTAATTGCTTTTTCTCGTCAAATCTTGACATCCTCTCACCTCTCTTTCCTATTTTCTAGAAGTGATCACTTTGTCTATTAGCCCATACTCTACAGCATCTTTTGCTTCCATAAAGTTATCTCTATCTGTATCTTTTTGAATTCTTTCTAAAGGCTGCCCTGTTCTTTCACTTAAAATCTTATTCAAAGTCTCACGCATTTTAAGAATTCGTTCAGCATGAATACGGATATCCTCTGCCTGACCACGTGTTCCACCTAATGGCTGATGAATCATAATTTCTGCATTAGGTAGTGCAAAGCGCTTGCCCTTTTCTCCTGCCGCTAATAGGAAAGCTCCCATACTTGCTGCCATACCAATACATATTGTAGATACATCAGGCTTTATATACTGCATTGTATCATAAATTGCCATTCCAGCTGTTATACTTCCACCTGGACTGTTAATATATAGCATGATATCTTTATCAGGGTCTTCTGCCTCTAAGAATAAAAGTTGTGCAACGACTAAGCTTGCAGTATGGTCGTTTACTTCATCTCCTAAAAATATAATTCTGTCCTTTAAAAGTCTAGAATATATATCATAAGATCTTTCCCCTCGATTTGTTTGTTCCACTACCATTGGTACTAAAGCCATAATCTCCATACCTCCTTAGCTTACAAATTAAGCTATCTTAGCATTTTCTACTAAGAAGTCAATTGTTTTTCTTACTCTAAGACCATCTTCAATACCTTCCATATCACTTGGTCTTAATGTCTTCTTAAACTTATCTAATTCCATCTTATATTGTGTTGCATATTTTTCTATTTCTTGGTCTACTTCTTCTTCTGCTACTTCTATCTTTTCTACTTTTCCTATTTCTTCAAGTATTAATTGCGTTTTCACTCTACTTTGTGCTTCTTCCTTCATTTGTTCTCTCATATCTTCCATCTTTGTTCCTGTATATTGAAGATATGTATCTAAGTTTAATCCTTGATATTGTAGTTGATAACCAAATTCATTAAGCATATCATCTATTTTATGCTCTACCATTACTTCTGGGATATCAATTTGTACATTTTCAGCAACTTTCTTTACTATAGCATCTTTTACTTCTTCTTCTTCTCTCATTTTAGCTGTTTTTTCTTGCTTTTCTTTAAGGTCTGCTTTTAATTCTTCTAATGTATCAAATTCACTTACATCCTTAGCAAACTCATCATCAAGTTCAGGGTATTCTTTTTCTTTTATTTCATGGATTGTTACTTTAAATACTGCTTCTTTTCCAGCTAAGTTTTCTGCATGGTACTCTTCTGGGAAAGTTACATTTACTTCTGTTTCTTCTCCCATATTTTTACCAATTAATTGCTCTTCAAAGCCTGGTATAAATTGTCCTGATCCGATTACTAATGTTTGATTTTCAGCAGTACCGCCTTCGAATTGTTCATCTCCTACAAATCCTGCATAATCGATAATTACTGTATCTTTATCTTGAACAGGTCTTTCTACAGCAATCAATCTTGTATTTCTTTCTCTTAACCCTTCTACTTCCTTTTCTACATCCTCATCAGTAACATTATACTCTTTTTTCTCTACTTCTATACCTTTATAATCTCCAAGAGCTACTTCAGGCTTTACTGTAACAGTAACAGTGAATACTACATCTTCTCCCTTTACAATATCCTCAACATCAAGATTTGGTCTATCTACTGGCTCAAGCTTTTGCTCATCAATAGCATCTATGTATACTTTTGGGAATACTTCATTGATTGCTTCTTCATAGAATACTTCTACCCCATAATTTAACTCTATAATCTTTCTTGGTGCTTTTCCTTTTCTAAATCCAGGAATATTAAATCTTTTTCTCATTTTGTTGTACGATTTTTGGATTCCTTGTTCAAAATCCGCTGCTGGAACTACGATTTTTAAAGTTACTTCATTATTTTCTTTTTTCATTACTGTTGAACTCATTTTTTTTCCTCCTCTATGACTTTAATATTCTTCATAGGCTATTTCAATATGTAGACTTTTTAACCTATATATTATACCATAATTTTTATGTGTCAAGTATTTTTTTACTCTACAAATCCATCCTAGATATAGTTTTTGTAATTTTTGCCAATGTAGCGTAAAACTATTCAGCACTTTAAAGACCAATGGAACATCCATTGGTCTTTTATTCATCTACATTATATTATTATCCCTTAAAAAGTAAACCAAATCAAGCTTTTTTTATGAATATTTCAATCAATCTTCGAATATATATTCAAACCCAAATATAACAATGTGAAAATAGAAAAATCTATGCAAATTATATAAAAATGATTCAATGAAGGTTTTATAGATGCTTTTTTTAGAAAAAAAACAAAGCATCGCCATTTGTTTCTTTCAGGTTCCGCTTTGTTCATCCAAAATTTTCCTTTTCCATAGATCTTTCCTCATTTATTTAAATTTATCTTTTGCAATTCATCCTTAATTTTCTTGTTTTAAAGTTCTCTCATATAAATCACATTTGTCACAGCGATCACAATAGCCACCTATACAATGAATACATGTAACCACACCACATTTTTCTAGATGATTCATTACTTCTTCGTTATAATTATTCTTCATTTTTTATCCTCCTTCTATTATATAAATTCCTTATAAATCATTAATCTTCTTCTATGAAACGTCTTTCGTAAAAATCACACTCTTTAAAATTCCTACAAACCCCTGCTAAACAATGGATACAGTTTATCACTCCACAGGGATTCATATTTTTTATTCTTTTTTATAGTATGCCCATTTCATGTTTATCCATACTTGTATTTATATATATTATAATACATGTATGCAATATTGTCAATTGCATACAAGATTTTTTCCAAAGAATTTTTCCCCCTTAGAAGGTATTTATCTGAAAAATATAGAATATATTTGTAATAAATGTTTAAATTTTCTGAATACTCATTTCTTTTGGTAACCCATTTTGATTCGACCTTGAAGGGGGCACACTTATGAAAAAAAGATTATTTTATGCTGTATTATTGTTTTGCATAAGCCTATCTCTTTTAGGCATCTATTCTATTGAAAAAAAAATAATTATCTTTCCTTTCATAAATAAAAGAATACTAGCCCTATCTCTGACCATTGTATTTCTTCAATTGCTCTATCTTTTTGGAAAGAAGCATCAATCAAAGGCTTATGCAAATGTTCCTAAAAAGGAAAGGAATAAAGAAAAACAAAGCTTAAAACCTTCTGTTAAGCTAGTTGATGTAGCAGGTCTTGAAGAGGTAAAGGAAGAAATCATGGAAATTGCTGATTTTATTACACATGCTGAAAAATATAAAAAAATGGGTGCTAAAATTCCAAGAGGAATTTTGCTCTATGGCCCTCCTGGTACAGGAAAAACTTTATTAGCATCTGCACTAGCTGGTGAAACAAATACAGAGTTTATTGCTTCAAGTGGCTCTGAATTTATGGAAAAATATGTAGGAGTCGGTGCAAAAAGAGTGAGAGAATTATTTCAAAGAGGTAAAGAAAAGTCACCTTGTATCATCTTTATTGATGAAATTGATGCCATAGGAGCAAAACGAAGTGAAGAAGGTCAGTCAGAATGTAATCAAACTCTTAACCAGCTCTTAACAGAAATGGATGGCTTCAAACTAGAAGATGATCAAATAATCGTAGTAATAGGTGCTACAAATAGAATGGATATATTAGACGCAGCACTCCTTCGCCCTGGAAGATTTAATAAACATGTCTACATTGGTAACCCTAATAAAATAGCACGAAAACAAATCCTTCAAGTGCACACAAAAAATAAGCCCTTATCCAAAAAAGTAAACCTTGAAAAAATCGCTGTAAAAACTCATGGATTATCTGGTGCTCATATTTCTAATATTGTTAATGAAGCCGCATTGCTAGCTGTAAGAAATAATAGAGAAGAAATCACCCCGTTAGACTTTGATAATGCCATAGAAAGAATCATTGCAGGACTAAAAATGAAAAATTCAACTATTAGTGAAAAGGAGAAAAAAATTGTCTCTTTCCACGAATCAGGTCATGCTCTTGTAGGAAAACTCCTAAAGGTTCATGCTATCGAAAAGATATCTATTATTCCTACAAGTCAAGCATTAGGCTATGTTCTTAATGCTTCATCAGAGGATCAATTTCTTTACACGAAGAATGATTTATTAAAAAGAGTGAAAAGCATCCTTGCCGGAAGAGCAGCAGAGGAAATTATATTTGGAGAAGTAACAACAGGTGCAAAGGATGATTTAAATAAAGCAACAGATATTATATTAGGAATGATTTGTGAATATGGAATGAGTAATTTAGGTAATAGAACCTTTGATTCTAAAATGATCTATGGCAATATGGAAAAAATCAATGATGAAGTTAAAAGAATTATTGATCATTGCTACGAAGATACTTTAAAGCTTCTTCAGGAAAATAAAAAACCCCTTATTGCTATAGCTGAACAACTATTTGAAAAGGAAACCCTCTCAGGAGATGAATTAAATCATTTGATCAAAACAGTATAATCAAAAAAATAAGCCATGAGAATCATCTCCTGGCTTTATTTTCATTATTTTAAACATCTCTCCCACTTAGCAATTTCTTCTAATCTTTTAATAATAGGTAAATGCTGTGTACAGGCTTCTTCACATTTTCCACACTTTATACAATCTTTTGCACTGCCCTTTCTAACTGCTAAAAATCCCCATTCACTGATTCTCTTTAATTCTTTTTTCATTTCTTCATCACTTTTACCAAACATCTGCTTATCATTATAAAATTGCATATAAGCTGGTACTGGAATTTTCATAGGACAATCCCAGCAGTATCCACATCCTGTACATACTGCATTCATATTTTCTCCAAGATTATTTTTTATTTTTTCCAAATCATTTTCTGTAAAAGAACTTCCTTCATCGGCAATACGACAAGCCATATCAATCTGCTCTTTTGTTGTAAAACCATTTAAAGTTACAGTAATTTGAGGAGATGCAATATTAAAACGAAGGGCTGCTTCTGTAGGCGTTTCTCCCTTTGATCCAAGAAAACGAAGCTCCTTTTCATGCTTTGGAATCATTCCTCCCCCTAAAGGATTCATAGCAACTACCCCATATCCACTATCATATGCACTTACTACCCCATCCCATCTATATGGAAAGTTTAAAATATTTACCCCTAATAATACCCCCTCAAATTTTCCTCCTTGTAAAATCTCTTTTACCTCATGACCTGGCTGATGAGATGAAAAAACAATATGATCAATCAATCCTTCTTCTTTACATTCTAAAAGTCCTTCATATTGTCCACCTGGCTTCATAGCCAACTCATAATGACTCATTTTTCTAAGGCACCATACATGGTAAAAATTGATCTTATCTACCCCTAATGTCTTCAATGATTTTTTTACTGCTTCCTTTGCCTTCTCCTTTGTATCATATTGAATGGGCATTCCTTTTGTAGAAACATAAAAACTTTTAGGCATATTTTTAAAAGCAATTCCAAAAATCTTTTCACTTCTATCATCACAATAACCTGGTGCTGTATCAAAATAATTGATTCCTTTACTACTTGCATATCTTACTAATTCTGCATTTTCTTCATCACTCTTAGATAAATCAAAGCGCATTCCTCCAAAACCAACAGCAGAAACAAGCTTTCCTGTTTTTCCATATTCTCTATAAATCATCGATTCCTTCCTCCTTTTTCCTATTCAGTACATGCTAATAGTATTGTACCATTCTTTCACCTATAATTCACAAAAATGAACCTCCAAAATAGTTGGAGGTCTTATTAAAAATAATATATATTTAATTTAAAAGATATTCCTTTTTATTTATATGATTCGTTTGTTTTTCCCATTTTATACCATTATCAGGATTTTCTAATGCTTTCAGGATCTTTTGTATTATTTCTATAGTTCTTTGATCTAACTTATCTACCTTATCTAACTTATCCAAATTAATCATCATTTCATCCCCCCTGTATATTTACTTCGACAAATAGTCTAGAATTCCTACATAAATCATTCGACAAATATGAAATTTTTACTATAATCAGAAAAAGACCCGCTAAATTCGGGTCTTCAGAAGGATTTACATTTTGAAATTTTATTTTCCTTTAGAATAATCTTTAATCCATTTTGCTATTTTAGGTGCAATTTCCTTTTGAGATTTAGAACTTACATACATGCCAATATGTCCTACAGAAAAAGAAAACAACTCTTTATTTTTACTAGATACTAAATCATTTAAAGCTTTGCTAGATGTAGGAGGCACTAAATGATCATATTCTGCATAAATATTAAGTAGCGGCATATCAATATTTTTTAAATTGACCTTTTGTCCTCCTATCTCAAGAGTTCCTTTTACAAGTTTATTTTCCTTATATAAATCATTCACAAATTGGCGTAATGTCTCTCCTGCTTGATCCGGACTATCAAATATCCATTTTTCCATCCTCATAAAATTTTTCATACTTTTGGGATTGTCCATATTTTCTACCATACCAACATATTTATCTAACATTAACTGAAAAGGCTTCAGCATGATATACCCATAATTCATCATGGAACCAGGTACAACCCCATAAGCATCTACCATATTATCTATGTTTAAGTATTTTCCCCATTTAAATAGAAGTCCCTCCTCTATATCAAAATCTATAGGTGTAACCATTGTAGTTAAACTATTCACCTTTTTTGGATAAAGGGATGAATATATAGTGGAGAAAGTTCCCCCTTGGCATACCCCTATAAGGTTTACTTTATCCATATTTGTAGCATCTAAAATATGATCTACTGCATCATTAATATATCCATTAATATAATCATCTATTGTTAAATATCTATCTTCTTGCGTAGGATAGCCCCAATCAACAATATACAGATCAAGTCCTAATTCTAATAAATTCTTAATCACACTTCTATCTGGTTGAATATCCATCATATAAGGGCGATTCACCAAAGCATAAATAATCAAAGTTGGAACTTTGCAAGGTCTTTTTGTAAGCGGTTGGTAGTGATATAGTTTCATTTTATCTTCCTGAAATACAAGTTCCTTAGAGGTTACATCCACTTCTATTTCTTCCATATTTTGAAGAATTTCCATTCCTTTGATAAATTTCTTCTGCATATCAAATACATCTTTCATACTTTTTTGTATATCTATTCCTAAAGTTGAATACATAACTGACTCCCCCTTATGCTCTTTTCTTAAAGTTTAAATTACTTACTTTCTGTTTCTCCATTCATTTTATTTTTTAATTCTCTAAGCTCTTTATTTGTATTCCTTACAGTTTTTTTCAACTCATATATAGTCTTATAAAGACTATCCATATCCGTCTTTGTTGGAAAAGGTAGAAAGGCTAATTGCATCTCAAGCAATCCATCATAATTTTTCTTAAAATGGATTCCAGCATCAACAACCTGACTTAAAAGCTTTGAAAACTCTTCTGTTGCAAAAAGATCCGTATAAGCTTCTTCATTTTTTCTCCACCAATATTCATAAAACGCTTTAAATGTTTTTGGCTGATTTTCATTTTTTACCATATGATTCATATCTTTTATTATTTTTTCCATTGTATCTATTCCTACTTTAAAGATCACTCCAGAAAACTCTCCTAAAGTATTTGTATATTTCATAAAGGCATCTATGCTATCCGTTTGTTTCTCAAAATACTCTCTGTTGATGCCCATAGTAGGCATACTAAATAATTTTCCAAATGTTTCTTCATAGCTTGCCTTAAAGAGCTTTGAAGAATTAAAAAAAGCATCTTTATTTTCAAAAATATTGGTTCCCATTAGCTTTTGAAATTCCTTTGTATTCTCAGTCCATGGTTCAACGAATTTTTTCATATTTGTAGCATACATTTCATAATTTTCTATAGAATCCTTTACAAAGCCTTGTGTGGGTTCAGGAAAATAGCCAACAAAATGATCTGTAAAAACTTTTGAATATTCCTTCTTCCATTCCTTAAAAAATCCATCTATTTGCTTTTTTGTATTTGTAGCTGTTTGCTTCATTAAATCCTCCCATAAACTATATAAGGAATGATAAAAGCTATTGCTACTTGCTATTTTTTCAAAGCTTTCTTGAACAGAATTTCCTCCAAAGATCTTCATGTTTTTTGCAAACATTTCATTCATGGCTTTTGTCCATTGCTGAAAAACTTCCATTGGTTTATTTACCGTATCATTTATAACTTTCTCTTTATCTGATTTCTTCTGTGACTCCTTTTTTTCCTCTTTAGGTAAATAGCTATCTTGCCATACATCTAATGCCTTCTTTTGCATATCAAAGCATTGTCCAAAAAAATCTTTATATATATCTTGAAAAAACATTTAAATTCCCCCTTATATTTAAAGTCCTCTTCTGTTTACATTTTTTTAACAACAGCTTGTCCCGTAAGAATCTTATTTCCTGATTGGTTTTTTACAATTGTTTTTAATATAATCAATTTCTTTTCATCCCTTTTTTCCATTACCTCTACACTAGCTGTTAACTCATCCCCTATATAAGCAGGGGCTAAAAATTTCATATTTTGAGATAAATATAGCGTATTTGCACCTGGTAATTCTGTCCCTAAAACAGCAGAAATCAAAGAACTTGTAAGCATTCCATGGGCAATTCTCTTTTTAAATCTACTTTTTAAAGCAAAATGATCATCTATATGGATTGGATTTCTATCTCCTGAAATAGTTGCAAATTGTATAATGTCTTCATTTGTTATTGTTTTAGAAAGACTTGCCGTCTGTCCTATTTCCATTTCTTCATACTTTTTATCAGCTACCATATTTCCACTCCCTTTTTCTTCTGTTTACATTCTATTTATGTCCAGCTTTGTTTTTCCCGGGAATTTTAATGAAACTGGATTTCAATTACATAATCCTTTTCAAACTGATAATCCATATTGTACAATAAACATTATGGAAATTTTGTAAAAACATGGTAGTTGTTTCTATTTTTTTATATACAAAATATGATAAATTACATAAATTAATTTAGTCATAATCTTTGTTCTTTTCTTTTTAAAATACAAATATTCCCTTCACCAAGTCAAAAAAGATCATCATAAATTAAATACCGCTCTATCAAATCCATATTATTTATCAAATGGAATTTTATTTTATTATTTTACAGTAATTTGATCCATTTTATATTGACTAACGCCCATTATCAATATAGAATATTAAGTGATTGTATAAATATACCATTGGAGGGATATACTATGGATAATCGTGCCATCGGAGTTTTTGACTCTGGAGTTGGTGGACTTACTGCAATACCACATTTAATGAAAGAACTACCTAATGAAAGATTCATCTATTTTGGAGATATAGCAAGAGCTCCTTATGGATCAAAGTCAAAGCCTGTAATATCCGAATTTACTGAACAAATAGTAGATTTTCTTATTGAAAAAGATGTTAAAATGATCGTAATCGCTTGCAACACGATAACAGTTGTCACCCTTGATCAACTAAAAAAGAAATACCCTCACATTCCTATCATCGGAATCGTGCAACCTGCTGCTGAAAAAGTAGCTTCTACTTCTAATAAAGATAACAATATAGGGATTATAGCTACTAGTGTAACGATTAATCAAAAAGCTTATTCAAATGCTATTCAAGCACTAAATCCTGAATTAAAAGTTTTTGAAAAATCATGTCCTTTATTTGTTCCAATTATTGAGGAAGGACTTGCTGATAGCAAAATAATGGAATGTACCGTACAACACTATTTGGATAGTTTTGTTACAGATAATAGCATTGATAAATTAGTTTTAGGCTGTACCCACTATCCATTAGTAAGAAAAGCTGTAGAAAAGCTATATCCTCATCTTGAAATCATCAATCCATCCTTTGAAGTTGTAAATCGTGTAAAAGCATCATTAATTGAAAATGATCTTTTAGCCGACGCTCCTACAATGGAAAATTCATTTTATGCTAGTTCTCTTACTGAAAATTTCTTGGGTATGGTAAATTCTATTTGTAATCAGGAAAACGTTTATATAGGTTTGAAAAATTTTGATACTGAAATAACAGAAAAATAGATAAGCTTCATACATACTTAAAGGCATTTTATCAAAACTGATCCATTTCAATGTTTTGATAAAATGTTTTTTTATTTAAAAGTATACTTTTAAATAAAAAAATATACATTTTCCCCATAGTCCCATTATTTATTTCTAAAAGAAAAAGATACGATCCTTGAACATTAACCGATATCAAGAATCGTATTTTTTTTAATAACTAAAAAAAGGACATCTCTTTTACAGAGATTTGTCCTTTTTTAAAACTATCTATTCTAATAATTTCCTTGTGCATACATTGCTTCAGCAACTTTTGCGAATCCAGCAATATTTGCTCCAGCAACTAAATTATAACCAAATCCATATCTTTCAGCAGCGTCCATAGAATTTTTATGGATATTCACCATGATTTGGTGAAGTTTTGCATCTACTTCTTCTTCTGTCCAAACTAATCTCATACTATTTTGTGCCATTTCTAGAGCTGATGTAGCAACCCCACCAGCATTTGCAGCTTTTGCAGGACCTACGATAACATTATTTTCTAATAAGTACTCAACTGCTTCGTTTGAACATGGCATATTTGAACCTTCACATACAAACTTTGTACCATTTTCAATGATTTTCTTAGCATCTTCTAAATGAATTTCATTTTGAGTAGCACATGGAATTACAATATCCACTTTAACTCCCCATGGTTTTTGTCCTTCGAAGAATTCAGCTCCAAATTTATCTGCATAATCTTTAACTTTATCTCTACCAGAAGCACGCATTTCTAGTAAGTACTCAATTTTTTCTCCTGTAACTCCATCTGCATCATATATATATCCATCTGGACCTGATAAAGTAACAACTTTACCACCTAATTCAGCAACTTTTCTAACAGTACCCCAAGTTACATTTCCAAATCCTGATACTGCAACAGTTTTTCCTTCAAAGCTTGTTCCCTCATGCTTAAGCATTTCTTCGCAGAAATATGCAATACCAAATCCTGTAGCTTCTGGTCTAATTAAGCTTCCACCATAAGCTAAACCTTTTCCAGTAATAACACCATTCTCAAATGCTCTTCTAATTCTTCTGTATTGTCCATAAAGATAACCTACTTCTTTTCCACTAACACCAATATCTCCAGCAGGAACATCCACATCTGGTCCGATATGTCTTTGAAGTTCTGTCATGAAGCTTTCACAAAATCTTTTAATTTCAGCATCTGATTTTCCTCTTGGATCAAAATCAGATCCACCTTTACCTCCACCAATTGGAAGTCCTGTTAATGAATTTTTTAATATTTGTTCAAATGCTAAGAATTTCATAATTCCTACATATACTGATGGATGGAATCTAAGACCTCCTTTATATGGTCCGATTGCTCCATTAAACTGGATTCTAAATCCACGATTTACTTGTAATTTTCCTGCATCATCAACCCAAGGAACTCTAAATATAATTTGTCTTTCTGGCTCGCATAATCTTTCTAATATGTTCGCTTCTATGTACTCAGGATGTTGCTCTAATACAGGTGTTAAAGAATTCAATACCTCTTCAACTGTTTGTAAAAACTCAGGCTCTGATGCATTTTTAGCTTTAACCTTTTGAATTACTTCATTTACATAATTTTGTGCGTTCATATCTTGTTCCCCCTTGTATGGATTTCTTTACAATACATTTTAAGTCTTAAACATTGTGTTATAAACTTCCCAAGATTAACAAATTAAATAATGCTCTATTGCTCAATATTTATCTACATACCGCTTGTGCAAATTCATTGTAACATACACAAAAATCCTTGTAAATACAAAACAGGAAAATGTTTTCTTATTATGTGAATTATTCTTTTTTCAGAATTTTTTAATTGTTAGAATTATGATTCCCCCATCTACATTTAGCCAAACCCTTTTCATATCCATATTTGCATCCTCAAATTTATCTAATTTATATATCCATATCATTTATAAATATGGCACCTTTTTCTTTCAAGAAACATACAACTTTCTCTTATTTCTATCCTAAATACATGATTTTATAAAAGCCACTTTAATTTACGTAATATTCTTAATTCTTTTTTTTGGAAAATTATGTTTTTAACATGTAATTTCAATACTTATCTATTTTTTTCTATTTCTATATTTTGAATCTTTCGTTGTTTTTCGACATTTTTTTCAAGTGTTGTATATTATACTTTTTTTAATACTACTATCAGCAAAGCTATCATCATTATTATTTATGCTAAGCTTGATATTATAATATTTAAACATGAGAGGAGATTATTTATGAAATTACGAACTAAATTTTGCACCATCGTTGTATCTATGTTTTTATTTGTGTTTATAGCTACTTCATTAATGGGGTATTTGGATGTAAAGCACAATATTGAAGAACGCATTCCATTATATTTAAATTCTGAAGTAAGGAGTATGTCCTCATATATAGAAGAATGGCTAAATAAAAAGCTAATGGCAGTAGCTACCCTTGCAAAAACTATCGAAAAACCTCTTATTTTGGAACAAATCGTAGTAAATCAACAAACAGATATATTGAAACCTACAGGATTTGATAAAGATATGATTCACTATTACTTTGGATTGAAGGATAAAACATTTATGACCGGTGGTGGATGGATTGCCACCCCAGATTACGATCCAACAAAAAGACCCTGGTACAAACGGGGAGTAGCAGCAAATAAACCTACCTTTACTGATACCTATATAGATTTAAGCAAGAAAAAAATATCTGTAGGTGCAGTTTCTCAAATGAAAGATAAAAATGGTGAAATTATTGGAGTTCTTACTTCTGATATATATCTAGAAACATTATCCAATGTCATTTCCGAAAAAAATTTCAAAGGCGCTGGCTATGCATTTTTAATCGATGAAAAAGGAAATTTTTTAGCACATCAAAACAAAAATTTGATCAATACAAATTTAAGTGATCATCAAGCATTAAAAAAACTCTTCCAAGTAATGCAGACTAATGAAACAGGATTAGAAAAATTTTCAGATGATAACATAGATAATATCATGGTCTATAAACATATTCCTTCTACAAACTGGATATTAGGAGTAGTTATTGATGAATCGGTGGCATACAGCCAGCTACAGGATGTAAAAACCAAGTATGTCCTAGCAATGGCTTTAGGTACAATATTCCTTAGCCTCTTTACCTTTTTCATGTCATCAAAAATGATTCAACCTATTATTAGCCTAGAAAAAAATATTAATCAACTAGCCAATTATGATTTAACCTATCATGAAGATGCAAACAAAGAATACATAAACAGGAAAGATGAGATTGGAATGATTGCAAAAGCTTTACTACGCATGCAAAGCAATTACATTGAATTAGTCTCACGGATTTCAGATAATTCTCAACATGTATATTCCTCCTCTGAAGAATTAACTGCCGCTAGTCAACAATTGGCTCTAGTAACTAATAAAGTATCTAAAAACATAGAAGAAATTGCAGCAAGTGCAAATATACAAGCTAGGAAAACTGAACAAGGTGTAATAAATATGAATGTATTAGGAGAATTGCTTATAAAAAACAATAAATACTTAGAGGATTTAAATACCTCAGCCATGAAAGTACACACATTAAAAAATGAAGGTTTAGAATCTTTAAATCATTTAATCGAAAAAACACATATTAGTAATAAATCCATCAAGGATATCCATAATCTTATTATCAATACCAATACAAGTGTAGAAAAAATTGTCACAGCTAGCCAAATGATAGAAAATATTTCAACACAAACTAATTTATTAGCTCTTAATGCAGCAATAGAAGCTGCAAGAGCAGGAGAAGCTGGTAAAGGCTTTGCTGTTGTGGCAGACGAAATTAGACAGTTAGCTGAACAGTCTAATACATTTACTGGTGAAATCTCTACAGTAATTGAAGAACTTATTAAAAAAACAGGACATGCAGTAAATTCAATACAATCCTTTAGCAAAATCGTAGCATCACAATCAGAAAGTGTAGAAAAGACCCACGAAAAGTTTAATGGAATATCTATTGCCATTGAAAAAATGAAAACATCCATAAATATGATCAATCAATCTGGCTCTAATATGGAACAAAAGAAGGATTTTATCATTGATATTATGGAAAATCTTTCAGTGATTTCTGAAGAAAACGCTACCTCAACAGAACAATCGTCAGCCGCTGTAGAATCGCAAGCTGCCTCCTTTAATCAAATTGCTGAAGCAAGTCAAGCATTAGCTCATCTATCACAAGAAATGCAATCTAGCATCTTAAACTTTAAATTATAACTTGAATGGGTTGTTGTAAAATAATCTAGAGATCCAATTCATTGATGGCTACTAACTAGCTGAAATTTTCATAAGCATTCTAAATTAAAGTGGAGCTATTGAGTGATGATTAAATTGATTCACCCGATAGCTTTTTTTATAAAATAATTCACATACACATAAGACCTAATGAAATTTAAGTCTATTTCATTTTCATTTATTAAAAAAATCATTGTAATCCTCTTGTTTCGTCATAGCTACATTTTTTATATCATGTAAAAAGGACATCTCTTTTTATAAGAGATATCCTTTTTGTTTTTTGATAGGCTATTTTTCATTTCCCGACAGCCCTATTTATTTTTGACTATAATTATTTGTTTACTAAATTCCTCTATATTCTATAGGAATGATACTTATCCGAAAATATTCATAAACGTTGTGATTATTGCAGCATTGAAGAAGTCAATAAACAATGCTCCAACTAATGGTAGGATAAAGAATGCAGCTGGCGCTGGTCCAAATGCCCCTGTAATAGATTCCATGTTTGCAATAGCGTTTGGTGTAGCACCCATACCAAAACCACAATGTCCACCTGCAACTACTGCTGCTGTATAATCTCTTCCCATTATATTAAATGTTACAAAATAAGCATATGTTGCCATTAGTAGTGTTTGCGCAACAAGTATTGTAACCATTGGAATCGCTAAATCTGCAAGTTCCCAAAGTCTTAGCCCTGATAATGTCATAGCTAAAAATAATGATAACGAAATCCCTCCAAGGATATCTAATTCTTCAGATGGTGTTCCCCATGATTTTCCTAAATCTGATATATTTCTCATTACAGCAGCAACAAACATAGCTCCAATATAAGAAGGTAATGTTAACCCTACACCCTTTAGCATAGAAGAAACAACTGTTCCTAATCCCATAGCAATAATAATTTGGAAAGCTGCTGAAGCAAAATTCTCAGGAATTAATGTTTTTTCAGAAGTAGCTGCTACTTCTGCATATTCAACTTTAGAATTATCAACTTGATCTGGAGTAAGTTTATGCTTTTCTATAAGCTTCTTTGCAAGAGGTCCACCTATAATACTACCAATTACTAACCCAAAGGTAGCCGAAGCCATAGCAATAGCTGTTCCACCTGTTACTCCTGCCTCTTCAATCAACGGTCCAAACGCACCCGATGTACCATGTCCACCAGTCATTGGAACAGAACCTGTTAATAACCCAATCAATGGATTAATATTAAATACCTTGGCAAAGGTAACACCAACAACATTTTGTAGTGCTACTAAAACAACTGCTAAACCAAGGAATATCGCAACCTTTATTCCACCTTTTTTAAGAATAGCAAAGCTTGCTGTAAACCCTACAGTAGTAAAGAATGCCGTCATTAATATTTTTCGAAGGGTAGAATCAAATACAAAAGATAATATACCATATTGCTTTAAAACTAATGCTAAAATTGCAAATAGAAAACCTCCGATTACTGGTGCTGGAATACAATATTTATTTAATATATTCACTTTACCTTTTATCACTTTACCTATCAAAAGAACGATTGTAGCAAAGGCCACCGATTGTACAATATCTAGATTTAAAGACATCATCCCCATTGTTTCTGAAAATTCAAACATTTGTTATGCCTCCCTCTATAGTCTTTAGTTTTTTATATTTCGTTAGTATCTATTATCATAGCAAAGATTTTTTCTCCTTACACCCTAATAGCTAGATCTTATCTTTGTGAATACGTTTTCTTCTTCGTGAATACGTTTTCTTGTTGTGTAAAAACTGATTTTTACTTACTCTAACATAGATGCAACTTTCCGACATCCATGTACATACTATTACAATAAGACTTCGTGAGTATAGGAAATAAGAAAGATATTTTAATTTTAACAATACCAAAACATAGTAACAAAACTAATTATTTAGTATTTTCTATTAGACATTTTCAAACTGTTT
Organism: Marinisporobacter sp.; assembly: GCA_025210395.1. Lineage (GTDB taxonomy): Bacteria > Bacillota > Clostridia > Peptostreptococcales > Thermotaleaceae > Crassaminicella. The sequence goes on from JAOARV010000034.1 coordinate 20,532, forward strand.
TATTACCAAAATTCACTATATATAGTTATTCTAAATGTCTCCAATTTTTCATTTAAAGCTTTTACCTGTCTTGAAAAGTTACTGGAATTTGATGATCAACCAAATACCTACGAAAAGAGCCTTTCAATATACTTGATATGTAATAAAATCGTACTATATCTAGGCTATATCCTTGAGAAACTAAAGTATAATTCTAGTCGACTAGTAGTTAATCCAAAGTATACCATGTGTTATTTATATTGTAAATACTGAGTACTCATATGATTTTTGCCTTTAGCTACCTTTTTATAAATCATTTGTCGAATATAAGATTTTTTTGCGTTCACTCATTTCTTTTTGTTGAAAATTCAGTTTTTTGCAACTTGATACCTTGATTTAAATTGCATCATTTAAATTGTATTGAAAAAAGTATATATTTTCTTCTAAACATACAGTAATTCTGATAAACTTCTATAGATAAACAATTTCATTCTTGAAATTATTCTCTTGCATGATATTTTAAAATTTCCAAAAACTAAGTGTAATAAAAATTAAAGGAGATTTTAAAATGGCAAGAAAACTAATAGCAGTAAAAACTTTACATAACTATAC
>JAOARV010000035.1 GCA_025210395.1 Marinisporobacter sp.
AATTTTATCATTTTGTGTAATATTCATTGTATAAGTCCTCCAGTATTATAGTTTTGTACTTCCGGCCAGAAGCAATTCTATTTTACTGTGAGGGCTTACTTTTTTCAAACTTGATTTTTATTCATTACAGGAATGCTCCTTTTTTTCATAAGCAAAGCTGACTTTTTCAAAGGAAATATCATGCACCCTAGGGAATATATTTTTTCCCTTATCTATAAGCTCTACTCCACTGAAAACTTCATCTAGTATTTTGCTTTTTTGTACCACCATATTGAGTGACTCCGCAAACTCTACTAATCTAACAATAGGCGCCCCTAATCCGATAGATAATAACATACTTAGAATATAGGCTTCTAATGATAAACTTCCATTTAAATAAAGCATAGCTCCAAAGGGTAATACAAAAATAATCGTAGAAGGTACTATGGTAAAAAAAGCTGCCATGTAGGGCCATGAATCCTTATACCAAGCAAGGGTAAATTTTTTATATTCCTTTGCAGATTTTGTATATTTTTCGAAAGAAGAAGTTGTTTGATTAAAGATCTTTATGACTTCCATTCCTCCAATATACTCCACTATATTGGAATTTAAATTAGCTGCTGCTTCAAAATAATGTTTGCCTTTTTCTTCACTATCTTTCATCATTAATTTAAATATAATGATCCCAATAGGAAGATTGATGAGTGCTAAAAGAGCCATTCTAAAGTCAATTATAAAAAGAAGGATGATTACAACAATTGGCGTTATTGTATCTGCTATCCCCTCTGGAATCATATGGGCTAAAATATGCTCCATGTCATCAATATAATCAACGAATATATTTTTATATTTTCCTGATGTTTTCTTATTAATTTCTCCCATTGGCATTCTGATCATCTTATCTGCTAGTTCATGCCTCATTCCCATAAGGGTATCAAAAGCAGCTTCATGAGAAAATGCCATGGCTTTTGAAAAGAGTACTGATTTTAAAATCAAACTTAACAATATAAATCCCGACATGACAAGTACATAGTTTATGCTTGGATTATGATTTCCTGTAAATTCCATAATGATGAAATATACGAATACAAATGGAATCATCCCGATTATGGCACTGCCTGTTGTTAATATAGTTGCTAAATATGTTTTGCTTTTAAAATCCTTCGCATATGAAAATATTTTCTTGATCTCTTCCATTTTTACACCCCCACTTTAATTTTTTATTAACTTTTTATTTTTTAATCTTACTCCCTCCTAAGGACTCCTCTTATATTAATATATATATGCTATTAATATTATATATGATATTAATAATCATTTTCAACATTATATTGTACTTTTTTCAATTTTTTTCCATTAACCCATCTATATTTAATAAAAGAGCTTTACCCAAATATGCTTTACCAGGAAATAAAGCAAATTATCATGTGAATTTAGAAGAAAGATTGCTTATTCGAATTCATCATGCTAAAGAAAGTATTGATTTAACCGTTTATAAAATTAATCTTCCTAAGATTGTAGATGCATTAATTGATCAAGCAGCAAAGGGGATAACTGTTCGGATTATTGCTGATGCAAAAAATGTATATGGAAAATATGAAGAAAGATACAATATAATGAAGTTGTATATTGAAAAAATGATAAGAGGAAAGGATGAAATAATAGGAACTGAGGATGATATTCATGTGCTTTGTGATTCCCCTATGTTTGCAGTAGCCGATAAAGCTTTAAGAAATGATTTTAATTTGCCAAACATAGATGACCTTTCTAAAAGAACAGTGCAAATAGGACAACATTTTATAAAAGGAGTCATGATTGCTGACGGAGAAAAAAAATCTAAAAATGCATATTATACCCCTAATGATCAAATGCATAACAAATTTGTAATCATTGATAATAAATGGGTATTGGTCTGCATCTGAAAAAATCATAGCCCAATACAAAAATAAACCTCCCCTATTTGAAGACAACGAAAAAAAAACTCCATAGTAAAACTATGATTATTGATGTAAATACAAATAGTGATCCATCAGTAATCATAGGTTCTACAAATTGGAGTAACAATGGAAATCATATAAATGATGAAAATATGCTCATTATACATAATGCAAATATAGCTAATCAATTTTTACAAGAGTTTTATGCTAGGTATAAGCAAGCTGGAGGTAAGATTCCTATACCTCCTCATTAAAATCTTTAATTTCCTATGATTTAACTTACAAAATAAGAATTGGATATATAAGAATTATGGATAATAAATCTACTCCGAGAAATCACCCTAACTATAACAACACGATATATTACAATATGTAAAAAAATACATAATATTCCATTTACATATGTATCTTAAAATGTTACAATATATCATGAATTGTATAAAAATTGTTTATATACCAAAATTTTCACTTTTCTTCCTACTTAATAAACATCACAACAATCCTATGGGCATCCATCCATATAAGATTGTCAGTCATAGTAATTGATAAAAATAGTATTAAATTTTTGTAAACCTATTATAACAAAGGAGAAAAAAAGATGAAATTAACAATCAAAAAAAAGATAAGCATTGCATTTATTTTATTAGTGGGCATTATTATAGGATTAGGTTTGTATTCTAACAGTACATTAAAGATGGTAAATGATCAATCTACAATCATTACCGTAACATCTATTCCTAAAATTGAATACTCAGAAGATGTAAATACCATGACTTCTGATTTTAGAATTTTAGAATATGAACATATTATTTCCACATCTATAGAAGAAATGCAATCAAAAGAAACCCAAATGCAAGAAAAAAAAGAAAAAATTGATGATTATTTAAATAAATATGAAGAATTGATTTCTGATGAAAAAGATAAAAAATTATTTCTTACCGTTAGAGATGAGTGGCAAAAATATTTAACATTAAATAAGAAAATGATCGCTATAAGCAGACAATTAAAAACAGAAGAAGCCATGGATATCATGAATAATGAATCAAAGCAAGCCTTTGATATTGCATCTGATGCCGCATTAAAATTAGTTGATTTCAATGCAGAACAAGCAAAAATATTAAGTGAAGATGGTGATCAAGCTTATGCTGATTCAAAGACAATACTCATCATTAGTATGTTAATAGCAACTATACTAGCTATATTAGCAGGTTTATTTATTGGATCAAGTATTTTAAAACCTATAAATATATTGAAAAAAGAACTTGAAACATTAGCTGAAAGAGGAGGAGATCTAACGCAACAAATTAATATTTCTTCTAAGGATGAAATTGGAGAACTTGCAGATGCAGTAAATAAATTTTTATCCAATCTTAGGATGATTATGATAGAAGTAAATGGAAATACCAATGATACAGCAAATACTGTAGAATTAATTGAAAAGTCTATGGTAGAATTGAAAAAACAAGTAGATGATGTTCGTTATACTACAGAACAGATGTCTGAAAGTATGGAAGAAACAGTAGCTTCAGCAGAGGAAGTTCATTGTACATCGAAAGAAATTAACCAAGTTGCAGATTCTATTACAAAGAATGTTCAAGAAGGTGTAAACTATCTTCAAGAAATCAGCAAAAGAGCCAATGCATTAAAAGCAAATGCAGTTACTTCTATCCAGGACGCTGGTACAATATATGCAGATACCAAAGTCAAATTGGAAAAGGCAATAGAAGAATCTAGAGCTGTCGAACAAATCCATATGCTTTCAGATGCTATACTTCAAATATCTTCCCAAACAAATTTATTAGCACTAAATGCAGCAATTGAGGCAGCAAGAGCAGGAGAAGCAGGAAAAGGCTTTACTGTAGTGGCAGATGAAATAAGAAAACTTGCAGAACAATCTAATACCACAGTAGCAGAAATACAGAAAGTTACAAATGTTGTAATAGCTTCAGTTAAAAATCTATCCAGTGGATCTACAGAAATTTTAGAATTTATAGATACAAAGGTGAAAAAAAACTATGAAGAACTGGTTAATACAGGAGAACAGTATAATAAAGATACTCATGCTGTAAATCTTTTAATGAATGAGTTTAGTTCTACAGCTGAAGAATTAACCGCTTCTATTCAACGTGCAGGAAAGGCAATTAATGGAATTACTGTGGCTACAAATGAAGGAGTTAATAATACAGCAAATATTGCAACAAAAGCTGTAGTCGTTGAAGAAAAATCTGATAATGTCATTCAAGAAACAGCAATTTCAAAAGAAAGTATTCATAAGCTTTTAGATGTTGTATCCAAATTTAAAATATAATACATCAAAAAAAGCCAGAATTTAAATCTGGCTTTTTTGTTTGCAATACATCTTCCTTCACGGATATTTACTTAAGCAATTTTATCTAATTTTGTTTTTAACTGTGTTAATTGATATCTTTTATGCTTCTCAATTTCTTTTTTCAATTCCACATATAAGGAATAACACATCATGAGCATCAATATGCTAAAAGGTAATCCTGTAGCAATAACAGCCGATTGCAATGTGGTGAGTGCTCTTGCTCCTCCTAATATGAGAACAGATGCAGCAATAAGTCCCTCCATCACTGCCCAAAAAACTCTTTGTGTCTTAGGAGAATCAATTTTTCCTCCACTTGTAAGATTATCAACTACTAAAGATCCTGAATCACTACTTGTAACAAAGAAAAGGATTACAGCCGTCATTCCCACAAAAGAAAGAATGCTTTGTAGAAGATTTGACTTCATAAGATTTGCAATCATCTCAAACAATGCAGTAGATATATCCGCATTAACAGCTTGAACAACCACATTATTATGAATTTCATTAAGATATACTCCTGTAGCCCCTAGGATCGTCATAGCAAAGAAAATAACAAATGAAGAAAAGAAAATAGTTCCAAAGGCAATTTCACGAATTGTTCTTCCTTTAGAGATTCTTGCAATAAATGTTCCTACAAATGGTGTCCAAGATACCCACCAAGCCCAGTAAAATATTGTCCATCCACCCTGCCATGCCATATCAGCTTCCGTTACACCTGTAAATAATGAAATATGGAAAAACTCTTTTAAATAAGTCCCCACACTTGTAAAATAGATTGAGAATATATAACCAGTGGGTCCGATCAACAAGATTAGAAATAAAAATACCCCTGATATAAAGAAATTTGCTTCACTAAGGAGTTTAATTCCTTTAGAAACACCACTTACTACAGATAAAGTTGCAATAAATGTAATAATAGCGATAAGTACAATTTGTATGGTTCCATTCATAGGAATTCCAAAGATATAATTCATTCCTGAATTAATTTGTTGTGCTCCTAGACCTAAGGAAGTTGCTAATCCGAATAATACAGACAATACAGCTAATGTATCGATGACATCTCCAAGTAAACCAAAGATTTTATCTTTAAAGATTGGATAAAATAGACTTCTTAAAGAAAGGGGTAATTTCTTATTATAGGTAAAATAACCTAATGCAATAGCAGAAACAGAGTACACAGCCCACGGGGCAAATCCCCAATGTAAATACATAATCTTAAAAGCATCAATAATTTTATTTTTTCCCCTGAGTGCCTCTGGGAGGTTTTGCATATGATAAATAGGTTCTGCAATCCCATAGAAAAAAATTGCAATTCCGATTCCTGCACTAAATAACATAGAGTACCAGGCAAAATTTGAGAATTCAGGTCTTGCTTTCGATCCACCTAATTTAATCTTCCCAAAATCTGATATCCCTAAAAAAATAACAAATACAAATACAAAATTAATCGTTAATACAAACACCCAATTAAAATTTGTAGTAATATAATTTTTCACTCCACCAAAAAGGGTTGCTGATCCATCTGGATTAACAATAGTAAAAATTGAAAATCCTAAGACCAAAATAGCTGAAACAATGGACACAAATAAATTCATATCCAATCCAAATTTTTGAAAATTCCTATCATGTAAATTTTGAATACTATGAATATTCCGACTCATTCAGTTAATCTCCTCCTCTTAAATTTATTTTTTTTGTGACTTCTAAAATTTTTTCAGAAGTCGCTCCTTTGGCTAATGGTTTTTTTATACAAAAAAACACTCCAACAACTCATCCTTAGACAAGAGTTAGAGTGCTTATGTTTCGCATAATTGCTCACATTATACCACCTTAGTAGTATAGTTCATCACCTATTTACATAGATCCTGAACAAGCCCCAGTTCTTCCATCAATTGGTTTTCATAACTATTTTTGCCCTTTTCTTGTGCATTTGCATATAGTCTACAAAAATCAAAATACTTTTTACATACTATACCTCGTACACAAGCTACTCATAATTATTACTTCCCGTAACCAAATTATAGCACCAATGTATGTAAATGTCAATATTTTTTACATTATCTTACTTTTCTGAATGTTTTATATTTATAGTTACCAATTCTCTCTAACCTTTATATTTCATCCTTAAAACACTATAGTCATTTTCTTTATTTGCATAGGTTATGCATTCTACAACTTCTCGCAACCGCTCTATTAGCTACGTATTCCCTTTGTATATTTAAATGTTTTCTTTGAATTGGGCTATAGCGTATTGGTAGGTATGGCTGCCGACTTAGGTGCAAAAAAAAGGAAAAATCAGAAAGATGAAAACGTATCATTTTTATTCTAATTGATCCCACAACCATTTAAAACAAGTAGAATCTCTTACGTTATCAAAAATTTTTTCTTTTTCTGCTAATTCCTTATATTTTTTATCAGCTTCAATAGCAATTTTTAATGCGCCTGTTGCATAAGCAGGTCTATTAAGGAGTGCAGCACATAGGCTTTTATTGTAATGTGCTTGTGCATAATAAAAATCTGATTTATCTAAGTGTATTGTTGCAAAGTTATATGCATCATAAGCATTTTCATAATCTTCTATAGAATATAATAGATTCCCTTTTATAAAGTAGTTATTCCCTTCATATCTTTTAGTTTCTATCACCTTATCTATTTTTTCTATATTTTTTCGAACTTGTTCTTCGTTGATTGATAAAATTTGATCTTTTTCACTTTCTTCATTTGCTGAATTCGATGATTGAATAGATAGATTATCTGATATTTTATGTAATGATGAATTTATACCTTCTTCTATTCTGTTGTTTATATTTTCTATATGCTCAGCTGATATTTCACAGATAACATATTCACCATATTCATGGAATGGATCTAATTCTAAAATTTTACCAACGCATTGTTGTGCTTCCTCATACTTTTTTAACTCTATTAGAGAAAAACACTTATATAAATAAGCTTCGGAGATTTCTGAATTAATTTTGATGGCTTTATTGCAGTTCTTTATTGCTTCTGTATATTTTTCTAAGTTAACTAAAGCATAAGCTTTTGCAATATAAGCATAAGGGCGTTTAGGATTATTTTTAATCTCTTGGTCTAAAAGTACTATTGCTTTGTAGTAGTTTTCGTTTTCTATCAAATCACATGCTCTATTAAAATCTGATTCTTCGTATTTTACACAGATTCTAGTATGAGGATAATAGTATATTTTATATTTCCTATACGCTTTAAATTCATGTAATTTAGGGTAATTTTCTCTTGAAACCAATATCTTAATATCACCGCATCTATTATCCTCTTCTATATGAATATATGAATCCTCATCATGATTGATACCAATTACATAATCTTCTTTCATTTCAAATTTTGATTGAATATTTTTGCTAAAAATATCTGAAGCAGCATCTAATGCATACTGATGAAATGGATAACCAGGTAAATGTAAGAATTTAGCTACAACTATAGCTATCATCAAAGATAAAGTAAATATACTAAATACTGTTTTCATGTTAATTTTTTTCATTCGTGCTTTCATATATTCTGATATAACTAGCTGTAATAAAAAAGCTATTGGACTAGCCATCATAAAAACAAAAAATACAATTATAGAAACACTGACTAAAAATCCAATTATAGCATCCGATCTAAAACTAGATGGAGTTAATGTTTGTGAGAATTTAATTGACCACCCTGCAAATATAGAAATACCTAGCATAATCTTCCAAATATTCTTTTTAATAAGTATATCTTTCATACGAGTTAATCCCCCTTTATTATTTGAAACAACATTTATAGATTTAATTTCCTTATCGGATGATTCAGTAAAGCCATCTTTGTGTATATGCGTATTTATATACACATGATCTGTTTGATTTTTGTGGTAGGTATCATGCTGATTATTTGGTAGTGCAATTGGTTTATTTAATAATTCAGCACATTTTGCTTCATTTAACTTGGCCTTTGTATAATTACTATCTGTTCTGTTTAAATATGAGGTAGCTAAACGATAGCTTTCATAAGCATTTTCATAATCAGACATAGCGTAGAAAAGATTCCCTTTTTTACGGTAAATAATTCCATCATTTCTAAAAATTTTTTCAAGTCTATTCAGTATTTGTAATGCTTTTTCAAAGTTTTTTGATGTTGACAAGGTATTAACATAGTGAAGTAATTTCATCTTAAATTTATGCATGATTTTCCATGTTGTTTTTGAAATAATATAGCCGTCATAATCCTCATCAAGTTCTGAATCCATTTCAATGATTTCATCCCACAAATTTTTCATTATATCTATTTGTAATAATCTAAAAACATCATTTGCTTTGTTTTTCTCAAATTCTATTGTAAAAGAATGTTTTCATCTTGTAAACAATTTTTTACATTTGTACCAATATAAACTGAATTTTGTGCATTTCCTCTTCAATTCTTATGATCCATTATAATTCAACAGACTAACCCTAAAAAAAATTTTTAGATGCGAAAGTTCTCATATGAAAAATGAGCATTCCTATACTTGTCCATGATTTTATTGCTACCTATCTTATGCATAAAAATATTTTAAAAAATAAAATGCTTTCCCTGAATAATTATTCTGAATACTTTACACCTTTTATATAACGGTTAATCTATTGTATTTTCCAGCTATTCAATTGTTAAACGGAGAAGATATAAACTATAACTTACTTAATAGGACTTATATAGTTTACAAGTAATTTTAAAAATCTGCTTTATTTCTAAATCTTAGCCTTTTCAAAAGTAATCTCAGAAATGCTTTATTTACTGGACTTTTATAAAAAACTTGTAAAGTGGTAATCCTTTTTAAATAATCCTACTATACATCTTGTAATACTTAATTTAAAGCTTCGCCCTTAAAAAGAAATATGATTGGCTATTTACTTAATATCTTCCTAATATATTTTTCATTACTTGATCAAAAGGAAGACAGCCTACTTGATCCATGATTTTTTCTAATTGGGTCTTTGCCTTTGGTCTTTTTAATGATCCTGTTAAGACAATATCTACACCTTGGTCCTTATCTATTGTTACAGACTCTACTTCTAAAACACCTGCTAATAATGCTAAGATCACTAATATCTGTCCTGGAGTTAAATTAAGATTATTACACTTACAATTTTTATTTCTACATGTTTTATTTATTTTTTCATAGTCTTCCTTTACACCAAGCTGCTCCATTACTGTTTTTAAAAGGAGATCCATCGGGTCTTTTGAGCTCACTCATTTCTCCTCCTTTTTTATATGATTCCATGAATGTTTTTATGGAAGAACAATAGGTGCTTGTTCTTCTTCAGCTTTTCCTCCACATCCTGTTACAAAAAGAATAAATAACATAGAAATAATTACTAGCAAAAAATCATGCTTTACATGTTGGGGAAGACTCACTTCAATTCCTCCTTTTATCTCTTACGGATAAAATCGTATTCAATCCTTATTCAAAATATGCAAGGAAATTCTCTCTTACCACTTTTTTTATAGAATCAAATGAATTATTTTCTCAATTGCCGTTCGAAAATTTCTATCTGTTTTTTGATCAAATCCATTTGTTGACACATTTGTTGTTGATTATTTTGTGACTGCTGTAGTTGTTCTTGTGCTGCAATCGTTAAAATAGCCTGCCCAACAGCTTCAATAAAGTTACCTAAAGCATTTTGTTCATTTGCATCTAAGTTTTGTATCAACAATAAGGCCACTAAGTATGATAATAGGGTAAATTGTTCTGGTGGTAGATTGAAAAATGACATTATTGATCCCCCTGCTTTTCTCCTTTTTTATTTTATTATACTCAAGGTCTTTCTTTCTTGTGCTTAAAATATGTACACACAAAAAAGAGTCAAGGTCAAATCAATCAATGATTTAAACTCAACTCTTTATCTTTTAAAATAAATTTACCAAGCTGTATTTCTTCTTGTTCCATAAACAGGCTTTAATGCCTTAATTCCTGCTATCCCTGGAATCATACTATAGATAAAAGCCAAGGATCTTCTTTTCCAAGATTTTTCATCCACTTTGAATGTAGCTTGATGTGTTCCTCTATAGATCATAATCATTCTTGCTCCCATGATACTTACAAGGGATGCAATAATCATATTTGAAGCCACATCTGATATATTATTAACAATTACCCAACTAATACTAAATGCAAGACCTGATAATCCAACGATAGTAACTAATCCTACAAATGCTGTAAATGCTTTTAATGAACAATCTAAAATCGTTTCTTTTGACTTTTTCATAACGCTCATACCTCTCTTCTATTTTTTTAATCTATCAACGGAATTGTTTTTCTTTTCTGCCGCCAGTACATCATACAATAGAAAAGATATAATTTCAACACAAAAATACACCTAAAAGCATTGATATTTCTACCTTTCATCAAACGAGAAATATACATTTTTCAAGATTTCTATTTTCTGAAAAAACAAATTTGTATTTCCCTCAATCTATCCTATAAACGATTGTCTTTACCCCTTCTGCCTTATGAATATAGACTTATTTTCAATACAAATAATTGTAACGATAGCAATTTCTTTTGAAAATGTATTAAATGCTTTAATCGTTAGAATATTGCGGATTTTTGTTTCAGTTTCTCATTTTCCTTTTTTAAATACTATACTTCTATCTATAGAAAAGAATTTTCTGTATCTAAAATAAAAATACCCCCTTGAGAAAATCCATCTTCTCAAAGGAGCTATCCTTTCTTTTACCTATGCTATTCTCTATATATTTTTTCTTTTATAAAGTATTCTTTCAATCTCTTCAATAGGTACAGGCTTACTAAACAAGTATCCCTGATATTCATCACAATGAATATTTCTTAAAAATTCTAGCTGTTCCTTTGTTTCAACCCCTTCACACACAACTTTGATCTTCAGTGCTTTTGCCATACTCACGGCTGCCTTTATAAGCAATTCATCTCTTTTATCCTTGTTGATTCCATCGACAAATAATTTATCAATTTTTAATACGTCTATTGGAAAATTTTTTAAATAAGTGAGTGATGAGTAACCTTTTCCAAAATCATCTAAAGATATTTTTATATACTTTTCCTTTAACGCCTTTAAGATCTTATTGGTATACGCTGTATCTTTCATAGATGCGGTTTCAGTGATTTCTATATTGATTAACGATGTATCAACGCCTGTACGATTAAATATCTCCTCTATTTCTTTTAAGAATTTACTTTCGTTGAATAATTTTGCAGAAATATTGACAGAAATATTGACAGGCTTTACCCCTCTATTGGTCCAATCTTTTATTTGCAAACAAGCAAGCTCTAGCACCTGTAAATCAAGGTGTTTAATCAAACCTGTTTCTTCTGCTACATGTATGAAATAATTTGGATAAGTAAGACCTAATTTAGGATGGTTCCACCTTATGAGTGCCTCTAGTGAAGAAACTTCCCCTGTTTGAATATTCACCTTAGGCTGGTAATGAAGAATCCACTCTTTTTTCTTAATTGCATATCTAATCGCTTCTGCAATGTGAAGCTTTTCCTTTGATTTTTCATCCATAGTCTTATTATAAAGCTTATAGTTATTTCCACCCTCTTCTTTTACTTGATACATGGCAACATCTGCATTTTTAAATAATATTTCTGTACTCATCTCTTCATCAGAAGTTATAGAAATTCCTATACTGCAAGTAATATGTACATCTATTTCCTTTACTATAAAAGGCTTTTGAAATAAATCAATAATCTTTTTAGCCATATCTTTTAATGGATCTATATGATCCATCCCTTCCATTACTATTATAAATTCATCTCCACCTAAACGAGCAATCGTACCCTGATCTTTTATAACCTCTCCTAGTTTATCTGCCACAAGTTTTAAAAGATCATCTCCAAAATAATGTCCTAGTGTATCATTGATTAATTTAAATTTATCTAAATCAATAAATAATACGCCTACTTTAGTATGATCTTTAATGGATTCATTGATGGAGATAGTTAAATACTCCTCTATATATCTTCTATTCGGTAAGCCTGTAAACCGATCATAAAAGGCAAAATATCTTAATTGATTTAAAAGATTTTCTTTTTCTTCAAGAGATTTATAAAATCCATATGCAATAAATACAATTCCCAATCCTAAAAACAACTCTTCAATCAAATAATCTTGCCATTTAGGAATAGGTATAAACCTTAATTCATCTAACATATCACTAAATAACAATATGCAAAGGAAAACACATCCCATAGTTAAATATTTTATTTTAAACTCTAGTGCCACCAAAAAACAAAATACAATAAAAATAAAATAGATTCCCTCCACTATAAAATCATCATAATCAACCTCTAAATGGTTTCTTCTAAAAATGATTGTTATTATAAAAAGTAATAAAATTAACCCGCTAATAATCCCTGTTTTTTTCCATTCTTTAATAATCTTATTCCCCATATTTTTCTTATCCCCATTATATTTTTTAAATAAAACAATCTATCTTATAAGAATATACTATTTTTTACATAGTGGTCAATTATTTCATAAATTTTTTATACTCTATTTATCAATTTTCTATTTTTTCTTTTATTTTTCGAAGAAATTACATTTTACAATAGTAAAATATACCTATATCATATTTTCTCACTCCAATACATTTTCATTCACATAAAAGAAATGCTGCGATATATTTTAATCGTAGCTTAAAATCAAAATCATATGTTTCATCTTTTTTTCATTGGGTATCCTATATATATACTATTTGGAGAGGAGCTTATCATTTATGCTAGAAAAAAGAAAAGGCATCATCACCATGCAAGGAAATCCTATGACCTTACTAGGTACAGAAATAAAGGTAGGAGATACAGCCCCAGATTTTACAGTACTAAAAAACGATCTTACTCCTTTTTCATTAAAGGATGTAGAAGAAAAGATAAAAATCATTAGCGTAGTCCCATCTATCGATACAGGAGTTTGTGAATTTCAAACTACTTTTTTCAACCAAGAAGCAGCTTCCTTAGGAGATGTGGCGATCTTAACCATCAGTGTAGATTTGCCCTTTGCACAAAAGAGATTTTGCGGCGCTAAAGGCATTGATGCAGTCATAACCCTATCGGATCATAAGGATTTATCCTTTGGTCTTAATTATGGCTTTGTCATTGAAGAATTAAGACTTTTAAGTCGTGGCATTGTAATTTTAGACAAAGAAAATAAGGTACGCTATGTAGAGTACCTTAAAGAAGTTACGAATCATCCTGATTATGAAAAAGCAATGACCGCATTAAAAGAATTATTGTAAAAACCCCCTAAAGCTGTCAATAGGGATTTTCCCTTTGGTGGCTTTTTTGATTTTTCATCTACCTGAGTATAGTTAGTGATTGAATAAGATCATTGCAAAGCTTACTTATTCCCCTTCACTAATTCAATATATTTCCTATGCTTATTTAATACAAAAATAGGTAATGGCATTTCTGCATGAAATCCAAAAGTTAAATTCAGTCCTCTTAAAACATGTCCCAATTCACCTAATTCTTTTCTTTCCTTATCTTCATACTCACCTGCCACTGTAATTTCTACCATTCTTTGTTTGCTCAATAGTTTATTCGGTAAATCTATTTTCGTCACATTTACAGGTACCCCCTTCATGGTATCTGGTCTTGAACCTATTGAATAAAATGTGGAAAAATTTTCAGAAAACAATCCTTTACCTTTATTATCCATATACTTAGAATGAATAATAGGCTTTTTAGTTCCACGAGAACTTATTTTGTGGCCTTCAAATTCTTCTCCTAAAAAATTGAACTTATTAAATGTTCTAAACCCTTCGCAATCAATTCTATTTAACAAATCCTTTTCTATCAAAAGATAGCTATCTGTATTTTTCGTAGATCCCTCTATAATCTTTTCCGTAAAACTATTTATTTCTTCCTTTGTCAGCTTTTCTATAGGTCTTTCATCCTTTACATCCACCTTACACAACACTTCTCTTTTTAGTTGAAATGAATCTGTTACCTTTTTATCATTTATGTACATGACTATTTTTTCTTCCACTTGCTTGAATAACGCTAAATATCTTTCCCCATCTATCACTACCTCTCTTATAATAAGAATTGGTATTTTTTTTATTCCATACACAGCTAAACATTCTTCAAGATATTCACCTATATCTAACAATTCTTGTAAATTAATATTCCTATCTAACTTGCTAACTTTTATATATTTTTTATCCTTTTTATTTTCTATCCTCAAAGATATATTTTCATTTAATACTATATTTACTACTTTATTAAATCCATCTTTATATTTATTTTTTTCTGTTTGAATAAAATAATCTGGTATTTCATCTGTCTGATTAAATCTTAAAAACTTTACTCTTTCTGGAGAATCAATTAATAATTTGGATGGGTCTAATTGATTATTCTTAGCAAATTCCCAAAAGTTATTGCGTAGACTAGCATCAAAACATACAATGATCTCCCTATCCTTATAAAGAGATGTTACCTCATTAATATTTTTAACAACAAATTCATTCGTAGCTCTTCTTCTATTTTTAATTTTCTTTATTTCAGCACATTTCACTACTTCCTTAGAAACCGAAAGCAAAGATTTGCTTAAAATTTTCCAATCATCTCCACCATAAAATTTACAATAAGTTTTTCCATCTGCTATATATGATAATAATATTTTTTTATCTATAGTTCTAATTCCAAACAATACTTTCTTATGTAATTCTCTCTTCTCATATTCCTTAGGAAGAACCCCTAAATCACTTAATAAATCTAATAAAGAATTCCTAACTTTTCCTTTTTTTGCTTCCTCTGAAAGCTTCTTTTTACCATCCTCTGATTGATTAAGATCATTAATAAATTGATTTACTCGATTGGTTTTCATCATAGCTAATCTTATAGCACCTTTTGGATCTCTTTCTTTTATCTCTTCATCCTTATTATGATATGCTCCTATATGAATCAATGCAGCAACTGCTATGGATTTATGATACTGCTCTAGTTTTCTAGCTAAAACGCTACATCGATCCTCTATAGTCTCACCAATCTCTAAAAGATCATCCAAACTATCCTTCTCTTTAAACTCAAGGCTCACATCATTTAATGTATATATATTTTCTTCAACTTTCTTAAATTGAAACTCCTTAATCAGTACTTCTTTCACGAGGTCTATGAGTTGTCTTTCCAATGGATATACTTCTAAAACAATATGTTTTATATCATCACAAAAGAAAAATTCATTATTTTTAAATTTAACATCTTCTATGTTTATTTCTTCTATTTCTTTTCTTGCAATCAATTTATATTTATCCATTAAAAGATTATGTATTTCCTTTCTTACAGGTAGCCCTGGTCCTGAATTTGCAGTAACCATATTGGTATCCTTATTTGAAACTAATATCCATACTCTTTTCCCCTCTTCTCCACTACTGTATTTCTTAGGATGATGCATGGCATCCTTTACCACATCCTTAAATCCATTAAATCTTGTATCTATATATTTTTCACAAAACTTAGGTTTTGCATTGATATCAAAATCATAGCCTTTTCTATCTAAAGATACTTTTATAAATACATCCTCTTCTTGATCTTCAAAAGGATTATCAAATGATATATATATAGATCTTGAATTTCCTCCTTTAAGAATCAATTTATTATCGTTAAAACAACTTTGATTTACCCAAGACCTTACAGATATATATGGTTGAATAAAATATTCATTTTCATAATCTCTATGGGTCTTTAATACAAAGGTTAATACAAAGGAAAAACAGTATCTTCCCTTTCTAATAGGGTCTGAAACACATTCCCTTTTATTACTATCACAAGCTAAATAAAATGTTTTATGTGCATCTATAGTAGAAAAATATATAGGACTTTTGCAGAAATCAAAGGCGAAAAGTGCTGGAATAATTGAAAAAAGAAGATTCATATCCTTCATATAATCTTTCTTAATCATCAATTCCTTAGAGCTAAACCCCTCGCTCCATTGCCATTCTTCATGAAAGATCCATCTTTCTTCTATCTTTTTATCTTTTATTGATTGATTTATCCAATCCTTTACTACTCTTTTAATCGTTGTAGCATCAATTTTTTCTGTACTATATATCCAAGGGTCCTGAGAATTCTCTAATACTTTACTCGTGACAAATACAATTTGTGGAAATAATACCATTAAAGCTTTTGAAATATCTATGGGTTTAATTCCATCTAGATAGCCTCTTTCATTTCTAAAATGCTTATTAATAAAATCTTCTACATTTTTAGGCATATTTAGTGTATACAAAGTATATTCTGGTATATTTTCTTCTTTGAGAAAATATGATTTTAATTGTAATTTATTCATCCGCTTCATCCTCCTCTATTATATTTAAAGCTTCCATATTCTCAACACAAAGTCTTAATCCTTCATAAAAATTATTATATAATTCCTTTACATAAATATTATCCATATGATTAACTAAAACATCACACCAAAGAGTCAACATATTAGCTTCTTTTTCTCCAAAAGAACCATCTACATAAAAAACTCTGCAATCCGTTCCTCCCCTTTGAAGTCTCCCAATACTCTGCTTTACAGAAACCATCGTATACCATGCTAATATGATCTTTTCCTCGTCATTTAATTTATCAAATACAGCGATTTTATTGAGAATATCATTTAATTTTTCATAAGCATGCTTTTGTAAATTTTTCATTCCTCCTTCTAACCCCTTACTTCTCATATTATCTAATTCTTTATTATACGTAGAATGAATAATTGAGAGGGTACTATAGAAATCTCCTGGAATAGAATAAGGTCTAATCAAAAAGAAAATAGAGCCAAAATAGGATTTCTCCCTATCCAAAATATTATAACCTCTTTCTATGATCGTCATTGGAGCAACAAGAATATCCCCTTCTGTTTTGGCAAAACTCTCAAGCATCTCTTTTTCATAAACTCTAGGTACATCTTGATGATCATTCAATATATAATAACTATTTTTAAAGGAAGTGCTTTTTAATGCTTCCCCAACTACTTCACAATCTAAATATGAATTTACAATCATAAGAATCTTTCTATGCTGCTTATTATTTTTCCATTCCTTCAATTCTGCGTTCAATTTGTTTTCTAGTGATACAACCATCCTAGCTAGATTTTTCTCTCTTTCTTCCCGATCACTGATTCCTGATACTTTTATCATTTCTCCATGACTTGTTTCATCAAATACAGGGAAAAACTCTTGATAAATTTCCCCTTCTTTTTTATCGCTTTTTAACAACCATTGTGGTTTTACATACATATCATAATGTCCTGATGCAGGTGCTATACTTGTTCCACTTAACATAATCACGGCTGGACCTTGTTTATTTATTTCCTTTTTCAGGTGAGGCAATTTATACATTAAACTTCTTCCCATTCCTACATAAGCAACTAATTCAATAGCAATAAAATCATTTCTTTTATCCTTGTGAAATTTATATCCTACATACCTTTCAAGCATGGGTTCTGTTACAAAAGACAATATGGATTTATGCAATGAACTTAAAATACTTACTATCTCATACTGATTCCCTAGTTTTTCATTAATAAAAGGATAATCCCTTACTAAATGATTGAAATAATAATCTACTTGAACCAAATAAATATATAATTGGATTTTTTGTATAAACAATTTACGATCTACTTTTTTCTTTAATGTTATGCTATACTTCTCCATTAATTCCTCTGCTGCTTTTTTCGATAAATCTAAAGGATTCTCCTGAGAACCATAATCTCTAATCTTATTGTATCTTTGAAATAAGTCATGTTTTTGAAATTCTGTAGAATTCCTTTTTGTAGAGCTTTCATAATAAGATCCAATCAAATTTCTAAATTCATGTTCTTCATTTTTTTCCTTTTCTATTGAATGGATTAAATTCATCATTAAATAATTAGGAGATATGGGTCTTCTTGAAACAAAGCTTTCTATTCTCCTATGTTTTGCTAGAAATAATCTTGTTTTGTCAACAGCCCCTTTAAACTGACTAAGGTTATTAATAAATGTATGGTATCTTGTTTCTTTTATATCCATCACTCTCTTTGTTAAAATATTTGCTAAATTTTCTAATTTGCTTATTATATAATCATTCTCCGAAAAAATCTTTTCACTTGGTATAAAAATAGAATCAAAGATCTGCTGAATTTCATCGCATTCATCCATAAATACAAGATCTAATAGGTCATGCACAGCTTCATAATAGGTTCTATTGTAAGAATCAAAAAATTTAGGTATTCTTGAATAAACCAAACTATAAGGAGTCCCTATCCAAACATCTGCATCCATAAGTTTTCTTGCCTCATTCCAAAAACCACATTGATTATGAAGTGGACAAAGCATTTTTTGATTCTCCCTACCTTGCATAAGCTTTTCACATGGATATTGTTTTGTATCTATATCATAATGCTTTGCTAAAGCAGCTATTTCACAAGAACCGCTTAATGCTGAAAGAATCTGATTCTCTTCTTCCATCAATTTAGTTATGTCCTCATTTTCCCTGATCATCCCTCGAATATAAGCATCCCGATGTTTCTTCAAATTTCCTTTTCCTAATATAACAGCAACTTCTAATCCTGTTTTCCTTAATTCCTTCGCTATGGCTAACACATCATTTACGTTTGTTTCTATTATTCCAACTTTTGCACCAAATTTTCTGCACAATCTAACAGTTTCCGCCTTTTTATAATTTGATTTCCCTGATCCTAATCCGCCAACAATATGTGTTATATTTTCATACACCAACTTTTCTTTTTTATCTGTTTTTCCTTTTATTAAATGAATAGGATTTCGATTTTTCCATCCTAATTTTTTAAATAAAGGCTTCCAATCAAAATCTTCATCTAAATATAATGATTTTTTCTCTTTGTATCTGGGAAGCATAACTTTATTAATATCAATTAGTTTACTAGGAATGCTACCGCTATGTATCTCATTTAATTCTTGTTCATATTTAGAAAAAGTATATCGTTTTTTTATTAAATATTTAAAATTTCCATCTTCACAATATTTCTTTTCTTTATTTAATTTACCATTCTCTTCTTTTAGTTTTATTTTATAATTTTTATACCGCTTTTCTATAATTATTTCTGATTTAACCTTTACAAGATCATGTCCATTTATTTTAAAAAGTCTGACCTTTTCTGCTTCTTTCATATAGGCTTCTAATAGTTTTTTCCATTTGAAAGATGATTTATATTGATGCTGCTTTCTTTTTAGATAATATATTTCTTCTGTTTCCTCTAATCCATCAAATACATCCTTTATAGTTTCATATAGTAAATAATTTGCTGCTTCTATAGACTGGTCTGGAAATTTCTTTTCTATTTGATATAGCAATACCTCCGTTAAAATAAATTCCTTCAAATGACAATTTTCTAAATTTGCATCAATCGTATCAATCTTTATCATTTTTATCCCCTCCAAAATACACCTCTACATATTTGTATAATTGTCTTTCATATAGGACTTTAATGAAAATATTCTTTTTATGAAACTTCTTTTTAATAATATCTATATAATCTCTTTGAAAATCTTTCCTGTAATCAGGTATTACAAGAATCACATCATTGTCTATAAATTTATCAATCCCTTGTTTTTCTACAATCATATCAACTAATTTTTTAGGATCTTTATGGTCTTTTATATCTAAATTAAGCTGTTTATTCCCATTTGAGACACTAATATCATATAGATCTATCTTAGGATAAAGTTCTATATTGAGCTTAAATCTATTTTTTAACTTATTAAAGACTTTAAGTTCAGTAATTCCTGGTAAAAGTGTATACACCTTAATCCCTGATTTCATAACTACATATTTTCCTTTATTTTTTTTTATAGGAGGCTCATCCATATTTAATCTCTGACAAATTCTATTCTTACATTTTCTTTCTTTTTCAAAATCAAAGGCTATTCGCTCTCCACAAATAGGACATACATAAAAATCATTTAAAAAGCTTTTAGACTCTGAATAAAAACTTCTATAGATCTCTACTAATTCTTGATCTATAATAATATCCTCTAAAAAGTCTTCAAAGATTACAGGGTTTAAATAAACATTATTCCCATTAATAAACTTTCTTCCTTCTGTATATATTTTTTGATAATCTAAATTTGAATGAAGAATATTCTTATTTCTACACGCTACTAAAAAAGCTAACATATTCTTTTGATGATAATTTTCTATACTTTGTTTTTCATTATAATACTCTATAAATTCTCTTCTTATAGTTCCGTTATAACTTACTAATGACTTTTCCTTTATGTTTTCTGATAGTAAACTAAAATCTATCTCCCACTCATTCAATGGCAATGTTAAAATTTTCAATAATCCAGTAACATCTTTTATCGTATTGACAGAGCCATTTTCATAAATTTCTCCATTGATTAAATGTATTAATTCCATAGATAGATTTGTCATATTCATTTTATCTTTTTCTATTTGAATCAATTTTTCAATCACGCTTATAAGTAATTCATTACTATTCATACCATCACCTCAAAATATTTTTAACCTATCATTCATTGTAGAATCATTTTAATTTTAATCTTATCCCCTTTCAGTACAAAATTTTCATATGCTAATTGTATTTTATTGCAAAACAAGGAACTATTCAAGTACCAATATCAATCCAGACATATACAAGAACTATTCATGTGTCAATGTCGTATCACTTCAAATAGAAGAACTATTTATGTTTCTATTTCATTTTATCATCCATTATAGAATTACTCAGATTCTAATTATGCCAATAAAAAACAAGCCACCTTTTTTCTCTGTGACTTGTAACTTTTTGATTGAATAAACATTAAATCAAATCTATCATTTTTTGTAATTCATTTTTTATCTCTTCTTTAAGTTCCACTGGTTCAATAATGGTCACCCCAGTTCTCATAGATAAGATCCATCTAATAATATCTGGTTTTCCCTTCATTTTAGCCTCAAAAATAATAGATTCCTCATCTTTCCATGTAATCTTTTGATCCTCTCCATAGATTCCTTCACTTACAGAATGGGCAAAGGGCTTTTTTATAAGTAGTTTTAACTTATAAGTATTCTCATTAAATAATCCAAGTTGATTTTTCATATGTTCTTTTATATGATAAGCTTCTGGGATACTAAACTTTTCATCTAACACTTCAATAGATTTTATTCTTACAATTTTAAAAAATAATATTTCTTTTCTTCTTTCACAATAAGCACTTAAATACTTTAAATTATTTCTAGTTACAATTCCATAAGGTCTTACTACTCTTGTAGTCTCTCCAGACGAAATGGAACGATATTTGATTCTTAATTTATTTTTTGTTATACACGTAGCTTGAATCTCTAATTCTCTTTTTATCTGCTGATCTAATTCCGTTGGTTTAGCTTTTATAACAATATTTGCTGAACAATCGTCATAGGTATAGCGTTGTTCACAGATTATATTGATTTTATTATTTAAAGCTTCCAGCTCATCCATCAATTCAAATTTTTCTTTTTTTAAATTTTTTGTTGCTAATTGCAAAGCTATGGCTTCTTCACGCTTTAAATCTAAATTCAAAAGATAATCATATCCTATTAGCTCATACCCACCATTAGGTCCTGGTATAGATTCAACATTTACACTAGCTTCAGACAAGTCATTCATATATTTTCTTACCATTCTTTCACTAACTCCTAAAGCTTGTGTAATTTCTTTTGTCTTCATACGTTTTTTACTTCTTAGTAAAATTAGTAATCTGAGCAAATTTGAAAACTTACTCATAATTGCTCCTCCTCTAAATGTAGTCTATCTCTATGATCAACCACATTGATTAAACTTACAAACTCACTCATAATTAATCTTCTATTTCAACCATCTATTACATTTTGTAAAACAATTCTACTACAACAACAAATAGCCTAAAGATCAATTTCACTTATTCCTACGTCTTTATCATTCTTCTTCTCTAAGCTTAGATTAATCTTTTCATGCTTTAGATGGTACACTTTACCAATATCTATTTTAATCTCATCTTTTTTCCAATCTAAATATGGATTGTCAACTTTTTTCCCCGTTTGAATTCTTAATGTCACTGGATTAGGGTTTCTTTTTGCTACTAACTTATCTCTTACAAAAGCAGTATAGCATTTTATTTCACTAAAATGATTAATTCCTAAAAAGCCTGCTAAAGCCCAAGAATTTAAAATAGCACCTATAAATTGTTTTTTTATTTTAGCCCACTCTTTACTCCCTACTGATCGCTTAAACTCTATAACATGTAATTTCCACTGATCTTCTCCTATTTTTTCAAAGACAATATTATCTGCACAATTATCACATGAAAAATATTTTAATTTTTTATCCTCTAACTTCAAAAACGTAATAGCAGGATTACTCAACTTACATGTCAATTCCGCTTCTCCCCCAGAATTTACTTCTTTTAAAACAATCCTTGTATCTGTATATTTTACTAAATTGTCATCTAGCAGAGAAATTCTTTCCATAACTTTTTCTGAAAACATCCTACTCATCCCCTTCAAATGCAGCTGTCTCATTTAAAAGATTGATAAGTGTATCATTAAAAGTATCAGCAGGAAATCCCATTTTTGTTTGTTCTAGTTTTTCAATTTTTGTTTTTCTTTCATCAATATTTTCAAATTGATATACACGAACATCCTTTTCAAATAATAAATCCTCTTCTTCATAATTATATTCTTTCATGATCCTTACTTTATCAGGATTATTATTTAATTTAATCGAATTATTAATTTGTTGAAGGATTGTATCACTATGTGTTGTAATCCATACAGGTAGACCAGCATTTACTAATCGTATAATAGCTCTTGCCATGAGTAGTTGATATTTTATATGAATATGTGCTTCTGGTTCTTCAATAATCATTACATTATACTTCATTGATGATTTTAAAAATAATATGATTGGCATTAATTCAGAAACTAATGAAGAAGTTATATGTAGTGGCATATCTTTTTTCAGGCCTTTTGGTCTATAAGTATAATTAGGAACTGGTAAATCCTCACTTAATACTTTTCCTTGTAATAAATTTTCTTCAATATATTCACCTACATGCCCATACTTACTTTTATCTACATGATCTAGCTTAACTAAATCTTGAAGAAAATAATTCACAGGTAAAGTAAATATACTTTTATATTGTTCGTTTTCTATTTTCAAAGAAAAGCCTCTTGATATGGCATCCTGAACTAACGTTTTATATGTTAACATAAAACCAGTTCTTGAAGCTGGTAGATATATGGGAGAACCATCATGTTTTCTTTTCGAATTAAATGGAAATAATGGTGTTGTCAATCCATCCAATACAAGTTTCCAACAAATATAATTAATCATTTTTGACCGTTCCTCTGAAGATACTTCTTCATCTTTATTATAAGGAAATTTAATTAATGTTGTTGTATTAGAATATCTCATGGCATCTTCTTTCCATTGAATTTTCAAAGTTGAATTTCTTTCATAATCACTTATAAACATATTCTTAATTTCTATAGGATAATTGTAAATTTTATTCACTATCAGTTTTTTATTCCTATTTAATAAATCATTGAATAAATTAATAAACATAGTTTGAATTTCATCATTTATAATAACTTCTTTCCCTATATGATCTGCTAACCACTTATCACATTGTTCATAGCTATCTGATTTTAACATTTTATAATTAAAAACATCTCTCCCTAGTGTTAATAATCCCCATAGTAATGACATCAAATAACTTTTTCCACTATTATTATCTCCTATGAAAAGGATTAGGGGACTGATTTCTATTTTGGCTTTTTTAATCTTACCAAATTCCTCAACATTCAAGCTCCATCTTTGTTGCATTCTAATCACCCTTCCTTGTATAATATACTCGCTATATACCTCCCCTTTAATAACCTCATATAAAATTTCTATTTAATACTATTATCGTATCTGTGTATATTTCTTAAACATTATATCACAAATGAGCTATTCTTCTCTTTCTTATTTGAAGGCATCCTCTTTCCTTTTAGCTATGAGTATATTCACTTATTCAAGATCCCCTCCTAGCTATATTCAAGCCTTACCCGACTTCCCGTAGCCCCAGCATCTCCTGGCGTAACCAGTAGCTTAACAGGAACTCTTTCCTTTAATTCCTCCACATGGCTAATAATTCCTACTGACAATTGATCTGTATGAAGCTTTTCAAGAGAAGTCATAACTACTTCTAAAAGATTGGCATCTAGCGTTCCAAAGCCTTCATCTAGGAAGAAAAATTCTAGTGGCGCACTTCCCTTTAACTGAATCTGAGTAGATAAGGATAGTGCTAGTGCCAATGAAGTTAGAAAGGTCTCTCCTCCTGATAAGGACGATGTCTCCCTTACCACCCCTCCATTTTTATCATCTCTTATTGTAAAGTTTCCTTCATCATCAATCTCTAGTGCATATCGATTCCCAGTGATAGATAATAATCTCTTAGATGCTACCCTTGCAATATATTTTAGCTGATTCATGGCTACAAATTCTACAAATTTATTTCCTTGAATCAATTTTTCTATATCATATAAAAGACTTAATTGATGCTCTACTTTTTTATAATCTTTTCTGAGGCCTTTTAATTCTTCTAAATCCTTTTTCATCTGCTTTAAGATACTATCTATTGCACCCATTTGAGTATGCTTTTCTTTTAGAAGAATTTCATATTGTTTTTTATCTTCTACAATCTTATTCCAAGTAGCTTCGTCTATTTTTTCGTTCTTTAATTGCTTTTTAATCCGATCCATATTGTCTTGTGTATTCTTTAGTAAATCTTCATATTTTTTGATCTCTTGCTGATCTTTTTCTATTTTTTCTTTTGTCATCAGTGCTGCGAGTACTTCTTCTTCCTTTTCAAAATCATGTTCCTTGAGCATTTTTTCTAATCGGATGATTTGATTTTTTATGTTTGTAGCAAGATTTTTTTGCGTTTGGCTCTTGCTAATCACTTCATTGGTCATATTTTCTTTTTCAATTTTTTCTTTTTCTAATTGTTGATTTAATTTTTTTACTTGATCATGAAGGACTTTAATCTGTTCTTGTATCTCTAATAAATATTTACAAGGTTCTTTCCCTTCCGTAAGCTTTTCCATTTCCTTCTTTTTCTCATCTATATATTTTCTTTTTTCTTGTCCTACATCTTTAATACTTTGTAGATTTACCTTTAATGCATTAATGGTTTCATTGAGTTTTTTTATTTCTGGCTCTAATACTTCTATTTTAGTTGTTAAATCTCTTTGATTTTTTTGTATCTTTTCTATTTCTTTCTCTATTGTTTTTATACGATCCATTTCATCTTTAAAGCTTTCTAGCTTGAGAGTCTCTCTACATTTTTCATAAGCAGTTACTAAATCTTTGAAAGCTTTGTCCGTCTCTCTGAATTCTTTTTCTAATCCTTCTAGATCTGTTTGCTCTGTTTTGACCTTTATCTTCAATTCAGCTACAAACCTATCTATTTCATTTTTTTCATCTTTACCTTTACTCAATTTTTCTTCTAATTCATTTTTTTCTTTTTTCCAAGCATCTATGCTATTTTTAAGGTTTTCAAAAGCTTTTTGATTTTCTTCATAAGCTTTTTTTAGTTTTTCTAAATTGAATCCTTTCAAGCTTTCATCAAGAGGTTTTATTTCATCATTCAATCTACTAACTTCTTTTTTTGCATATTCAAAATCACTAGCTACTTTTCTTAAATCTTGATCTATCTCTTTGATCTTCCCCTCTAAAATTTCTCTTTCTTCTTTTTTATTTGCTAATAGATGATCCTCTCCCCCTACAGCTAAATGAATGTGGTTCGTAGCTCCACATACAGGACAAGGATCATTTTCTTTCAGATTTTTCGCAAGAAAAGCAGCTATATTTTCTCTTTCTATTTGTGTAATCTCTAATTCTAATGCTTTTTGATCCTTTTCTTTTTCCTCTATTTCTTTGATTTTTTGATTGAATATACCTTCTAGAAAACTTCTATCTTTTTCTATTTTTTCATATTGAAGCTTTAAAGCATCTCTTTTCTTTACATTTTCTATTCCTTTATCTAATTCTATTTTTAACTGGTTTAATTGTAACTGATTCTTTAATAGGGTCTCATCATTTCCAGGGCAATTTTTTTCTAGCTCCTTTTGCTTTTGAATCAGCTTATGAATATCTTCTTCCTTCTCTTTTTGAAGCTTCAATATTTTTTGCTGTTCTTCTCTATTATTTTCATAACTATTTTTTTTCTCTTTAATCTTTTCCTTTAACTCATTGATTTTTTTCCCTTGCTCATTGTAATCCTTTTCTACCTCTAAAGCTTTTTCTATTTGTTCTCTATAGGATAGGTCTGTCTTTATTTCACTAACTCTTTTCTCTTGATTTTTAAAGGTTTCCTTTAGGTTTTTTCCTTTTTCTTCATGGGTCATTAATTTTTCAATAAGATTCTTTTTCTTTTCATTTTTTTCCTTATATTCCTTTAATAAAGCTTCTCTTTCTTTTTCTAAATGACCTAGATCTTCTTTCATTTCAATAGCTCTTTTTAAATCACTTTCCTTTTGAATATATTTAGGAAGGAATAAATCTTTTTGCTCTATAGCTTCTTTGCATTTTTTCTCTATTCCTTCCATTTGTTTTTTGATATTTTCTAGTTTGTTTTTAGCAACAAGGAGTGCTTCATCATTTTTTTTGATTTCATCTTCTGTTTTTAATTTTTCATCTATATAAGGCTTTACAAAAAGAGCTTTTTCTCCCATTAAAGCCTTCTCCTTTAATTTTTCCATATCCTCTTTTTTATTGTCTAAAGCCATCCATTTTTCTTCATATCCTTTTATTTCTTTTTGAAGTTCCCAGATGTTTTTATATTTTTCATAATCCTCTTCTGCTTTTTTCTTTTTATGGCTGATTTTGATTTCTTCTTCTTTTAAGCTTTTTAGTTCTTCCTCTTTTTCTTCATAGCCTTCTTCTGAAATATTTTCAAAACCCTTTAATGCACCCTCTAATTGACTTTGTTTTTTAAGCTCTTTATTTCTAGCTTTTTTAATTTTTTCTCCCAATTGTTTTCCGTATTTTTCAAGGCCAAAGATTCTCTCTAGCATATCTCTTTTTTCTTTCCCCTTAAGCTTTAGAAATTCACTAAATTTCCCTTGAGGAAGGACAACAGAACGAGTAAAATCATCTAATGTAAGCCCTATGATTTTTTCAATCTGCTTTTTCACCTCTGTAGGCTTTTCTGCTATCATACAAATTTCTTCTTCTGTTTTTTCCATGAGTCTAGCATATTTTGTTTTGATGTTGTTATTTTTATCTCTCCTAAAATTACGCTCTGCAATATAATATCTTCTATTATTTCCTAGTCCAATTTCAAATTCATAGCCTATGGATAAGCTATCACAATTGGTATTCATAAAGTCTCTATTTTTTCTTATAATCTCTCCAAATAATACAATGGTCATAGCATCTAGTATGGTAGATTTCCCACTCCCCGTAGGACCAAATATTCCAAATAGCCCTTTATCTGTAAGGGTTCTAAAATCAATAACCTGCTCACTCATAAAACTATTGAGTCCTGTTATTTTTAAAAGTATGGGCTTCATCTATTCTTCATCCCCTTCCCCACTTGCTACCTTTAAGAATAAATCCATCACCTCATCTGTAGGATTTACACTTCTTTGACGATAATAAAAGCTTTTAAATAACTCATCTATCTTCTTTTCCTTTAATTCATAAGAAAATTCTTCCTCTTCTCGCCCTTCTAGAATGGGTTTTATTTCTAATATATCTTTTTTAAATGATTTCATCCTCTTGATCTCTTCTTGGGTAATATACTCATCCGTTTTGATTTCAAGATATACCCATACGTCTCTATCCCTATTTTCTTCACACCTTCTTATAGCATTCTCTACATTTTCACATTTCCACACTTCTATGGGTTTATAATTTTTTAGTAATATTTTCTCAACCTTCGCTTCCTTCCCAGCACATACCTCTACCCTATAACAGCATTTGCTATAGCCTCTCTCACTTTTACTATATTGGAGGGGAGAGCCTGCATAAACAATCCTCGTTCCTTTATTTTTAACCTCCTGAGGTCGATGTAAATGTCCAAGGGCTATATATTGAGCCTTCAGGGGTAAATCAGATGCTCTTACGGCTAAGCTTCCTCCTAGCTGAATATTTCTCTCAGATGCTGATTCTTCTCCTCCTATAACAAATAAATGAGATACAGCTATATTGATGGTATCCTCTCGATATTTTCTAGATAAATTTCCAAAAAGCTCCCCAAGTCTTTCACTATAGCTCCTTTGACGATCTTCTTCCTCTATACTATGATAAATGACTTCATTTAATCTTTTCTCACTTGGATAAGGCATAGCCACAATGACAGCTCGCTCTCCACTGATTTCTACCTCTAAAAAGCCTTTGCCACTATCTAGGATTTTATGCTTTCCGCAAGGTCCTACCTCTGCCTTACATGTAGGCGTATCCAGAAGAATAATTCCTTGCTCATAAGCTAAAGGACTAGCTGCTACTAATCTTTCTGGACTATCATGATTTCCAGCAATAATTAAAATGATCCTTTCTCCATCCTTTGATATTTTCTTAAGTGCTTTATAAAACAATTTTTCTGCCTTAGCTGGAGGATTACTGTGATCATAAATATCTCCAGCAATAATCACTAGATCTATATTATTTTCTTCAACTAGATCTACAAAATCGTCAATAAATTTTTCTTGTTCCTCTATCCGACTGGAATTTTCAAGATTCTTCCCTAAATGCCAATCGGACGTATGTAAAATTCTCATATTTTTTCTCCTTTTGTTTAATCTTTTTATTATAGGGTATCATATTTATATAGCTTTTCGAAAGAGCTAGCTATATCTCCTCCTTAATTATCATAGATTGTATACTCCTTTTAAAAAAGCTATCAATAGGGACTTATTCCCTTTGATAGCTTTCCTTTAATTTACAGGTTTCGTATAAATATCTGCAATCTGTTTCATATATTTTGAATACATATCTATATAATCATCTGGCGTATTATAATTACTAAAAACTACAGCAGTTAGTTTTTCAGAGGGGATACGTATAACACCACTTCCAAATCCACAAGAACCTCCATAATACCCCATTACCTTTCTCCCATGGCTATAATAATGAAACCAACCATACCCCATTATATCTCCATAACCATCACTTGAACCACCATCAAAAATTTCCTTTAAGGTGTCATAACTTACTAATTTGTCTGTATATAGTGCTTGATCCCATTTATAATAATCCCCAACAGATGTATAGATTCCTCCATCACCAAGAACAGCACTTGTGATACTTTGATCGCATTCAACATATTTTCCATCTACCTTGGTTGCTCCATAGGCTCTATTTTCTATAGTAGATATTCCCTTTTCGTAGGCAACTGTATGATTCATCTCTAAGGGTTTGAATATATTTTTCTCTAAAAACTTAGCAAACTTCACTCCTGAAACTTTCTCAACTACCATTGCCAGAAGAGAATATTCTGCATCACAGGATCCAAATTTAGTTCCTGGCTCACAGATTAGTCTATTTTTCTCTTTGTATAGATTTAATACATCTTGATCCTTTAATTGCTCCTTCTGATCCTTTGGAATCAAATCATAATAATCTATCAGTCCTGATTCATGCTCTAATAAATTTTTAATGGTAATTTCATCTCCGTAATCAGAAAAGTCTGAAAATACATCCTTTAATGTTGTTTCATAAGTTAAAAGCCCTTTTTCCTTTAGCATCATAATACTCATGGTTGTAAATGCTTTTGTCATACATCCGATTCTATAGTTTGTATTTTCATTAGCTGGTATTTTCCTTTTTATATCTGCTAATCCATAGCTTTTATTAAATAATATTTCTCCATCCTTAATAACCATAACGCTTGCACTAGGTGCATCTTCATTATTAAATTGTCTAAAAAGTAAATCCATCTTTTTTTCTTTACTCCCACAAAGTTGAAAAATAAAAATCCCTGCAATACATAAAAGTAAAATTGCCGGGATTTTCCCTTTGAGTTTATTCATAAGTGCTACCCCCTACTATATCCTTATGCATATTGTAGCATTAATTACAAATTGTGTAAATATCAGTATTATTTTCATACCATTGTATCCTTCTGTTTTCACATGTATAATATTTGGTGTATTATCTAATTACTGGATAAAATGTCTAACGATAGATACCTCACTAGCAATAAGAATTATACGAAGATAATGAAAGTGGATACCTATATATAATCTATTCATCCAAACTAGAATTCTTATAAAAACTTAAAAGGAGATGCATGATCTTGTTAAATCTTATGAATTTATCTACCTATACTTTTGATTTTCAAAAGTTCAATAATAAACCAGAAAATATCCTAAAATTTTTAGATAAAAATCAACTAGATGGAATTGAACTTTCAAATCCCTTAGGATGGAAAGAAGAAATCATTCCTAAGAGAAATATTAAAGGGGTTCACCTAAAACAATATCCTACTTGGTTAGATTTTTGGAAAGGTAATCAATCTGCACTTTTAGAACAATTTAAAGATATGGACCTTGTGAAAAAATATTATGGAGGAGATAAGAAAGATATCATTGATCATTATCAAAAAGAAATACAGCTATCTACTAAACTAGGAGTAAGCTATGTTGTTTTTCATGTATCCCACGTACAAATAGAGCATACCTTTAACTATCAGTTCACCTATTCTGATGCAGAAGTAATTGATGCAACGGCTGAAATAATCAACGAAATTTTTAGAGATCTTGAAACAGATGTAACCCTTTTATTTGAAAATTTATGGTGGCCTGGTTTAAGAAAACTTGATAAACATTTAGTTCTTCGCCTATTGGATCAAGTTGATTATGAAAAGAAAGGGTTACTCCTTGATACAGGTCATTTGATGAATACAAATACAGCTCTTGAAAACGAAGAAGAAGGCATCGAGTATATCATCAACATA
Organism: Marinisporobacter sp.; assembly: GCA_025210395.1. Taxonomy (GTDB): domain Bacteria; phylum Bacillota; class Clostridia; order Peptostreptococcales; family Thermotaleaceae; genus Crassaminicella. Next base: position 31,171 of record JAOARV010000035.1, read on the forward strand.
GTTAATAATCTAGGAGAGCTAAAAAGCTTTATAAAAGGAGTCCATCTTCATTGTTCCTTATCTGGAAAATATGTTCTAGAACAAATAAATAAAAAACACCCAGAAGATTTCTCCTTTTCACCCGTTAGCCATGAAGTATTTATGCATGTTTTTAATATTGATAATCATAAACCCTTTACTAGTTCTAAGGTAAAAGAGCTTATTCAGCTCATTGACCCTGAATATCTTGTTCATGAAATTATAGCCAGTTCTTCTTTAGAATTAGAAAAATATATTCAGACCCAAACAAATGCCCTTCTCTAATATAATTTTTATAAAACCAAAAATCCCCTAAATTCATATGATCTATTTAGGGGATTTTATCATTTTTTATAAAGCTTCACACTGATCTTTTATTCTTTAAAATTATATTTTTTCCATTTTCTACCGCATACTCTAAACAGCTTCCTTTCCTTTACAAATCTTTTTCTTCTCCATCAAATACACTTCATCAGCAATACTTATGGTAGACCTTCTATGAGAAACCAATACAACCGTTTTATCTTTACATTGATTTTTAAGGGTTTTAATAATAGCTTTTTCATTTAAGCTATCTAAATTGCTCGTAGGTTCATCTAGAAAAATCATCTCTCCATCCTGTAAAAATGCCCTTGCCATTCCTAATCTTTGTTTCTCTCCACCAGACATATTTTCTCCTAGCTCTCCTACCCTTGTATCATACCCCTTAGGAAGACTTTCTATAAAGTCATGAATAGATGCTTTTTTAGCTGCTGCTTTAATTTCTTCTAATGTGGCATCTTTTTTTCCTATTCTTATATTGTCTTTTATGCTTTCATTAAATAAAAAAGTATCTTGGGTAACAAAGCCTTGTTTTTTTCTTAAATCCTTTGTGTTGATTTTTTTGATATCTTCTCCATTTATTTTGATGCACCCCTTTGTAGTATCCCAAAATCTCATGAATAATCTTAAAAGGGTACTTTTTCCACAACCACTTTCCCCTAAGATGCCTATAATCTTTCCCTTAGGGATAGTAATATTTACATTCTCTAAAATAAAATTATCTTTTTCATAAGCAAAGCTTATATTTTCTCCCTTTATTGCTCCAAAGGTCATATCCTTTTCATTCTTTACTTCTTCTACCATAGGACTTTCTTCTAAAAGATTTAAAACACGGTTCCCCGCCGCTAAGGTAAGGAGTAGATTATTGGATAGATTGCTCAGTGCCACAACGGGTCCAAAGGAACTCATCATAGCAATAGTTGCAATAACAACCCCCTTAAAGTCAATCCCTCCCTCATGATAAAGATGCATAGAGCTCATCAACATGATTACAATAAATGTAAATAGCACCATATCTGTAATAGCTCTTGTAATTCCCTCATGCTCTTTAATTCCCTTTAAAGCTTTATTTAAGGTTTCTCCTTTTTGTTCCATTCCAAGAAGTCTTTTGCTTCCTGAATTGAATAAAATAATTTCCTTCATTCCCTTTAAAGAATCTAGCATAAAGCTATTCATCTTCCCAAAGGCGTTTCTATAATCAACTCCTGCATTTTTTCCGAGTCGAGAAGAGTAATGAGGAATCAAAAAACCTATACTAAAATACCCTAAAGCTGCAACCAATCCTAAATAAACATGAATTCTTCCAATATAAAGAATCATTACAATAGATGTAATCACAGCTATCATAATCGGTGCAATGGTATGGGCGTAAAAAACTTCTAGGAGCTCTATATCACTGGTAATAATTGAAACGAGGTTTCCTTTCTCTTCCTGAGCAAGCTTTGCAGGAGAAAGTTCTCTTAATTTTTTAAATACCTGATCTCTTAAAATAGCCAACAATTTAAAAGCAATGAAATGTCCCGAAAACTGCTCTATATATCGTAAAAATCCCCTAGCTACTGCTAAACAGACCATGATGGTACAAATCTTTGTAAGGGACAATCCTACTTCAAACCCTAAAACCTTTACAATGCCTATTCCTCCATAAATAGTGATGAACATAGCCGCTAAAAAACCCAATACCCCCATGGTAATAGTGATTGCCATTATATGAATTAACGGTTTGATGAGCCCTATGAGTTTTCCCATGATGATAATTCCTTTTCTACGCACAGTCTTGCCCCCCCGATCTCTCTAATTCATTTTGCTCCTTCACCATCCTTGCATAAAGTCCTAATTGATTCATCAATTCTTTGTGATTTCCTTTTTCTTGAATCTTTCCTTTTGATAAAACATAAATTTGATCTGCATTTTTTACATTATAAAGTCTATGGGAAATAATAAGGACTGTTTTTGTCTTTCCTAATTGATAGATGACCTTCATAATATCATCTTCACTTTCTACATCCACACTAGAAGTAGCTTCATCAAATATATAGATTTCACTATCATATAATAAAGCTCTTGCTAATGCTAATCTTTGTCTTTGTCCCCCAGAAAGATTGGCGCCCCCTTCTTTGATTTCTTCCTTTAACCCTTTTTTCAAAGAAAAAACATAATCATATAAGTTTACCTTTTTCAATACTTCCATCATTTCTTCTTCTGTAGCATCCGTTTTTCCCATCTTCAAATTGTTTTCAAAGGTTCCTGTAAATATATAGCTATTGCTTGTAACCATATGGAATTTCTTTCTAAGGGTAAAGGGGTCGATTTCTCTTAATTCCTCACCCTTTAATAAAATCTTTCCTTCATAATCTTTATAAAATCCCATAAGTATATTTGCAATGGTACTCTTACCACATCCTGAAAGCCCTACTAACGCGGTAGTTTCACCCATCTTTATATTTAGATCAATATTTTCTAATATTTTCCTATCCTTTTCATAAAGGAAATTCACCTTTTCAAAAGCAATATCAATTTTTTGAAAATCCTTTATCTCTTCTATTTTCTGTTCTTCAATAGGCGTATCAATGATTTTAAATATTTTCTCTGCTGCTGCCATACCATCCATAGTTATATGAAAAAAAGAACCTAAAAGCCTTAAAGGAATAAAAATTTCTGAAGATAATAAAAGAATCATCAAAGTTCCTGCTATCCTAATCTCCCCTAAAGAAAATGCTTTTATTGCAAAAATCATCCCCAGAGCACTTCCTCCAAAGGCTATTAAATCCATTACATTGATAGAATTCAGCTGCATAGCTAAGACCTTCATAGTAATTTTTCTAAACCTTTCTGCTTCTACATTCATTTTCTCATTTCGCTCTTCATCTTGATCATATATTTTAAGGGTGACTAGCCCTCTTAAATTTTCTAAAAAAGTATCTCCTAAATCCACATAAATCTTCCAGTAATCTTTGAGTAACCTTTTAGCAATCTTCATGACGACTATAATAGATATGGGAATCAAAGGCACACATAAAAATAAAGTCAAAGCCGACTTAAAATGAATAAAGCTTAAGATCATAAATAAGGTTACTGGAGCTAATAAACAATAAAAAAATTGAGGTAAATACTTCCCAAAATAAATTTCTAACCGCTCCACTCCATCTATTGTTACTTGTACTACCTCAGAAGTAGAAGTAGTTTTATTATAATGAATATCTAAATCTAAAAGCTTTTGATAAATAGTATTTCTAATGTTTTTGCGTGCATCTTGCGAACAAAGGCTAGATGTTTTTACAGCCAAATAATTACTTGCAAACCGAACCCCCATAACCCCTATACATATAGCCAAAGTTATAAGACTTTTTGTTTCATCCACCCCATGGTTATATGTATACTCTATATAATTTCCTATAAAAAATATCCCTACGATATTAGCTAACAAACCAATCCACTGGATGAAAACCGTCAAAAATATCCATTTTTTACATGCTGGTACTAAACCAATTAATCTTTTATTGATCATCCTCCCAATCCCCCTTATAAACCCATCGCCTTACCCCTTAACCATTCCCTTTATTTCCTTCTGTTTTTATAGATTTTCCCCTCATTTTTTGATTTATTATGAATGCTTCCAACACCTTGAAGGTGCTGTTTAAACTTTGTATTTTTCAAACAGAAACAGTGCCTTCACCAAGTATAGAAGCATCCTAATAAATTCAATATAAAAATCTATAGACTACATTCTGTATCATGAATCCTTTTAGGGATAAATATAAGCTTTTCTCCAAATTGATTTTTCAAGATATTCATTTCCACATGATAAATATCTTTGATGAGCTCATTATCTAATATTTCTTCTGGTTTTCCGAAAGCTTTGATTTCTCCATCCTTTAACACAATCACTTGATCGCTATATTTTGCTGCTTGATTTAAATCATGTAAAACCATGATGACAGTAATTTTTAATTTTTCATTGAGTTCCTTCACCAAATCTAAGATCTCTATTTGATTATTAATATCCAAGTAAGTTGTAGGCTCATCTAATAATAATAGCTTAGGCTGCTGAGCTAGTGCCATAGCAATCCACGCCCTTTGACTTTCTCCTCCTGATATATGAATCATTTTCTTATTTTCTAATTTTCTTAAATGAGTCTTTTCAATGGCCCAATCAATAATTTTTTCATCTTCATGATTCATCCCTTCAAACCATTTTTTATGAGGATTTCTTCCAAAGGTAACAACTTTTCGAATAGTCATATCCTCAGGAGCTACATTTCGTTGAGAAAGACAAGCCATCTCCTTAGCAATATCCTTTCCCTTCATTTCCCATAAGGATTTTTTATCTAAATAAACCATTCCCTCCATAGGCTTTAATAATCTTCCTATGGCTTTTAGTACTGTTGATTTCCCCGAACCATTAGGTCCTATAATGGTAATAATCTCTCCCTTTTTTACATGAGCATTAAAATCCTTTACAATAACTTTTTTGTCATAGCCTATTTTAAAATTATTTACCTTAAGCATGTGATTTGGACCTCCTTAGAAGAAATAAAAAGAAAGGACAACCGATCATTGCCATCATTACTCCTACAGGTAATTCAATGGGTCTTGCAATAGTTCGAGCCAATGTATCTGCTAAGAGCAATATGATTCCTCCTAAAACTGTACTCATAGGAATCAAATACTTATAATCAGACCCTAATAGGAGTCTACATACATGGGGAACAATAATCCCTATAAAGCTAATAATTCCAACAGCAGATGTACTAATCCCCGCTAAAAATACGGCCACTAATGCAATGAGTATTCTTGTCTTATTTACATTCACCCCTAAGTTTGTAGCTACATCATCTCCTAATGCTAAAAGATTGGCTCCTCTCATGCAGCATAAGGACAAAAGAATTCCTACAATACAATAAGGTAGAAAATAACTTACTTCTCTCCAGCCCCTGTAAGCAATACTTCCATTGAGCCATAGTAGTACCCCTTGAATTTTATCACTATTCATAATGGCCAGTAATGAAGTTGCCCCTACAAACATGGCATTAATAGCAACTCCTGATAATATGACCCTTATAGGCTTAATCCCATTATCCCAAGAAAGGATAAAGACTAATGTACAAGCAAGCATAGCTCCTAAAAATGCCATGAGCGGCATAAACTTATAAAACTGAGGAAAATATAACATCATCAAAATAGCCATTAAGCTTCCCCCAGAAGAAACCCCTGTAATTCCCGGATCAGCCAATGGATTTCTCATAACCGATTGAAGTAGTGCCCCTGATATAGATAGACTTGCCCCAACAAATACAGCTAGAATAATTCTAGGAAGTCTCATATCTAATACAATACTTTGATTGATTTCATCTCCTTTTCCTGAAAGGATCTCCATAATCTCCTGAATAGAGATATCTACACTTCCAATACCAATGGTTCCGATCACTAAAAATCCTAACAATAAAAAGCTAAAAAAAATGATTAGGATTTTTGTTTTCTCCTTCATATTTTTCATATTTTTCACCATTTCCTTTATTTTTTATAAAGATAATCCTTCATTTTTTCTAAAGATTCTGTTGCACCTATATCTCCTGTAACCCCAAAATATTCTGGATCTAAATCATAAACCTTATTTTCTTTTATGGCTTTAAAATTTTTCCATTGAGGATTCATTCTAAATTCCTCTTGTACTTGCTTTCTCGCTTCTTCTATATACCCATGATACATTCTAAAAATAATGTCTGGATTTTCTTTAAGGGCTACCTCTAGGGAAAAAGGTAAATAAGGTCCTTTGTATTTTGATTTTACAGAAGAGGTAATATTTTCTGCCCCTAATTTATTGATCAAGCTTCCTGCAAAGGATTCTTCTGTAGCTAACATAAAATGTCCTGGCGCACCAAATAAAATCATGACCTTTACTTTTTTATTAGGATCAATATCCTTTAAAATCTCTTTTTCATTTTTCTCAAAAGCTTCTATGATTTTTTTTGCATTTTCTTCTTTTCCAAAATCCTTTCCAAACTTTTTAATAGTCTCTTTTACAGCATCATAAGAACTCAAGTCTGCATACATGGGATGAACCCCATTTTGTTCAAATTTGCTTCCAATTAGCTCCTTTAATGCACCTGATGTAATAAATACATCACCTCTTAAACTTTTAACCACCTCTAAATCTGGATTCATGGGAAGCCCTATCTCTGGAATATCCTTTATTTCATCTGCTATACCATATTGGGTACTCGGTCTTCCCACCATTGGAATATCTAGTGCTAGTAGCATCTCTGCTACAGCAACACTTCCTGCAACAATCCTTGTCTCTTTACTTTTTGTATCTATATTTTTATCCTTAAGTTCATCACCCTTGGCACCACATCCAACAGACATAACACAAATCATTATCACTAGCATAAAAGCTGTCCATCTTTTCATGCTGATCCCCCTCTATTTTCTATGAATAAACTCTATTTTAAGAAAGGTGATCTTTTTAACCTTCTCAAAATAGAGCTATTCCTTAAAGTCTATTTTTTATTTTTATTAGTTTTTTTTACTAGTTTCCTTAGTTTCCTTATTGATTACTGCTTTATTATTTACTTCTTTTTCTACTAATTTTGTAATATCATCCTGTAAATCTAATCTAAACTCAACAGCTGCATTGCCCATAGGAATTACATTCATCCCTAAGCTGATCTTTGCATCTACTGTGGGAATTTCAAATCTAAGGGTATGGTCTGTTTTATTCTTACCTACTTCATTTTTTTCCTCATAAGTTTTTAAAAGCGTACTTGTATGCTCTACTTCTTTTCCATCAATCATAACTTTTCTATTTTCCATCCAGTCTGTTCTTATCAAATTGATAGATAAATATTCCTTCGTTTTATTTTTATCTTTTTCATCCTTTACAACCTCTAAAATCCCTGTGGAATTCATATATTGTCCTGCCATAGACATTTCATCTACATATTTTTTCAAAGCATATACGGTTACTTTATATTTTCCTACCTTAAGTGGCTCTTGCTCTCCCTTTACTATGATTTTTTCTGCTTGAACAACTTCTTTTTTTAATGGTTCAATAGCTTTTGTGCCTTGTGCTGACGTTGACAAGGGAGCTGCCACTAAACAACCTGCTACTAAAACACTACTCATACCTAATAATAATTTATTTTTCATAATATCCCCCACCCCTATTTTTTATAAACTTTTACTTTTAAAAACATTTATTTTTTCTCTATCCTTATATTCTTTTCACAATAAACTTCTCCCACAATCACTGGGTTGAAGATGAGAAGTTTCCTCATCTTCATAGATCCTCCCAATGACATGATTATGAAAATCCTTTTTACTTCATTACTACTTTTATTTTTCTTTATTCTATTTTTTATTTGTATCTGTTTTTTCTACCATATTTACTTTTTTAGTAATAACAATTTTTTGTTCTTCCTTAACCCATTTTACTTCATGCTTTAAGCTTTCTGAAATGAATCTGATTGGTACAAAGGTTCTTTCGTTAATAATCTTTGGAGCTACATCCATTTTGATCGTTTTTCCATTTACCTTTGCAGATTTTTGATCTAGCTGTAGCTCGATTTTCATATCACCATCACTTAATAAAATACTTCTAGTTGATTCTTCCCACTTCACCTTTGCCCCTAATGTTTCACAAATTCCTCTTAGAGGGACTAATGTTCTATTTTCTTCTATAAGGGGTGCTACATCTAATTGGATGTTTTTGGTTTCTCCTTTTTTTACATCTACTATCTTTGGTAATTGAATATATAAGTAGATTTTTTCTTGAAGCTCCTTTGCTGTAGCCTTTTTAAGTTTAATATCAAAGCCTGTATATCCTTCTTTTTTCTCTGACATACATATACTAAATCTTATTTTTGCAGCTGCATCTGGTACTTCAAATCGAATAACTGTATTTTTTTCATTATTCGTTATTTTTTCATACTTTGCACCCATAGAGTTTACATATACTTTAAGGTCTTTTATTTCGTCTACATTTTTCAACATGACTTGTACATAATTTTTACCTTTAATTACTTCATAATTGATCTCATCGACTAAATATTTTTGAACCATGGCTAGTAAGCTTTTATCTGTTTCCTTTACTTCCATAGTCATTTCATAGAGTCCATTTTTGCTTAGATCTACTGCTTTGATGATTTTTCCTTCTAGTAGGTTCAGATAGATATCTATACTGTCATCCGTTTTCTTCTTCATTTTATCTTGGTCTAATACTACTCTAAAAGTAACTTCTTTATTATCCTCTGGTACTATTTTTGCTTTTAATTTTATAGTAGCATCTAGCTTTGGTATTTCAAATTTAATCATGTTAGCTTTCTTGCCATTGTCATATTCTTTTACTATTTTTGTTTCGTATGCTACATTGTTTCCATCTACTTCTATTTTTAAGTCTTTTATATCTTCCTTATTCTTTATGAATAAGCGTACATGATTTTTATCACTCTCAACTTTCACATCTCCTTTTTTAAGGAAATAAGATTCCGCTATTGAAGCTTTATCTTCACTTTCTTTTAATATTTTTATGTCTGCTTCATAAGAACCATTTTCTATTTTTTCAGCTTCTTTTATTATTAAACTTACATTATCTAAGCTATCTAAATCAAACATTAACTTAAATTTTTGTCTAGTTTCTCCCATTCCATCTGGTACATATACTTGGCATGTTATTCCTTCTTTTATAGCTTCCTTTTTAACTTCTAATTCGATTTCAAGAGAGTCATTTGTTGCATCATAGCTTCTACGTGTATTTACAAGCTCTCCAGAGCTATTTTCATATTTTAACTCTTTTAATTTACTTAATGAAATATTTGTGCTATCCCAAACCATTCGAACTGTAACTTTTTCATCCTGCACTTCAAGGGTAGTCGCTCTTTTTATAAATTGGTCAGCCATTGATTTTCCATTTTCATAAAAGTGCTTTGCCCATGCTTTAATACGATGTGTTCCATTCGTAAGACCTTTCTCTGCTGGTCCTCCTCCTGTTGTTCCTAAATCATTAGCTTCTTCGTAAGCAACAAAGGTTGTAAAGTGTGTTGTCCAAATGACTAAATCCTGACCTACATCTAATTTAGCTTCGGCTACATTAGCAGCCTTCATAGCTTTACCTGCAGCCTCTGAAGTGTTTTGAGCTGCTAAAAGGGTATGGCTAATTTCAGTAGGAGCATCTCCTTCTTTTCTTATAAATGCTACTTTCTTACCTGCTTGATTTGGTAATACTATTTTTACTGGCTGATCAAAGGTTAATGTTTTATCATCAACTCCTAATGATATTGCCATCTTTGGTGTACCATTGATATTTGAAATAGCTTCATTTTTTACAGTTGTTGGCATTTTCATTATTCCATCCCAGTTTTCATCACCTGTTACCTTGATTCCTGCTGGCATAGTAACACTTCCATGATTTGATGTAATTTCTAGCTTAGGCAGTATTGTTTCTTTTTTACCTTGAGCATTTAGTTTTACTGGTACTTCCATCTTAGCATCTTCTACAGCTCCTACTGGTATCTTGACACTAGATGTTTTTGCTAATTCTTCTGATATTCCATTAATTACTATTTTTTTCTTTTTATCAGTAATTCCTTGTATCTCTTGCTTCAAGTGATTCTTATCAATAGTTACTTCTACTCTTTCTTCTAAGCTAGCTATGGCATTTTCTAATGCTTTTGCTGCTTTATCTATTTCTTGTACTGTAGCTGTTTTTGTATTAATTGCATTGGCTACTTTTAATGCATTTTTATATACTTTGTAGCTTTCTTTTGTATATTTTTTAGTTTGATCTATTTGCGTACCGATTGCTTTTTGTAATTTTTCTATGACTTGGTCTCTATCTTTCTCATATGCTTTCACTAATTTTAACGTATCTAGATTAAATACTAGCTTGAATTTTTGTCTAGTTTCTCCCATTTCCTCTGGTACATATACTTGGAATATCTTTGGTTTCTTTAGAGTTTCTACTTGACATTCCACAGTAACTGTATCATTTTGAGGATCATACGTTCTAGTTGTATTCACAAATTCTCCATCGCTATTTTTATCCCTTAATTCTTTTAAGGAACTCAATGAAATGTTTGTACTTTCCCAAAGCATCTTAACACTAATTTTTCCATCCTTAACTTTAAGGGTTGCAGGTTTTTTTATGAATTGGTTCGCCATTGAGAATTCATTTGGTTCATAGTAATGTCTTGCTACTGCTGAAATAATATATTCTCCATCCTTAAGATCCTCTACAGCAATCTGTTCACCCTTTATAGATATATCATAAGTTGCTGTTTTCCCATTGACCATCACAGTTAGTGTCTGACTTTTAACAGCACTTGAGCTATCAAAGCCAGTAACATTTGCCTCTGAGATATTCAATGTCTTTTGAGTACCATTATCATAGGTTCCTGTAGCTACTAGTCCACTAAGATCTAGAGCTTCTCCCACTTTATATTCTTTTTTCACATTTGTTGTATCTAGGACTATACTTTCTAACTTTATAGTATTTAGTGGTTTGCCAGTAGACATGTCTACTAATGTGTCCGTATTAAATACAATTCTTAATTCAGGTTTATATTCTTCCATTCCAGTTGGAGCATAAACCTTTAAGTACTTATCCTCTGTGATACTTTCTACTGGAAGAGTAATAGTTAGTGCCTCTTTTTCAGCATCGTATTTTACGTTTTTAGAATAGGTATATTTACCGTATGTATCAGGGTCATCATCTGGAATTATTAGCGACACATATTCTCCGTTCTCATCCTTGTACCAAAGACCTTCTAGTTTTTTTATGCTTATAAGATCACTGCTACTCCACACCATAGTAAGGGTCATCTTTCCGTTTTCAATCTTTACTTTTGCAGTTTCTCTGACAAATTGATCGGTCATAGATAGTATGTTTTCTCTTTCTCTCATAGCATCAATATCAATAGCGTATGTACCATCAGGTAGATGATCTAAATCAAGCTTTCCTTCACCCTCCTTTGGTATAGATATGGCAATTTTGTACTTAACTGTACTGTTGTCAGTTTTATTAGTTGCAACTAGAGTGATTTCATTAATCCCTGATTTCAAGCCTTTGATTGTAAATGATTCTCCACTATTGATAGTATTGTTATTCACAGTAATTTTGGTTTCACTATGAACACTCGTAGGTTTAATAGTAATAGAAGGAGTAGTTACAGAAGCCTTAAAATTGTAACTATAATATTTTATATTTTTGTTTTTTAAAACAATTGAACCAACACTGGTATCTATCACCTTTAGTGTAGCAAATAAACCATTTACATTATAAGCGGATGCCGAATGACCACCATCCAAAAAATCCTGTATTTCCTTCTTTGCATCAAAGTCATTGTTCCAATTAATATAGTTAAAATCAATTTTAAAATCATCTAAGTTTTTCATATTCTTCAAATAACCTTTAGGTATGTTAGATATATAATTATTGCTCATATTTAATGTCTTCAAATTTGATAACGTCTTCCCCCACTGTGGTAATTGCTCGATTTCGTTATAGCTAAAATCTACACTAGTTACATTGGTTAGGTTTCTCAAATCTACAACATTTCCCTCTGAATCAACATTGACATCCGTCAAGGAATTCTGGTTCATACTAATTTCTTTTAAAGCTATCAGTTTTGATATAGAGCTTGGAAACTTTGAAAAGTTGTTGTAGCTCATATTCAAAGTGCTTAATTTGATAAGCTTGCCCATAGATGCTGGCAATGCTTTCAACTTATTACCATGTACATCTAATGATGTAAGACCTGTCAAATCTCCAATACTGTCAGGTAATATTTCAAATCTGTTGCTATCAAGGTCCAATGTTTTCAGATTGGTAAGTCCATCTAAGTCCTCTGGTAGATTAGCAAGCTTATTTCCCTGTAATTGAATCTTCTCCAAATTACTCATATTATTTATACTATCTGGCAATACTGCAATATTATTGTTTTCTAAGTTAAGAGTAGGTAAAGCTATTAAATTGGAAATGTTTTTATTAATTGATCTGATACTATTATTCCCTAGTTCAAGCGTCTCAATAGATTTTATGTTACAGATATCTTCTGAAATACTCGTTAGTTCATTGTTATCAGCAATAAGTGTCGTTAACTTAGGCAGTTTATCTAGCTTTATGTTAGTAAGAGCATTCTTGCTTAAATAAAGTTCAATAAGCTCTGGTAAATTTTTCACTTCAATAGAAGTAAGTTTATTCCCTCCGAGCTTCAAATGAGTTAGATTTTTTAGCTTACTCAAATCGATAGCAGTTAGTTTATTTTCTGTTCCGATAAATTCAGTCAAAGAAACTAATTCTTCAATCCCACTATTCTCTAAAGTTGTAATATTATTCTTGCTTATATCCAGATATTTGAGGCGTACAAGTTCACTTAAATCAGGTAATGAATCCAAATTACAACTAGATATAGATAGATTTTCCAAAGTTGTTAATTTTTTAAGCTGTGATACATCTGTCAGCGAATTTTTATCCACATATAATTCCTCAAGTTTAGTCATATTTTTCATATTTGGAAGAGATGTTAACCCAGTTCCATTCAAATTTAATATTTTCAGTTTAGTTAAATAGCTCAAATCAGATAACTTATTTGTGGACATAACACTTGATAGATTATTTGAACTTAGATCCAGTTTAGTAATATTCTTAGCATGACACAATCCTGAATAATCTTGAATCGAACTATCACCATAACTTTTCGACAAATCTAATGTGCCAGTTAGCCCCATCAGTTCACCCACAGTGATATCATGATTCTTTTCAACCCTTAAGGCATCACACAACTTTTCCTTTAATACATTATCTTTAATGTCTACTACTTGTGTTTTATCATAGATAATAACCACAGCAGTTGCAGTTACATCTTTTCCAAGGGTGTAACCTTTTGGAATTTTTCCTAATTCAGCAGTGAAGATATATTTCCCCACAGTATCAGGATCATATTTATTTGTGTTCTTCCACTTAGTAACGGGAATCATATCATTAGTATTAGAAATGATAACACTAGAATAATTTTCGCTAAGATAGCTAGTTATAGCATAAACATCATTGTAAACTGTGTTATCTGTAGTTCCACCGTATAGCTCTATTGTTTTGAATTTAGTAATTTCTACTATCTTATCATCAGATTCGATAGTAATCGTATAGATACCAGTTACTGTTCCATCTTGTGCATATATTCTTAAGTAAACCATCGTGTTTTCACCTGCTACAAGACTTACAGGTTCGGTTGTTGGTCTTCCATACTTATTTGTACCTAAAAATTCAATAGTAGCATCTTTATCTTTAACATTAAAGTTATCTAATGAAATAGATTTCACTTCACTATTTACTGTCACAGATGCTTTAATCTCGTACGCTTTACCTTCAGACACAGATTTTTTAGAAACTATAGTAGGTATTTTTCCTAATACTTTATCTAACTCCACTTTGTCAGGAATACCATTATCATTTGCATCATCTTTTTTAGCTCTGCTTATAGTGAGACAGTAGGCACTATGTATTGACATATCAGCTGCATGTATAATTATGGTAATGGTTTTTTCTTCACCTGATTCCAGGCTTATACTATCTTCTGGTACACCACTTCCTTCTGGATTATTTATCAATCCAAATGTAGAAGTTGCATCTTTAAGGGCAATATCACTTCTCGAAATAGTTTCCACATCATAATCCACTGATAACGATGCATCAATCTTATGCAACTTATAAGCTCCTCCAGCCATTTCTACATATTTCTTTTTATTAATAGTCATCTCTTTTCCTAGTACAGTATCTATCTCCACCTTGTCTGTAATACTGTTTTTATTTTCATCAGGGTTTTTAGCTCTACTTATAGTGAGACAGTAGGCACTATGTATTGACATATCAGCTGCATGTATAACTATAGTAATGGTTTTCTCTTCACCTGCTTCGAGGCTTATGCTATTTTCTGGTACACCACTTCCTTCTGGATTATTTATCAATCCAAATGTAGAAGTTGAATTTTGAAGGACAATATCAGTTCTCGAAATAGCTTCCACATCATATCCCACTGATAACGATGCAGCAACCTTATGCAACTTATAAGCTCCTCCAGCCATTTCTACATATTTCTTTTTATCAATAGTCAGCTCTTTTCCTAGTACAGTATCTATCTTCACTTTGTCTGAAATACTTTTACCATCTTCGTCTCCTTCTTTAACTGCCTCTTTGTTGATAGTAATAGTATATTTACTTGATACAGAGTCATCAGCTGCTACGACTTTCACATAAACCGTTGTAGCTTTACCTGCCTCTAACTCTACAGCTTCACTGTTTTCCTTATTATCTTGGTTTGAGTCTTTTCCATAAAAATACAACGTTGCTTTTGAATCCTTCTTCTCAAAGTCACTCAATTTTACAGAAGTTATATCATTTGTCACTGATATTGATGTTTCAGCAGAATAAACTGTATCTGCTACCGTTACATTTGTCTCATCAACCTCCTGTCCCAAAACCGTTGAAAGTGCAACTTCATTAGGAAGCTTCGATTCTTCAGTAGCATGCACTACTATTGGTGGTACTAAGGTTAATAGCATGGCAAATACTAAAAAGCCACTTAAAGTTTTTTGGTAAAGCTTTTTCATTTATTGGCAACCCCCTTATTGTAAAAACATTTTGGTTCAACGTCAAAGTTTGTAATTTAAAGAAAATAAAATCCTGTCAATAAAATTATAAAATGTAATCATTTCCAATTAAATCATTGAGAATGGCTCTATATCCATACTTTTGAAAAAATAATATTCTACAGAGTATCTCATAAAAATAAATTGACAATAGTTATAACACTTACTTATCACAAAATTCTTTGTTGAACCAACATTTTTCCTTTAATTTTTGTATAAACCACTTTTTTTAAAAAATAAAAAATCTCAGCAGCTAGTATATACCAGCTACTGAAGTTTTTTGTCACAAGCTATACAGGTGCATCACTTGTTCTTTACTGTTTTTTCTCTTTTTACTAAACTAATTCTGTTGATTATTCTTAGTAATGCAGAATTCAACATTGCTAGTTGGAATTGTAATTCCTACAACATCGCTTTTTACTTTTGCAGGATAAAAATTATTGCCATCTTCAAGTTCAGAAGCTGGGAAATTGATGGTTACTGTGTCACCAGAAAAGCTTGCAGCTGTATAGTTGCCATCACCATTAAAATCAACTGATAAACTTATCATATTTCCAGGTATAAACCACTTATAAAATGTTTGCGTTTTAAATGTAAGGGTTGCAATATCTCCAGTCACATCTAGCTCTTGTGATCCTGGAACAATTGCCTTGTTTGACATAGAAGTAGCAGAAGTGGTTGTAGTAGCACCATCCTTATAAATAGTGATATTAGCAGGTACATTAGTTGCATATGCAACTGTTAATGATAATAGCATCATTAATGCCACTACAAGTACAGATGTTTTTTTCATAGATTTTATCATTTTTATTCCTCCTTTTTTTAATGCTAGATTTATCTAACATTTATGCCAGCAGATAGCATACGCTAGCTACTGAAGTTCTTTTGTCATAAGTACTTTAGATATTTCGCTTATCTTTTGCTATTTTCTCTTTTTTGCTAAATTAAGCATATTGATCATTACTTAGTAATACAGAACTCAAAATCTCTAGCTGAAATTGCAATTCCAACAATATCAGTTTTTGCTTTTGCAGGATAAAAATTCTTACCATCTTTCAATTTAGAAGCTGAGAACTTAAGTGTTACTTTATCACCAGAAAAACTTGCATCAGTATAGTCCCCATCACCATTAAAATCAACTGATAACCTTATCATATTCCAAGGTATAGCATAAAAATCATTTTTCTGAATATGAAATGTAAGCGTTGCTTCATCTCCTTCTACAACCAAATTTTGTGATCCTTGAACAATTGCCTTGTTTAATACTGAAATCTTTGTAGTAGAACCATCCTTATAAATAGCAATATCAGCAGGTACATTAGTTGCATATGCAACTGTTAATGATAGTAGCATCATTAACGCCACTACAAGTACTGATGCTCTCTTCATAGACTTTATCATTTGTTTTCCTCCTTTCTTTCATGTTAGATATGTCTAACATTTTATTATAAAAAATAAGCAGTATATCACTTAATTTTAAGCTACTAAAATAGTTTTTAAAATGAAATTCAAAAACCCTATCTTCCAAAAAAGATAGGGTTCGTAATATACAACATAACTTGCTATACTGATTATAAACAAGTTTCCTATAGTACTACTCCTCTTCTCGGAAGGACATATATACCTAAAGCTTTTGGCAGGTCTCCTGACTTATGGATTATCGTTTTCCTTCGCCTTCCCAAAATTCACAGTGGCATATTGAAGAATCACTCCCCATTTACAGTGGCCGGACCGTTCGAGATTTTCACTCGATTCCCTTTTCATCTTTTATCCTAAGGATAAAGAAACCTAAAAGCTATCTATTCATTTTTTCTAAACACATCTATTGAATGTAATATTTTTCCTTTTCTCTTCACATTTTACACTATATTGAATATAGTGTAAATATTTCAATTCCTAATTTTCGACAAAATTTATACGTCTTACTTCCATAATTTTCGTTGATTTTACAATATCACATCACCTGCTTTTTATCTTACCTTCAGTTTTAGTACCATTTTTCATCCTAGATTTGACAAATTTGTAGTAGTAAGTAATAATATGTAATGTGATGATATAATTTATCGTTTATATAAACATTCTATATTATTATCAATAAATGAACTTCATTATATTTGTTTTTTTATAACTATATATTGCTTATTTTTTAGGGAGGTATATTTATTTGAAAGTAATACACGATATTATTTCTGACTTCTATAGTTGTTGCAATCTGCCTATATTAGCAGTAGACATTGATTTTAATAAAATTTGTAGGATTGGTTATACCCCTACAATGGAAAAAATTCTTGATAATTGTACTATTTTTAGAGATATCCATTTTGATTCTGATGATTCCCTTAGCTGTAATTTAAGCTATACAAAGGATATTCACTTTGTAGTAGTTGCCATATCTAGATTTGATAAATATAGAGGCTATTTCATCATAGGACCTTTTAAATGCAATGAAAACAACACCATATCTATTCCTTTTAAACCCCATAGCTGCATACAGTATTTGCCTACTATCTTATTGAATATTTCTGATAGTCAGTTTAGTAATGGGATGAGTAATTTAAGATTTAGTGTACATGTGAAAAAAGCTATCGAATATATACATAAAAATTACAACCAGTCTATTAATCTAGATGAACTATGCAATGATTTATCTGTAAACAAAAGCTACTTTTGCAAGGTGTTTAAAAAAGAAACAGGCTTTACTTTTTCTAACTTCTTAAATAATTATCGCATTGAAAAGAGTAAATATTTTCTTGAGAATACAAATTTATCTCTTATGGATGTGGCAATATCCGTTGGCTTCAATACACAAAATTATTATTCTATTGTGTTTAAGCGGTTTATAAAAAAGACACCCTTAGAATATAGACATAGTACGACTATAAAATAATAAAAACGAATAAAAATGGCTCCTACCCTGAGCCATTTTTAGATGAATCATCCCTTCTTCTACCCTCCATAAATATATCATTATTGTTTTTATAAAAATAGTTTTCTCCTAAAAATTAGAAGATTTTCTAATACACTGGGCTAACCCTCCTTTTATATCTTCAAGACGAAAATAATCTGCACCAAGAGCATTACTTAATTTTTGAGCCAGTCCTAACCTTAAAAATCCTCCCTCTGTATCTATGACCATAAACTTTATTGCTTTGTCCTTTACTGACGCTGCTAGATTTAAAATTTCCTTCAGTGTATCTTTACTATTTACACCTACATTCCCCCGACCATCAGATAACAAGACAATGACTGGCATGATTTCTGCGTCCTTTCTTCTCAGCCCTTTTATATAAGCTACACTTTTCATAAGCCCTAGTGCTAAAGGTGTTTTTCCACCTAATTTTATATCTTTTAAACATCTATAAGCAAGGTCTACACTTCTAGTAGGCTGTAAAACTAATGAAGCCTCATTTCCTCTAAAGGTCATCATCCCTACTTGATCTCTTTTTTCATATGCATCCTTTAATAGGGAAAAAATGGCTCCTTTTGCCTCCACCATTCTTTTTTCAATGCCCATAGATCCACTAGCATCTACTAAAAATAATATAGTATTTCCTATACGTTGTTCTCTTATTTTCTCCCTCATATCTTCTTTTCGAATAATAAAAGCTAATCCATTTTTCTCTCTCCATTTTTGATAAGGTGCTGCTGCACGAATGGTTCCATCAAAGGATAAATCTTCTACTTTGTTTTTAGGGATTTTACAGCCTACATATCTTCCTATTTTGGAGGAGGTTTTAGATTTACTTCTCTTGCCACTTCCACATTTTCTCATTTTCCGATCTGTAAGACTATGGATCAATCCACTAGCATCAAAAGCTTCTCCAATATGGAAATTTCTTTCTAACTCCTCTTGATCATTTGTATTTTGTTCGCTCCTATCATCTAATAAGGATGGATCAAGCTCTAGTGAAGCTTGTTGTGACCCTTGCTCTAATGAATCTTGATGAGGGGAATCTGGTTGTATTTCATTTTCTTCTTTTTGTTTTTGATTTTCTCCACTTCCTTCATTACCTTCGTTTCCTTCTCTTAATCGATGTCCTAAGGTAATATTAGCTACAGCCTTTATTTCTTGAGTCGTAACCTCTTCTTTTTCATAAAAAGCTGCATAAGCTATAGCTCCTCTGGTCAATACCAAATCCCCTCGATGTCCTTGTACACGCCCTTGTATATTGATTCTTGCAATTTTTTCTAAAATGTCATCCTCTATAGCTATCTTTTTAAGCTTTTTCTTGACTTTTACAATACGCTCTCTTAAACCTCTTTCACCTTTCAAAAATTCATGGTAAAAGGTATTCGCATCCTTTTCATAAGCTAATCTTCTTTTTATGATCTGTATTCTCTCTTCTTTTTCCTTTGTCCCCTTTACTTCCACATAAAAGCCAAATCGGTCTAATAATTGGGGAGATAATTTCCCTTCCTCTGGATTCATGGTTCCTATTAATATAAATTCACAAGGATGCTCGTAAGAAATTCCTTCCCGCTCCACTTTATTTACACCACTAACAGCCACATCCAAAATCATATTGATCAAAGTTTCTGACAATAAATTCACTTCATCTATGTATAAAATATTGTTATGGGCTTTCCCTAATATACCTGGTTCAAAAACTCTCTTTCCCTTATTCATAGCCTCTTCTATATTGATGGTTCCAAAGAGTCCATCTTCTGTAGTTCCTAAGGGAAGAGTTACCACATTTTTATCTTTCATTAATTGGGCTAACGCTCTTACAATAGTTGATTTTGCAGTACCTTTCTCTCCCGCAAGTAAGACACCACCTATTTTAGGATCAATCATATTGAGGATGAGTGATTTTTTTACTTCTTCCATTCCTACTATGGCTGTAAAAGGATATACTCTTTTATCCATGACTATTCTCTCTCAATCCATTTTTTCAAGGCATCTTTACTCAGTACCCCTTCTTCAAAAGGCAAGGTTCTCATTCGATGAGGTAAAACCATCTCGGCTGCATCTAAAAGATCTTCCCTTGTAACTTCCCCTCTTCCATCAAAAGCAGCTATTGTTTTTGAAGTTTTAATAATTGTTATATCTCCACGATGTCCTTCTACTCCTAATTCAATAACGATTTCAGCTGTTAAAGCTAATAATGCATCATCAATGACAACTTTATCTAATAGCTTCTTTGCTTTTTCTATTTTTTTAGATAATAAACCTTGTTTTTCTTTATACGCCTCTATTACTACCTCTGGATTTTGCTCAAATAATAATCTTCTCTTGATGACTTCTACTCGGTCCGATACATTATGTTCTGAAAAAACATCTACTACAAGTCCAAATCGGTCTAATAGCTGTGGTCTTAAATCTCCTTCTTCTGGATTCATGGTTCCAATTAATATAAATTTTGATGGATGTTCATAAGACACCCCTTCCCTTTCTACATGATTAACCCCCATTGCTGCCACATCTAATAAGACATCTACAATATGATCATTGAGTAAATTTACTTCATCCACATAAAGTATATTTCCATTAGCTTGTGCTAAGATGCCTCCTTCAAACTTTTTCTCTCCTGTTTTAATAGCCTGTTCGATATCAAGGGTACCGATAGTTCTATCTTCTGTACACCCTATAGGAAGTTCTACCACCTTCATTTTTTTATTTTCTGTCTCTAGCTCTTTATGAGCCATTTGCTCTTTACATGCTTTACAAAGTCCGCTTTTTCCACTTGCTTCACAATTAAATTTGCAACCCTTTATCACCTTCTTTGTAGGCAATAAATCTACTAAAGCTCTTACTGCTGTTGATTTTGCCGTACCCTTTTCCCCTCGAATCAATACCCCACCTATTTGTGGATTGATTACATTTAATAAAAGGGCTTTCTTCATTTTTTCTTGCCCTACGATAGCTGTAAATGGATATAATTTTTGATTCATTTTCTTCATCCCCTTTTATGAAAATCTTGCTCCTCCATAAATATTATCATATAATGTAAATGTTTGAAAGAAAATACATGATAGGAGGTTATATCCATGCGCCTTTGCATTGTAACGGTTTCAACAACTGTCTTAACAACTATGCCAGCTGTATTAGAAAAAATAAATTCACAAATGAATCCCCCTCTTGATTTAAATCTTTATTATGCTGCTTCCAATTTTTCTAAAGATGCATTAGGAGTAATAAAAAAAGATATCCATGCTTCTGATGCTATTATTGTAGATTTGATGGGTAGTTCAAAGGAAACCATTCAAGCCGTCTATAATAGTTTAGAAAATTACAAGGGACAAGTTATTCCTATTGGTGGGTCTGCACGAGATTTTATGAGACTTGGAAGCTTTAAAGCCAATGATAAAATGATGCAATCCAGTAAAAAGCCTGATATGCAAAAAATAAAAAAAATGATCTGGATGGCTGAAAAAATAGGAAAAGTTCTTCCAGGAAAAATAAGAGATATGAAAAATCTATCCTATATCACAAAATATTTTAAAAATGCATCCATTTCTCAATTAGAAAGTATGCTTTGTCTCCTTCTTAAATATTATGGCGGAGTTCCTTCTATTCAAATTCCTGAAGAGCCTATAGAAGTAATGGATGTGGGAATTTGTGATCCCTCTAACCGAAATTTTCACAAAAGCTATTCTTCTTACATAAAAACCTATGGGTATGATCCTTCCAAACCAAATATAGGTGTACTTTTTTATGGTCATACTTATCCCAATGATACATCCTTTGCGGTTCATAGCATTGTAGAAAAATTAAGACCCCTAGCCAACATCATTCCTATAGGCTTTACAAAAACCTCTGGAAACGATCCTAATGAAATAAAAAAGCTTTTAACCTATGATAAAAAGGTAAATATGATCATCAGCTTCCTTCCCTTTCGAATCGGTGCAGGTCCTATGGGAGGAAATGCTGAGGGAATGGTTGATTTGTTTAAGGAGTTAAATGTTCCTCTTTTTCACCCTTTTTTCCTCTCTAGAAGAACGAAAGAAGATTGGGAAAAATCTTCTCAAGGTATCCATAGCTCTGAGTTTATGCTATCTATTATGCTTCCTGAAATGGATGGTGCTATTGAGACCTACCCTATTGGTGCCATTTCTTCAAAGGGAGTCGATAAAAATCTAAATACAGAGCTTTATCAAATAGAATGTATTGATGATCGAGTAGAAAAATTCGTAAATCGCATCAAAAACTGGCTGTCTCTTCAAGGGAAGAAAAATTCAGAAAAGAAAGTTGCCATCATTGGCTATAATTATCCTCCTGGAGAAGATCATTTATTTCATGGGGCTTTTTTAGATACCTTTGCCTCTATTAGTGAAATATTGAAAACATTGAAAAAAGAAGGCTACAACCTAAAGGAATTAGATGCACAAGCCTTAGAAAATGCTTTTTTAGAAGGAGGGCTTATCAACTCTCCTAAATATTATTATGAAAAACAAAATTACATCCCTTACAAGAGTGAAAAATATATAGATCATTTGAAGAATTTTTCTCCCATTCATGACATGATAAAACAGTGGGGAAATGCGCCTGGAGCTATTATGGCAAATGAAGAAAATTTTTTCATTCCAGGATTCATCAATGAAAATGTCTTCATTGGTTTACAGCCTTCAAAGGGTCTCCTAGAAGATGAAAAAGGGGATTATCATGACAAAAATAAAACACCCCATCATCAATATTTAGCCTTTTATGAATGGTTAAAAAATGATTTTCATGCTGATGTGATCCTTCATGTAGGTACCCATGGTACCCTTGAATTTTTACCTGGAAAAGAATGTGGTATGAGTCACAATTGTTATCCTGATTATTTGATTGGTAATCTTCCCCATGGCTATATTTATTATTGCGGAAATCCATCGGAGGGAATGATTGCTAAAAGGCGATCTCATGCTGTTTTGATTAGTTATCAACCCCCTACCTTTACTGCTGCGACCCTTTATGAAGATTATATAAAATTAGAAAATTTGATAGGAGAATATGAGGAGTCTCTTCATTTATCTCCTGCTCGGTCAAATGATTTATTAAATGAAATATTCAAAATAGCAGAAGCTTTACATTTTGAAAAGGATTTAGACTTAATAGAAAAGGAATTGTATAAGATGAAATCTTCCCTTATGCCAAAGGGACTTCACGTTTTTGGTAATCCTTACACAAAAGATGAATTAAAAGAATTATTCTCAGCTATTCTTCAGTATGATCGAGGAGAGATCAAATCTTTAAAAAGAATTGTTGCTGAAAAAAATCATTTAGACTACGATGAAATAATAAATCAAAATCAAATACATTCCTTAAAATCATTAGATGAGGAAGTAAAAAAACTCCTTTACCTTGTTGATTTAGATGCTCCTTTAGATGATAGCTTATTAAAAGCTTATGGAAAGGAACTTCAAAAGACCTTTGATTATGGATTATCTATCTTTGAAAAAATCAAACAAAATCATGAAAATAAAGGACTCATCAAATTTTTAAATGGAGAATACCTTCCTGCGAAAGTAGGGGGAGACATTATTAGAAATCCAGAAGTATTGCCAACAGGCTATAACCTTTATCAGTTTGATAGTAGATTTATTCCTTCCCCAGTTGCCATGCTTCGGGGACAAAAAATTGCTGAGAACACCTTAAATACTTATCATAAGCTCCATGGAAATTATCCAAAGGTTACTTCTGTTATTCTTTGGGGTCTGGAAACTTGTCGAACAAGTGGAGAAACTATAGGACAAATTTTATATTATTTAGGGGTTCGTATGAAGGATACTATGAATATTTGGGAGCCTGAATTTGAAATCATTCCTATCGAAAAGTTAAACCGTCCAAGAATAGATGTTGTCATTCATATTTGTGGATTTTTTAGAGATATGTTTGAAAATATTATCAACCTTCTCAATGAGATATTTGAAAAGCTTCATGCTTTAGGGGATGAAAAGGGGCATAACTATTTTCACATGCATACAAAAAAATTATATGACCAATTATTAGCTGAAAACTACCCAAAAGAAGATGCATTAGAGCTTGCATGCTCCCGAATTTTTGGTCCTAGTCAAGCCCAATATGGCACCAATATTACCTCCCTTATTGAAGAAAAAACTTGGCGGGAAGAATCAGAAATCGGTAAAAGCTTTATAGAAAGTATGCATCATGTTTATAGTAAAAATTATCGAGGCATCCATTTTGAAAAGCTTTACGAGAAAAATTTATCCATGGTGGAATTAATCTCTCAAGTAAGAAGCAATCAGGAGTATGAAATTATAGATTTAGATCATTACTATGAATTCTTTGGAGGATTATCTAAATCTGTTGAAATCATTCGTGGTAAAAAAAGTGAAATGCTTATTTCCGATACTACAACAGAACGTATTGAAACGGAAAATGTAGGAAAATCCATGGAACGAGGTATTCGGACAAGACTTCTGAATCCAAAATGGATTAAAGAAATGTTAAAGCATAAATATCATGGTGCCACCTTGATTGCTGACCGATTTGAAAATATTCAAGGCTTAGCAGCTACTACCAATCAAATCCATCAATGGGTCTATGATTCCCTTCATGATCAATATGTGATGGATGAGGATTTAAAGAATCAATTAAAAGAAAATAACCCCTATGCTTATCTTGAAATGGTCAAACAAATGTTAGAATATCATCAAAGAGGTTATTGGCAAGCTAGTGATAATCAAATCACTGAACTGCATAAAGCCTTTTTAGAGCTTGAGGGAGATATTGAAGATCGGTAGGAAATTTAATTTTTCATGTCTAAAAGGCTGTGGCAAAAATATATAACCACAGCCCATTTGTTCATTTGAGTAATAATCATACTACAGCTATCTGAACATTTTTTATACCTTTGTCTAATTTCACTCCTAGCCTATTTCTATCCGATTCCTTCCATTTTCTTTCGCTTGATACAAGGCTTGATCTGCATACTTTACTAAATCAATAGCATTTTCTCCCTGCCACTTTCGAACCCCTATACTAACAGTAACCTTTAACTCTTTAATAGAAAATATTTCATCTTCTATACCATCCTTTATCCTATTGGCTACTTTTAATCCTTTCTCTAATTCCGTATTCGGTAAAATAATAATAAACTCTTCTCCACCGTATCTTCCTACTAGATCCGCCTCTCTTACATTAGAAGAAATAACATGAGCTGTAGCTTTTAATACTTCATCTCCTACTTGATGACCATAAGTATCATTGACTCTTTTAAATTTATCTAAATCTGCCATCATCACAATTAAAGAGGATTGCTCTTTTGAAGCTTTTCCCACGGCTTCTTCTAATTTTTCACAAGCTGTTTGATGATTGGCTAATTGGGTCAAACTATCTGTTGTTGCTAATTTTCTTAATTCCTTTGTTCTTTCTTGAACCTTTTTTTCTAAAGCTTTGTTCATCTCTTCTAATTTTTCTTTGTATAATTCTTTTTGATTCATCATAGATACAAGATAGATTGCTCCAACCACTATAATTGTAGTAATGATCCCCCCTACAATAAGAATATTCAAATACTTGCTAGTATTTTTTAAAACTTCCTTTTTATTTTGAGTAAATATAATATACCACTTATTCATAATATTTGCTGATGGAATATCTACTTTTGTATAAATATAAAACTTTTTCTCTTCTAAAAGCTTAGCTTCAAAATGATTATTTCCCATTCCTATTCTAGCCAAAATTTTCTTACCAATTTCTTTAAACTTATTGCTATTATTTAAAATCAGCTCTCTATTTGGATGAGCTATAGCAATCCCTCTACTATCCATCAAAAACATATATCCTGTATTTTCAAAATTCACATTGTCTACAAATACTTTTGTAAAATATTCGATTTGAGGAGAAATGATGGCTACTCCTATAATTTTTCCATCATATACAACAGGTGTACTAATTACAAAAATAGGATTTCCCCTTAAAATACTTGGATAAATTTCACTTACAAAATAATCCTTTCCATTAAATATTTCCCTTATGTAAGAATACTCGATTCCCCCTTCTCCTACAGTTTTTCCTCCAACTGTATCCATTAAAAACTCTCCATTATTGATCTCTACCGCTTTGCCATTTACCTTCTTTATCATAGGTTTTTCTAGTTTAATACTTAAAGGCAAATTCTCATAATAGGGATAGAGCTTATGCATATTCTGTAGAAATTCCTGTGCTCGGTCAACCACTTCCTCATTTTCAGGAAATCTACAAGCATCAATAATTCTTTTGTCCTTCGAAATCATTTTAACAACGTTTATTTGATCATCCACCCATTGGGTCAAAGCCTTTGTCGTTTGAGAAGTCATATTATTTCCTATTTCATAAAATCTATTTTCATAGCTTTTCTTCACTTGTGTATAAAAAAATATATTAAATATTAAAAATGAACTCATTATAATAATCAATACTTGAAGCATATATTTTCTTTTTTTATGCAAAATGATATTTCCCCCCCCATAACAATCTAACTTCTATTAACTTATTCTACATTTTCTTTCAATTCCCCTTCTATTTTTACATATAATTACACTAAATATTCTCTTCATTTTAATATCCTTCATTTCTTATATGTATAAAACAAAAAAAGATATTTCCTTCACTTAGAAGTACTCTATCTTTTCTTGATCATGAACCAGCATGCACATCTACTTTTTTCAAATATCCTATTAATCCAATCAAAAAAATAACAAACATGGATGTTAAAATAATACCTGCCTTTATACAAACTAACTTTGGGTCTTCTGCATCTTCTCTAAAAATATAAGCCGTTGGGATACACCATGGAAAAACATCTACATATTTTGAATTAATCACTACAACATTTGTAATCACTCCACTGATTCCTAATACAATGGGCGGGATTACATTTTTACCAATTACTCCCAAAAACGCACCTACAGGAGCTAATGCAAAAAACATGATTCCAATCATTGCTTGCTTTTTTACCGTCTCTATCAATAAACTTCCTGTTAAGGGTTCTTTCACCACTAGTACTCCTCCAGCTAATATAGATCCATAATTAATGATTAAAGTCACATAAATCATCATCAAAATCACCATTAACTTTGCAAAAACAAATTTAGCTGGATCTACTGGATAAGTATATAAGCTATTCACTGTATTTTCCGTATATTCCCTTGAAAATACATATCCTGAAATTAACGAAAATAAAGCAACCCCCATAATCAGCGTCATAAATATAAAATTATTTTTAAAGGCATCTTCCCAATGCATTTCATAATGCTTAGAATTTCCTATAATAATCATTAGATTGAGTATACTTGGAAGTAATCCACCTATGGGCAATAACCATAAAATCTTATTTCTTTTTAACTTTAAGCTTTCCGTATAAAGTAGATTAAGCACAGCTCTCACCTCCAGTGGCTTTTAAGAAATATTCCTCTAAGCTGTCTTTTCTTAATACAATTTCACTCACATCTATATGATTTTCAATAAGCATTCGATTGATTTTAGAAGCCTCCGAAAGCTTTTCATATACTTTTAAGATATTTTTCTCACTCACTCCATAATCCTTAATCCCTAATTTTTCTTCTAATAGCATGGCTACCTTTTTATCATCATTTACTTTGATCTTTATGTAATGTCTATTTTTATTTTGAAGGGTATCAAAATCAATTTCTTCTACTAACTTCCCCTTATGAATAATCCCAATGGTATTTGCCATTTGTTGTATTTCACTTAAATTGTGACTAGATATTAAAACACTTATATTTTTTTTATTCGCTAAATCTAATATAAGCTCTCTTATTTCCTTAATCCCAATAGGATCAAGTCCATTGGTAGGCTCATCTAAAATCAGTAGCTCTGGATGATGAAGGAGTGCTCTTGCAATACCAAGTCTTTGCTTCATTCCTAAAGAAAATTCCTTCACTCTTCTATTTTTAGAATCCTCAATACCTGCTACCTCTAAAGCTTCATCAATACATTTTCTTCCTTGTACCCCCATAAGCCTTCTATGAATCTCTAAATTCTCTTTGGCTGTCAAATGGGGATAAAATCCTGGGAATTCTATGATAGAACCGATTCTTTCTAGGTGTTCAAGCTTCTTTGAATCATGATCTTCTCCAAATATTTCAATACTCCCACTCGTTGGCTTTACAAGTCCCATAATCATCCTCAAAGTAGTCGTTTTTCCCGCTCCATTTTCTCCTAAGAATCCATAAATTTCTCCTTTTCTTACATGAATGTTTAAGCCATCTACAGCTATTTTGTTTTTATACTTTTTTGTCAGATTTACTGTTTTTAGTACATATTCCACATTTATCCCTTCCTTTCTAAATATAGGATATCTTAAAAAGCTTACATGGCTTTAACATAAATCTTACAAATTTCTTAAATCCTATTGCTCTAAAGGGATGGTAAATAAAAACTCCGTCTTTTCATAAGGAATACTACTCACATGAATCTTTCCATAATGTTTTTCTATAAGCTTTTTCACAATCGTAAGACCTAATCCATTTCCTTGAAGATGACTATTTCTTGAACCCTCTAGGGTATAGAGTCGTTCAAATATATGAGAAATCTCATTTTCTTCTATGCCTTTTCCTTTATCCCAAATAGATACCCCTACAGTTTCCTTTTCCTTTTTAATTTCTATTCCTATCACTCCTCCATCTTTTCCATATTTTAAAGCATTCGATAAAAGATTATTAAAAATTCGATGGATACTCTTTTCATCTCCTAATATGAAAATCTTCTCCTCTGGTATGTGAATCTTAGGAACAATATTGTTTTTCGTAAAATCCTCATAATAGGTAAGAATACTCATTCTTGCTGCTTCGCATATGTTGATCTTTTTTAAATTTAACAAGGTATCATTGGCTTCAATTTTAGATAACTCAAAAAAATCTTCTAACAATACATGTAAAACCTTCCCCTTTGCATAAACTACTTCTATATATTTTTCTTTTTCTTCTTCCTTTAAGGTTTGATCATCCTTTATAGCTTCTATATACCCTAAAAGAGAAGTTAGAGGGGTTCTTAAATCATGGGATATATTGGAGACAATTTTTTTTCTAGATTCTTCTATTTTTTTGTATTCAATCAGCGTTTCTTGAAATTTACTCACCAATACATTCATATTTTTACATAGCTTTTTCATATTTTTATTATTCGTACTTAGCCTTATTCTTTGATTAATATTTCCCTTTTCTATTTGCATCAATACTTCATTGATCTTTCGAATCTGTTTATTTTGTTTAAAGAATATAAAGCTTAAAACGATACAGATTATACTTAATATAAAAATAATCATCTTAGTCATTTTTTATCTCTCCAAGCTTATAGCCTATCCCCCAAACAGTAACAATGATTTTAGGGCTCGAAGGATTTTCTTCTATTTTAGCTCTCAATCTCCTTATATGTACCATGACTGTATTTTCATCTCCCATATATTCTTCATCCCAAGCAGCTTTAAATATTTGTTCCTTTGTAAAAACTCTATTAGGATTTTTACAAAATAGCTTTAATATTTCAAATTCTTTTCTTGTAAGAGAAAGATTTTCTCCTTTTTTTGCAGCTTCATAACTGTTCAAATCTAAAGTAACCTCTCCACAAATGATTTTATCTTCTTCTAGCGGCTTTAATTCATTAAAATAGAAGCTTCTTCGTATAATTGAATCTACCCTTGCTAAAAGCTCTGCTGCAGAAAAGGGCTTTGTCATATAATCATCTGCTCCCATACGAAGCCCTAGAATTTTATCTATTTCTTCATCCTTTGCAGACAAAATAATAATGGGTACAATACTCTCTCCCCTGATTCTTCTCATGATTTCTATTCCATCTATTTTAGGAAGCATTAGATCCAGTATTACCATATGATAATTACTTTCTTTGAATTTCTGTAACGCCTCCTCTCCATCAAAGGCTGCATCTACTTTATATCCTGTCTTTTTTAAAGTATTGCAAATAAGATTATTGATATCTTTATCGTCTTCAACTACTAAAATATTGATAGGTTCCATGTACTTCTCCTCTTTCTAAAAATTTTTATTCTATATCCTTTTTATGAGGTTATCAGCATGAAACCATTTTACCATATTTTTAAACTATTTATCATATATGGAAATATCAACTCTTTTTATATTACTCCATTTCAAAACTATCTTTGGGCACTACAAAAAAAGACTTAGGGTCTCCCCTAAGCCTCTTTTTACATAATGATCTCATCAACATCTGTTGTAACGATTCTTGCAGAATCAATTCCTGTAAGTAAACCACTATTTGTTTCGAAAACATTTTTATCAATAATAGCCTGCATAGCTGTCTTGACTTGTTCCTTTGTTATATCCTCTTTTGCATTGTCTACAGACAGTTTTGTAGTTTTCCCTCCTGCATTTTTGAAAATCATTTCCAATCTTTTCGTTGCCAATAAAACAGCCTCCTTTCATCATCTTTTTTTACTCAGCACTTACGATTTCTTTTTCATCTAGCCTTTCCACCTCTAATGCCTTGCTACTTTGTAGTCCAATTAGTGTAAGGGCTACATCATAGATGTCTTGATCCTTTGCAGCTGGTTTGATGTTTGAATAAGTCTTACTTCTTTTTTTCTCCTTTCCTTGTTCATCAACCCCATTACTAAAAGTAATCTTTACCTTTGAAGGAGCAAGCTTTGCACTTACTGCCATATATATCACCTCCTTTCACTTATACAGATGGTAGTTTTTTGAAAAGTTTAGTACAGGAAAATTTATTTTTTTCAAAAAAAAGAGACCCATTGGGTTCTTTTACACATATATTGAAAATTTTTCCTACAGGATCTTGGTGCTATCGTTAAAAACACTAGCTTTGACTATGTTCAAACAGTATAGTATAATATGTCTAAGGGAGTGGTAACATGGAAAAACAAATACTAGAGTTACTAAAAAAAATGGATGCAAGACTTAATAATATGGATGAAAAACTTGATAGGATAGAGACACAGCAAATCGAAAACACTCAAATACTAAAGGCATTAGAGCACAAGGCAGAAGTTAATCAATCAGAGCATGATAAAATGATGTTAGATATAGCAGAATCAACGGGAGAAATCCAAGGAGTAAGGCAAGACTTAACCAGTGTTGAACTAATCACATCAAAGAACTGGAATGACATAGCAAAATTAAAATCAAAGGTACAATAGAATATTATGATCCGATCAACCGGACGGGGCAAAATAGCCTTGTCTTTTTTATTCAGTTTACACAAAATTTCTTACACAGCCTCATTTTCTCCTCCTCCAAGAAATTTTTATAAGGTCTCCCCTAAGCCTCTTTTTATATAATGATCTCATCAAAATGTGTTGTAACGATTCTTGCAGAATCAATTCCTGTAAGTAAAGCACTATTTGTTCCAAACACATTCTTCTTTTGTTTTAATTATTTTCTTATTCTCTAAATATCAAGAATCTCTTTGACTGTATCTTTCATCTTATCTTTTTCACATTTTATATCATGTAAAACAGGCTTCTGAGCCAAATCCTTTATAGGCTCTGGAATAGTAAGTCCTGTCCTTTCAGATAATCTTTCAATCAATTTGAATTCATCTTTTTCCTCTATGGTAAACCCTCCATAAAAACCTTTTAAACGTTCTTTCATTTTAGGGGTAATGGTGTATTGTTTACTTTCTCCCTCTAATTGCTTCATCATACTCTTTACTAAGTTTTCATTCTGGTCACTTAGTTCATACAATAATCTTTCTAAATTACTTGAAATCAAAATATCCATAGAGGGAGA
Source organism: Marinisporobacter sp. (assembly GCA_025210395.1). Lineage (GTDB taxonomy): Bacteria > Bacillota > Clostridia > Peptostreptococcales > Thermotaleaceae > Crassaminicella. The sequence goes on from JAOARV010000035.1 coordinate 62,824, forward strand.
GTTCGTCATGAAAAATTCTCTATTCATATTATAAACCCCTGTATTATGATCGTCTTATAAACGCCTTATTTTATGCCTAACCCCCTAAACAAACATAATCTATTCAAAAAACATTACAATATTCTACATATGCAAACAATTATATATATTTGGTTAATTTTTCAATACAAAAAATGTGAAATAGTCATAAAGTACTAAGGCCAGACTAGTATTTTCTATTAACTTCTTTCAAACTTATACATATCTCAAATACGTTCTTAACATCTCAAAAATAATTCTAATATTTCCTCTAAACAAAAGGGAAAACTCTACTGCAAATAAATACCCACATTCTTCACATAAGCTTTTTACTTCTACACATCTACCACATATATATCTTTTATGATCTTCTGATACAATACATTGATAACAAGGTCTTTCCCAATTATTTTTTAAATATATATCTAAAGCACTGTATAAATTAAAAATGGGGTATCCTTCTTTGATCATTTTTTTAATAGTATTTACAGATACTTTCTTTTCTTCCTTTGATAAGCAAAGATATTCTGTTCCTTCATAAGGAGTATGAAAATTAAAAGATATAGATTGTATATGTGGGTGACTCTTTGCAAGTTTACTTACATCTTCTATTTCTTTGTAATTCAATTTATTAATTGCCATATAGATACAAATATTAGAATTCTTAGCTTTCTCTAAGTTTTCCATTATTTTGTCATACGTATCTCCCCGAATAAGATTATGTGTTTCTTTTTTTCCATCTAGACTTAAAAAAATTACATCCGCCTCAGGAAGATCTAAATCAATGGTTCCATTTGTAACAATATTGATAATATAAAAGCCTATTTTTCTTGCAGCTTTGATTAAATCTTTAACATTTTTCCCTTGATCCTCCCAAAGTAAGGTTTCTCCCCCACAAAAGAATAATATTCGAATACCCTCATCATAAAAACTTTCCATTTCTTTTAAAATACTTTCATAAGAATACATCTTTTTCTGGATATTATTCACTGCACAATGCTTACAGCTTAAATTACAATCATCTGTTAGAATAATTGTACCTAATATTGGCTTTTTTTGTTTTAAAAATATACTTTTCATACCAAACCAAGATAAATTGAAAAAATCTTTACTCTTCATTTTCTCACCCTCTATATCTGTATTTCTTCAATCCATGCTTCTTCCATAGACCTTTGCCATAGATAATTTAAATAATGAATAGAATATTGTTTTTCCACATAATGATAAATAAATCTTCCCAAATCTGTTAAAATCACTTTCCCGTTTTTCTCTTTTCCCAATGAAAAAAGCTTTAATAATATAAATAATAGCTGAAACTCTTTTTTCATATCCTTCCCAAATAATTCATAAAATCTTTTTTGATGAATCTCTCCATCATAACATCTCCAAAAGAGCCAAAATATCATTCTTTCACGATCTGTCATGGTGTTGACTATATTAATAGGCAATCTTTCTTCCTCTAATGCACTTATATAAGCATCTATATTAAAAGTATTCATGTAAAAGTAATTCCCAAAATGAGAGCTTGCTCCCCCTCCAAAACCTACAAAGCTTTCCCTCGTTACAGAGGTATATCTATTTTCTGTGTTTTTTCCATAGGTCCATATGGAAGTTCTTTCGTATCCGTAATCTTTAGAGATTGTATCAATCATTTGAAGAATTTTTTTCTCTTCCCATTCATTAAATCTCGTAAGCCCTTTTTGTTTGATCCTCCTACTTAAATGAGTCATTGGAAAAACAATCAATGGATAAATAGACAACTGATCTATTTCATAATCATAAACTTTTTCTAGATCCCTTTGGATGTCCTTACATGTTTGTCCTGGAATATTTGTCATTATATCTATATCTACGCATTGAAAATGAAAGGAATTTATCAACGTAATGGCTTTATGGATTTCATTCTCTGTGTAAGCTCTTCCTAAAAATTTTAATTTTTCATCATCAAAGGTCTGTACCCCTAAACTAATTAGATTAATTTTCATTTCCTTTAATTTACTAAGAAGCTCTTCATTCACTGCTGTCGGATAGATTTCAATGCCAATATCTCCACAAAAATCATACTTATCTTTAACAACATTCAAAATATCTTCAAGCTCCTTGATCAAAAGAGTAGGGGTTCCTCCACCTATATAAATAGATGTAATTTTTTTATCCTGTAGCTTTTCTTTATATAAATGGATTTCTTTTATCAATGCTTCTTTATACCTTTGTGCCTTATTTTTTTCATATAACACTTTATTATAAGGGCAATAGGGACAAATACTTTTGCAAAATGGAATATGAATATAAATACCTATTTCATTATTCATAGAATCAAAATCAATATTTCCTTCTTCATACCTTTTAAATAAAAATTTTTCCTTTTTTTTCAAGATCATTCTTCTTAATAAATGCGTGACCATATACACCCTCCACTTTTTCTCCCACCTTGGAAGCCATAATATAACCGGGATTATTCATAGGAAATATAAATAATTACTATAGATAAACAATTTCATTCTTAAAATTATTCTCTTGCATGATATTTTAAAATTTCCAAAAACTAAGTGTAATAAAAATTAAAGGAGATTTTAAAATGGCAAGAAAACTAATAGCAGTAAAAACTTTACATAACTATACA
>JAOARV010000036.1 GCA_025210395.1 Marinisporobacter sp.
CTTTAAATCACCCGAAGGATCAATAAAGAGCTTCACGCTCGACTTGCATGTGTTAGGCACGCCGCCAGCGTTCATCCTGAGCCAGGATCAAACTCTCATAAAAAAGTTTTTGAATTGAACGTTTTGGACTTTGCAGTCCTATTTCTGGCTTAATTTCTTACACTGTATAGTTTTCAAAGTTCATTTTTAAAAATTTTTCCGCCGTTTGGCGACTTAATTATCTTATCATTTTCACTTCTCCATGTCAACTACTTTTTTCAAAATAAATATTTTGCTTTTTATCAAATATCCTTTTGAAAAACTTGCTTTTTCGTAGCGACAAGATATATATTATCATATCTACGAGAAAGTGTCAACTATAATTTTATTCTTCCAGAAATCCACATTCCTCTTCCAAGTAAAAGTATTGTATTCATAAAAAATCCCCATGTAGCTACTGGCATATGCTCCCGTTCGCAAGTTTTATTACAACTCGATCCTTTTGTAATAAAACTCACTCAAAGTAGTCAAACATTTTATTTCTCAATCATAAGTTATCCACAGATTCTAAGTTTTATAATTTCCTCCCGAATAGAAAAAGCAGGTATCCTTTACCTACTTTAAATCTTCAGGAACCTTTGAAACTTTTTCTATTAATTCCTCATCTTCTATCTCTTCTATAGCTTTTTCTGCTTTTGTAAGAGCTGCAACAACTTCATAAGGTTCATTTAATATACTAATTTCTTCAGCAAACTCTACATCCCCTATCTTCAAAGGATTTCCTGGGGCTAATGATGATATATCCACCTCTAAACTCTCAGGAATATGATCTGGTAAGCACTCAATATTTACTTCTCTTAATTGCTGTTGTACAACACCAATACTTGATTCTACTTTTTCTTTTCCTTTTAATCGAATAGGTACAGTTGTATGTATTGGCTTATTCCCAGCTATTTGCTGAAAGTCTATATGTATCACTTCATTCGTTAATGGATTTCTTTGAACCTCCTTGATCATAACGGCTTCATAATTCGTACCCACTTCCAAATTAAAAAGTACATTTGTTCCATAGCTTCTTATAATAAGATCTATTTCCCTTTTATCTAATTCTATGGCTCTTGTATTTGTATTATTTCCATATACTACTGCTGGAACATGACCTATATTTCTTATACGATGACATCCATTCGAACCCGTTTGATTTCTTAAATCTCCATGAATAACAGATTTTAACATAAATCCTCCTCCTAATTCTTCAATCTAGTAGTAAGTATCTCCAATCCATTCTTTTATATACTTGCATTATGAAGTTTATAAAGGAGAACAACACTATGTAAGATCAGCAACTTAAAGACTATTAACTTGATTCAACGCTCTTTCTAAAACCATATAAATGCACAATCTTTACAAAATCTAACCAATATCTATCTTCATCTCCATTATCTTAATGCAAGAAAACACCCTTTTCAAACAATACTATATAATAAGAAGATCCTATCTTTTATAATCATTATGTTTTTTAATCATATGAACAAGGAGTTTTTATGATGAAAAAGTTATTATTTGTATCTCGTGTTCCTTTTATACAAGGACTAGAACAGATGTCTAATCAAAAGCTCTATGATGATATCAGACAAAAAATCCTTAAAGATTATTTTTTAACAGGTAAGTTAACAAGTTTAAAAGATGAAATATATGTTGCGGTTAAACGCCATGGTGAATTTTTAGAAGGAGAAGTTTATTTATCATCAAAAGAAAATCAACAGTCTTTTAGATCTTCGGAAATTTCTGATGATATAGATCACAAAGAATTGATCAAAAGAAAAAAAGAAGAGGTATCAAAGCTTAAAAGACTTTTAGACGAATCAATTGATAAAAAAGATTTTCAAGCTGCAACAAAAATCGTTAGAAAAATAAAATATATAGAAAATGAGTTTATGCTATGATGAAATTTAAGCCTAGATTATAAAACCTAGGCTTATCTACTATTTTTCATTCAAAAAATCTGTTGCAAATTGTGCATATAGGGCTGATCCAATTGGTAGCGCATCTTCATCCATATTGAATCTCGGATGGTGATGTGGATAATCCGCTTCCTTTTCTTCATTTCTTACTCCAACAAAAGCAATTGTCCCTGGTGCCTTCTCTAAGTACATGGCAAAATCTTCTCCACCTGTAACTTTCTCCATTTTTATAATTCCTTCTTTTCCTAATAACTTTTCAACAGATTTTTCAGCAACCCTTGAGCAAACTACTTCATTGATTGTAGCAGGTGTACCAGGTGTATACTCAAGCTCTGCCTCTGCTCTATAACTTGCTGCTGTATTTTTAGCTATTCTTTCAAGCATTTTCGGAAAATCTTTTCTTATTTGATTATTAAAGCATCTTGTTGTTCCTTCAAGAACTGCTTCATCAGCAATTACATTAAACCTTGTTCCCCCTACAAATTTACCCACACTTACAACAGCTGATTCTAGAGGGCTTATTTCTCTACTTACAACGGATTGTAAATCCATTACAATGGCAGAAGCTACAACTACTGCATCCACTCCTTGATGTGGCAAAGATCCATGCCCCCCCTTGCCGACTACTTTAATTTTAAATAAATCTGCTGATGCCATACGAGGTCCTTCCTCTACAGATACGGTTCCACAAGGTAAGTCACTCCATAGATGAATGCCAAATACACCATCTACCCCCTCCATAACTCCTTCTTGAACCATTTTTTCTGCTCCTTCCGCTAATTCCTCTGCAGGCTGAAAAAACAACTTCACGGTTCCATTGATTCTTTCTTTACTCTCATTTAATATTTTAGCTGCTCCTAAAAGCATAGCGCCATGCCCATCATGACCACACGCATGCATAATCCCTTCATTTTGAGATTTATAAGAAACATCATTTGCTTCATTTACCTGTAATGCATCAATATCAGCCCTTAGCGCTACAGTCTTTCCTTTATTTTTTCCTTCTATCGTTGCTACAACCCCTGTCCCTGCTACAGATATATAAGGGATCTGCATCTTATCAAGCTCTTCCTTAATTCTTTTTGAAGTCCTAACTTCCTTCCAGCTTGGTTCAGGATACTTATGAAATTCCCTCCTTAGATCAATAATATATTGTTTGTTTTTTTGCGCTAATTCCTTCATGTTCATGACCATTCCCCCTCATCTATATTTAAATTTATTTTAGTGATATATAAAACCTCCTCACTACCTAAAAGGCAGTGGTCGAGGTTATATGTATATTTTTATATCATTTTCACAAAAATTCCCGCAATAATAACAGATGCAATAGTTACAGTTGTAAATCCACCCACAAGCATCTTTGGTAGCATATCGTCTAATACATATTCCTTTTCTTCTTCTGTCTCACATACAGATTTTACAGCTTCAATAGTTAAAATATAATCTGCTGGAAAGCCAAATAAAGCTGTCAAAGCTACAGAAAATGACATTTCTTTTGTGTATCCCAAAAGTTTTCCAACAGACATAGATACGATCGCCATTCCTACAACCCCTAAAACGATGATTCCTAATAAAGGTCCTACAATTTCAGCAAGCATTGCTGGCGTTGCTTTAGATAAACTTGCAAAAATAAATGCCATAAGCACCGTCATCAACCATCCAAAAGCATTAGCTTTATTAAGTGCTCTAGCTTCAAGAAATCCTATTTCACAACCAACAACACCAAAAATTAAACAAACAACAAATTCATTCAAATGAATATATGGTGCAACAAAGTGAGCAAGACATGCAACGATTCCTAATTTTAATAAAATCATATAAGAAGTTTGATATTTTTCAGGAAGGGCTGGGATGAGCTTTTTTTGATCCTTTCCTGCTGCCATTTCTGCTGCCGAATCTAATTCTCCACTTGCTTTTTTTGTCATACAAATATTTCTCACTCTAGCAGCTTCCTTTTTTAAGCACAATGCTGTAATAGGATATCCTACAAAGCCCTGCATGATATACATACAGGTTGCAAGTACTGCAAGACTTGTCATTCCTAAATCATTTGCTGCATTAGACATCAAAATAGATGCCACAACCCCTCCAGTAAGAGGTGGTGTTGCTACAACAACAGTTTGCCATCCAAAAAATAATTTTCCAATGGTTAATGTCATTGCACAAATCCCTGCTATACCTGAAATAGCTATTACAAAAGTTCTCCACTGCGCAAACAATTCTTTAATACTCATCAAAGTTCCCATATGTGTTAGCAATAAATACATGGATACATAAACAACTGGTTTTACAAAAGAACCCTGATCAATTAAATCTTTAGGAAAAACAGTCCAAAAACCAATTAAAAATAAGACCGCTGAAACAAATACTGATGGAACAAATGCTTTTGTCTTTGTAGATACAACCTCTCCAATGGCCAACACTAAGAGAATTGCTGTGAATGCTACAATAACATTTAACGTCATTCTTAACTCCTCCTTTATAATATTTTTTAAGAACAAAAAAACTTCTCGCCCTCTATCCACTCAGGATAAAGGGGCAAGAAGTTTATCTCACGGTACCACCCTTTTTTATGTATTGCTACATAATCTCATAAGGTCTAAGACCTTTGCATATTAACGGTTGCCACCGACTTAGCCTACTCAGAATAAATCTTTTTAGCCTAGTACTCAGGAGTGAGTATGCTATACTTTTGCTATCGGTTCACATCAACCACCGACTCTCTGAAAACAAAATTGTATATTTTCTCTCCTTCATTGCTTTAAAGTTTTAATGTTTTAAGATATCTGTATATTGTGGTAATTTTACCAACTTTTTCTTTATTTGTCAATCTATTTTGAATAAATATTTTTTTCTATACAATATCCATCTTACATTTGAACTTTTGAGCTGCTGTATAAGGATCCTCTGTTGCCATAACAAAAGACATAACAGCAACCCCTTCTATCCCTATAGAAAGAACCTCCCTCATATTCTCAGGGTTGATTCCTCCTAAAGCGATAACAGGAATATTTACATGTTCTTTGATTTCTTTTATAAAGGATATTCCTCTAGGTGCTAATCCTTTCTTACAATCTGTGGCATATACATGACTAGCCAGTAAATAATCTGCTCCTTTTTTTTCTGCTAAAACAGCCTCTTCTAAGCTATGTACAGAAATACCTAAAAGTCCTTTCCAATCAGGTTTATCTATCATTAAATCATGAAATCCTATATGAAATCCATCCGCACCTACAGCTTTTGCTACTTCTAAGTTTCTATTGATCATTAAAGAAGCATTGTTTTCTTTTGTAATTTTCCTTATTTCTTGAGCGATGGGTAACAATTCATCATAAGTTAGATCCTTTTCTCTTAGAATAACACGATCTACGCCACCACCTACTGCTTTTTCAATGACTTCTTTGAATGTTCCATTTCTGATAATTTTTCTATTTGTAATGAGACAAAGCATTTAGTCATCTTCTCTCAAGATATTGATATTTTTTCCTTCCATTACTTTGTTCATATTTCTCATAGAGCACATTTTTCCACACATCGTACAACTATCTTCATGAGCTGGCAATGATTCCGCTCTATATCTTCTAGCCTTTTCAGGATCCATAGCTAGTTCAAACATCTTTTCCCAATCTAATTCTTGTCTTGCCTTACTCATTTCATAATCCCAATCCTTTGCACCCTTAATATTTTTTCCTAAATCTCCTGCATGGGCAGCAATTCTTGTTGCAACAATTCCTTCCTTCATATCCTCTAAATTTGGAAGTCTTAAATGCTCTGCTGGTGTAACATAACATAAGAAATCTACTCCATGACTTGCAGCAAGTGCTCCACCAATAGCACTTGTAATATGATCATATCCAGGTGCTACATCTGTAACGATAGGTCCTAATACGTAGAATGGTGCTCCATGACAAAGTTTTTTCTCAATCATTACATTCGCAGCTATTTCATTGATCGCCATATGTCCAGGTCCTTCAATCATTACCTGTACATTTCTTTCCCATGCTCTTTTCGTTAACTCTCCCAAGATTAATAATTCCTGAATTTGACTTGGATCTGTAGCATCATTCACACTTCCTGGTCTACATGCATCTCCAAGACTTAAAGTCATATCATATTCTTCACAAATGTCTAATAACTCATCATAATATTCAAAGAATGGATTTTCCTTATTATTTAGCTCCATCCAAGCATAGATTAATGACCCACCCCTTGAAACAATATTTGTAAGTCTTCCATTTCTTTTAAAAACCTCTGCTGTATATTGATTAATTCCTGCATGAATTGTAACAAAATCTACTCCATCCTCTGCATGCTTTCTTACAACCTTTAAAAATTCCTCTGCCGTAATATCTTTAAGCTCTTTATCATAAAAGCCTACTGCATCATATACAGGAACCGTTCCAATCATTGCTGGAGACATGTCTACCAATCTTTGTCTAAACTCTTCTGTTTTTCCAAAGGAACTCAAATCCATAATGGCTTCAGCCTTCATATCAATAGCTGTTTGAACCTTTTCAAGTTCTTTATCTACATCACAGCAATCCTTTGAAATTCCTAAATTTACGTTAATCTTTGTTCTTAATCCTTCTCCTACCCCTTCTGGGTCTATGTTTTTGTGATTTTTATTTGCAGGAATAATTACCTTTCCTTCTGCTATCAACTTTCTTAAAATTTCTATATCCATTTTTTCTTTTTTTGCTACAATTTCCATTTCCTTTGTAATAATCCCTTTTCTAGCTGCATCCATTTGCGTTGTATATGTCATTTTCATCCTTCTCCTTTTCATTATATTTTTTTATTATATTTGCATCCAATCCTTAAAGACTGGCTGATATCCTTTTGATAAGATGACCTCCTTCATCTCATCTACACTTCTACCATCTGATATCTCAAATTGTCCTTCTCCCTTATCCTCTACACTATGACCGCCCACTTCTGTCGTCACACCTGCAGACATTTTAGTAACCCCTAGAGGGATTAAATGATCCCTAAAGCTTTCTCTTTCCCTTGTAGATAAGGTAATCCCCATATAGGGAAGAAAAATCCTTAACGCTAATAAATATTGCACAATATTTTTATCACTTACAGGATATACATCTTCAAAACATCCTGCATGAGGACGAATACGAGGAGGAGACATACTAATACATACATCTGGGTATTTATTTTGAAGATAATTAGCATGAAGACCACTGATAAAGCCTTCTCTTCTCCATTCATTTAGCCCTAAAAGGGCTCCAATATTTACATTCCTCATTTTAGCTTTGCATCCTCTTTCAGGAGTATCTAACCTAAAATGATAATCTTTTTTGGGTCCTGATAAATGTACACCATCATAAATCTCTTCATTATATACCTCTTGATAAACAGCCAAGTTATCTACTCCTGCTGCTACTACTTTTTCATATTCCTCTTGGGTTAAGGGATAAACTTCAATCCCAATAGAATCAAAATATTTCTTTAGAATCTTTACTGCCTCTATAATATAGGATACAGGTGTATCTTTAGGAGATTCTCCAGTTAATACAAGAATATGCTTCAGTCCCATTTTAGAAATGGAGATGGCTTCCCTTTCTATTTCTTCTGGGGATAATTTTTTTCTTTTAATGCCGTTATCCACATTGAAACCACAATATGCACATCGATTGATACAAAAATTTCCTATATACATAGGGGTAAATAATTGTATTGCCTTTCCAAAATGCTGTAAAGATAAAGCCTGCGCCTTTTGTGCCATTTCTTCTAAAAATATTTCTGCCTTTGGAGATAATAATGCTAGAAAATCATAAATATCTATTTTATTTTTATTTAATATTCTTTGAACCTCTAGTTCTGTAACATTTTCAAAGAAACCTTCATAATCAAAACCTTTAAATTTTTTGTAAACATCATAAAAGCCCATTAAAGTTCACCTTCATTCAAAAATCCTGTAAGTGGTGAAGACGCAGCCGCATGTTTTTTCATAGGTCCTAATTTTGAAAGATAGGCTATTCTTCCTGCCTTTACTGCATAAGAAAAAGCTTTTGCCATATTTACAGGATCATCAGATGTTGCAATAGCTGTATTTACCAAAACTGCTGCTGCACCCATTTCCATCGCTTCAGCTGCTTCTGATGGTTTTCCGATTCCTGCATCTACAATAATTGGAAGATCTATTTCATCAATCAAAATCTCAACAAGCTCCCTTGTACGAATCCCTCTATTGGTTCCTATAGGAGAACCGAGAGGCATAACTGCTGCTGCACCAGCTTCTACTAATCTTTTTGCACTCATTAAATCTGGACTCATATAAGGAAGTACGATAAATCCTTCCTTTGCTAAAATTTCTGTTGCTTTAATGGTTTCTTGATTGTCTGGAAGTAAATATTTATTATCAGAGATTACCTCAATCTTTACCCAATTGCCACATCCCATAGCTCTTGCAAGTCTTGCAATTCTCACAGCTTCTTCTGCATTTCTAGCTCCAGAAGTATTTGGAAGAAGCACTATATCTTTTGGAATATATTCAAGAAGGTTTTCTTCCTTTGCTCCAATATCAACTCTTCTCACTGCCATAGTCACAACTTGGGTTTCACAGCTTTTGATTACATCAGGAATAACTTTTTTACTTGGAAATTTCCCTGTTCCTATAAGTAATCTACTCTTTAATTCAATTCCTCCGATTTTCAAAATATCCATATGATCATCTCCTAAATTTCATATTCTTCTAAAATAATTCTAAGTACCATATTCGCCTGATGATTCGCAGCGATAGCAACCCTTGGTGCCATCAAGCCACATCCTGCCTTCGCTTCTGATACTTCATCTCCAACTAAATAAAAACGGCTTCCTACCTTTTTTGTTTGGATGGTATTATTTGAAAAATATCCAGCCATTCCAGAAGCTGCAACAATATACTTCTCAGAAAGCTTCGATAAGGCTGTATTCACTAGAGTTGCTTTACATTTCGGATCATCAAAAGCTTCTACAATAATATCCACCTCTTGAAAAGAGTTTTCTATATTATTTTCATCTAGGTATACATCCTTTGTTTCAACATCTACAAAGGGATTGATATTTTTTAGGACATCTTTTATAGCTTCTGTCTTTTTCATCCCTATATGCTTTGTAAAATACTGCTGTCTATTTAAATTGCTTGGTTCCACCACATCAAAATCTATAAGGACTAATTTCCCTATCCCTAATCTGGCTAAAGATACAGCTATATTTGACCCAAGTCCTCCAAGCCCTCCAACCCCAACACAGGCTTTTTTTACTTTTTCATGTACACCTGGAGTATGCCTAGATACTAGTAAAGCTTCTAACTCTTCTTCATTTGGAATTTCTCCTCTTATGATAAGAGTGAGTCGATCATCCTTTTTTAAAGATTCATCTTCTCTTAAAATAAATCCATTTAAAACTACAATATCCGCTTCCTTTTTTACAAAATCGCGAATACCAAAAGCTGTAGCTTTTTCATTAACCACAACTGGTTTTTCATTGACATAAATTTTCACATCAACCACCTCCAACAAAGCTCACAATCTCCACTTTGTCTTCTTTGTTCAATATATATTCCTTGTATTTTTCTCTTGAGATAATTGTAAAATTCACTTCCACAACTACCTTTTCTTCGTTTAAATCTAGCTCCTTTAATAACTCACAAATAGTAATCCCTGAATCAAAATCCATTTGTTTTCCATTGATCAGCATAGCTTTTCCTCCCTTCCTCTATGAATGTTTGTGTATGTTATATAATTTTTTACCCCTACTAATGAAAAAATTCGCATGTAGCTAATCGCATATGCCCATCTCGCAAGTTTTATTACAAAACCACTCTTTTGTAATAAAACTTACTCAAAGTAGTCAAACATTTGATTTCTCAATCATAAGTTATCCACAGATTCTAAGTTTTATAATTTCCTATCGAATAAAAAAGTGCGAATTCATAGAGAATTCGCACTTTGAAAAGCATCATACAAAATTCCCTACGTTGGCATTACCCAAATCAGGTTATACGGGTCAGAACTTTCAGTTCTTTCTCAGCCCATCCACATGAGCTCCCCATAATTTATAAAATTTTCCATTAAAAAAACTTACCACCAGGTAAGCTTTTTAAATAATCATTTCGATCTTGCTTCCCTACGGCAGTATAAACTACATCAGGTTATAAGAGTCAGGATTTCTCCCTCTCAGCCATACGACACCCCTAGCACTATTATTCAATTCTCTTTTATTGTAATCCTTAATAATTCTTTTGTAAAGTTTTTGTGAAATTTTTTTGAATACTGGACAGTCATAAGTTCTTCCATATAATTTTAGAAAATTTTTCTCTAAAATTCAATTTATTTCTAAATTCAGCTTATTCATTATGCTTTTAAATTTTTGACAATTCTTGCAAAAATAGTGTATAATCATACCGGAGGAGGTCGAAAAAACAATGAAAAAAGTGCAAACTAGAATCATTATTGCTATCGTTATGTGTACTTTATTAGTATCCAGTATAATAGCAATGGTGTCTTTGAATATGGCTTCAAAAGCAGTAGAAATAGAAGCGTCCAATCACCTACATACTTTAGCAAAGCATAGAGCTCAGGAATTAAGTGGGCAGTTTTATACTATACAAAAGGAAATTATAGGTCTACAAAATGCTGTAGCTATATTGCTACAAGACAGTCGTTATGAGAACTTAAATGATGCACTAGTAAGGAGTAAGTTACGACTAAATATTTCAAAATTAGTAGAAAAATATGCTTATACAGTAGAAGGAAATGTCAGTACCTATATAGTATTTAAGCCACAATTTGCAAATCCTGATCTACAAGTTCCTTATTTTAAAGAAAATGATAAGTATGTGGATATGGGAGTCATTGCAACTTATGAAGATTTAGCATCTAAATCAGAGGAGCTCCCATGGTTTTGGAAGACTATAGAAGCTGACAAAGGGATTTGGAGCAACCCTTATGAGGATAAATATTTTAATACAAAATTAATTACATTTTCCTATCCTATCACCTTTAAAAATCAAATCATTGGTGTTGTTGGTACTGATATTTTATTTGATAATTTTGAAAAAATGATTGAGGATATTAAGGTTTATGATACAGGCTATGCTTTTTTACTAAGTGATGATTTTCAATTTTTAGTTCACCCTTCTTATTCCAGCAAAGATAATATTGATTTAGTTGAAAATGGAGCTTTCAAAAAAGTTAAAATAGATATGTCTCAAAACTCTGATGGAGTAAGTTTCTATACTGTTAACAATACAGAAAAGATTATGGGCTTTAGTAAACTTAAAAACGGATGGGTATTAGGGGTAGCACCACCTATCAATGAAATATATGGGCAGATTGATAAAATAAGAAATTATATACTACTCATTACTCTATGTGGACTTATTTTAGCCATTTTTATTTCATTGATTGTTGGAAAAAGAATATCAAAACCAATTATATTTGCAGCAAAATTTGCAAATACAATGGCAACAGGAAACTTATCTGAAGATATTCCTCAAAAGTACTTAGAACAAAAAGATGAAATAGGAATACTTTCCAATTCACTAGAAACATTGACGAAAGAATTTAGACAAATCATTAGCGGGATTATAAAATCATCAGAAGAAGTGTCTACATCATCAGAGGAATTATATTCTATGAGTGTACAGGTATCTCAAATATCTAACGAAGTAGCTCTTGCCACAGAAGAAATTGCAAAAGGCACCACAGACCAAGCCCAGAATACAGAAATCGGTGCACAAAAAATATATGAGATAGGTAATTTAATAGAAGACAATAAAAAAGTAGTAAACGATATTGATGGAAAAACACATTACATTGCTACGCTCATTAATGAAGGATTAACAATTATTAATACATTAACGAATAAATCTAATGAAACAGAAAATGCTGCGAAGGATATTTCAAAAATAATTAATGAGACAAATGAAAAGGCTAGTACCATTGGAGAAGCAAGTAATCTAATAACATCTATCTCAGAGCAAACAAATCTATTAGCTTTGAACGCAGCAATAGAAGCAGCTAGGGCTGGTGACGCTGGCAAAGGTTTTGCTGTAGTTGCAGAAGAAATTAGAAAATTAGCAGAACAATCAACAAGATCATCAGAGAAAATAGATGCTATGGTAAAAGAATTAACACAAAGCTCTATCCTTGGAGTACATACGATTAATAATGTTTTAGAAATTGTAAAGAATCAAGTTAATAGCGTAGAAAAAACAGAAGCTAAATACAATGAAATATCCAATGCTATAGAGCTAGCAAAAGAAGATATCAAAAAATTAAATGCATCTGAATTACAAATGAATAATAAAAAAATAGAAGTTATGGATACAATACAGGGACTTTCTGCTGTATCTCAACAAAATGCAGCAGGAACACAAGAAGTTTCTGCTTCTATAGAAGAACAAGCTTCCTCTGTAAATAATATAGAAATTTCTAGTGATCATTTATCCAAATTAGCACAAGAGTTAATCGTATTAGTCTCAAAATTTAAAGTAAAATAACAAATAAGAAAGTACAGCGTGTAAATAAAAAAAGACAACTCTTTCAATAATCTTCTTAGAGTTGTCTTTTTTTACTCTATATTCACTTGCTCATCACTCATACTTTGGTGGACTCACCCCTTTAATCTAAATTTCTCTTATGTTCTCATTTCTTAAAAATCTAGAAGCTCTATTTCTTTGCATCATCTCCTTTTCTTTTGGATATTTTATATTTACCCACTCATTTTTGCTTTAAACACTTATTCTAAATTTTTTAACCAATCATAAAATCAAAATTCTTCTTTACGTCTAAAACGTTACCGTGGTATAATTTTACCATGGTAATTTATTTGGTTTAGATTATTCCAAAAGGAGGCAAAAATAATGAATAAGATTCAGGTTCAACGTGTTCAAACTGGAGTGCGCATGGAGAAAAAAATGGTAAAAGTTCTTAAGGGCTTAGCCGAGTATTTTGATCTATCGTTAGGAGATTTACTTGAGGGAATTGTATTGCATGCTTTTGAGGGTAAAAGCCCCTTTAGTGATGAAACTTTAAAAAAAATAGAAGAATTTAAAAAAATCTATTCTATGGATTATGATGCAAGCATGAGTCATAATTTCATAGAAGAAGATAAATAAATTTAGCATTCTCAACACTTTCATAAAAAAAATGTAAAATCATGGGACTGTCAGGAAAATGTATATTTTTTGATTCAAAATATATTTTAAACAAAACGCATTTTATCAAAACACTTTGAAAACTTTTCTATTTGCCGACAGCCCCATTCTTATTTCGTTAAATTATTCACTACTATATCATGATCAAAAACTGTCTTACCCTCTTTATCTAAATATCCTCTATTCCATATCTTTTTAGCTTCTTATAAAGTCCTACTCTACTAATTCCAAGAGCTTTTGCTGTTTGATACTTATTTCCATCATTTTGTTTTAAATAGGCTATAATCATATCTTTTTCCATTTCTTCTACCATTACTTTTAATGCCTTATTTTCTATAGGATAGATCTTTTGACTATTTTTAGTAAGTCTTTTAGGTAAATGCTTCGATTTTATGATTAAATCTGAATCTAAAAGGTTAATAGCCCTTTCGATAACATTTTCAAGTTCTCTTACATTCCCAGGCCAATCATATTTTTTTAAGATTTCAATAGATTTTTGTGATATGCCTTCTACATAAATATCTAATCGATTAGATAACTTCATTTTCAATTCATTTGAAAGTGCTTCTATGTCTTCTTTTCTTTCTCTAAGGGGAGGAATCTTAATAGCCATAACATTTAATCTATAAAAAAGGTCTTCACGAAATTTTCCTTTTTCTACAAGATCTTCTAAGTCTTTATTGGTTGATGAGATAATCCTAACATCTATTTTTCGAATTACATTTCCACCTAATCTTTCTACCTCTTTTTCTTGAAGAACCCTTAAAAGCTTTGCCTGCATAGTAATAGGCATATCTCCTATTTCATCTAATAAAATCGTTCCTCCATTTGCAAGCTCAAACTTCCCTTCTTTTCCACCCTTTTTAGCACCTGTAAAAGCTCCATCTTCATATCCAAACAATTCTGATTCTAGTAGCTCTGCTGGAATAGCTGCACAATTTATTTTCACAAAGGGTCCTAGATATCTATTGCTGGCATTATGAATAGCATGAGCAAAAAGCTCTTTACCCGTCCCACTTTCTCCTGTAATGAGTACATTCGAACTAGTCTTTGCCACCTTCATTGCCATATCCTTCACAACACTCATGCTAGGACTTTCTCCGACTAAATCTTGAAAGGAATATTTTGCTGTCCTTTCTTTATTTAACTCACTTTTATAATAGGCAAGCTCCTTTTCTAATTTGGAGATCTTTTTCCCAAGCATTTGAAAATCTCTTATATCTTTAAACATAACTTTTCCAACTGCACCAATAATTTGTCCATCTTTTTTAATAGGAATACGCATAGAAATCATTCTTTTATTTTTTATTTCTTGAATTTCACCAATTTCCATGATTCCCGTTTCTAATACTACATGAAGTCTTGTATTTTCAACTACTTCCGTTACATGTCTCCCTTCTGGGTCTTGTATATTTAAAAATTTCTTATAAGCTTTGCTCATCATAGTGATGATTCCCTCTTCATCAACAACTGTAACCCACTCGTTTGCTGTATCTAAAATGGTATTGAGTATTTCTATATATACCTTATCTTGATCCATCTCTTTACTCATTTTTTTATAGTTTGTAATATCTCGAAATAACGCCATAGACCCTTCAATATTTCCATTAATCTTCATAGGCATCATGCTAATTTTATATTGTCTTTTGTTGATGCAGATATATTGATCTCTTTCCTCTTCTCCTGTTTTTATAATAATAGGAAGTCTACAATGGGGAATTATCTGATGAATATGTTTTCCTAGTAGCTCCTCTTTTTTTATATCCAATAGTTTTTCTGCACGTTGATTCATAAGGATCACTTTTCCATCCTTATCTATAGCTAAAAGTGCATCTAATATATTGTTCATTATAGCATCAAAATATTTTTTCATAAAAAGTTCTCCTTTTCAAAATAAGGATATAGATTTGTCAATCATAAATTGAATATATAAATGAAAAATCTATAAATTATTGATACTCATCTATTTTATACGATTTCACTGAAATTATATCACAGGTTTCTATTTTGATAAAATTTGTCGAATTTTATTTGTGTGTAAAATAAAATCTCTTGATATTTCTATCAAGAGATTTTTTGTTTTTAATATGAATAAAATCCTTTCCCTGTTTTTCTTCCTAAAAGATTTCCTTTTACCATCTTTCTTAACAAAGGATGGGGTCTATATTTTGGATCACCAAATTCTTTATGAAGAACTTCCATAATGGCTAAATTCACGTCATTTCCTATTAAATCTGCTAAGGCTAAAGGTCCTATAGGGTGATTTGCTCCTAATTTCATGGCTTGATCGATATCTTCAGTAGTTGCAATGCCTTCAGCTAAAATACCAATAGCTTCATTGATCATAGGAATTAAAATTCTATTGACTACAAAGCCTGGTGCCTCTTCTACTTCTACAGGAGTTTTGTCCATTTTTTTAGTTATTTCTAAAATGTTATTTTTTGTTTCTTCAGATGTAACAATTCCTTTGATTACTTCTACAAGCTTCATCACTGGAACAGGATTAAAAAAATGCATCCCTATCACCTTCTCCGGTCTATTGGTTGCAGCTGCTATTTCTGTTATAGAAAGAGAAGAGGTATTTGTAGCTAGAATCGTTTCTTTTTTACAGACCTGATCTAACGCTTTAAATATTTCTTTCTTTTTTTCAATACATTCTACTACTGCTTCTACTACCATATCTACATCCTCTATATCCATCCCCGTAGTGGTTGTGATTCTTCCTAATATTTCATTTTTCTCGTCTTTAGTCATTCTTCCATTTTCAATACGTCTTTCTAAGTTTTTTGTGATCATTTCTAGTCCTCTTTCTAAAGAACTTTCTTGAATCTCTTTCATGATTACTTGGTATCCTGACATTGCGAAAGCTTGTACAATTCCTGATCCCATTGTTCCAGCACCTATTACACAAATCTTTTCCATAAAGGACCTCCTAAGTTTTATTTTATGAATTATTTTTTGATTGCTTTTTATTCTTATAAAACTAATTACGCAAGTCCTATACCAAATTTTTATCTTATAAACAAAAAACTTTTATTCCTTATTACTATTTAAATTAGCTACTTTCACATATTTATTTGTTGAATCACTATTTTTTATATCCATCTACAAAGCAAGTATTTTGTAAACAAAGTAAACACGATCCTATAGCTTTATAGTATCTTACAGCTTCTTAAGATTGTGTAAATTAAGTTTACATGTTTCTTTTGATTTACGCTAGATTTTAGGAATTTGTTTTTATAGGAGTTTGTCATATTTTCTTCATAAATACAATAAACTTTACTGTGTGTATCTTTTACTTTTTTACAACCAGAGGTTTTATCTTAAAATTTCAAACAAAAAGGGGGAGGCTTGATGGAAGCTAAAAAGAAACTGGCAGATATTTTAGCTGCAAAAGGATTGCCCATCAATTTCCAAGCTGGTGGGAATGCACCTAAAGAAATGATTGATCGAGAAATTCAAAAGGAACCTACAGAAAGAGCAAAAAAATTAAGAGATCTTTATTATGACACATTGTCTTCTGCCAATACGGAATTTCCTTATTGGTATACCCGTAAATGGAATGAATTAGAGGGTGAAGTTACAGTTGTAAGACGTGCAGAAGCTTTAAAATGTGCTTTTTCTCACCTAACTCCTGTGATTTTCCCTGGTGAAAAGCTTATTATGCAAAAGGCAAGCTACTATAGAGGTTCTTTCCCTATGCCCTGGTTATCTGAAGGATTTTTCGTAGCAAAAGAAGACGAACTTTATAAAGAAGCCCTTGATCGAGGAAGCGCTAGTTCAGGGGAATTGAGTAAATTTGGTACAGGCGGTGGAAATGTTACTGAAAGCTTTGGTAATGTAGTTTCTATCGCTGGCAAATTTGGAATGCGAAAAGAAGAAATCCCAGTCCTTGTAAAACTGGCGAAAGAATGGGTTGGAAAAAGTGTAGATGACTTAGGGCATAAATATGAACAAATGGTTCCAGAATATGAAATGAAAGAAAATATTATGAGAACGCTTATTTGTATGTTTGATTCTGGATTCACCTTACCACAAGGAAGAGAAATCATTAATTATTATTATCCTCTTCAACATGGCTTTGATGCCCTTATAGAGATGGCTAAAGATTGTAAAAATAAGGTTGCTGGAAGAGCAGATGGTGATGGACTCAATGGTATGGATCGCTTGTATTTCTATGAAGCCGTGAGAATTGTATTAGAAGGGGTACAAACTTGGATTCTAAATTATGCAAAGGAAGCAAAAAGACTTTCTTCTATCACCATAGACCCTGTTCAAAAACAAGAATATGAAGAAATTACATCTTGTCTAGAGTGGATTGCCCATAAACAACCTCGCACCTTTAGAGAAGCCCTTCAGCTTTCTTATATTGTACATATTACTTGCTTAAATGAAGATGCTATTTCAGGATTGTCTCCTGGAAGACTTGGTCAAGTTCTTTATCCATGGTTTGAGCAAGATCTAGAAAATAGCCGTATCACCGAAAAAGAAGTTCTTGAGCTTTTAGAGCTTCATAGAATAAAAATGACTTGTATTGACTGTTTTGCATCTACTGGAGTAGTAGGGGGTGTTCTTTCTGGAAATACCTTTAATAACTTAAGCATTGGTGGTTTAACAAGAGATAATCAATCTGCTACAAATCTTTTAGAAATGCTTATAGTAGAAGCAGGTATTACTTGTTCAACACCACAACCAACACTATCTGTTCTTTATGATGAAAAATTACCAGAAGAATTTTTATTAAAATGTATTGAATGTGATAAAACAGGTACAGGATATCCAGCTTGGATGAACAATCGAGGGGGTATTGAATTCTTATTACAACAATATGGTCCTGAAGGAATGACTGTAGAAGAAGCTCGCTCCTTTGCTATTGGTGGATGCCTTGAAACTTCTCCTGCCTGTTGGAAAACTTTAACCCTTAACGGAAAAACCTATGAAGTCCCAGGGGGTGCCGGTCAGCCAACTAGTGTAGGTGTGCACTTTATCGCAAATCCAAAGGTTCTAGAATTAGTCCTTACAAACGGAAAGGATCATAGAACAGGTATTCAGGTATATCCACCTCATAATAAAAAGCTTGAAACTTACGAAGAATTGTGGGATACTTTTAAATATTATTATAATATGACCGTTGACTGTTTAACTACAACTAATAATATTCAACACGATATTTGGAGAAAACATAATATGTCCATATTTAGCTCTATGCTAAAGCCTGATTGTTTAGACAAAGGTCAACATATTGGTCATTTAGGCTATCGCTACAATGGAACCTTTAATGTAGAAAGCTGCGGTACTGCAAATATGGTCAACTCACTCGCCTCTATTAAAAAACTAGTTTATGATGATAAAAAATATACGATTGATACTATGAGGGAAGCAATTTTACATAACTTTGGCTTTAAGGCTGCTGATGAAATAGGAAGCTATTCTTTAGCAGATCAAGAAAAAGCAGAAATGAATGATCCTTATGATAATCTTTATGGAGATTGCTTAACAGCTCCAAAATATGGTAATGATAATTCCTATGTAGATAATCTCTTAAAGGAATACGAAAATTGGTTCTGCAATATGTGCAGGAATCATGAATCTCTTTATGCAAAACCATTATATCCTTGTCAGATTTCTGTATCAACCCATGGTGCACAAGGTCGTGCAACCCTGGCTTCTGCTGATGGTCGCCTCGCTGGTACTACTTATGCAGATGGTTCTATGTCTGCTTATCCAGGAACAGATAAAAATGGACCTTATGCGTTGTTTCAGTCAGCTACTGTTTGGGATCATACTCAATCTCAAAACTCTCAAATGAACTTAAAAATTCATCCAAGTGCTATTAAAGGTATAGAAGGATCTAAGAAACTATTAGATTTAACAAGAGCTTATATGCGAAAAGGTGGCTTCCATATTCAATACAATATTGTTGACTCTAAAGTCCTTAAAGCTGCTCAAGAAAAACCTGAGAATTATAGAGATTTAATGGTTCGGGTTGCAGGCTTTACACAATACTGGTGTGAAATCGGCAAGCCAATCCAAGATGAAGTAGTTGCAAGAACTGAATACGAAGGGGTGTAAAATAATGGATAAAACAAATCAAAAACATAATGACTGCTCAAATTTCGCACCTATTGATATAGCGAAGGGCATTTGTAGATTAACAAATAATATTATTTTCACAGATACAGCTACCTGTCCCAAATTCACTGCACTCAAAAAATGTAAAAATTGTTCTCACTTCACAAATTCTAACGAAGACAATGTAGGTACCTGCTTAGGACTTGAAAAAGAATCCTGGACATATGGTGAGCTTTGCGCTGTAACTTGTGAAGGGTATCAAGAAAAATAATTTGTGCAAAAGAAGAGCGCTTCTAAGTTTTTGCGCTCTTCTTATTTATAAAAGGAGGTTTAAAAATGGATGAAAAAAAAGCAAAGCATTTAGGTCATATGGTCGTTCTTGCTTCATGGCTTGCTGTTTTTTGCCTTTTTGGCTACAGATCCACCTTCTCGGTCCTATTAGGTCCTATGTCAAAGGGCTTAGGGTGGAGTGTTTCCCAGCTATCATTAGGGTATTCCTTGATGATGACTGTTTATGCCATCACTGCTTTTTTTAGTGGAATGATTATTGATAAATGGGGAACAAAGCCAGCTTATGCTATTAGTTCTGTTTGTGCAGCTCTTGGTTTTTATATCACGAGTAATGCACAAACTTATCTATCTTATTTGATTCCATATGTAATTTTTGCTGGAATTGGAACAGGTATGCTTTGGGTTTCTTCAACTGTTTCTGTTCGTAAATGGTATGTGGGAAAATCCTATGCTACTATGTGGGGCTTTGCCTTCATGGGTGCTCCTGTAGCACAAGTAGTCTTAAGCTTAGGTGTAAAAAAAGTGCTTTTAACCATGGATTGGCGTTTAGCCATGAAGGGTTTAGCTGTTGTTGTCTTTATTGCCCTTGTGATTGCAGCCAAAGTTGCAAAGAAAAATCCACAAGATTATGGTCTTGAACCCTTCGGACTTGTAAAGACAGGTAACGCCTCTAAAAAGGATGATTATATTTGGAGTCTTAGAGAAGCCTTTAGTAAGCCTGCTATTTGGGGAGCTATTATGGCTTTCTTAACAAGTATGGTGGCTGAATTTTTAATCTGGACACAGGTAGTCATGTATTGGACTCGTGATATTAAATTATCATTAGATACGGCTACAAATTTATATGTTATTATTGGTGTTGCTGGAATATTTACCATGCCTCTTATGGGAAAAATCGCAGACCATATTGTAACAAAATCCATATCGGAAGCAAAGGGCAGAAAAACTGTACTCATTTTTGCTCCCATTACAGGAGTTATTGCCTGTATTCTTTTACTAAGTACAAAATCTTCTATGGCTTTTAGTGGCATTGCTTGTCTTTTGTTTGCTATTTATTGGGCTATCGAGCCTGGTGGTGTTGCTGGATATGCAGGTGCTATTTACGGTGGAAAAACTTTAGGGAAGATTTGGGGCGCTGCTACCTTGATCGTTATGGGTATCGGTCCAGCCGTAGGAAGCTTCATGGGTGGATACTTATTTGATTTATCAGGAAATTATCAAAACTCTATCATTTTCGCAACCTGTTCCTTTGCTATTTCTGCAGTTGTAGCATTCTTCTTACCTTTATCTGCAGAACATAAATAATAAAAATTCCCATTATGCTCAGCCCCATATACTTATCTCGTAAGTTTCATTACAAAACTACTCCTTTGTAATAAAACTTACTCAAAATAATCGAATATTTGATCTTTTACCACAAGTTGTATACAGTTTTTCAATTTTATAATTTTCTAAAGAGTAAAAAGGAGTTTAGACATATGATAGAAAAAAAAGGGTTACTCTTTGATATTCAAAGTTATTCCGTTCATGATGGTCCTGGTTGTAGAACCATATGCTTTTTCTCTGGATGTCCCCTTCAGTGTGACTGGTGTGCAAACCCGGAAGGTTGGACTTATAAGCAAAAGCTTATGTTTGCAAAAAATAAATGTAAAGCTACGAAAGGATGTACTCGCTGCATCAATGCTTGTCCCTATGATGCCATTCATCTTAGTGATGAACAAATCTCTATTGACTGGAATCTTTGCAATAATTGCAAAACATTTGATTGCACAAAGGCTTGCTACCATGAAGCCTTAAAGATTTGTGGTAACTGGTATACATCAGCAGATTTAATGAAGGTTCTTTCTCGTGATCGTCAATATTGGGGAGAAAAGGGGGGTGTGACCTTCAGTGGTGGCGAAGCTTTTTTACAAAAAGAGTTTTTACTAGAAATCCTTAAGCTTTGTAAAGAAAAATATATCCATACAGCTATAGAAACTACTGCTTATACAGATCCTAATACTTTTCTTCAAGTGATGGATCAGATTGATTTTGCCTTCATTGATGTAAAACACATGGATCGTGAAAAGCATAAAAAAAAAACAGGGGTTTATAATGATTTAATCTTAAAAAATATCGAAAACTTATCCCATTCCTCTTGGAAGGGTCGATTAGTTTTAAGAATGCCTGTTATCCGTTCCTTTAATGATACAGATGAAAATATTCATGCAACAGTTCAGTTTATGAAAAGGTTAGGATTATTTGAGATCAATATTCTTCCTTTCCATAGATTAGGAGACTCTAAATGGAGTCAGCTAGGAAAAATATATCCTTATAGAAAGGAAGAAGCTACCCCGCCTGAAAAATTAAATATCATTCAAGATATTTTCTTAAATAATGATATTGCCTGCTATATCGGCTCTGATACGAGCTTTTAATTGATTAAAAGAAGTCCAACAAGGGTTAACCCTTATCGGACTTCTTTTACGCTAGAAAACAAGAATCACTAAAACCATTGCTAAAATAAGAGCTACCATAAACAAGCTATACATTAAGCTGTTTGCATGACTATACACTCTCCCCATTACATCTGATAAGCTAGTTAGTTCAAAATGAATATCCTCTATAAAATGCTTTACATCCACTGTATTTTTTATTTTAGGTTTTTTATATTTTCCTCTCCTAATCTGAATACCACTCAAAGCCTTTACTAAAGCTCTTCCTAAATACACCATATCCACTACGATTCTATCTAGAAAATGAAAAATAGCAGAAGTAGATGTGAAAAGCATACCAAGTATTGGATGATAAAAATCTCTTTCAAGATCAAACCAACTCAAGGAAGGATTAATATAAAAATGCTTCCCTTCCTCATGCTTTCTAAGATACATTTGAACAAAACCTAGATAAATAAACACACCTATTAAAATAGTAATGATTGAAGACTGTATATTTCCATAGGTATAAAAATGAGGC
Source organism: Marinisporobacter sp. (assembly GCA_025210395.1). Lineage (GTDB taxonomy): Bacteria > Bacillota > Clostridia > Peptostreptococcales > Thermotaleaceae > Crassaminicella. The sequence goes on from JAOARV010000036.1 coordinate 22,417, forward strand.
TCCATAGCTCCATTCACATCAAAATTCTTCATAGCACTTTCTATTAATGGCAATAATAATTGTGGCTTAAGTCCTATAAGGATTACAACGATTCCTAAAATAGCCATAGGAAATACTGCTCTTTTTCGAACATGGTCTTTATATTGGCCCTTGTATTTTTCGTTTTTCTCCATAAATACAGCCATAAATATTTTGAGAAGATAAGCCACTGTAAAGGCACTACTTAAAGTGAATACAACCTCCCCTAAGGACCACCATATACTATGGTACATCTCATGTGCCTCTGATAAAGCATGATGCAATAAGGTTTTACTGATAAATCCATTAAACCCAGGCATCCCAATAATAGCTAATAATCCTATAAAAAATGCACCCTTTAATAAAATCTTGTGTTTTCCAAAACCTCTGATTGCATTAATACTGAGTTCATGCAGAATCATGTAAATAATTCCTGCACCCATAAATAAAAGTACCTTGAATATAGCATGATTAAATATATGATAAAGGGTTCCATATATAGCTATAGATTTATGATCTTTTAATAATCCTATAAGACCTATTCCAACAAGTATATATCCTGCTTGACTCATGCTACTATATGCAAGAATTCTTTTGATGTTTCTTTGAAACAATGCGAAAAATCCACCTACAAACATATTTGTAAAGCCTAAAACCAGTATGGCTGTAGAAAGAAATATATCCCCCTCCATCATAATCCCTACTGTTATAATAATACCAAAAATACCTGTCTTGATGAGTATTCCAGAAAGTACAGCACTAGCAGGCGTAGGCGCTGCTGGATGAGCTTTTGGTAACCATACATGAAGGGGAAACATACTTGCCTTTGTCCCAAACCCTATGATGATCAATGTACTAATCAAATATTTGATATTTCCTATTTCTCTTACTTTTTCTGCTAACTCACTTATGTTTAAAGTGGCTGTATAATCATATAGTAAAAATAATCCCATTAGTAAGATCATTCCAGCAGCAATAGCCATTCCTAAATAGGATTTTCCTGCATGGTGGGCATATTCATCCTCATCATGAATGATCAGAGCATAAGACGTAAAAGACATGATTTCGAAAAAGGTAAATAGATTTAAAATATTTTCAGACAAAAATATTCCAACGGTACTCCCTAAGGTAAGCATAAAGAAAGTATAATATCTATTTCTGTTCTTATATCTTATCAGGTATTGGGTAGAGTACATGGTTGTTAAAAACCACACAAAGGTAGTAATAAAAACAAAAATATATCTAAAACCATCTAGCTTTAAATAGAGACCAATCCCCATAATATCTGGTATAAAAAGGGTAATAGGCTCCTTGAGTACCTGATTGTAAAGAAGGAGCACCAAAAGAAGTTCTATCCCTGTCATTAAGACATTTAAAAGATCTCGATGTCTTTCGTTTTTTCTCCCTAGAATCCATCCAATCATTCCGCTTATTCCAGGAAGAAGTAAAATCATCAACAATATGCTTTTATAAATCAACAAGAACCACCCTCTTCATCAATTTTTTAAAGAACTAATACTACTAGCATCACTGCAAGAATTGTAGCAACAATAAATACGGAATACATTAAGCTATTCATATTCTTAGATAATTTCCCCATGATTTCTTTTAAACTATGAACGTCATCATTATTTCCCACTATACAAATATCTCCATTTGCCCTATTATAATGCTCATAGTTTCCTTTGATCTTCATTCCACTAAAAGCTTTTACATGGTTTCTTATATAGTGAACAAAATTCACAACGCCCTGATCAAGGACGTGAAAAACTGCTGATGTAGATGAAAAAGTAACCTGAAGGATTGGTGCATATATATTTCTTTCAAGATTAAACCAGCTAAGGGATGGATTTACATAAAAGCTTTCTTCTCCATCCTTCTTTCTTAAATAGCCTCTAACAAAGCCTACATAAATTCCTACCCCTATAAAAATAGTCATGAAAGAGCTTTTTATATTGCTAAAGGTATAAAAATGTACTTCTAAAGCTCTGGTTATTCCAAAGTTTTCTACGGCCTTATTAAGTACTACAAGAATCCTTTCTGGATTGATTCCTATATACAAAACAGCTATACTTAGAATGATCATAGGTAGTGATGCTCTTTTTTTGATATGCTCTTTAAATTGCCCTCTATATTTTTCATCCTTCTCCATAAATACAGTTACAAAAATTTTCAGCATGTAAGCTACTGTAAAGCTACTGCTAATGGTGAAAATAATTTCTGCTAAAGTCATCCAGGTATTCGGGTACACCTGATGAGCTTCATATAAAGCTTCGTGTAAAAGAGTTTTGCTGATAAATCCATTGAATCCAGGCATCCCCATAATGGCACAAAGTCCTATAAAAAAAACACCTTTGAGTATTTTTTTATGCTTTCCAAAGCCTTTAATAGCATTAATACTTACGTCTCGTAAAATCATATAAATGATTCCCGTTCCCATAAAAAGTAATACTTTAAATACAGCATGATTGATAATGTGATAAAGGGTTCCATAAAGAGCTACCCCTTTATGTTCTTTTAATATGCCACAAAGACCAATCCCTACTAAAATATATCCTGCCTGACTCATGCCGCTATATGCCAATATCCTCTTGATATTTCTTTGGAATAATGCAAGCATTCCACCTAAAAACATATTAGCAAGACCTAACCCAAATACGACCCTTGAAACTACAAAGTCCCCTCCCATTAGGTTTTCTGTTGTAATCATAATGCCAAATAAACCTGTCTTTAAAAGCACTCCAGAAAGAATTGCACTAGCAGGAGTAGGGGCTGCTGGATACACCTTTGGTACCCATACATGAAGAGGTACAATACTCGCCTTCACGCCAAAGCCTACAATAATCAAAAAGCTTATGAGATATTTCATATTGCCTAAAGCTTTTACCCCTTCTTCTAATTGACTAATATTTAATATTCCTGTGTACTCATATAATAGGAATAACCCCATTAAAAGTACCATTCCACCAGCTATAGCCATACCAATATAGATTTTTCCTGCATCTAATGCATATTCATCCTGATCATGAATGATCAAGGCATAAGAAGTAAAAGACATGATCTCAAAGAAGGTAAATAAATTTAATATATTTTCAGACAAAAAGATTCCTACCGTACTTCCTAGAGTAAGCATGAAAAATGCATAATATCTGTTTCTATTTTTATATCTTATTAAATATTGAGTAGAATATATGGTCGTCAAAAACCATATGAAAACACTGATGCATACAAATATATATCGAAAAGCATCTAGTTTTAGGTATAATCCTGTCCCCATAATATCTGGTATAAAAAGTTCAATAGGTTCTCTCATAACCTCTTTATAAAGAAATATCACCATAAGTAGTTCTATTCCTGTTACCGCTATATTCAATAAATCTCTATTTCTTTCGCTTTTCTTCCCTAATACATATCCCACCACTGCCCCAAAGCTCGGCAATAATAAAATAGTCATTAAAGTTATTTTGTAGATCAAAATACTCCCCCCTTTGACAAAACATGTTTTATACAATATTCTCAACAATTTTTTGTATATAATGAAGAATCACATTTGGAAATAATCCTAAGAAAATCGTCACTCCTGTCAATAAAACAATAGGTACCAGCATACCAGGAGGAGGGTCTAATTTTTCTACATCTTTGTTTTCTTCTCCATGGAAAAAGGCTGTCACTACAATAGGTAATAAATATGCAGCTGTAAGAAAAGCACTCACCAATAAAATAATTGGGAAAATAACCTTATTTTCAGATAATCCTCCAAGGGCTAAAAACCACTTACTTACAAAAGCATTTGTGGGAGGAATTCCTATAAGAGAAATAGATGCAATCCCAAAGCACCACATAGTTATAGGCATTTGTTTTCCTATTCCTTTAATCTCTCCTATGTTTTTCTTATGGGTCATAAAATAAATGGCTCCTACACAGAAAAACAAGGTGATTTTTATTACTGCATGATTCACAAGATGAAGAAGTCCTCCAATCAAAGCATCTTCATTTAAAAGAATAATCCCCAGTACAATATAGCCTAATTGACTTACAGTAGAATAAGCAAGCCTCTTTTTTAAATTTTCCTGATGTAATGCCAATAAAGAACCTAAAAGAATCGTTAGAAAAACCAATATTCCTATATAGGTATTTCCATGAATCGTTCTTATAGCATCTGCACCAAAGATAAAATAACAAACACGAACCAATACAAATATTCCAGATTTCACAACTGCCACCGCATGGAGAAGTGAACTTACAGGAGTAGGGGCAACCATTGCAGCTGGAAGCCATGAATGGAAAGGTACAATAGCAGCTTTTACCCCAAATCCAATAAACATAACTAAAAAGATGGTCAATAATAGTTTAGGATTTTCTATCATAATATTTCCTAATACTCCTCCCTCAACAAAGTTAAGGGTATTACTAATACTAAATAGTAAAATCATCCCTAAAAGAGCTAGTGTTGCTCCTCCAAAGGAATAAATCAAATATTTTCTTCCACTATATAAAGCTTCTTTACTTCCTGCATGAATCACTAATGGGAATGTAGCTAATGTTAATAATTCATAAAATATATAAAGGGTAAATAAATTTCCTGAAAAAGCAATCCCTAAGGTAATTCCCAATGTTAAAATGAAGAAGATAAAGAATCTTTCTTGTTTTTTTTCATGATCCATATATACAGAAGAATAAAAGGTTGTAAAGATCCATAAAATAGATGCCAATAAGGAAAAGAGTATTCCTAACTTATCTATTTTGAAATAAACATCTATGAATGGATTGATCTTTAATAGATGAATCTCTCCTCCACCCATATAAAGAACACCTATTAATGCTAATAAATTTAAACTTACACCTATAATGGCATATCTATTTCTAATATTTTTTCCTTTATACAATACCTTTGTTCCTAATATAGCCAATAAAAACGGCATAAGAATCGGAACGAGTATGAATACATTCATAGTCTACCTCCCTATACAATTCCTGAAGCAATAATATCCATAATTTTATGGGAAATTGCTCCCACAACAATCATTCCTACAATTAAAAGTCCTAAAGGAATCAATGTTTCCATAGTATTTTCTTTAGATTTATAAATTTTATCCTTTAGATTTTCTTCTCCAAAATATCCATTTACAACAATAGGGAAATAGTAAGCTGCATTTAATAAACTACTAAGAAGGATTGCTACCACATAGATCATCTTCCCTGAATCAATACTGGCAAGGGATAAATACCACTTACTAATAAACCCAGGAAGTATCGGAATTCCTACCATAGATAAAGCTCCCATTGTAAACAAGCCTAAGGTATAAGGCATTTCCTTTCCAATTCCCCTTAAATCACCCAACTTTTTCTTTCCTGTCTTTTCAATCATCCTACCTGCTGTTAAAAACAATGTAGATTTCGTTACTGCATGCCCTATAATATGAAAAACTGCCATGGTAAGCCCTAGCTTATTTCCAAGACCTATTCCGAAAAATATATAACCCATCTGAGCAACACTTGAATAAGCAATAACTCTTTTGATCTCCTTTTGCTTAATGGCAAAGACTGAACCCATGATCATTCCAATAGTTCCTAATATCAAAATCAAGTTGAGTATAGAAAATTCACTAATCATCTGCTCACCAAATATTCTATATAATATTTTTATAAGGAGTAAAACAGGTGATTTTAGTACCAATGCTGAAAGAATAGCACTTGAAGAAGATGGTGCACTAGAATGGGCATCTGGAAGCCATATATGCATGGGGAACATGGCACTTTTTATTCCGATTCCTACTGTAAAAAGCCCTGCTGCAATATGAAGTGTATTTTGGTATTCTCCATAGCTTCTCATTAATTCCTCGTGTATATACGTCATATTTAGATTTCCTGTAATATCATATAAAAATGCAATTCCCATCAAAACAAGACCCGAACCTAAACTACTTAAGATTAAATATTTTAAAGTGGCTGCAATATTTTCTTTTTTACCCTTCACCACAATGATTCCGCAAGAAGCAAGAGTTGTCACTTCAATAAAAACAAAGGCATTGAATAAATCATTTGTAAATACCATTCCTAATAAAGAACCTACTAAAATATTAATGAGCAAGTAATAAAAACCTACTTTGTTTTCTTTTATTTCATTTTGAATAGTATAGACGGAATACCACAGGACAAGTGTTGCAACCCCTGTGAATAAAATGATCATCATACTTTCTACCGTTCCGATTTGAAATTCTATTCCCCAAGGTGATTCAAAGTGTCCTACCTTATAAGAAAAGCTTCCCTTTTCTAATACCCTTTTTAATGTGAAAATCCCTAACAGAAAAGAACTACTCATGGTTGCTAAACTTAAAGTCTTGACAAATTTATTTTTCTTCATCAGTGGCATCATAAATGCACTAATAAAAAGAATTAATATGATCAGTAATGGAAAATTATTTGCATACGCCTTTCTAATCCCCCCTCATTTTCATCATTTCATCTAATTCAACAGTTCCATATTTTTCATAAATTTTTACTGTAAGAGCAAGGGCAAAAGCAGTAACACTCACTGCTACAACAATTCCTGTAAGCATTAAAGCTGTCGGAATAGGATTGATATATCCTTCTATTCCTTTATGGACACCTGTAACAATAGGTGCTTCTTTTCCTTTTATACTTCCCTTTGCAATAAAGAATAAAAATACAGCTGTATCCATAATATTCATTCCAATAATTTTTTTAATTAAGTTATTATGGAGTAATAAAGTTACAAAGCCTACTCCAAATAAAATCATTGCTCCCGTTTCAAAATAATTTGTTAATAATTTCTCCATATTATATTTCTCCTTCATAAAACAAACTGAAAAAAAAGTATACAGTCACAGATACAATCATTCCTACTGCTATATTTAAAGGTAATAAGTATCTACCACTTAAAATATTTCCAGGCTTTCCAAGGGGGAATTGTGGTACATGCAAATCACTTCCTCCTGTAATAAAGCTATATCCTTTCAAAACACCATAAATAATCAATGCACTACATATGAGCTTTGTAAGTCTTCCATAGCTAAATTTACGTTTTGCTGCATCTTTTCCAAATACAATTCTATATAAAATAAAACTTGTGCCTATAATCGTCCCTCCAGCAAAGCCTCCTCCTGGAGAAAGATGTCCATGAAAAATCACGTATAATCCAAATATCTGAATAAAAGGAATAATTATTTTGCTAATTTCTTTTAATATAGTATTATGCATATAAAGCACTCACTTTCTATATTTACTCTTCTTTTTTTAAAACCACCAAAACGACAATGGCTCCTGTAAACAATACAGTGGCTTCTGCAAAAGTATCAAAAGCTCTATAATCTAGTATAATTCCCGTTACAATATTTAAAGCACCTGTATCCTTTACCCCATCTTGTATATATTTTTCCATCACATAATTATTAGCTGGATTATTAGCTTCCCCAAACTTAGGAAGTTCCTGAACCCCTATGAGGAGAATCCCTATAATAATCATGGTCAAAAGTATTGCCGCTATTTTTTTCATTTACCCGCACCTCTTATTTTCTTCAATGTAAGAACAAATAATAAAGTAGTAATCCCCGCACCAACAGCGGCTTCCGTTATAGCCAAATCTGGTGCATTGAGTTGTTGCCAAAGAATAGCCATAATAAGGCTATACACAGTAAAAACAATAATCGTTCCCAACAAATCCTTAATAATTGATACAGAAATGGCCGCACATATTAAAAATAAGAGCATTACAACACTGAAAATTTCCATTTTTCTCACTCCATTATCTTTTTATTCTTTTCTCTCATAAAGGCTGCCTTAGATATTAAATGAGTAGCCGTTGGATTTGTAATCCAAAGAAAAGAAATAACTAATAATAACTTTAAGCTTGTAAAGTTAAGTCCACTATAAATCATTAATCCAATTAAACATAGCACCGCTCCTAATGTATCGCATTTTGCTGCACTATGGGCTCTTGTAAATAAATCAGGAAATCTTAAAATCCCTACGGTTCCTACAAAGAAGAAGAATACTCCTCCTAACATAAAAAGGGTTATTAGAATCATTCTCACTCCTTCTCCTCCTCCCTTTCTATAAAATTAGCAATCACAATAGATGCTACAAAGCTAATGAGTGCATACACTAGTACCACATCAAGGAAATAGCTTTCCTTTAAAATAAATGAAACAATTGAAATCAATATGATGGTCTTTGTACCGATTACATTAATTGCAACAAGGCGATCTGCCCCGCTAGGTCCTTTTAAAGCTCGAATCATACACAATATAATGGTAAAAGATAAGAAAAGACATGAAAATATCAATAATTTTTGTATCATCTTTCTACTCCTCTATTTTTAAAAGTATTTTTTCAAATTTTGAATTCAGAACATCCTCTATATACTCCTTCTTTAAACAATGCACAATCAGTTCATCCCCTTCCATGAAAACTGTAATGGTTCCAGGTGTAAGGGTAATAGAATTAGCAAGAATGGTCCTGTAAAAATCACTTTTTAGCTTTGAATGAAATCTTACAATTTCTGGTGATATATTCATTTTGGGACTGAGTATAATCTTTGCTACTTGGAAATTTGCTACCACAATTTCCTTGATCAATATGAATAAATAAGTTATGCAGCAGGATACTTTTTTGAAATTTTGAAAACATTTTCCTGAATCAGAAATTTCTAATTCCTTGTTAAAAGCATATACCCCTAAGCAAATTATCATTCCTATCCATAACCTTTCTATATTGATAGTTTCTGCTAATATCAGCCAAAAACCTATAAAAAATAATAATCTATAGCTTCTATTCATAACATCCTCCATATTTATAGTTAATTTATTGATATCTAATATACGCAATATTTATGCCAATACGGATCCTGTAACTATTTGAATTTTCTAAACCCCTTCATTTAACCTATACCCAACTATTATTTTTTCCAAAAATAAAAAGATAGAATTGAAAAAAATCATTCAATTCTATCTTTTTGTGTTCTATTTTGAAACATTTTCTTTTGTTATCTTTTTCACAACAGTTTCATTGTAGTACACTTGTATCATTTTAATACATGTTTTAAATTATACTTTTCTATTTTCCTATATAATGTACTTCTTCCAATCCCTAAAACCTTAGAAGCTAATGCTAAATTTCCATCTACTTCTTGTATGGTTTTTGCAATAGCCATTTTTTCAATTTCTTCTAAAGACATGAGCTGTTCTGTAATTCCAATATTCTTTGGAAGATTACTAGATTTCATATTATTAGGTAAATGTTTATACATAAGGATTTCTCCATCATCCACTATATTCACTACAAGTTGAATAACATTTTGCAATTCCCGCACATTTCCTGGCCAATGATAATTCATAAGCCCTCTATAAAAGCTTTCCTGTACTCCTTTTATATTTTTTCCCATACGATGATTAAATTTTTCTATAAAATAGTCTATAAATATTTTTATATCTTCTTTTCTTTCTCTTAACGATGGTGTTTTAATCGGCATTACATTTAATCGATAAAAAAGATCTTCTCTGAAGTTTCCAAGCTCTACTTCCTTTTTTAAGTCTTTATGGGTAGCGGCAATGACTCTTACATCAGTAGGAATTACATTATGACCACCAATCCTTACGATTTGCCTTGTTTCTAATACACGAAGTAGATTAGCCTGAGTATCTAGAGGCATATCCCCTATTTCATCTAAAAAGATGGTTCCTCCATCAGCAAGCTCAAATTTACCTGGATGCCCTCCTCTTTTAGCTCCTGTAAAAGCACCTTCTACATATCCAAAAAGCTCACTTCCTACGAGTTCTCTCGGAATGGCTCCACAATTTAAAAATACAAAGGGATTTTTCCTTCTTGGACTTTCATTATGAATAGCTTGGGCAAAAAGCTCCTTTCCCGTACCACTTTCTCCTAATAATAATATGGTTGCATTGGTATTTGCAGCTAAAGTAGCTAATCTTATAGCCTCCTTTATTTGCTTACTATTTCCTAATATATCTTCGAATCTAAATCTTGCTTCTGCACCAACGATTTTATTCACCAAGCTGTGAATCATTTTTGATTCCTTAAAGGTAAATACCACTCCTTCTAATTCATTAGTCCCTCGATCTAGTATAGGGGTTACTGTTACAATACAAGAAATATCTTTTCCTTTTTTAGTTTTAAAATAAATTTCTTCTTCCTCATATTTTTTACCATTTTTGATTCTTCTCATGATCTTATCGTAATTCTTTTGATCTAATATGGCATGAATATTTTTCCCTAATATATCCTCTTCTTTAAGACCTAAAAACCTTCGTGCAAATAAATTAATATCCATAATCATCCCTTTATTATCTGTACAAATCAACCCTTCAGAAATGGATTCCATAATCGCATAAAAATGCTTATTGGCTCGATCTAACTTTTTATTCGTCTTTTCTAGCTTCATTTTCTTTCCTATTGCTTGGGCTGCTGCAACAACCATCCCTAATGTATGAGGATGAACACTCTCATTAGGTCCTGTAGCACTCAAAATCCCAATAACTGCTTCTCTTTCATCCCTTATGGGACAAGCTGAAGATGCCCAATTATGATATTGTTTACAATAATGCTCTGCACCCATCACTTGAATAGGCTGTCCAATCTCAAGGGCTGTCCCTATAGCATTAGTTCCGATAATAGATTCCTTTACATTGCATCCTTTGTAAATGTTGAGTTTACCATATTTATCTACAAGCCCCCTATCTCCTATACACTCTATTACATATCCATCCTTGTCTGTAAGCCTTACAATAAAGCCTGTATTTTCAACAATTTGACGAAGACTATGCATAAAAGGCATAGCTGTTTTAATTAAAGCGATACTTTTTTTATACCTTTCTTCAAAATCTTTTTCTGATAATTCACTGCTAACGCCTTCATCCATTGGATCTACCCCATGTAGTTTGCTACGCATCCACGAATAAGCTATTATATCTCTTATTAAATCTTTTTGTATTGTCCCCTTGGTGATAAATGATTTCCATGCCTTCATAACCCCTTCGTTTTTGCTTAGTAATTTTTTTCCAAGCAAAATAAATTCCTCCTAATAATCAATATTTTTTATTTATTATATCATTCCTACAAACCCATAACTTCTCCTCATAAGAATTTTTACAAATATTTTTTCCATGTAAATATAGATTTCTCAACCTAAGCATTCATTTATGATGAATTCTCCGAACGCCTTGAAGGTGCTATTTTCCTTAAAAGAATGATACTTTATAAATCTTTTTCTTTTTCAGGAAAAAAGACCTATCTATAAATCCTTCTATACGCCCTAACATTTTTGTGATTTTTAGTGTAAAATAATAATAAGAGATGATTGAATATATAGAATTATTTAGAAACGGGGGGATTCACATGGCTACTGAATTAAAAATAATTCAAATACCTATTACTCAGTTAGAAAAAAATATGGTTATTGCCGCAGATATCATAGACCCTCAAGGAAGAATGCTTATAGCAAAAGAATACGAAGTAAAATCTTCTAACCGAGTCAGAGATCTATTAGATAAATACACGATTAAAAGCATTCCTGTCTATGTACATCAAACTAACTCCTCAGACAAGGAAGTATTTCCTATTCCTGATGCTAAGGATATGTCTTTAATCAATGCATTAGATGAAGAAATCATTACTTTCAAAGAAAGTTTTTCTTCTATTAAAGAAAGGATCACTACTGATTTTCAGCATATATTAGAAGGTAAAGAGCTAAGCATCCATACACTTAAAGAACGTACAAATAACCATCTTAAAATTTTTAATTTACGAACAAATATATTTCAATTAATTGAATTTATGAGAACGATAGATCAAAGCCTTTATACCCATTGTTATCAAGTTGCTTTAACAAGCTACACCATAGGAAAATGGATGAGACTTCCTAAAAATGATTTAGAAGAATTATTTTTAGCTGCATTACTAACAGATCTAGGAAAGCTTCAATTACCTAAAGGATTATTATCTAAAAAAGATTCTTTAACCGCTACAGAAAAGATTGAAATTCAAAAACATGCCATTTATAGTTATCATCTTATAAAGCCTTATCCGAATATTAGTCATAAAATAAAACAAGCCGTACTCACTCACCATGAACAAATAGATGGCAAAGGCTACCCATTAAGCTTAAAAGCATTAGATATTCCTCTATATAGTAGAATTATTGCTATAGCTGATACCTACAACACATTAATAACTAAAAGCTACGGAACCTTTACCGTATTTGATGTACTAAAAATAATGGAAACATCCTATAAAAGTGCATTAGATCTAAATATATTATATACCTTTTTAAAACATATAGGTCATTGCTTTATAGGACAAAAAATCAGATTAAGCAATGAAGAAATTGGAGAAATCGTTTTTATTCATAATAAACAGTTTAACAAACCCCTTGTGAAACTATTTTCTACTAACAAAGTTATTGATTTAAATACATACCAATCTAGTTTAAAAATCACAAGACTTGTTTTGTGAAAATCTTCCTTTTCATTGAAAACAAAAACCTGTCGTTCTTATACGACAGGTTTTTGTTATTAACTCATAAAATTAAAATATGCTAATATCAAAGCACCTAAGATAATTCTATAGTATCCAAATACTTTAAAGTCTTTTTTCTTTATGTATCTCATGAAAAATGCAATTACTGCTAATGCTACAATAAAAGAAACAATCACTCCAACAAGTAAAAGGATCCACTGACTTGACGTAATATGAAGTCCCGTTTTCATCAAAGAATACACAGTAGCCCCTGCCATCGTTGGAATGGCTAAGAAAAATGAAAATTCTGCAGCTACTTGTCTGTTAGCTCCTAAAAGCATTGCTCCAATAATGGTTGCAGCAGATCGAGAAGTTCCAGGAACCATAGCAAGACATTGAATCATTCCTATAATGAATGCTGTTGTGAAGCTCATTTCCTGAATAGAATGGATGCTCGGATATTTTCTTCTTTTTTCTAATAATATAATAGCAATCCCTCCTATAAAAAGAGTCGTTGCCACTACTGTAGGATTAAACAATTTATCCAAATAATCCCCTACTAAAACACCTATAATACCTGTCGGAATTAAGGCTGCCACCACTTTCATCCAAAGATTCACCGTATCCCTTTTCTGTCTCATACTTTTTCTTTTTGAAAAAGGATTTAATTTATTAAAATATAAGCAAATAACCGATAAAATAGCTCCAAATTGTATAATTACATCAAATGCATTAACAAATTCCCCTTTAAATTCAATCCAATGATTTACTAAAATAAGATGACCTGTACTACTAATCGGTAAAAATTCTGTAATCCCTTCTACAATAGAAAGTATGATTACTTTGATCATATCACTCACAAATATACCCCCCTCTAAATGATAAAAACTAATGATTCCTTCTTTTACATTAATAGCTAATCCATTCTCACAAAGTCAAAGCTTTTGAATATTTACTTGTGCATCAACCTTATATTAGTATAGTTGTATTTCTTAGAAAAATCAAGAAATGTAAATATATTCTATTTTTAGTAATAATACAATTTTCCATTTTCTATTTGAAATTTTAACCCTTGTTTTTCATATAAATACGAAAGAATTGCTCCTATTGTAGTGTATAAAAAATGGTATTCTTTAAAATCCACCTGTAATTCTTCTAAAATAATGATTTCTTCTAACAATTCTTCTCTTGTTTTAGGTTGTTGTAGTAATTCTTTTGATAGATCTATGTATTTTTGTAGATTCTCTTTATTTACTTTTACAAGATTTTTAATAGCCCTTTGATCATACGTCTTTTGAGAATGGCTAAGAATATAAGTATCATAATCTAAATTCTGGATTTTTTCATAAGTGTCTAATTGCTTTTGTATATCTGTTAAAAATGGTATTTTATATTTTTTTAAGGTTTCTTCTCCCATTAATGCATCTGCTAAAAAGCATACGCCATCTCTTGTAGCTATACCTAATTGCCCCTCTGTGTGTCCATGAAGAGAAATCACTTCAAATTTTTCATTATTGATCTTTTCCATTCCTTCATTCAATACATCATCTACAGATAATTTCTTTCCATTCATAAAATTTTTTCTTAATTCCTTTATAGGGCTTGCTCCATATAGCTGCATACAGAACAATTCATCATTCTCCATATAGATTTTTTCCTTTTGTGTAGTATAAATAATACTTCCTGGGAAATGTTCCTTAAAAAAACAATCCCCTCCCATATGATCTATATGATGATGGGTATTTACAATATACTTGGGATTTATATTGTTTTCTTTTAATATTTCACTGATTTTTCTTCCTTGTTGGTTATTATTTCCTGTATCTATCAATAATGCATATCGATCCTTAAACAAAAACACCCCTATATTTGTTCCAGATACAATATAATAGGTATTCCCCTTTATTTTATTAATTTCCATATTACCCACCTCAATCCTATACAAATGTCTAGTAATAAATCTATGTAATGGCGTTTAGCTATATTTATTATACCATTTCTACTAAAAATAGATAAAAGAATTCCCATGTAGCTAATCGCATATGCTTATTTCGCAAGTGTTATCATTTCCTAGCGAAGCAAAAGTTCTGTCCATCACTGAACAGAACTTTTGATTAATCATAAGATGCTAGATTATATAGCTGGAAGAGGTTGTACAGTTTCTACTCCTTCATCAGCAACAAATCTATTAGCCCTTTCAATAGCTGTATCCAAGTCTTCACATACATGATCTTTTCCTATCATCTCTAAAAACCCATAATTTTCTAATATCCTTAAAGGTAATTCTTGTATTTCCATAAGAATCAATTCTGTTCCACTTTGTTGATTCATATCATATAGCTGCTTTAAAGCCGCATATCCCGTAGCATCTATAACAGGAACATTCTTCATCTTTAAAATCAATACCTTAGGAGAAGTCTCCACCTCTTTGATTACCTGTATAAACTTATCTGCTGCACCAAAGAAAAAAGGTCCATTGATTTCATAAAAAGCAATATTATTAGAAACATTTTCATAACTAGGAATATCATCTTTTATTTGATCATCCTCTAATAGATACTTAAAATCTGTAACATCTGCCATTCTCTTCATAAATAAAAAGGCAGCAAGAACCATTCCTACTTCAATAGCAACTACTAAATCTACAAGAACGGTTAAGAAGAAAGTCGTTAATAAAATAGCTGCATCGCTTTTAGGACTTTTTGATAACTCACGAAAAGCATGCCATTCCCCCATATGATAAGCTACCATCATGAGTATTGCAGCTAGAGCTGTCATAGGAATAAATTTTACATAAGGCATCAAAATAAGCATCATCAACAGTAAAGTAATAGAATGGACAATCCCTGATATAGGCGTTCTTGCACCATTTTTAATATTCGCTGCCGTTCTTGCTATTGCCCCGGTTACAGGAATTCCACCAAAAATAGATGAAAATATATTAGCGACCCCTTGTCCCACAAGCTCAATATTTGAACGGTGATTCCCTCCGACCATTCCATCTGCCACTACTGCCGATAACAAAGACTCTATACTTCCAAGTAAGGCAATTGTCATTCCTGGCATAATCAATTCCTGTATCATATTTAGGTCTATATGAGGAAATCTTGGCATAGCTAACGAAGAAGAAATCTCTCCAAACCCACTACCAATAGTTGCAACATCTAATTTTAATAAGATACTAATAAAAGTTACAAAGATAATAGCTACCAATGTAGAAGGGATTTTTTTATTGATCTTTGGCCATAAGCTCATCATCAAGATGGATAATCCACCAAGCATAATAGCTTCTCCATTTATTGTATGGAAATTTTCAAAGTAAGCTGTCCATTTTGGAATAAAATCTGCTGGTACCTTATTCATATTGAGTCCAAAAAAGTCCTTAATTTGAGATGAAAAAATAATAACAGCAATTCCACTTGTAAATCCCGTTGTAATAGGATATGGAATAAACTTAATCATACTTCCAAGCTTAAATACTCCCATCAAAATCAGAAAAACGCCTGCAATAATTGTTGCAATTGTGAGTCCACTCAAACCATATTTTTGTATGATTCCATAAACAATGACTACAAAAGCACCTGTAGGTCCTCCTATTTGAACCCTACTTCCTCCTAATAACGAAACAAAAAATCCTCCAATAATAGCAGTAATGAGTCCCTTTTCAGGAGATACCCCTGATGCAATGGCAAGTGCGATTGACAAAGGAAGTGCTATAATTGCTACAATAATTCCTGCTGCAAAATCTTTTAAAAATTGTTCCTTGCTATAATCCCTTAAGCATGTAAATAATTTGGGTATCATTTATTCTTCTCTCCTTAGTAGATAAAATGTTATACAAAACCGTGTATCATTATACTCCTGTTAATAATAGAATACAAACCTATTTTTTACTTTTTCTACAAATTTTTTATAACCATTTTATCTACTATAGAGATGATTATTTATTTCAATCTCACATCTGCTGCAAGCTTATGGGCAAACAATCCTTCTAATTCTCCTAGTCTTGATGCAACAGGAGCAATAGTTTTTAATCCTTCCTTTGTTACCCTTTGATTCGTAACAATTTTCATAAAGCTTCCTACCCATACACCTCCTGTATATCGTGCAGCTTCCATAGTAGGTAAAATATGATTTGTTCCTGCTACATAATCTCCAAACACTTCCGCTGCGCCTTCCCCAATAAATAAAGATCCATAGCTTGTAAGCTTTGATACCATATCATCAGGATTTTTAACTTGAATCTCTAAATGCTCTGGTGATAGCTTATTAGACATACATATAGCTTCCTCTAAGGTATTTAATAAAATAACTTCTCCATTATTCTCCCACGCTATCTTTGCAATATTTCTTGTAGGTAATTCCTTTAAAAATTTCTCTACTTCTTCCATCGTTTGTCTTCCTACTTTTTCATCTGTACAAAGAAGTATTCCTCTTGCCTGCGGGTCATGCTCAGATTGAGCTAAAATATCTGCTGCAATAAGCTTAGGGTCAGCTGTTTCATCTGCAATAACTACGACTTCACTAGGACCTGCTAAAAAATCTATTCCCACCTTACCACTTACCTGTCTTTTTGCTTCTGTTACATATTGATTTCCAGGTCCTACAATCGTATCTACAGCCTTAATATAATCTGTTCCATAAGCTAAAGCTGCAATAGCTTGAGCTCCCCCCATAGCATAAATTTCATTTGCTCCTGCTAAATCCATTGCAACTAATGTTGCTGGATGAATAACTTTTGTTCCCTTTACTGCTGGAGAACAAGTAACAATCCTCTTCACCCCTGCTACCTTTGCAGGAGTAATAGACATAAGTGCTGATGAAGGTAGGGGATATCTGCCTCCTGGTACATACCCTGCACAAGATTCTATAGGAATAGCTCGATGTCCTAGGAAAACACCTGGTAACACTTCCTCTTCTTTTAAATCCCTTAATATTCCCTTTTGCCTCTTTGCAAAGCTTTCAATATTTTTTGCAGCAAATTTTAAATCGTCAAGGGTACTTGGTTTAACTTCTCTATAAGCCTTTTGAATTTCTTCTTCTGTAATCTTATAGCTTTCCCTATTACAACCATCAAACAATGTATTGTATTCTCTGAGCGCTTTACCTCCTTCTTTTTTAATTCTTTCTATAATTTCTGAAACCCTTTTTTGTACACTTTTTTCTTCTTGCTCTTTTTTATCAGATGCTACCTTTAATTGAATCACTTTTCGCTTCACCTCTTTATTGTGATAAAGTATTGATATAAGTATACCACAACTCTGAATAAAAGAAAAAAATTTCAGGAGAAACGAAAAATAATATTCCCTTTTCTCAAATTATTAAAAACCTTATGAAGTCCTAAAAAGTAGATAATCCACTCCATTCTTGTAAACGATAGATCCTATTTTTAACCACAGACGTTTCATGGTATTCTTTAAAATCAAGGGTATAATTTCCATTTTTATTTTCCCATATTCTATCAAAATATTGTTCTACATCCTTTACAATTTTACTATCGTTTTTAGCCATTATTTTCAAATCTGCTTCTAGATTATAATCTCCTATATTTCTTCTTGTAAGATTCGCTGAACCTCCAACTATAGTGCTTTCATCTTTATATTGAATCTTTACAAGTTTTGTATGAAATTGTTCTCCATGGGTATTGTACCATCTGATTTTTATTTTCCCATTAGATTTTTCAAATAGCTCATGAGCTACAGGACGATTAGGAATACCATTCTTTTCCATACCAAAGGCATCCTTATTAGCATCTAGAATCATTTGAATTTTTACACCTCTATTGGCTGCTTTAATTAAAGATTCCACTAAATTTCTTTCACTGAAATAGAACATTCCTATTTGAATTACATCTCCAGCTTTCGTTTTTTCTATGGCTTCTAAAAGATTTTTTCTAATCTTTTCTTCTGTAATAAAGCTTATTCTAATAGTACCTTCTTGCTTTTCATTCTGCTCATATTCCCCATCAACAGTTTTTCCTGAGAAATTTCCTATAGCTTTTTCCCCTGCAACAATGTCCTTTACGATGGCTCCCCCTACTACAAAGGCAATATTGGAATGATATGCACTAGCATCATGAGGATTAGCAGAGCTTACTAAAGCTTGTTTATCCGTAACAATTAATTTCCTATGATTTGCTTTAAAATTTAAAAGCTTTAAATAAGAACGAAAAGTCACCTTTTGTGCATCTTTACTAAATGGATTTGGCAACCAACCCTTTCCTGATGTCTTAAACCATCCTATGAAGACTCTCCAAAACCCTGAGTAAGAAGGGTTTGAATCCCTTAATTGATTCAAATCTGTAAGTACAACATTTACATCATTTTTTTCCATTGCTTCTAAATGTGTTGATGGATAAGATCCATAAAAAGTATTCATTTCATCAGATATAAAAGTGACTTTTATATCCGGATTCTTTTGTTTTTTTCGAATAATCGCATTCGTTAATTTTGCTGAAAGATCAGGATATGAACACTTCTTATCATAAGTATCATTAAATAAAAACATATCAATAATAATAAACCTCTCTGCATTATCAATAATCTTAAACACCCTATCAAAGATCATTTGTTCTTTCTCAATTTTTCCATCCTTTTCATAGGTCAAATCATATAAAAAGTCTACTTGATTGGTTCTATACACCTGCCCATCTAATGAAATTCCCTTTGGTAAAGGCTTAACCCCTCCATATATACTCGTACTGATTATGATTAAAGATAAAATAATTCCTATCATTTTTCTTTTTTTCATGATTTTTCGATAGATTTCTCTATCTTCCCCCCCTTTTGTTTAGAAATCAATCCTACTTCTTTTGATATTTTACTCTATTTTATAAGATTAAAAGACATTAACCAATAATTTTTTCATGATATCTTTTATAAATTTCTCTAAAAGGTTAAAACTATGATAAAATCTTCTTATATCATAAAATATTTGGAGGAAAGTTATGAAGCTTAATTTTCGAAATAAAAGTTTTAAAATTTCTATTATTCTTTTTCTTTTAGCATTACTTTTACATTCTGTAGTAGGTACCATATCTTTAAAGTCTTTTTTTAATCTTACTGCTCTAGAAATTATTTTTTCTGGAATTTTTATCTCTATCATCATAAGTTTTTCTTTTGATACCTTAATCAACACTATTGCTATGATCAAGAAAAGCTTCTCTGATAAAATTGACTACGAAGGAACCATTCATAAAGTTCACACATTGAGTATCAAAATCAAAAGAGAAGGTGTTTTATCTATCCAAGCAGATATAGAAAAAGAAGAAAATACCTTTTTAAGAGACGCTATGATTTTATTAAATGATTATAAAAAACCTGATACCATGAGAGATATTTTGATAAAGGATATTGAATCTAGACGCAGTAACCTCTACAGACCCTATCATGTACTAAAAATGGTTGCCCATATAGCTCCTTCCTTTGGACTCATTGGAACACTCTTAGGTCTTGTAGGACTATTATCTAATATTCATGAGGTAAATCTTATTATGAGCAATATGGCATCTGCATTAGTCAGTACGCTCTACGGAAGCCTCATTGCTAATTTTATTGCTGTTCCTCTTATGGGAAGATTAAAGGAATATATTGATAAAAATATTTTACAATATAACATTATCACAGAAGGTATTTTACTCATTGCTCAAAATGATACAGCTAGAAATGTATTTGATAAAATGAATGTCATGCTAAACGAAAATACTAGACTTACTTATCCACGAAAGAGACTCATAGAAAGGAACGACCATGATGAGGAATTATAATGATCAAACTGAACATGATGAAATAGATCTATCTACTGGTTGGTTAATCACCTATAGCGATATGATTACGATTATGCTTTGCTTCTTTATTATCTTCTTTACTATGGCAGCAAAGGAAACCACTGTACTCTCGGAAATAAAAAATAACCTTTCTACAAAGATTACCGCTTTAGCTGATGAAAATAAAAAGCTACAAATAGAAAAAGAAAATTTAGCTACAAAATTATTTGATCTTACCAACATAGAAAATGATGTAAATACATCAAAGGAAGATTTTATTGCCTTTCTAAGAGAAAATGATTTATTAAATCAGGTAAAAATTCTTCAAAATGAAAAGGGTCTACTCATTCGCTTTAATGACAATGTATTCTTTCCTAGTGCAAAGGCAGATTTATCAAAAAATGGCTATGAAGTTTTAAGTCTTATGGGGGATAAATTGAAAAAAATTGATAACGATATTATCGTAGAGGGCTTTACAGATAATCTCCCTATTCATACAAAGGAATTCCCCTCTAATTGGGAACTCTCTGTTGCCCGTGCTATTTCTGTAGTGAAATATCTCACAGAAGAGAAAGGGATTGACCCCAATCGTATATCCGTTAGTGGTTATGGGGAAAGAAATCCAATTGATACAAATGATACGAAAGAAGGAAGAGCAAATAATCGAAGAATTGAAATTACCATATCAAACTAAAAACTGCCTTTCGGCAGTTTTTTATTGAGGCAATAATACAAATCTAACAACAAACAATACAGCAAGTACATACATAATCGGATGAACTTCTTTATATTTTCCTACACTTACCTTCATAATGGGATAAAATATAATCCCTGCAGCAATACCATTTGCAATACTATAGCTAAAAGGCATCATAGCAATGGTGAAAAATGCTGGTACAGCTTCTGTAAAATCTGTAAAATTCACTTCTTTTATGGCTTCAAGCATTAAAACCCCCACAATGATGAGTGCTGGTGCAGTTGCTTGTGCAGGTACAATCCCTACAACCCCTCCAAAGAATAATGAAAGAATGAAAAGAATCCCTACAACGAATGTAGTTAGTCCTGTTCTTCCCCCTTCTGCAATTCCCGCAGTTGATTCAACATATGTAGCAGTAGTGGCTCCACCAAACATAGAACTAAAAGTCGTTGCAATAGCATCTGCTAAAAGTGCCTTTTTCATTCCTCTAATGCTTCCATCTTTCCTAATCATATTGGCTCTTTGAGCTGTTCCTACTAACGTGCCAATAGTATCAAATAGATCTACTAAACTAAAGGTTAAGACAACCATAAATACACTCGTAAGAGCTCCAATGATTCCTTGCCCTCCATGAGATAATAATCCTTTAAAGTCCATAGCCATAAATGTAGGTGCTACAGATGGAGGCATACTAATTAATTTTAACCCTTCAATTTTTGTAATTCCCATGGGAATCCCTATAGCAGTAGTCACTAAAATAGATATAAGCATAGCTCCTTTTACACCTCTTGCCATAAGAATTGCCATAATCACAATTCCGATTACTGTAAGAACTACATTTTTATCTGTAAAATCTCCAAAGCTTACAAGGGTTCCAGCATTGGCAATAACAATCCCTCCACTCTTTAAACCAATAAGTGCAATAAATAATCCAATTCCAGCAGTAATTGCCACCTTTATATTTTGTGGAAGACAATTTACTATTTTTTCTCTTATAGATGTAACCGTAATTAAAATAAATAAAATTCCAGAAATCATTACAGCAGCCATTCCTTGCTGCCAAGTATATCCAAGTGTTAGACATACACTATATGAAAAGAATGCAGTAAGTCCTATTCCTGGTGCTACAGCAAAGGGAAGGTTTGCATATAAAGACATGACCAAGGTCCCAATTGCTGCAATAATACAAGTTCCTGTAAAAGCAGACGCAATCACAGGATCCTCCAAAATAGATAATCCTAAAGCAGCATCCCCTTTAAGCCCTGCTGCATTCATTCCAGAAGCCTTCAATATATTTGGAATAACCAAAAGAGCATATGCCATTGTAATGAATGTAGTAAATCCTGCTAATATTTCTGTTTTTACATCTGTTTTATTCTCAGATAGTTTAAAAAAACTTTCCATTCCTTTTCCTCCTCAAAAAAAATCTGCCATCAGACTATGTGTAAATCTGATGACAGTGTTAATTTCTGTCTATAGATCGTACCTATCAACTTTTCTATGTAATATTGTATAATCAAAAGAGCACACAATAAAGTTTCTCAAGTTGACTAAAAATACTAATTATACCTCTTACAAATATTAAAGTACATCATTGATCTATTGATTTACCATAGCAAGAAATTTACGGTTTCTAGTAGATACTCCTGATCCCTATTATCAGAATTATATGGCTTTTTTCCTATTTATTTTTATGTATCTTAACATCCTAGTCTCTGAAAGTCAATAAAATCCAATATTTATCCATAATTCGAAACAATTTTACCATTCGCATCATTCTGTCTTTTCAAATGTTAAACCTCCTAATCTTTAACTTTATAATTGATTATATCTTTTCTTCTGTATAAACGAACATTTATAAAAAAATTCTATAAAATAAAATTTTTTATAACTTTGCCTTATATTGGTAGACAAATTCATCCACAAAGCGTATACTTATATTTGTTCGAAGGACATACCTCATTAGCTCAGCTGGCTAGAGCACCTGACTCTTAATCAGGGAGTCCAGGGTTCGAATCCCTGATGGGGTACCAAAATAAAATATCGGCTAAATAAGCCGATATTTTTTTATCCAAATATTCCTCCTATATACTCCTTTGTTCTTACGTCCTCAGGATTCTCAAACAATTCTTTCGTCTCTTTATATTCTACGATTTCTCCATTTAATAAAAAAGCTGTATCATCAGCAATTCTCTTTGCCTGAGAAAGATTATGGGTGACAATAACGATTGTATATGTATCCGAAAGATTTTTTAACATTTCTTCAATATTGGCAGTATTTTTCACATCTAAAGCTGAACAAGGCTCATCTAGTAATAATATTTCTGGTTCTACTGTCAATGCTCTAGCTATGCAAAGGCGTTGTTGCTGCCCTCCGGATAGCTTTGTCGCTTTCATCTTTAAATGATTCTTTACTTCTTCATAAAGACCTGCAAGCCTTAATTTTTCTTCTACAATCTTTTTTAATTGTTCTTGATCCTTCGTTCCATAGTAAATAGGTCCATAAATCATATTTTCATATATAGATAATGGAAAAGGGGTTGGGCTTTGAAAGACCATTCCTATTTTTTCACGTACCTTTTCTTTTTCCATATCCCCTATATTCTTTTCTTTTAACAATATTTCTCCATTCACTCTTGCGTTTTTTTCTTCCTCTACCATTCGATTTAAACTTTTAATAAAAGTAGACTTTCCACATCCTGAAGGTCCAATAATTGCTGTAATTTTATTTTTTCTAATTTTCATATTGATATTTTCAAGAATTTTTTTCGTATCAAAACTTACGGATAAGTTTCTAATATCCAGAATCCACCCCATACTACTCCCCCTTCCTAACCAATTCTACCCATATGCCAAAGCTATTTAACATTAAAAGAAATAATAATAACACAAAAGCAGTCTTATATGCATTTTCCATAGATATGCCTTCTCCAATCAATATATATAAATGATAGGGTAAAGCCATGGCTGGAGAAAACAAGCTCTTTGGTATAGGTGCATAAACAACACCTCCTGTAAACATAATAGGAGCTGTTGCCCCCATAGCAAAGCCTCCTGCTAAAGCTATAGATGATAGTATTTCACTCAAGCACATAGGGAGTATAATTTTAAAAAAAGTATATGCTTTTGAAATTCCTAAAGCATAAGATGCGTATATTAATTCTTTATTGATTTCTCCTAAGGCTTTTTCCACTCTTACTTCTATAAATGGAAAAATCATAATTCCTAAAACAGTTCCTCCAGACAACAAAGAAAAGCCAAAGTTCAAATAAACCACTAAAAAAGTATACCCAAACAGCCCTAATACAATAGATGGAATCCCTGCGGTAGACTGAATCACCATATGAATCATTCCATAGGTCTTTCGATTGGTACAATAAAAATTAAGATATAAAGCTGTTGCAATAGCAATCAGACTAGCAAAAAAACATGCGATCATTGTAAAACAAATACTTCCTATAATAGCAGGAAAAACGCCACCTTCAGTTCCAAGAGGAAACCCCTTTGGTAGATCCAATAAGAAATCAATATTTAGTCCATGAACTCCCTTAGAAAAAATGTAAATATTAATATATAAAACTAAAGCCATAAGTATCATTCCACTAAAGATACTCCATAGCTTTATTCCTATATGTTTATTGTTTTTTCTCATCCTATCCTTCACTTCCTTCATTTCATATAAGCATATACCTAAAAAAGTTTCTTCTATTTTTTCATAGATCCTCACACGTCTAACAGCCTTCTAGACTTTACTCTCAAAATTTCCACTACACCAATTACGAGTCTATACTTTTCTTTATAGAATGAAAAACCATATTCACAAAAAAAAGAATCATCATCAATACAAAGCCTGCTGCAAACAAAGCATGATAATGCAAACTATCTACCCCTGCTCCCCCCATCTCAAGGGCAATTAGTGATGGAATCGTTTGCGTTTTACCAAAAAGCTTTGGAAATATAGGACTATTTCCAATAACCATCATGACAGCCATTGTCTCTCCCATAGCTCTTGCAAAAGCTAAAACAACTCCCGCAAGAATACTTTTTTTACATGCAGGTAGAACCAGATAGCGAATCATATGCCATTTGGATACCCCTAATCCTTCTGAGGTAATTTTATATTGTTTACTTATTTTAATCATTGATTCATCACAAGTAGAAATAATAAATGGAAGTACCATAATAGCAAGAATTATTGCTCCTGCAAAAACAGATTCTCCAGATGAAAAATTAAAATGTATTTCAAAAAATTTTACTACTACTAATAATCCCATTAGCCCATAAATTACAGATGGAATTCCTGCTAATAGATCAATAGATGGTTTTAATATCTTTCTCATTCTTTCATTTAACATACTGGTTAAAAATATAGCTGCACCTACACCTATTGGAAGAGCTATTAAAACAGCTAATAAAGATACATAAAAAGTTCCTAAAATCATTGGGAATATTGATACGCTAGGAGGTTCTCCTAAAGGATTCCATCCCTTACCAAATAAAAAATCCCATACTGCAACTTCTTGAAAAACAACTATACTTTCTTTCGTGATAAATAACAAAATAAAAATAAGCATCATCACAGAAGAAAAGGTTAACCCCTTTATGATATAGGAAAATATTTTTTCAAATTTTTGATGCATTTTTTCACTTCCTCCACTATAGTGGTGCTTAAAATTAATTATGAATATATTAACAAAATAAAATTCAGAAGGAAACCCTTCTGAATTTTATTTTGCAGGAACAAATCCCATTTTTTCAACTATTTTCATACCTTCTTCTGAAAGAAGTACATCTATAAAAGCTTTTTCCTGTGGTAATAATTCACCTTTTTTTACAACTAAAAGAGGTCTAGAAATTTTATAATCTCCACTTACAATATTTTCTTTTGTTGGAGAAATACCATCTACATCTAATGGCATGATTTTTCCAACATTTTGATTCACCATTCCATAAGATGCATATCCTATAGCATTTTTATTTTCCATAATTTTTGTAACGAGTGCACCCATGGATGGTGCTTGGATAGCATCTTCTCTAACTTTTTTATCTCCCATAACCTTCTTTTGGAATACTTTATGGGCACCACCACCTAAATCTCTTGTAACAATAACAATTTCTTCATGAGGTAAGCTACTTTCTACTTCATCCCAATATTTATATTCTCCTGAAAAAATCTTTTGGATTTCTTCTGTAGATAATCCCTTTTTCACTTCATATACTTTATTTTCTGGATGAACAGATACAGTTAATGCATCTAATCCTAGTTTAAATTCTTGATACCCTTCAATCTTTCCTTTTTCTTCGTCAGAAACAGTTCTAGAAACCATTCCAAAGTCACTACTTCCATCCATAGAAGCCTTTACTCCTGCTGAAGATCCTCCTGCTGATACAAAGATATCTAAGCTCTTATTTGGAAAATCTTTATTTACTTGATCCCAAGTTTTATATTCTTCAATAAAGTTTGTAGAAATTTTTGCAATTACTGGAGCTAATGTGGACGAACCCTTAAATAAAATTTGTGACTTAAATACCTCTTCTACGTTAGAAGCAGCTTCATCACTATTTGCTTTGCTTCCACAACCAGTAAGGACAAGACTTAAAAGTAAAACTGTCATAGTTAGAATGCTTAGTAATTTTTTCATCTGTATAACTCCTTTTCTATAATTTATATATTTTCCTAATAAAGTATATCACACTCATACGGCTACGCTTATTGATCTTTTCTATACAAGTTTTTTTATGATTGATTTTATCTATTTATAAAGAGAGTTTACTGATCCATACACTTATAAATACTATCTATTGTATAATCTACTTCCTCTATTGTATTAAAATGGCTAAAGCTAAATCTTACCGTTCCATCTGGAAAAGTTTTTAATGTCTTATGAGCTGAAGGTGCACAATGAAGACCACATCTTGTCATAATTCCAAACTCTTTATATAATCTATAAGAAATTTGCCCATTATCATATAGAGGAAAGTCTATAGATACAACAGCTGTTCTACCCTCAACTTCTTTTTTTCCTATAATTCTTATATCCGGAATATCTTTTAGTTTTTCTAAAAATCTTTTTACTAACAACAATTCCTTCTCTCTTATAGCATCTATTCCTGTCTTTAATATATATTTTAATGCTGCGTTGAGTCCATAAACTCCAGGAATATTCATAGTTCCTGCTTCAAATTTATCTGGCATATAACAGGGCTGCTTTTCATATTCAGAAAGACTCCCTGTACCTCCTTCTATCAAAGGTTTCATATATTCTGCTAATGCATCGTTGATGATAAAGCCTCCCATTCCTTGAGGTCCTAAAAGTCCCTTATGCCCTGTAAAAGCAATAGCATCCACACCTAATCTTTTATAATCTATTTCTAAAAAACCAGCTGTTTGAGCAGTATCTATAATAAAATAAAGATCATGTTCTTTGCAGATTTTCCCTATCTCTTCAAGGGGTAATATGGTTCCACATACATTTGATGCATGGGTCATAACTACTACTTTTGTATTCGGTTTTATATATTTTTTTATATCCTCAGCATTTAATTCACCTGATCTATTGCAAGGTACTCTTGAAAAGGTTATTCCCTTTTCTTCTAAAGCATGAATTGGTCTCATAACTGCATTATGCTCCATAGAAGATACAATTACATGATCATT
Organism: Marinisporobacter sp.; assembly: GCA_025210395.1. GTDB lineage: Bacteria > Bacillota > Clostridia > Peptostreptococcales > Thermotaleaceae > Crassaminicella. The sequence continues at coordinate 50,047 of JAOARV010000036.1, forward strand.
TTCTCTTAATATTCCTTTGATCAATACATTCAAGCTCTCTGTAATATTTTTAGTAAAAACTACATTTTCACATTTATCAAAATGAAATAACTTACAAATAAGCTCTCTTGTTTCAAAAACAATATTTTCCGCTTCAAAGGATGATGTATAAGCACCTCTATTAATATTACAGCCTATATTTTTTAAATAATTCACCATACTCTTAGCTACCTCGGGTGCTTTGGGAAAAGATGTAGCACCATTATCTAAATAGATTTCCTTCATGCTTATTTCCCTCCTATTCTTCTCTCATTTTACAATATTTTTTATTCCTTGACTAACCATAATAGAAAATTTTTATTGTAATTGAAAATCTATAGAAATGTTCTATTTAACAATTGACCCATATATTGTTAATATCAAAATTGAAGTAATAAATATAGGAGGAATGTAAAAATGGAAGAAAAAAAAGGAATCATCTTTACAGGAGCAATCGTTGGAATCATCGCCGTATTATTAGTTAAATTTGGAAATCCTGTGAATATGGGATTTTGTATTGCATGCTTTTTAAGAGATATTGCAGGAGGATTAGGTCTACATAGAGCAGCTGTTGTTCAGTACCTAAGACCTGAGATTATGGGATTAGTTTTAGGTGCTTTTATTATTGCTGTTAGTAAAAAAGAATTCAGCGTCCGAGGAGGCTCTTCTCCATTTATTCGATTTACCCTTGGGGTTACAGTTATGATCGGAGCTTTAATGTTTTTAGGATGTCCTCTTAGAATGGTTTTACGACTTGGTGGAGGAGATTTAAATGCCATCGTTGGTATTGCAGGTTTTGTTGTAGGAATTGGTTTAGGAATATTCTTCTTAAATAAAGGCTTTAGCTTAAGAAGAAGCTACAAATTACCAAAAGCTGAAGGTTTCGTTTTCCCTATTGTAAATGTATTATTAATTGCTTTATTAGTAAGTGCACCTGCATTTATTTTCTTTAGTGAAAAAGGACCTGGTAAAATGCATGCACCTATTTTTATTGCCTTAGCAGCAGGACTTATAGTAGGTATTCTTGCTCAAAGAACAAGATTATGCATGGTTGGAGGCATAAGAGATTTGATTCTTTTTAAAGATACTTATCTTTTATCAGGATTTATTGCTATATTCGTATTTACACTTATAGGGAATGTTTTATTAGGGTATTTCAATATGGGCTTTGAAGGACAACCTGTTGCACATGCTGATGGACTTTGGAACTTCTTAGGCATGGTTTTATGTGGATGGGCATCTGTTCTTCTTGGAGGTTGTCCTATGAGACAATTGATCCTCTCTGGTGAAGGAAATACAGATTCTGTTATTACGGTTATGGGTATGATCGTTGGTGCTGCAATTTGTCATAACTTTGGTTTAGCATCAAGCCCTAAAGGTCCTACACCGAACGGACAAATAGCTGTCATCATTTGTTCCATCATCGTTGGCTTAATAGGATATTTCAACTCTGAAATGATCAACAACGAAAATAAAGTGAAAGGGGATGTGAAAGTTGGCTAAAATTGATGTGAGAGGGATGTCTTGTCCTCAACCTGTTTTAATGACTAAAAATGCAATTGCTTCTAATCCATCAACGATTGATATTATTGTTGATAACAGCACAGCTAAAAACAATGTCTCAAGATTTTTAAAAAATGCTGGATACGATCTATCTGTAGCAGAACTAGATGAAGATTACTTAATTTCAGCAAAAAAATAAAGGAGCCTATATGAAAGAATATGTGGCAGTTTTTTTCACCCATTCAGGAGCTATAAAATTTGATAGAAATGCAAAAAAAAATAATATAGCTTGTGAATTGATGCCCGTTCCACGAAAGCTTAGTTCTAATTGTGGTATCGGTGCAAAATTTAAATATGATCAAGATGTTCATGGGTTAGTCAATGAAGAAATTGAAAAGATTTTTGAAGTAGCTGCTAAAAATTATGTCTTGGTCTATGAAGAATAAAATGCAAATGCTTTTATCCAATGCCTGTGGATGAAACAAAGAAAAAAGCCTGTGCTCTCCACAGGTTTTTTCTTTTATTTACACAAACCTCTACATTTTAACAATAAATCCAAATACTTGTGGTATAATGTGTAAAGTAGAAAATCATAGGATTTATCTAGTTAAATCCTACTCTATCTACTTACCCATAATAAGAACCTAAATAATCAAAGGAGGGTCCCATGATTAAAGAAATATTAGAATGGATCAAAACCATTGCAGTATCAGTTGTCATTGCACTAGTTGTTACAACATTTGTCACCCCCTTAATGGTAGATGGCTTGTCCATGTATCCAACTTTAAATGATCATGATTATCTCATTTTAAAAAACACGCATGATATAAAGCGGGGAGATATTATTTCTTTCGAATCAACATTAGAATTTTCACAAGAAGAGCTTGAAAGCTTTAATTTTATAAAAAAATTAAAACTAGGGAAAAACAAGAACCTTATCAAAAGAGTAATTGCCATCCCAGGAGATGAACTACTTATAATTGATGGGAATGTTTATGTAAATGGAGAAAAATTAGAAGAAAATTATATCAATGGAGATACTACTCTCGGTGATCTTCATATAAAAGAAATCCCTAAAGATAAGATTTTTGTCATGGGCGACAATAGAGATCATAGTGTAGATAGCAGGTATTTAGGACTTATAGACATTAGTAAAGTTCAGGGAAAAGTGTTGGTAAGATTATTACCCCTTTCAAGTTTTGGAACAGTCCCTTATGAAAAATAACCCTATCTTATAAAAACTCATTTAAAATAAAAAAAAACCATACTTCAATAAATATTGTAGTATCGGTTTTTTTATATCTTTTCCATATTTTAAATGTAAAAATCATGTAGCTCAATAGTTCTATAATATTTTCTATTATTTACGATCCAAAAGTCTTTAGATTTACGAGGATTTAAAAAGTATAAACAATCTCCAATATTGTTTTTTCCTTCTAAAGCCAATCTTGCTGCTTCTATACTTTCTTTAGCTGGTTCATCATAAATTCTTCCGTTTTTTACTGGGGTAAATTGAATTCCATAATTATCATCAAATACAACAGATTTAATTGTATTTGGAAATTCATCATTATATTTCCTATTGATAATCACATTAGCAACTGCCAATTTCCCATCAAAAGGTTCATTTTCCGCTTCAGCATGTACTAATCTTGAAAGCCAATACAAGTCTTCCTCTGAATAATTTTTATTCCTTTTCCTTGTATGAATATTTACCGTATGCGTATGCCCATCCCATATTACATTACAATCAAATGCTTCCGCAACAAATCTAACGGGTACAAAGGTTCTTCCTTTGTATACATTAATAGGTGCATCTAACTCAACATTCGTTCCATTTACACTTGCACGCTTTGATCCCATTGGTAAGTATAGAGTCTTTTCATTATGTTTTAACATTGCTGTTTGCGTACTAGGTTCCCAGTTGATTTGTTGTACCTCTAAAGCCTCAGCAATGAATCGAATAGGTACAAAGGTACGAGAATTTTCTAGATAAGGTAATTGGTCTACTATAAGTTCTTTTCCATCTACTTTTATAGCGATCTTTTTTCCTTCTTTCACAGGATTGATTTTTATCAAATCCCCAGCATATAAAGTTTTCCCTATATCTTGATTGATCTTTTTTAGTTCATATACATCCTTATCATATTTTTGTGATACTTTTTCATAGGTATCTCCTCGTTGAATGGTATGCATAACATAAGAATCTTGATCCTCTGCATAGATAGGCATGCTAGACAAGAGTAGTGCACAGAGAAAAATCAAAAAAAACAATTTCTTCATCGTATCTTCCCCCTATCATACTCATTCAAAATTATATCATTTATACAATTTTGCATACAATGTAAAAATAATAGAAAATTGCCCTCAAATTAGATGTACATGAAAAATATTCATTCCCTCTGATAAAATATCCACATATCCTCCACAAAAAAACATAAAACTCCTTTAAAGAGTTCTATGTTTTCTTAATTTTTATTTACATCATTGAATTAAATTATTTATATACTCCTATTGCATACCGTTTTAAAACATTCATATCTTTTGTTATATCTACTATGTAAAAATGATCTAAACAAAAATTATATTTAAATCATTACTTATAATAAGCTCCTTATAGCTCTTTTCCTCAAAGCTAAGAATTCTCTTTTTGATGGATTTAATTTCTTAAGTGCCATTCCTTTTACTATGGATTTTAGAGCTTCTTTAGGTATTCCTCCATTGATTTGAGCATCTGCAAGATAATACCAACCATAAGGACTTTCTGGTATTTCTTTTACCTTTTCCTTATAATACGGAATGACTCTTTCTATATAATACTTCCGAGAATCTTTCACATGTGTTAATTTTCTTCCATCCCAATGAACCAATTGAATATCATAAACATCACCTGTAATATGACTCCATAGCCCTAATTCTATAGACTTATCTTCTGCACTTTGAAAAGTATCTGCTTTGCTATAAGATAAACCATTGGCAATTTTTTTCATGGTATTTTTTTCCCAAGTATATAAATCCATATCTCCCCATATGTTTCCTATTTGCCAGCCTACCAAAAGATCTTTTTTACCGCTTCCTGTTATATCTGCAAAGTCCATATAATTTATACCATATCCAGCTCCTTTTATCGTTAGCTTATACCACTTACCATCATCTTCTTTTAAAACCATAGCATACATCTCACCTTGTAATTCATAAGTTACAATAATTTCATATTTCCCATCTCCATCTAAATCTTCCATTTGAATAGCCTTAGCTGTTTTAGGATTTTCCGGTCTGATCATTCTTGCGTCATGAGGCAAAGCTTTTCTCACAAAACGATTTATTTGGAATGATTTTTTCATAGACGATTCTCTCCTTTTATTCATTTTGTACATTATATGTATTAACGTAAAAAGAAATTATCTATTTATAAAGATTCTTTGTATCTTTGAAAAATTAAGATTTATATGAACTTCCTTTCTCATTTATTTTTTAATTTTTTTTATAAAAAAATGTTTTAACCAACTTTCCATGGGTAGATATAAAGTATGTGAAAAAGAAAGATGATTCAAAATGAGAGTTCTTGAAAATCATCCACTCATATAAACATAAAAATCGAAAATACAGGAGGAGTTTGATATGAAAAAATTTGTTTGCAAAGTCTGTGGTTATGTACACGAAGGAACAGAGGCACCAGATGTTTGCCCTCAATGTAAAGTATCTAAGGAAAATTTCGTTCTTCAAGAAGGTGGCGATTTAGCATGGGCAGATGAGCATTTCGTAGGAAGTGCCAAAGATGTAGACGAGGAAGTTTTAAAAGGACTTCGCAACAATTTCATGGGAGAATGTACTGAAGTAGGAATGTATTTAGCAATGAGTCGTCAAGCTGATCGTGAAGGATATCCTGAAATTGCCGAAGCTTATAAGAGAATCGCTTTTGAAGAAGCAGAGCACGCTGCAAAGTTCGCTGAATTATTAGGTGAAGTAGTTACTAATAGTACAGAGAAAAACCTACAAATGAGAGTAGACGCAGAACATGGTGCTTGTACTGGTAAAAAAGAATTAGCTACGCTAGCTAAAAAATTAAATCTAGATGCAGTTCATGATACTGTTCATGAGATGTGTAAAGATGAAGCTAGACACGGAATGGCTTTCCAAGGATTACTTAAGAGATACTTTGGAAAATAAGAATAACAACGAAAAACTGTCTTTGACAGTAGGTAAATCAAGGGTTTACTGATTGTCAAGACATTAAAAATTTATAAGCAAATGAGGGAAATGTATATATGGTATGCATTTCCCTTTTTTAGATTTTTGAAAATCTCAAGGGAAATCCGCGGGAAAAATAGGTAATTTTTAGGGTTAAAAAAGATAACTCAAGGGAAATTTCCCTTGAGTAGCCTTATTTTTAGAAAAATATGATATAGGGTAAGAGCAAAGCCCTTACCCTATTAAAAACCCTGAAAAGATATAAAAAACTTCCTAACCCTTAGCTAGGAAGCTTTATATGTCTCTGAAGTGCCTGCTCTACCTCTCTAGGTTGAACTGAAAGATAATGCTGTGTCACTGCTACAGTAGAGTGTTGAAGTAATTGTCTTACTAATTCAACATTGTAATTATTATCATTATATATAGATATTGCGAAATATTTCCTAAAACTGTGAGTGGAAATTTTTTCTAACCCTAAATATTCAGTAACACTTTTCAAATGCTTCTGTATTTGTCTTACAGTAATAGAAAATAGTCTTTGATTAGGTTTAATACTGTTTTCTAATGCATAGGTTTGTAGATAAGTATAAATTTCAGCGGGAACAGTGAAATCTCTAATTTTTCCTGTTTTCTGTTCTTGAATATTTAACTCATATCTATTACCACTCCTTATGATATCTGATAATCTCAAATTGACTATATCTCCAATTCTTAATCCGAGGTTTGCTTGCAAAGTAAGTGCCGTTGCTATTCTATTGTTCGGTTTTATTTGCTTTCCATCTTCTGTTGTAAGTCCAATGCTAATGGTTTTGATTATTAAACAAAATTCCTCGTCTGTCAAAACTTTTGTTTTTATATTAGCCATCTTGATATCCCCCTCCCTGTCAATGAATTTTCTCCAAAAGTTCTTATTTATAACTACTGAAAGTTCGTATTCTTCTAATCCCAAATCTGGAATCAGCTTATTTTCTCATAGTTCGTATGATATACATTATACGAACTAAATTTTTACTGTAATTTTTATTCTCTGTCAATGTTTTTAAGTTCCCTGTAAAGAGTGGATGTAGAAATACCTGTAATACGCTTAATATCTTTAATTTTATAGCCTAGTTTATACAGTTTTATAGCATCTGATATTTTAGTTGTATCTTTCTTTCTACCTAGTCTTCCTTCTAATTTTGCCTTTTCAATTCCTTTGATTCTTTTTACATCTTTCCAGTAACTGTCTATTCTCATAAAATCTTTTAATGCTAAATAATAAGTTTCATAAGCATACTCTGGTTCTTCTAATGAAACTAATTCAATCCCATTTTTTTCTAAATAGGTTAAGGTTTTAATAAGGTCATTAAAATTATTAGATATATCCCCTATACTTCTGACTATTAGCGTATCTTTTGATTTTATAACCGTTTTTATTAATTTTCTTAAATCTGGTCTTTCTTTACTATCAATCCCATCCACAAATATTTGACTTTCTTCCATTTTTGATTCCTGTAGTAGTTTTATAAGCGAACTATTTTCTATATTAATACCCCGCATTGTATTCTCTTGCATATACGCATATATCATTTTATTCCGCACCTCCCTATGGAAACATTTTCTAAACATCTAGAGTATTTAGGAATACTTTAATCTCTAAAGTATTTGATATTCCCATTAATTTTCATAGATTCCCAGATTCCCAACTTTTCCACTTTCTTTTTTCGGAAAATATACTCATAAAAATAGCTTTTCTAGAAAAAGGAAAAAACATTAATGGGAATTCCCAAATTCAATTTTGTTTTAATTTCTAGAGATTCTAATATTCCTATATACTCTAGAGATTTTGAAATTCCCATATGTCCTAGAGTTTCTAAAAATATTATTTAAAAACCCTTATAATCCTTATATCTGCTATACTAACTTCCATTTCTTCTCCTGTTAGTTCATTGAAAACTAGAATAATATCTTCTGGAGTTCTACCTAGCAACTTAAAATCCTTATATGTAGCTGATATCATGGTTTTATTATAGAGTTCTATATATAGAGTAAATCTTTTCAGTAGCATTGTTAGCATTCTTTTCGTTATGTGATTTTCATTTGTCATTACTACAAACTCTGCCGGCTCTAACCCTGTAATTCTGTGTTCTTTTGTACTGTTTATTATCTGTTTTTGCATCTATATCTCCCCCTTTTTCATTGGCAGTAGGGCAAAATGCCCTACTTATCTAAAAAGCTAATTCTTCTTCATCCTCCCAATCATCTTCATCATCTTCGTCATTAAGCTGGTTGAAGTATTCTAATAATTCCTCATCATTTTCATTGAATTTTTGCTCTATCATACTGTTGATAAGTTCTTGTAATGAGTTCAAATCCTCATTTTCAACAACAGTGAGTACATCCTTATACCCCTTTTCCTCAGAAGTATTATCTATCAGTGTTGATAATACTAATTGTGCCCCCATAGCTTGAATGTCATCTAGTGAAATAGTGACACCAGCACATCTATGCTGGAACATATGTACCACAAGTGCTGCAAGTTGTTGATTTAGCGGTATTTTGACTGTTGCTTGTGGTATGTAGTGAAACGGTTTTTGATTTTGTTGAAACATTCTTTCCACATCCTTTTCTTTGTTATAATTAAGATAATTTTTATTGTCCACGATTTTATGGAGGGTGTCCAAAAGTTCCTTTTCACCTTTTTTTATTCCTAATGTGTCCATTCAAAAAATTCATAAAACCCCATCATAAATTTTGCCATTTCAGACAAACATCCGAAGAATCAACCTCGCTATATACACTAAAAAACCATCCTACAAAATTAGAATGATTTTTTAGTGTATTCGATTTTTACCTTGCTCTATTCGTATCCTCTAGCCTCATCTTTATATCTCTATCTATCTGTCTTCTTTTTCGTATAACTTTGTCTGTATTTGTTTCTTTTAATTTAGGTTTTCCAGATTATTTATTACAGTTTCTTCTCCTATTCTTATCTGCTCTATGCATCCATTTATGCGTAAAATTCAATTTCAACTGTAGAATCGATTGTTTACATACCCCATTTTATATTGATTTTACTGACTTTAATTCATAGAAATATATATTCCTTTTTTATTTTTGCACTATTTTCTATATGCAATTTTAACCTATATATAAAAGGAGTGGTTTAAGTTTTGTAAACCTAGCCACTGCCTGAATAAACACATGATTTTTTCTAGAATAAGTAGTACTTTTTATGCTTTTGGGTATATATCTTAATCTCATTTTGTAAACTAATCTTGACTTTTACTTTGTCAATCGACCTTACCCTTATCACTTTTCTTACGTGGATAGGGAATATTATGTTCTTTTAAAACCCTGTAAACATACTGTCTGCTTACTTTTGCTACTGATACTATTTGATTAATACTCATATTAGCTTTCTTACATCCTATAATCAGCTCTACTGTATCTGAGGATTTCACCTTTTTTTTATTGATTCCATTTTTCTTTTTATAATTACATATCACTTTGTATATATAATCACGTTTCGCTTCTGTTAGTAATGCTATCTCATCATAACTTTTGCCTTTAGAAAAATATATCTCAATTTGTTCTTTAATGGTTGGTATCTTACCATTAGTACTGTTTTTTAATTCCTCAATTTGTTCCTGTTTATATATATCATATCGTCTTGCAACTAATTCTTTATTTCTTGCTAACTCATTCTCATATGCTTCTTTTAATTCCTTTAGCTTAGCATTAGATTTTGCAAGTTTAAAAACTATTTCACCTTTATGTGAAATTAGATTTGCATCATCTGTAAACCTGATTTCTTTATTTTGTTCATTACTCTTATAAGAATGTATCATCATTAACCCCATCCATTCTTTTATTTTTTAAAACACTATTTTTTAGTAGCTGAATTTTTATGATACCCAAAACATTATATACTGCACCCAGTACAACCATAATATTATGCTTTGACCCATCACTTACCTTAAAAATCGCACCTATCTTGTCAGATAAAACATTTGGTTCAAAACCAAACTCAATATCAATTTCCTCTGCGATTGATAGAACTTCTTCTTCTGTTACTACTTCTTCATTTTTCACCATTGTTTTAAGCATATCTACCTTCTCAAATATCTCCAGCAGTTTTTCTTCATTGGCATTAGTCATTGAATTGATTTTGCTTATTATTTGCTCTTTCATAGCCCCTCCAATCGGTGCTATTGTTATTATCTGTGTATCTATTAATTTCCCATCAACCTCTGTATACATCTTAATTTCCTCCCCTTTATTTTCACTTTTGACCTCATCTATATGAAGTTTAAGAGGTAGACATCTACTCTAGTCCACCCTTTTGCCCCCTTTACCATCTAGCCTTCCATTTTTGATGTGAATCTGACCAGAAAAAATTTTTAATATCCTCAGCTTCTATCTTTTCTAGCTCTAGTATATCTAAATAGGCTTTATAAGCTTTTTTCGCCTCTACATCTTTAGGTAACTGATTCTTTACCGTTTGACCTGTTGTCTCAACCAGCAAGTCTGATATGAGACTTATCTTTACTCTTTTCACTTACTATACCTCCTTTATAAATTTATTGTTTTCATTTATGCATATATTTTCATCTGTATTTGTCCATTCCTTTATTCTTCTACTTCACCAAACAATTCAATGTAATCATCTACATGTAAATGCTTTTCAGCCCATTCTTTCGCCTCTAATGTTGATAAAGGTATTATTGCAGCACAATCTTGAATTCTTGTGTAATACTTACCATACTTTGAGAAAGGCATACCTCTCCCATAAAGGAACATTTGTCCTGTCTTTTTTAAATAAAGTTCTTCCTCATAGTAATAAGCATCCGTACTTAAGTGTTCACTTTGATAATCCCCTACTAGCTTTGCTGTGTCTGTGTTGTACATCTTTCCTTTAATAATCATTTTCATTTTTTCTTCCTCCTATTTTGTGTGATTGTTCTTTAATACTTCTTATTCAATTCCAACTTTATACTTCTTTTTATTAGCTAACTTCAAATTTATCTAACCATATCGTTTCTTTTATTTCTTGCTCATCCATCGTTGTTAAAATTACTTCATTATTGTTTGGTAATAGCATACATTCTATCTCTAAAACTCTAACATCTAATTCTTTCAATTCTTTTATCGCGCTCCATACTGTTTCATTAGCAAGTTTAGTATTTGTATTTAATGCTAAATTTGCTAATGTTGAGTCTATGTATGAGTTAACATCTAAATAACCCTGCTGTATTAAATCATAAATACCAAAGTCTTTCACATATCTATCTAATTTCTTAACCATCTCTGTTAGTACCACTTCTGTTTCTTCTCTTGAAATACCTTGGTTTAGATAGCATACTTTAGGTGCTAACCAGTTTAAAACTTCATTATACTTTCCTATTAATAAATCATTTACATTTATATTGTCTGTTAATATCTCTAAACCATCAAAACCCTTATATGTATCAAATATTATGTAGTACTCTAATAGAAAGAGTTTTATTTTTTCTTTCATCACTCTTACTATAAAATCTTTTATTTCTTTTTTTGTTTTTATTTCATTTATAACCTTAATTATAATTTCTTCTAATACCAGTTCTTTTCCATATGCTCTTTGCAGATACTCTAATTTCTCTTCTGATGAATATTGGTTATAAAATGTATTTAATCTATCTCTTATTAATAAATCGCTATACTTTTGTACTTGCTTTTTTGCTGTGTCCATTTTATAAAATTCTTCAAGTCTCTTTTTAGCTGTTGCTAATATATTTTCTTCTACTCCATTTAATCTTTGTGCCATTTTACATTCCCCTCTCTTTTCTTTGTTTACCTCTTTTATTTCCGCTGGCTTTCCTACTGCTAATCTTTTTATCATTTTCATTCTCCTTTTGTTTTTATTATTTTTTGTGTCCCTTAACTTGTTTTCATTCTAACATCAATCTTTTATAAAATATTTTTGTGCAAGTTACACCCGATTTTTTACATATCTTAATTGACATTATTATTAAAAAGATAGTAAAATCAGGTTAAGCCTAATTCAAACTATAAAAATAAGCTTTAATATGTATAGGAGGCTCATTCTATGACAACAGAAGAAATAGTATTAGCAAAAGTTTTGCAGCTATTGAGAAATTGTTGTGGTGGTTACTCTGAATTTCAACCATTGGAAGACAATCCAAGTTACCCCATATATTCTCTTGCTAGAAAGAAACTACTTGAATTACATCTAAAAAAATTTATACTCTCAAAGGAATTATTAGATTTTGACCTTATTAATTTACTTAAGATATGTACAACAGAGTCTAAAACTAATAAAATAGTAAACTTGTATAAAAAAAATGAGTTGCAAGAAACTCATCTGACTAATATTAATTTTAATAAACTGTCTGAAGACCAAATGAAACAATATATAGGAAGTGATACGAAAAAAATACTTTCCAAACTACCTAAACCTGCATCTTTTAACAACTATAATGAGAAAAATGCTTATATAGAATTAGAGAATCTATTAAAGAACCTCTTACCTATTTTTGACTTACAAACAGCAAGAATTGACCTATTAGAATCAATTCTCAAATTACTGTTAAGATTAAATTTCAAATTATCTTTAAGAGAGGCAAAGGCTATGCTAGATGACAACAATACTACTGGCAAGAGATTAACAGATAAGGAAATAGCAGAAGTTTTAAATATTACACCTGCATCTTATAGTGAATATATGACTGCTAAATCACTACCTGAGCTAGAGAATTTAGTCAAATTATCAAAATATATAGAATTCCAACTTGGAACTAATAGTATTTCTTACGACTTTCTTTTAGGAAACATTCAGAAACCCACACATGAATCAGAATCATTATATAAAGATTTCGTTTTATCTGAATAATCATATAGGATTATGCAAATATTAAAGCCATACCCCCAAAATTATTATAAATTTATTACTGATTCTCTTAATCTTCTTATCAAAGGTCTACATATGGAAACCATAGTTAAAGAAGGTATGGCAGGTTTCATTGACATCACTAAAGAAGAAGAACTGTTAGAAGCCTTAGAAAAAAAAGCCGCTGAAATAGATAAAAACACTTCTATTGAACTCAAATGGAAAAATGGATATCAATATAAGGAATATACAGATATAAGAATTTTCTATGATAAAAGATTTAAACTTATTAGACAAGGTACTACTGAAATTAAGAAAAAAAAGAATATGAAAATATACAAAGGTCCTAATTTTAAAATTACCTATCAAGAAAATATGAAAATTATTGAGAAGAATGGCATTACGAATAGAGCAATTAAAGGTCAAGATTATAGATATGTTTTTACAGGTACCAAAGAGCTTGATGTATTATCTGCTGTGGGTCGATTTTTACAATTTAACCCTTCACATGTAGTTCATGTTATTAACGAAGATGAATATGATTATTTTAGGATATTGTTAGACGATGCAGAAAATAAAGAAGATGTTGAGTGGGCAATAGAAGACTTTTTCCAAGAGTTATATGGTAATACAGGACAAATAGATATGCTTAATATTAGAATGATGGATGTTCAAAGAAAATTAGAGGCTTATAGAAATTATTTGCAGATTAACAAGAATGATTAATTAATGTTAACACCGTTCCTAATTTCTTATTTTCCCCTTTTTATCTTCCTCTTTATTTCCAAAATCTGCATTATTGATTTAACGATATCGGGTGTATACATTTTAATTTCAACCTTTACAAAGACTCTAATGCAGATTAACATGTTTACACAAAATAAGGGTCTACAAATTTAATAATTCATAAAACCGATTATAAAGGATAATTTCAGAACGATATTAACATTACTCTCTTTGTTTTGTTAACTATATGTATGTGAAGTATATTCAATTGAATTACTTCACTTTGTCACAGTTTTTTTGTATCTTCTTCTCTTCTCATATTTTTATATTTTATGACTTATGTTTTATGTCCATTTTATGATTCATCTGTAATTAATTATGTTTAACTGGTCTTTTACCCTTACTCTTGCTGAATTATTTTAATTTCAATTTTATTGATGTACTCTATAGTACTGCCTGTCATAAGATATCAACTATTTGCTCCTTGCGTTCATATCGTCCTGCTTTAACCTTTTTGGTGTTTGGAAATTGACAGAGAAGAGGTTAGAATAGTAGGGGACGAGGTTGTTATTGTAACTACTATTCAAATAAGACCACCTAAATAACGAATTAATCCACTACCCAAACCATCCTCCCCAAAAGTAAATAAGTAAAAAAATAAGAGCCTCGGCTCTCGAATCAAAAATCTATACTTTTGCAATCATTTGCTCCAAAATTCTCTAAATCCCTTACTACACCTACATTCTCACTACCTCAATTTTTTTCATCATCAAACTCTCTCAAACTATTGTTATTTCAACATCTTCTCAATCTCATATTTTCAATTTTTCTATTTTATCAGCTTCTAATACATCTTGACTCTATACTTACTGATAGCTATTTTCTTAATCCTCAATTACACAGATTTTTGAAATATGTTGTTTCAGAATTTCCTTTTGCTATATAGAAAGTATGTCGGTTTTTTCAGTGTCTGTTTTTCTTCATTTTCTTCTTTTTTCTAGCAAGAAAACCCTACTTTTAAATAGGGTCTTTATTAGTTTACTGTTCCCAAATGGCATAACCTACTGCCATTTCTGTTGTTCTTGCATTATGAATAACTGTTATATCTTGTGTCCAATCATCCACTATAGTATAATGAACCTAAAATAAATATTACCAAATTTAGGAGGATTAATATGCATCAGAATATTATAGAATGTTTGCGTGAAGCTTCCATTAATAATTTATTTAAAGCAAATGGCTTTTCTTCGTGCTTCACAACTTGGAAACCACAAATAAATACTTATATACCTAATAGAACCTCTCGTCAAGTTTTAGATATAGGGGATAAATTGTCAGATATTTTTTCTCTCACTAGAACCTCTGGGCGTTCCCAAAGTGCTATTTCTGGTGGTGGTGCTGCATGGGAGGCTCTTACTTGTTGGTATCTTAATTTATGCTTGATAGGAAGAAGAACTGTTGTTATCAAACATAATAAACAATTAATCCCAACTCCTATTAGTGAAGCAATAACTGTAAACTACAACAATTTCGTATCCAATACTGAATCAGATTTGGTAGCTATTACCTTTCCAGATAAACCTGAATACAATATGGACAAGAATGCTATTAATATTCGAGATGATAATGGTACTTTGGTTCCTACCACTCTACGAAATAAATTTAATTTGAATGCTTTATTAAATGCTTTATCTCATAGAGATTTTTCAGACCTAGAAATACATATTATTCAATGTAAAACTAACTGGAATGATAATGCACAAATTCCGATGCTCTGGGATATGATTTATTCTGCAAATGATTTTAGAGCTAATATCTCAGTAGGTAAAAATGGATATTCTATACATGATACTAAAAGATTTACCTATTCATTTGTTACCGTTCCAACCACAAACATAACTAAGATAAAACCAACTTCGACTTGCGTAAAACGTATAGCACATATTTCTGGTGGGAATTACTGGGGACATCCTACAGTTAGTAACATCGCTAATTCTATAAAAGAAATGTTACAGCGTAATTTATCTACTGGTCATTCTCAGAATCATTTTACCACTTTAAATGCAGAGCTATCTAAATTAAATACAAACTATTCGTATTTTGGTTTATAAACTTAATGAGAGAGAATTATTCCTCTCTCATTATCGCTCTTCTTATTTCTAACGCAATAGCTTTTGCCATTAATGGTGGTACTGCATTTCCAACTTGCGTGTATTGTGGAACTTCCAGCTTACGTCTTGAACCACCAGTAGTACGTTTACTTAAAAATTTAAAGCTATCATCAAATGACTGTAACCTTGCCATTTCTCTAACTGAAAATATCCTGTTTTCAAAAGGTGAAATATAATCATCTGGTAATGTAACCACCGTAAGAGATGGACTTTGTCTACATAATCTCTTTCGAATACTTTTCTTAGTTAAAAGCTTATCTAACATTTCATCAGTTATTTCTCTATTAATAAATAGTTGCCTCACCTGTTCTCTATCCATATTTAGCTTTTTACTACAATCTTCTAACAAGTGTGGTTTACCTAATAGGTCAATTCCTTCTGCTATAATACGTCTTCTGACTGCATTTCCATCTTCACCCTCTTGAAATAATGAGAATCTCTCAACAACCAATGGAAGATGTCGTGATATTTCAATATTTAAATGCTCTCCATTATTTGCAATAGGATGCCCATTAACATCCGGTGTTCTACCGGCTCTTGATTCTAGTTGATATTGGGTTAATTCATTATTAATCTGAAGTCTTGTATTTCTATCTCTTATTAAATCTCCAATAGCCTGCTGTACCGTAACTCGGGTTTCATCTGTAACTATAGGTTGTGGGTACTGTGGAGCTACTTCTCCATCTAAATATGCGATAAAAATAGCTCTACGTCTCCTTTGTGGTACTCCATAATCAGATGCATCCAAAACTTGAGGTTGTAAAACATTATATCCTAATAAGCGAAACTCATTTATTAAAATATCTGGAGCTATCATACCATCATCATATTGTAGACCTGTAACCCCTTCAAATCCATAGAATCTAGTATCATTAAACCCCTCCACATTTTCCATAATCACATATCGTGGTTGAATTTGATTGATTACTCTCAGATATTCTCTAAACAATAGATTTCTTGGGTCATCTTGTCTTCGTCTACCTGCTCTGCTAAATCCTTGGCAGGGTGGCCCCCCAAATATAGCATCAATCCTATCTGGAAGTTCAACCCCTTCGTGCGTAAAAATACGTAGTTCTCGTATACAATGCCATATATAGTCACCATTAAACTCTCTTATATCTCCTCTATGAAAGAAAGTGTTATAGCCCTGTGTCAATCCCAATTGCTCATGTCTATTTACATATGTTTTTCTAACATCTTCACTTATATCACTTGAAAATAAAATATGAAAACCAGCTTGTATTAAACCCTCACTCATTCCTCCAGCTCCACAAAATAAATCAATTGCGTATGGCATAGTGGCACCTCCTTTCAATTTCGATAATTGTACCATATTCTTTCCCATTTGTCCAGGGTTCATCTATAAAATAGAGTATTCATCCCTATTAACAAGTTTCGACTTTGATTTATTAAAAAATACTGTTATTATTTAATAAAAAAATTTCATTCAAACTTCTTTTGAAAAACAAAAAACACAAAAGCAAAGCCTTGCAAATTATCTTTGCAAGACTTCATCTTCCTTAAATGGCGTTCCCGGAGGGAGTCGAACCCACGGCCTACTGCTTAGGAGGCAGTTGCTCTATCCTGCTGAGCTACGGGAACATATTATATTTTAAGATGTTGACCATGGTTGCCCACGTTGGTCAACATCTGGTCAACCAAACTAATTTATATAAATAATGTGAAAATGTTATACCCCTTGAAATACAGTGTTTTAAATGGGTTTAAGCTTCAATATTTACTCCTATATTTAATACCCCTAATAACAGAACATAGTTTAGGAAAGCTCATTTTAAAGTGCTATACCCATTGAAAATACTCTATTCTTGTTTTTAGGTTGGTCAACCAAGTTGACCAAAAATCCGAAAATAATAGATTTTTCTAATGCCCTTATTCATATTTAGGAGTATGCTTAAATACTTCCCTTGCATACTCATTCGTAATATAAGAAATATACGTCATAACTGAAGTTAAAATGATGTTACCTCAATTCTATAGATTGGAATTTATTAATCAATATGCTTTTGTAACCAATACTTAAACACATTCAAATGTTTTTCTGTATGAAAGTAATGTTCTCCTGAATCTACAACTTCTAATCTGCAACAGTATTTTTTAACAAAATAATCAATAGTTTCGAATTCACACAATTCGTCCTTTGCTCCATACATAATATCTGTATCTGTATTCCATGTATTAATAGGATGTTGTTTTACATAACAGAAATAATCCCAATAGAGCTTTTGACCCAATGGTGTTTCTATAGTCATTTCCTTTTGTAAACGCTCTGGTGTTACACTAAACCATAGCATCATATTTTCGATAATTCTCTCCATATTAACTACTGGTGATAAAAATAATGCCTTTCTTAATACTTCATTTTGATACGCTAAAAGGCTGAAATAAGCCCCTATACTGCATGCAAACAAACTCAATTCTTTCCAATGTGATTTTGCATAATTCATAATTATAGATAAATCACTAACGCAAAACTGTACTTTGAAAGGCGTACTATCATTTTTTCTTTCACCATGTTCTGGTAAATCAAAGCTTAATACTTGATAGCCTTTTTGAACTGCTTCTTCAACTAAAATTTGAATTATAACATCTTCTTTGTTTGACATATTCCCATGTATTGCAATAAAAAGTTTTTCACTCTTTTTTCCCCACAAAACTGCAGGAATATTACTAATCTTAAATTTATTTTTAACCATATTTCCTCCATAATTTATAGAGGTAAACTCCTCCATAAAAGCTTTCTATTTTTCTTTTTTCCCATAATAAAATCCTCCTTTCTCAGTTAATTCTATATAAAGTATGTTAACTGCAAATTATATAAACAATTTTCACTTCGCATTATTATACTGTTGTGATGCTTAATAAGAATAGTATGTTATAAACTACTTAAATTTTTCAGGCTTTGTTACCTTCATAGATAAAATATGTCCACAGTTTGTACATATCTCTGCAATTACTTCTGAACCCAAAGAAATCAGATTGTCAATTGGAAACATTTTACCTTGTGCATATTGCTTCCCTTTTCCAATATCTTTAGACCCACAAACAGGACATTCTTTGTTCTCTATCATATTTTTACCTCCCTATATTTCATGATATCAAAAAAATCAAAAGTACCACGATATATTCATAGATTAGGCTAACCAATTATACTTGTCACACCGTAATATTCTACTTTTGTGCCGCTTAATAAAAAGATTACGAAAAAAACACTTTAATATTTCCTTTTATATAATGCCTAAAGTCTTCTATTTCAGCAACTCTCTTTTTAAAAATATTAAGTAATCTTTATGAGAGCACATTTCCCAGCCATCTTTGCCATACTCGTTTAATTGTTCCTCTAAATTTTTCCTATACTTTTCTGGTGAAAAAGTTGCTAGTTGTTTTAACTTTATAACTTTATATTCATATTGTTTCATGTATATGGTCTCCTTTTTATAGATTTTACTCCATAATTTTCATATCGTAGTATTCTACAAATTAGCTCCCTAGCACTCCTAGTGCAAATGCAATCATGTTTCTTACACTATGTATCATAGTTACAACCAAAAATGATGAACATGACTTCCCAATATATACGTTATAAGAATATGCCAATACAGCACCTATTGAAAGTCCATACAAAACATATAGAAAGCTGTAACTATGTGCCATGCCAAAAGCTAATGTCGATACAATAATAACTACCGATATTCTCTCACGGAAGAATGCAAATTTTCTTAATATGTAAAAAATAGCTGCTTGAAATATAAAGGTCTCAATAATTGGAGCTATTACTACTGCTAATATAAATTCTAAAATAGGTGCTGATTCTTTTACCGCATCTGGTCCACCCATATCATCTACTTGAAAAATTTCAAACAATGGAATTAATGGTAGTGTCACGAGATAACTACATAAAACCATTATTGAAATAAATTTCAGTATGGATAATCTCCTAAAGTACTCATCTATTCTCTCTATTAATTCCATCTGTCTATCTCCTCTGCTATCCTCTGTTCGTTTTGAATTTCACATAACGATTAATTACTGTCATTAAAAATTCGGTTTTGAGATACCTTTTATGGTAGTATTTATGAATTAAGATTTAGTAATTTTCATAATGGATTTACGTGTGCAAAAGATTTTGCATTATATTACTCTTGGATTCAATATATTAGTACAGAATATAAGAAATTTACGTAATTACAAAGTAAATAAAATTATAAATTACATAGAACTATTTCCATATAGTTTTATATAAAAGATTAAATTTCACATTTGAATGTTTCGATTGTCCATTTACAGTATAGTAAACACTATAAATTTCATCTCTTGAAGTTAACTTTTCTATGTTACCTACTTGTCCACCAATATTTTCTATATGTCTATATATCTTCTTTTTACAAACTATAGGTCTCCATACCTTCTCGTATATTAATAAAAGTATAGGAACTAAAACTCCCCATATTGGTTTCATAATTTACTCCTTTTTATTTGATAATATTTTACAATTACTCAATATTTTACTATTATAACTTAATTCTATTATAAGTAGATATATAAATCAAATGCTATCATTTCAACACTACTCTTTAACAGAGCCAATTTTTAAATCGTGTGTCGGAGGTTGGAATTATCCTTAAGTATCCTATAAAAATGACCCTACATTCCTTAGCTTAAAGAAGTAGAGCCATTAATTATTGTAGTTTTATTATTCAATTTCTTAAGAATTTAATCTACCCTATAAGTATCATATACTATGCCATCCTTAATGCAAATAACTGAATTTATAGTGTAATAACCATTACTGGTCCAGTTAATTTTAAAGATATAATGATTACATCCTTTAATATATCCTCTTACACTATTTACTTTGTAGGTTATTGGTGAATAGCTTCCTCCCTCATATTTTCCCTTATCAAATAAAACTTTTCTAACTTCTGGTGATACAATATCATATATCTCATTCTTTACCCTTTGAAAACTTTCTTCATCATGAATTGTAACGATTTGAAGATATTTAACTGCGCTTTTCTTGGCTCTTTCATAGGATATAAAAAAAGATAATAGGGCTGTTAGCCCTATCAATATAGTTATTCTTTTCCTTATAATCATGATGCTTTCTCCTGTTTACTTTCATTGTATCTTTCATTCTCTTTTTCAAAAAATCTTAAACTAGCTTCTTTGACATCATCTCTATATATATGAGTATAAATTTTCATTATAACATCTTGCGTATTATCCCCCATGATTCGTTGAATAATGGATATCGGAATATTTGCTAATATTAATCTAGTACACATAGTATGTCTGAACTTATACTGGTGAAGTTTTGTGTCTTTCAAATCATACTTCTTTATAAATCTTGCTAATAGTGACCTCAATGCTGCCTCTTTGGTAAAGCTTCCATCCCTACTTGGAAATATATATTGACTTTCCCTTATCTTCTTATTTTTATTATTATCTATCACCTTTCTCCATTCTATCAGTGCATCCACTGTTTCATCAGGTAAATCCAAGATTCGTTTACTATACTTGCTTTTAGGTACAGAAATAATTTCTATGGATTTTGCTTTTTTATGAACGTCTTTAACTTTTTCATATTTTCTGGTAGCAGCTGATACAATTCTAATCGTTTTTTGCATTGGGTCAAAATTTTTCCAAAGTAAACCTCTAAGTTCTCCCGGTCTCATTCCAGTACTTTTTAAAACTGTAAGAATTGGATATAACCTACCATGGTCTTTAGATGCTATGATAATCCTATCTAATTCTTCATCAGTAAAAGCTGAATAATCCTCTTCTTCTACGTTGATTTTTCTTGATTGTGGTTTTTCTAAATCTTCAAATACATTGTTTTGTATATATTTTTTCTTGTAAGCATACTTGAATATTCGCTTACATGTAGTCCATCTTTTGTTGATTACAACTTGCCTATATTCTGTAGCTAGTTCATTGAATAATTTTCTAATATCATTCTCAGTTATATCTGTTATCAAAATATCACCAATTTTATCTATGATACTCCTCATGTCTTCTTTGTACCCATTTTTTGTTCTCGATGTCCCTTTGCCTAAATCTAAGCTTAGGTAATAGTTTACAAATTCTCTAACTGTCATCTCAATGCTTGTAGTAGCATTCTTTACTTGTTCCTTATTATTAACCTTTGTATTGTTTAGTTCTGATAATCTAGTTTGAAGATGCCTTTCTGCTTCTTCTCTTGATTTAAAGGACTTATTTTCCCTTTTTCTTTTTCCGTTCGGTAACTTCTCAATGGTAATCTGTGAAATGTACCTACCCCTAGTATGAGTAACAGACCCTGTATACACATCATCATCTCCTTCCTGTGTATCTACCCAAAATGTAACTTCTTCATTTGCTTGAGACGATGATAACTCTTCAGTAAGCTTAAGTCCATCATTTTGTTGCCCAGAAACCATGTTTTTTTCTCCACTCTCTAAAAAGTTTGCTAAGGCTATCAATGTAATCATAAATTTTCTACCCATATTTAAAGCTACTATTTCATCCGCATCAATAAGTCCCTGAACCTCTTTCTTTTTTAACCCTAATTCCCTTGCTACCTCTTGTAGACTTAATATTTGCTTTTTATATTTCTCTCTTAAATATTCTAATGTACCCAACTGAAAACCCCTCCTGAAATTTGTATTCAGTCTCTTTGGAGTTTTCTGTGGTCATTTATGCTAAAAAAGTGCTTATACTGTTATGATTCATACTATTTATGTCCCCTTTATATCTGTATATGCTAATAATGTAACTATTAATAATAGCTACAAATAATTAGCTATTTGTAGCTCACTATATCAGAAATATGTTAATTTGAAACATAACTAAATAGAGATATATGATCGGGGCAAAGCCCCGATCATATATCTCTTACCCTGAAAAGAAATAAAAACTTCCTAATCCTTAGCTAGGAAGCTTAATATGTTTCTGAAGTGCCTGCTCAACCTCTTGAGGCTGAATGCCTAAATAGCGTTGTGTCACCATTGTGTTACTGTGCTGCATTAAAATCCTGCATAATTCAATGTTATAATTATTAGCATTGTAGACCTGCGTACAGAAGAATTTTCTCATACTGTGCGTTCCAATGCCCTCTAATCCCAGATAATCAGCTGCCATCTTCAAATGCTTTTGGACTACTCTTATTCCTATAGGAAATAGTCGTTGAGTTGGTTTAATTCCTCTTTCTAAGGCATATGATTGGATGTAAGTATATATTTCATGAGGAACAGTGAACTCTCTCTTTTTTCCAGTTTTCTGTTCTACAATATCAAGCCTATACCTTGAACCATCTCTAATTATATCTGATAATTTTAAGTTGATGGTGTCCGACACCCTGAGACCTAAGTTACCTTGCAAAACTAAGGCTGTTGCTATACGTTCATTTCCTTTGACAGATACATTATCTTTTGTTACAAATCCCGCTCTAATAGTTTTTATTATTAGAGAATATTCATCTTCTGTCAATGCTCTTGTTTTCTTATTAGCCATCTTCATTTCCTCCTCTCTGTCAATGAATTTTCTTTTAAAATGCTTATTTATCTATTTATAAAATGCATAATTTCATACCCTTAATTTTTTTATCTGCTTATAATCCCATCGTGCATTTTTTGTATATTTTATGAACTTGGTTTTTCCTAGCTTTTTAATAGATTTATTCCTGCTTGTCAACCTCTTTCAAGGCTCTATACAGAGTAGATGATGATATCCCACACATTTCAGTAATTTCTTCTGTTGAAAAAATTCGTGCTTTATATAACCTTATAGCCTTTTCAACTTCTTTTCTAGGTCTTCCAACTTTTCCATTTTCTTTAGCTTTGTTATATCCTTGTTGTCTTCTTTTCTCAAGGTAATGAGTGTTAATCTTTGCAAATCCTTTCATAGAAGTATAATACTCATCCCCATTCAAAAATCGCTCTTCTATACTACACAATATTACTGATTTTTCTTGTAACTCTTCTAATACTCCTAACAATTCTTTTGCTTCATCTGATAAGTCAACTACTGAACGTATAATTAATCTACTATTCTGCTCAATTGTATCTAATAGCTTGTTTAATTCTGTTTTTTGGTTTTCTATATCTACAAAAATATCCCTCTCATCCAATTCTAAGTCCCTAATTAAGCTAAAGAGTTTGCTGTTATCTCTTATATGCTCATTAGACGTATTTTCAACGAAGTAACTATAATTTTTCACTTTTTTCACCTCTTTTTTCCCATAATCTCTTGAGATTATGATAGAAACAATATCTCTAGTTGTTATAATAATCCTGTAAGCTCTTTCCCAAAATTACTTTTAACATCCTTTTTTTCAAAACTTACTATCAGTACTGGTGGTTTGAGAAAAAAGAAAAATAAAAATAATTTTGGGAAGATTATCAAAATCTTAATTTTGTGAACCCATAAATTTCTGAGATTATGACTTTCCCAAAATCTCTATTTTTCTCTCGACCTTCTTAACAACTGAAAACTCTTACTATCCTTATATCACTGACACAAATTTCTACTTCTGTCCCTGTTAGTTCATTGAAAACTAACAAAATATCATCTGGTGTTCTAGCTAGTAGCTTAAAATCCTTGTATGAAGCCTCTATTACTGTCTTATCAAGTAATTCGATTACCAAAATAAATTTTTTCAATAGCAATGTTAACATCCTTTTTGTCACTTTACTATCATTTGTCATTACTGCGAAATCTGTACCTCCTAGCCCTCTAATTTTGTTTCCTTGTGTATTGTTAATTATCTGTTTTTGCATTTGCTGTTCCCCCTCTTTCTTTGATGGTAGTAGGGCAAAATGCCCTACTTATCTAAAATGCTAATTCTTCCTCGTCTTCCCAGTCTTCTTCTTCATCATCTTCTTCATCATCTTCTTCATTGAGTTCATTGAAATGTTTCAGCAGTTGCTCGTCATTCTCTGTAAACTTTTGCTCTATCATATCACCGATAAGCTCTTGCAACGAGTTGATATCTTCATCTTCAACAATACCAAGCACATCTCTATATTTCTTTTCTTCAGCACTATTATCTATCAATGTTGATAATACTAGCTGTGCTCCTTTTGCTTGAACCTCCTCTAAGGAAATACTAATGCCTCCCCCAAATCTGTGATTAAGCATATGCATTATGAGTGCTGCTAACGGTTGATTTAACGGTATTTTGACCCTTGCCTGTGGTATATGATGAAACGGTTTTTGATTTTGTTGAAACATTTTTTTCACATCCTTTTCCTTATTATCAATTAATATACTTTCAACTGTAGTCGATATATGTGAATAAAAACGAATTTTTGCTCCCTTTTTATGTCATATGTGCCCATCCATAAAACCGATAATTCCTTTTACTTCATACCCCTAGGTTATCTTTTTCTCGTGTATTTTCCATTTTCTTTCTTTGTTTTGTTAAACCTATGTATGCGAAACACATTCAATTGATTTACTCCACTTTGTCACCTTTTTTTCTTTTTTCTTCTCTTCTTATCTTTTTTTATTTTATATCTCGTTGTTTATGTCCATTTTTTATTTCATCTGTAAATCCTTTTGTTTAACTGTCCATTTCTCATTACCACTACTGCATTATTTTGATTTATATTTTTGATAATTTCCATATAATATTGCATCTTTTAAAGTACCAACATTTTCATTTTCTTATTTACCCCTTAAATTCATATTGTCCTGATCTGTTCATTTTGGTTATTTAGGAACTAGGGAAGAAATAAGTTATTGCTTTAACTATTGTTGTGTAAGCAAAAAAATAAGAGCCTAAGCTCTAAAAATGAAAATAAGAGTTATTGCATCTTTTTTTGTAAAATTCCATTGTCTCCTTATTACATCTGTATTTTCATATTACATTAAATTCTCTCCTTATTAATCACTTTAAAACACCTACCACCTCTACATATTTTATCCTTACTAATAAGAAATTTTTAAGCTTATTGTTTCCTTAATATTTTTCGATTAATATTTGCCCATATATTTTTTCTTAAACATAGATAAGATTGATTTATCTAAAAATACCATTATAAAAACACAATCTAGCTTCTAATAGCTAGATTGTATTGTCTTACATTATTTACTTTTAACAGTATCTATAGCAGATGCATCAATACTAACAAATTTACACAGATATGCATTAGCATAGGCTTGTGTACTTGAACCATTGAATCCTTTAAAAGTATGCTTTATATCTATCCTATTATCATTAGCATCCAGAAGATAGTCAATACATCTTATAAATTCTTCATCTAAATATACATTAGGATTTAATATCTCAATATACTTTGCATGTTCCAATTTACTAAAAGCATTTTTTCCGATATAAATTACACTTTTAGGTATTGTCACTGATTTTAAATTTCTGAACTTACCAAAAGTACCTGCCTCTATAATACGAACTGTATCAGGTATTTCAATACTTGTTATACCCTCTTTATTTTTAACTCCATCAAACATATCAGGTCTTATAATTGGTATTCCCTTAGGTACTATTAATTTACCACGTTTCTTATCAACTGTAATATTAGTTACGTTCTGTTTTAGAATATCTGCGACTTTACAATCCAGATATGATTTATATTCTTTAGACTTCTCTACCTTTGAACGTCCTAATGATGAAAAAGGAATCTTATAATGTTTTGCTTGTTCCTCTAAAATACCACCTGCATATCCTAATAAAGTAATTGTTTTACTTTCATCATGTTTAAAAACATATGGAAAACTACATGAACCAGATAAATTAGTATTTGGGTTAAGTGCAACTATTTTTTTTACCTTTGTATTGTCAAATGCCCCCGCGGATACATCCTCTAAATTTGGAGGTAACGTAATCTCTGTTGCCTTTAAACCTCCACTATAAGAGCTCTTAACTGCAAATGCATGAGAGCCAATATACTTTAAGCTATTGGGAAATTTAATATTTTCTAATGGAACTCCATAAAATGCACCATCACTTATAACTTCTAATCCTTCTGGTAATATAACTTGCTTTAAATTACTATTGATAAATGCAGAATCTGCTATTGCAACTACCCCGTTTGGTACTGTATAGGAATTTTTATTACTATCTACAGGATATTTAATAAGAACATTTCCTTTTTTATTAAATAGAACGCCATCTATGGATTTATAGTATTTATTGTTACTATCTACATTTATCGCCTTATATCCATTGGAAATATCATTGATATGTGTCAAGCTTGCTGGAATATTAAGTACATCTTGTTCACCACATTGGTCAATAAAGCCACCTGCATATACTAGATTACTTGGAAGTTTACAAGAATTTAGCTTTTTACAGTTATTAAAAGGATTACCTAGATAATTAATACTATCCGGTAATTTAATGTTGGTTAAACCTTTTGCAGAATTAAACAATTGACCAAATGCTGAATCCTCTACCCTTAACGTTCCATTAGGGACTACATAATCAAAAGATTCTTTAATTGGAGGATGCCATATTAAAGATTTAGTAGTCTTATTAAATAATACTCCATCTATTGTTGCATATACAGGATTATTAGGGGATACAATTATGTTCTTTAAGCAATCAGCTTGTCTAAACGCATCTTTAGATAGCAATTGTAATCCTGATCCTATTGTAATAGTTTCAATTCTTGACTGATTGAATACATTTTTCTCTATCCTTATAACTGAATCAGGGATTGTTACAGTCTTTGCTGTATGATTTAACATAAAAGCTTCGCTTTTAATTACTTTCACATTACTTGGTATGACAATATCTGTTGCAGTTCCATTATAGCTCCATAACTCACCATCATGTACATTAAATTCTCTTTTTGCTGCAAAAGCATGACCTCCAAATACTTGTGTCACAAATACAACCAATAATAAAATATAAATGTACTTCATGAATTTTCCTTGTACTATTTTTATACCCATATGTTCACCCTTCCTTTGTTTATAAGAACTATTTTTAAGATTATTCATATGATATTGTTGTATCAATTCCTACTGTATTGGTTACACCGTCCCATGTTACCCCAATATCAAAGGCACTTGCTACATCTCTTAAATTAAAATAGTTATTTCCATTTATATTATAGGCAATTAATTTTATTTCTTTTCCGTCTTTATAGATTATTGAAGTATTAAGCTTTCCAGTTTTATTTTGACCATCACCCTTGCTTAACTCTCCACCTGTTATTGTATATGGTTTATGTGATACTAAATTAATAGCTTTCTTTTCACCATCCCATGTTACTTCAAACTGTTTTTCTGTTCCATTTACTACTTTTGCTAAATCTCTTAATTTAAAACAATTGTTCCCATCTATGTTATAAGCATCCAAGCTTACTATTTTTCCATTTACTTTTACATTCGCATTAGATGGTACTGCTGTTACCATATCTACCTGTGAATCTTTTGGTATCTCTACATTTTTTCCATCTGTAACTGTAATAAATAACTCTTCGTCAGTACCAGCACCCTCCGTTGTAGATGTAATGTAATAATTTCCCGGTTCAGTTAATGTAACCCTGCATCCCGGTAAATATATAGGGATATCAACTTTATATTTTTCAAGTTCTGATGCATCAATAATTTTTTCAACATATATGGGATATCCCGATGTATCCTTTTTCCCCAATTCATCAGGTACAGATATACTGACCTTTCCCTCTTTAAGTATGGATTTATCTTGGTCATAGTTATATGTATCTTCATTGGTTTTCGTTAGCTTATATGCATTAAATATAGCTTTACTACTATTGATTAACGTAATCGTTGTTGGTGATTCTACTACTAAGGTTTCGTACATTTGACCACCAATTTCTTTCTCCCCTAATTGCTCTATCACATTCGATACTGAATAATTTTTTACTTCTACTAAAGTGGAATTATTCAGTGTCCTATTTTCTTCTTTTACTTGCTTATTCTCTTGCACCTTAATATACATTTGAACACCTTTGTCTTCATCTACACCTGAATATACAATATAATATTCTCCTGATTCCATCAATTTCATGTTAGTTCCAATACCATAGCAGATTTCGCCCGTTTCTTCATCTTTACTTACTACATTAACTTTTGATGGTTGTATCGGATTATTATAATCAATACTATAACCATCTTTATTTTTTATTAACTTGTATCCTTGAAATGATGCAAAACCATCTTTATTTACAGTTATTTCAGCAGAATTCTCAACTACAAATGCACCATCTAGCATTTCTCCTACAATGCCTGAATAGTACTGTTCATCTTTTATTTTGTTTCCATATTCCTTGGTTGATAATGTTGTTACTATATTGTTAACCTTAAGTTTTAATATATCATTATCATATTCATTTCCTTCGGGTTTACTTCCGTTAACTATTTGACTGGTTGTTGTATTGGCATATGCATTAGTTGATATTAACAATACCATCATACCTATTAAAATCATTAAGTTTAATTTTTTATTTTTTTTCATATGTATCAATCTCCTAACTATAATTTTACATTCCTTGTTTTATGTTCTAGTAATACGCCCCGCTCTACTCTTTTACTACACCACTATTAACTGCAAAAATTCATATCCTTGACGCTACAAACTTATTCCATCTAATCTACTCAAAACTTCTTTTTAATTTTCATACTATACAACACCTTTCTTCTATAAAATTAATATATTTTTTCTAAATGATAATAATATAAATAACTACTCGATTAACTATTATTATTCATATAGTAATATATATGGTAATTATATCAAATAACATTTTACCTATCAACCCTCTAGACTTTTATATAGAGGTGATAATGATGCAAGACGAATTTAAAGATAATTATTTGAAAATTGGACTTAAAGTATCCTACTATAGAAAACTTAAAGGCTTAACACAGGAAAAATTAGCAGATAAAATGTCTGTTGCAACATCTTTCATTGGTCAGATAGAAGCACCAAATATACATAAACCAATATCACTTGACACTCTTTTCAGAATAGCTAAAGCCTTAGAAGTTCCACCCCATAAGTTTTTAGATTTTGAATAAAAAATACCACTTTATTAATATCTTCCATTAATAAAGTGGTATTTTCTATTTGTATATTTCTGCTACTAATCTTCCTCCTAATTTACATCCATTAGCAAAACAAGTAGCCATATCAAAAGATTGAATATTTAGTTTTGTTTCTAATAACTGCTGAAAAATATACTTTTGCTCATTATTCAACATATCCTGTAATTGATTTTTCAATCTCTCTGCTTTTTCTTCTAGTTCCCTATACTCTATGTAGTTAGGTCTAATATTGTCTTCACTTGGAAACATCCCATTATGATATAATTCCTCTAAAAAATCCATCCTATCACCACCAAAGATTTTTATTTTGGTCACATCATAACGCTTCAGTGGGTGTTCGTCAATAGGATTCTATTCATGTGTTCCTTTAAGAAAATTCACAAAACCTCATTTTAATTTTTCCTATATAAAACAATTTTATGTTTCAACAACTTTGTTTCCCCACCATATTTAAAATAGCGCTATACTTCATTTCCCCAAGCATCCCAGCCTTCTGTTTTTTCTCTTGCAAAAAGTTCTATACGAGGTAAATCACCACATAGCTCAACTATTTTATCTCTTACTACAGCAGGTTTTTTTGAGTGTTTTTCTATCTTGGATATTACTACACTATGTACTGATTTAGAAAACCTTTGTGGTTTCCCTTTTGTTGCAAGTAAACAAATTTCAGAGTTTGAACGTGTCCAAAAACCTAAACCCCAAAATAAAGAATCTGATTTTTTGTTCTTTTTAACCCAATTAAAACCAATTGTCTTATAGGTAAAACCCCATTTTTCTATTGTTTCTATCCCTTTATCCAGCAAAGGAAATGTAACCCATAAAAATAATATACAATCAGTAGCTGCTATATTTTCTACAGGTAAGTCATGTATATCTTCTATTGACATACAGTTATAGTGTTTATCTGCTGATTTGTCCAAACCTTTATCTGAATAACTTTTAAATTTCCACGGTGGGTCTGCATATATAATACTATACTTTTTTTTAGGTAAAGGTTTAAATTTATCAGTTTTAATATTTTTAATTATCTTATACACATATTTGACACTACAACCTAATTCCTCTGCTATTTCAATTGGTTTCTTACCTTTATCATGCAACTGTCTTATATTATGCTTTTTATATTTTTTTATCTTTGGTGTATAACCAGTTTTCCTTACATAATCACTTCTTACTTTATATATGTAAGTTATTGTTGCATCTTCTACTTTCTCTTTTGTTTCTTCTGCTGTTAATCCGTCTTTTAAGTATGATATAATCTGCTTCCTTTTGCTAGTCAAAGCACCTACCCCTCTTTTCTACTATTCTAACCATATTTCCCCACTAATCTAACCTTCTTGAATTATAACATGATTTATAACAAAATCAGATTTTATATTATTTTTAAAAAATACAAAATATACTATAACCTGCTATCACTTTTAAGATATTCAACTCTTTTTTATTGTAAAATCAATATCTTTTTATTTCAACAAAAAACAAGTGGAAATTTTTAAACTTATAAACTTTCCACTTGTTAATATCAATATTTACATTTTTTATTTCCAATATTTCCATTCCAAAATTTCACAAAACTTCGTTATAATTTTCCCCATTTAAAACAACTATCTATAGAAATATCATCCCTATATACAATTTTAACTTTCCTCTACAATAAAAATTCATATGCTTATATTCTTACTTAAATCTGCATTTCACCCTTATATATTTCTCCCTTGGTATTATAAGTTAAATTAAATACCATATCTGATAGCCACTTATTAAAGGATGGATTATCATTAAATTGTTTAAATAATTCCATGTTATCCGTCATCATATTCATAACAGCTTTTTTTAAGGCTCTCTCACTTTCTATTCTTGCATTTTGTTTATCAGAATTTTTCATAGCATTTTGATAAGCTACATCCTTAGAAACTGCTGCCGGAATACCCGCGATATTCCTTTTCACATGGTCTTCATCATTCCAATTAATATTACCCCACATATCATGAAAGGATTCTAAAATACTACTTAGTAAATCCATCTCAGGTGTACTAATACCTCCACCAATCTTTGTAGGAACTGCACCTACAGCAATTTCATCCTGACCCTCTAATAAAATAGATATGCTTTGCTGAACTTCAGCCCTATAACTATCTAAATCTATAGCTTCTAATACCCCTTTTGATAAATCTTCTTCTTTTGGTGATGGTAACTTTGGTATTAAAAAATTCAGAAATAAAGTTAACTTTTCCCACTCTGGATTACCATAAGGTAATATAGCACCTAAAAAACCATAGGTTCTTACAAATGACTTTGCACTACCTTTAAAACTAACTTGTTCATCTTCTTCTAAATCATTATATATATTAGAGCACGCATCAAGAATTGGGTCTAATTTGTCCCGATCTGCTTCATTGAGATATAATTCTACTAATGTATTTACATGATAATCTGTATACACCTGATGCTGCTCCATTTCTGAAATAAGGTCATATAATTTGTTAGGGTCTGTTTCTTCTGAAAGAATTGTTGTTGTATAATAAGTTTCAAATGCTTTTTTTATTGTATCTGTATCATTTGCAAAATC
>JAOARV010000037.1 GCA_025210395.1 Marinisporobacter sp.
CTGTTCCAAACTTCTTGTTTAGAGTCATTGTGATTGCTGCTGTTAATGTTGTCTTACCGTGGTCAACGTGACCAATTGTTCCAATGTTAACATGTGGCTTATTTCTTTCAAATTTAGCTTTTGCCATTTGTTTCTCCTCCTCGCCATATTATTTCTATCATTTTATTAATTTCCTAAGTAAACTCATCCGGGTGTATCTATGTATGTGAATCTAAAAATGGAGCCCATGAGCGGATTCGAACCGCCGATCTCCGCCTTACCAAGGCGACGCTCTAACCACCTGAGCCACATGGGCACTCACCATTAATCATTTTACTATTAATTCAGAATAAAGTCAATGTTTTTATTCTGTTTTTTTGCTTTTAACTTCCCCTTATCTCTAAATATCTTTCTAGCTTCCTTTTCACACGTTGTAGTGCATTATCAATAGATTTCACATGCCTATTCAGCTCAACAGCCATTTCCTGATAGGATTTCCCTTGTAGATAAGACATCAGCACAGTCCATTCTAAATCACTTAGAATCTCCCCTATTTTAGATTCAATATGAGAAAGTTCTTCTCTTGATATGATCAATTCCTCTGGATCAGAAATTTTCGCTCCTGATATAACATCTAGCAGTGTTCTATCTGATTCCTCATCATAAATAGGCTTATTTAAAGAAATATAGGAATTTAGTGGTATATGTTTTTGTCTTGTAGCCGTTTTTATAGCCGTAATGATTTGTCGTGTGATACATAGTTCTGCAAAAGCCCTAAAAGAGGATAGCTTGTCCGGTTTAAAATCACGAATTGCTTTAAAAAGACCTATCATCCCCTCTTGAATAATATCTTCTCGATCTGCTCCAATCAAAAAATAAGATCTTGCTTTTGCTCTAACAAAATTTTTATATTTTTTGATAAGATACTCCTGCGCTTTAGAATTGCCTTGTCTAGCATCTTCAACAACATCTTCATCAATCATCAATTCAATTTTTTCAGCAACTTCCTGTCGTTGACTACTCATTCCCACCAATATCTCCTCCAGCAATTTTTTGTTTTGCGCTATACCCATCCTTTTTTTTACTTTTTTTGAAAATTTATACAATAGAATGTTGTTGTAATCAGCACAAAATCATATATTCATTATAACTTAGTTTTTATAATCTCGTCAAGAAAATCATTGCTTTCTACGCCATTTTTCAAGCTTTTCGACAGTTTCTTTATCTATTCGATCTTCTAAAGTAGAACGAATCTGTTTTGAGGCTACTGTTTTTTTATGAATTTTTTTAACAATTCTATCTAGCTCAATCCTTAACTCTCTTGCAGAAATCCGCACAGCACCACTTCCCAACACAACCTGTTGCTCTGCCCAATCAGATGTGGCTACCGTTACAAAATTTCTTCTGTTTCTCATTAGTTCTTCCACTTTTTTTTCAATATAAGAATCTGCTGTCTGATGCTCCTTTGTAAAAACCACTTCTACACCCTTTGTAAAAAAACTCTTTGTATTTGTTCCCTTTACATAATGGGCATCAAATACAACCAGTACATGATATCCTGTATAATGCTTATAGTCCACCAATTCTTGAATAAGTAGATCCCTAGCTTCTTCTAAATTGTTTTTCCCTACTTCTTTTAACTTTTTCCAAGCATTGATTACATTATATCCATCTACTAATAAAAACTGATTCACAATTCACTCACCCTATTCTTTCCCCTCTTTTTGTCGTACCACTTCATACATAAGAATAGATGCTGCTACAGATGCATTTAGAGAACTAACTTCTCCCTTCATAGGAATATTTACTAAGAAGTCACATTTTTCCTTTATAAGTCTTCCAATCCCTTTTCCTTCACTACCAATTACTAATGCTATTTTACCTTGTAAATTTTCTTCATAATGTTTCTTTTCTCCTGCCATATCCGCTCCTACTACCCATATTCCTTCTGATTTTAGAAATTCTATGGTTCTTGCAATATTAGAAACCTTTGCAACTGGAACATACTCAATAGCTCCAGCAGAAGTCTTAGCAACAATCCCTGTAAGTCCTACAGACCTTCTTTTAGGAATAATAATTCCATGAGCCCCACAAGCATCTGCCGTTCTCATAATAGAACCTAAATTATGAGGATCTGTAATTTCATCTAATATGATAACGAAAGGATCTTCATTCTTTTCTTCTGCTTTTTTCAAAATATCTTCAACTTCTACGTATTTGTGAGCTGCTACAAAAGCAATCACCCCTTGATGGGCATGAGATACTGAAATCTGATCAAGCTTTTGCTTTTCTACATATTGAATAGGGATTCCTTTATCCTTTGCCATACCAATAATTTTTTTCACAGAGCCTTCTGCTCCTTTTGTAATCATAATCTTATCAATTTCTCTATCTGCTCTTAACGCTTCTATAACCGGATTTCTTCCTTCTATTTTATCTAAATTCATCATTGCACCTCTTTATCGTTTTTCTTTATATTTCCCATTCTTCTAGATTTTATGGCTGATATGTAAAAATGCTTCTCTTATTTCATTTATTTTACCACAAGTCATATTTCCTTCTGGACAAGGTCCTTTAATACAATTAGGTCCTGCATGTTTAAATATAGTTGGCGCTACAGTCTTTGCTAGTTTTAACATTTCTGTAGCCATCTCTCTAATTTCCCACTGGGCTCTTTGACAACATCTGTGATTGAAAAAATGTAATAAATTTCTTGCATTCATTGTAACAACAATTTTTGTCTCACAAGCATTAGGAAAAACATACCTACTATCTTCTATAGCTTTTTTTTCAGAAATTATTTTTGCTGCTTTTTCACTTTTTCCTTCTTGAATCAATTTTTCATAATGCTTTTTTTGTAAAATTTCTGCTAATTCATTATATTTTTTCTGATCCTCTTCCATAGCTTGTACAAACTTCTCCTTCGCCTCAGGAATCGCTTCAATACTTGGCGGAACAATATATTCAAACTGATCAAGCTTTACATATCTTTGAGACTGCTGTGAATAGCTTGCTAATCTATGTCTTACTAATTGATGTGTAAGAACTCTACTTACTCCTTCTATTGCAAATGTAAAGTTTATATGTTCTACAGGAGATTGATGCCCTAAATTCATAAGCATATTCAAGAACTTTTCTGTTTTCTCCTCACTTAAATCTTCAATAATTTCATCTACACCAACCCTTGAATAACAAAGCTTAGCAGCTGCAGCTACCACTCTTTCAGGCTCAGGTGTATATTGAATCAATTGCACTTTCATCTATTTTCCTCCTATTTTTTCACTTTTTCTTCTGACCACTGACTCTTTACTTTAAATTCCTTATAAGGAATCACCTGAAAAATATATCCTCTAATTTTCGCTTGATAAGCTCCAGAAATCTTCATTTCTTTTCCTTTTCCTTCTTCATAAACAAGAATACTAGAAGTCCCTTTTGTATGAATCTTTTTTATAGATACTACTTTTTTATTAGCGATTCCCATTTTTTCTAAAAAGTTAGTATGCTTTTCATCTGTTTTTATTGTCTTTTCTACAAATTCCTTAAACAATAAAGCATCTCCTGTAACCTGTACTCCATCTAACAATAGAGATTTACAAATAAGCACTACTAGCAATACGAGTATTACCATAAGCATACTTTTTTCTCTTTTGGTCATTCCTTTCCCTCCACTTATTCTTCTATGATTTCTACTGCTCTTTTGATGATTTCTTTAATTCTATCTGTATTTCCCAGCAAGTGTAAATATCCAATTAAAGCTTCAAATCCTGTGGCATATTTATAATCCGTAAGATCTGCATTCTTAGGAACTGTCCCTGATTTTTGATTTCTTCCCCTTTTAATGAGATTCCATTCTTTTTCAGAAATCTCACCTTCTAAAGCATGGGCAATCTTTGCTTGTGCTCCTGCTTTTACAAATTTTGTAGCTAGTTTATGGAGCTTATTTACATTTCCTCCATATTTATAAACAATATACTCTCGAATATAAACTTCATAAACAGCATCTCCAATATACGCAAGTACCAAAGGAGATACAAATCTTATTTCTTCTTCACTTTTATTTTCTAAATTCATATACTCAATAAATTTTTTCTCCATTTAAAACCCTACCTTGTTTGTATTTTTCTATCTCTATTATGGTTTTATCCTATACTCCATCATACTATACTTTTTCTCAACAGGAAAGTCATTTTATCTCATAATTATTCATTCTTAGTTTTTATTTATTTCAAGTCCCTTCCACCATTATACATTCTTCTATAATAATCCAATTATTTCTCGGGAAATAATTGGATTACACATAAAAAATGTCGTCAATCTTTTCATTTCCAAGATTAACGACATTCATTTACTATTTCTTTAATTTAAAAGAGCTCTTAAGAGATACAATTCTATTGAACACTACTTTTTCTTCTGTTGTAGCTTTTGGATCTACATTAAAATATCCATGTCTAAAGAATTGGGATTTATCTTGAGGTTTTACATCCTTCATATTTGCTTCAATATATCCTTGTAGCACTTCTATGGAATTTGGATTTACGCAATCTAAGAAAGTCTTGTCTTTATCTTGTTCTTCATCTAAAATCAGTGGTTCATATAATCTAAACTCTGACGGTAGTGCATGTTTTGCATCTACCCAGTGAATGGTTCCCTTTACTTTTCTTCCTGTAAATCCTGTTCCACTCTTTGTTTCAGGGTCATATGTACAATGGATTTCTACTACATTTCCCTTTTCATCTTTAATAAAGTCATTGCATTTAATGAAATATGCATGCTTTAATCGCACTTCATTCCCTGGGTATAACCTATGATATTTCTTTGGTGGATTTTCCATAAAGTCCTCTTGCTCAATATAGATTTCTCTCGAAAATGGAATTTGTCTAATGCCCATTTCTGGATTTTCAGGATTGATTTCTGCATCAAGCATTTCTACTTCATCCTCTGGATAATTTGTAATAACTACCTTTAATGGTCTTAAAACGCCCATGGTTCTTGGTGCTTTTAATTTCAAATCTTCTCTAATAAAATGTTCAAGCATCATAGCATCTACTACACTATTGCTTTTTGCTATTCCTGTTTCTTTGATAAAATTACGAATAGCTTCTGGTGTATAACCTCTTCTTCTTAAACCTGCAAGGGTTGGCATTCTTGGGTCATCCCATCCTGCTACACAGCATTCATCTACTAATTGTTTTAATTTTCTTTTACTCATTACCGTATTGGTAATATTGAGTCTTGCAAATTCAATTTGTCTAGGAGTATGTTCCATTTCACATTCACGAACCACCCAATCATATAATGGACGATGGTCTTCAAATTCTAAGGAACATAAGGAATGAGTAATTCCTTCAATAGCATCTTCTAATGGATGAGCAAAGTCATACATAGGATAAATACACCATTTGTCTCCCGTATTATGATGAATCGTATGGGAAATACGATATATAACTGGATCTCTCATGTTCATGTTTGGAGATGCCATATCAATTTTAGCTCTTAATACCTTTGTACCATCCTCAAATTCTCCATTTTTCATACGTTCAAATAAATCTAGATTCTCTTCTACACTTCTTTCTCTAAAAGGACTCATCTTCCCTGGTTCCTTTAAAGTTCCACGATATGCTCTTATTTCTTCTGCTGCTAAATCACATACATAGGCCTTTCCTTTTTTGATTAATAATATTGCTCGATTGTACATTTCTTCAAAATAATTAGATGCAAAATATAAATCATTCCATTTGTATCCTAACCACTGAATATCTTCCTTAATAGATTCTACATATTCTGTATCTTCTTTTATTGGGTTCGTATCATCAAAACGTAAATTCGTTCTACCACCAAATTCAGATGCTGATTCAAAATCTACAAAGATAGCTTTTGCATGACCTATATGTAAATACCCATTTGGTTCTGGTGGAAAGCGAGTAACGATTTTCTCATGCTTTCCTGATTCCAAATCATCTATGATAATATTTCTTATAAAATTTGATGAAGTTCTATTTTCCATATGTACACGACCTTTCTCCTTCATTCCTTTATTTAAATTATTAGTATTTTGAATATAATTATAACCCATTCATGTGAATATATCAAAAAATTTCATTTTATTCTATATGTTCTTTTGTCTTTTACTATATTTATAAATAATAGCCGACCTAAAGATCGGCTATCCCTTATTTTTCCATATGCCATTTTACCCCTTGCGGTGTATCTTCAAGAATAATTCCTCTAGCCTTTAAATCATCTCTAATTTTATCTGCTAGTGCAAAATTTCTATCTTTCCTTGCTTGTTGTCTTTCTTTTACTAGCTTTTCAATTTCTTCATCTAGTGATTCTTGTTCCTTTCTAGCAATTTCTAAAACACCCGCTAATTCCATAAATAAATCATAGCTTTTTTGGATCAACTCTTTTGATGAATTTTCACTGATATTTGTATTGATTTCTTTTACTAACTCAAATATTGCTGCAATCGCATCTGCTGTGTTTAAATCATCGTCCATTACTGCAATAAATTTTTCTCTATGCTTTTCAAACCCTTTCAATAGATCTTTTTCTTCTTCATTCATATTTCCATCTACCACATTGTCTAAAAGATGTTTTAAATTGTTTTTAGCATTATATAATCTTTCTAAACCGTTCTTCGCTTGTTCCATAAGGTCTCTACTAAAATTAATTGGATTTCTATATTGAGCTGATAATAAGAAAAATCTTACTACTTCTCCATCAAATTCTTTCAATACATCTCTTACTGTAAAGAAATTTCCTTTTGATTTAGACATTTTTTCATTGTTAATAGTAATATAGCCATTATGCACCCAATAATTTGCAAAGGCTTTTCCTGTACAAGCTTCACTTTGAGCGATTTCATTTTCATGATGCGGGAAGATCAAATCCTGTCCTCCTCCATGAATATCAATGGTCTCTCCTAAATATTTAGTAGACATAACAGAACACTCAATATGCCATCCTGGTCTACCTTTTCCCCATGGACTGCTCCATGCAATTTCTCCTGGCTTTTGACTCTTCCATAAAGCAAAGTCTGTTGGGCTTTTCTTTACATCATTTACTTCTATTCTTGCTCCTACTTCTAGGTCTTCTATACTTTGCTTAGATAATTTTCCATAATCCTTGAATTTTGATGTGTCAAAATATACATCTCCATTCACTTCATAAGCATATCCCTTTTCTATAAGCTTTTGTACAAATTGAATGATTTCATCAATATTTTCTGTTACTTTAGGATGTACATCTGCTTTTTTTACACCTATAGCAGCTACATCTTCAAAATATTTTTCTATATATTTTTCACTCACCTCAGAAGGTGTAATTCCTTCTTCAATAGCTCTTTTGATAATTTTATCATCTACGTCTGTAAAGTTTTGTACAAATTTCACCTTGTATCCTCTATATTCTAGATATCTTCTTAATGTATCAAATACAACAAAAGGTCTAGCATTTCCAATATGGAAGTAATTATAAACTGTCGGACCACAAGCATACATTTTTACTTCCTTTGGGTTCATAGGTACAAATTCTTCCTTCTTTCTTGTAAGTGTATTATATAGCTTCATCTCTCTTTTCCCCCTCTTTAATTTTTTTCTCTAGATGAGCAATTCTTTTTCTTAAGCATTCAAGCTCTTGCATCATCGGATCTGGTAAATGGACTTGATCCAAATCAATATCAGGCTTCTTGATATTTTTTATTTTTATATTATCTTTGATTACAATACGGCCAGGTACCCCGACTACTGTACAATTAGGGGGTACTTCTTTAAGGACTACAGATCCTGATCCTATTTTTGAATTATCTCCTACTTTAAAAGGTCCTAATACTTTAGCGCCACTACTAATCACCACATTATTTCCTATAGTAGGATGTCTTTTTCCCGTTTCTTTTCCAGTTCCACCCAAAGTAGCTCCTTGATAAATGGTAACACCATCACCAATCTCAGCTGTTTCTCCAATGACCACACCCATTCCATGGTCAATAAAAAATCTTTTCCCTATTTTTGCCCCGGGATGAATTTCTATTCCTGTAAAAAATCTAGCTATTTGAGATATGAGTCTTGCAAGTACTATAAATCCTCTTTTATAAAGTCCATGAGCAATACGATGACTAATAATACTGTGAATACAAGGATAACATAACATTACTTCTATTCTACTCCTTGCAGCAGGATCTCTCTCTAAAACTGCTACAATATCTCCATTGATCTCTCTTAAAAATTTTAACATATGACTTCCTCCTTTCCAATACATTAGTGGTAAAACTTGTTAAAATCAAAATAAAAACCTTCGTCTCCATGTACAGAGACGAAGGTTTTCGCGGTTCCACTCTGCTTAGGGTTTCCCCTCAGCTTAATAGCTTTAACGACGCTTACCGACTGTTCCTACTAATTTTCAGACAGCTGCTCATAGGTGCACTTGGGTTTAATTAACCTTTAAGCTACTCTCAGCCAATGATAGCTTTTCTCTGTTAGGTGTTTTAAACTTACTCTCCTAATCCATGCATTTATAATAAGTTTGTTTTTACATATTCTATGCGAGATAATATATTTTGTTTCCCTAAAACTTTCATCATCAGATTTAAATCTGGTCCATGTACTTCCCCTGTTAATGCAACTCTTATAGGCATAAAAAGATTTTTCCCCTTATAGCCAGTCTCTTTTTGAATTGCTTTTAATGCTGTTTTTCCAAAGGTCTCATCAATATTTTCAGCTTCTGAAACCTTTTGTGTAAACACTTCTAATAAATGTGGCAAATGCTCAAGCTTTAATACTTCTTCTGCTTTTTCATCCTCTGGTGTTATTGCTGTTTTAAAGAAAATATCTGACTTTTCTACAATTTCACCAGCAAAGGACAGTCGATCTTGTAATAGCTTCACTAAATCTTTTAGCCATTCATATTTTTCTTTTGCTTCTTCTTTAGTAATATATGCAGCTTCTATAAGATGCGGAATTGCTAAGTCTGTAAGTTCCTCAAGAGAAGCTTCTTTTACATAGTGAGCATCGATCCAATTTAATTTATCTGTATCAAATACGCCTCCACTTTTAGATACTCTCTCTAATGAAAACTTTTCAATTAATTCTTCCATAGAAAAAATTTCTTGATTATCTTCTGGACTCCATCCTACAAGAGCTAAATAGTTTACAAGTCCTTGAGGCAGATATCCTTTTCTCTTAAAGTCTTCTGCTGCCACATCTCCTTGTCTTTTACTCAATTTTTTTCTATCTCTATTTAAGATATTTGGAAGATGTACAAATTTTGGTGCTTCCCATCCTAATGCTTCATATAGATAAGCATGTTTAGGCGTTGAAATAATCCATTCTTCTCCACGAATAACATGGGTAATTTCCATTAAATAATCATCTACAACAACAGCAAAATGATAAGTTGGGAATCCATCTGTCTTCATCAATACTTGATCATCTAAATCGTTTGTATTAACAACTACATTTCCTCTGATCACATCAAAAAAAGCAATTTCTCTATTTTCAGGAAGCTTTAATCTTACTACATATTCTTCTCCACTTGCAATTCTTTCCTTTGCTTCTTCTATAGAAAGTTCTCTACAATGACCATCATATTTTGGTGTTTGGCCCTTTTCTTTTTGTTCTTCTCTTACTTTTTCTAATCTTTCTTTAGAACAAAAGCAATAATATGCATGTCCATCTTTGATCATTTGATCAATATATTTTTGATAAATTTCTAGTCTTTCTGATTGAACATAAGGACCCTTATCTCCCTTTTGAACAAGCTCTCCATCCTGAAGAATAACTCCTTCATCATGTTCAATACCAGCCCACTTAAGGGCTTCAATCATATTTTCTATAGCACCTTCAACATATCTTGTTCTATCCGTATCTTCAATTCTTAGTATATATTTACCCCCATTTTGTTTTGCAAACAAATAGTTGTATAGGGCAGTTCTTAAACTTCCTATATGTACAAATCCTGTAGGACTTGGTGCAAATCTAACTCTTACTGTCATACGAGCTCCTCCTAATTTAAAAAATCATTATTATATTTTCTAATTATATCTAAAAATACTTTCCTTAGCAACCAATTTGCCTTTATATCCTATTTTATCCTTATATCTGCCTCTATTTATTTTTTATAAATACACCCATGCATAAGATACTCAACTAAATTTTGAATCATGGACTCCTATT
The DNA here is from genome assembly GCA_025210395.1 of Marinisporobacter sp. Classification (GTDB taxonomy): domain Bacteria; phylum Bacillota; class Clostridia; order Peptostreptococcales; family Thermotaleaceae; genus Crassaminicella. The sequence continues at coordinate 10,149 of JAOARV010000037.1, forward strand.
AAATAGAATTAGAAAATGATTTCTCTTTCCTAAAAAGTTCACTATTCATGTATTTACTTTATACCAACTTCCTTGAATAGCTTCAATACATTTGAGATGGCTTGATCATAAGGAATTTCTATCTTTTCTTCTTCATTTCTTAGTTTATACTCCACTACTTCATCTCCTGCTTTTTTACCTACTACAATTCTAATAGGAATTCCTAATAAATCTGCATCCTTAAATTTCGCTCCCGCTTGTTTCTCTCGATCATCTAATAATACTTCAATATTTCTCTCTAATAGTTCTTTGTATATTTTTTCCCCTAAAGCAATTTGTTCTTCCTTCTTTTTGTTGACAATAGAGATGATCACATGAAAAGGTGCTACAGAAAAAGGCCAAAGGATCCCCTCATCATCATGATGTTCATTTATAATAGCCGCTAGTATTTTTGTTATATCAAGATTATAGCTTCCTATTAAAACATTTTTTTCTTTTCCATTTTCATCAATATAAGTAGCTCCTAAATTTTCACTACCATTGATGTTTCGTTTTTTTAACGCTGCAAGTTCTATACCTTTTTTTATTTCTATAAGGTCCTTACATCTTGGACATTGATCTCCTTCTTTGATGGTAATAATATCTTCAACTAAGTCAGCCTTAAAATCCCTACCGTAATTTACATTCTTTATATGATAATCTGTCTTATTAGCACCTGCTACAGCATTTTTCATACTTGTTACTTCAGGATCCACAACAACCATTACATCCTTTAATCCCATTGGACCTGCAAAACCTGTTTTAGCACTTGTAATTCTTTCTACCTCTTCCCCTTCTGCGAAGGAAAGCGTCATTGGTTCTATATTCAAAGCAGTTTCTAATTTGGCTAAATTTAATTCTCTATCTCCTCGAATAAAAGCTGCTATAAATTGATCTTTTCCTTTTAGCAATAAACATTTTATTAGTTTCGCTTCTTCTAGTTCTAAAAATTCATTTAATTGTTCAATGGTTTTTACATTAGGTGTATATACCTCTTCTAATGATTTCTCTTTTTCTTCATTGGGTAAATTGATAGCACACATGGCTCTCTTTTTTAAAGCTTTATATCCACAAGATTTACATATAGCCATCTCTTCTTTTCCTTCATCAGAAATAAAAACAAATTTTCCTGATATGATTTCTTCTTTATTGTGGATATCTAAAACTTTCTTCGTCTTTAATCCACATGTTTTAAACATTTCCTCAAAATTTGTGTGCATAGATTGAAAATGTGCTTCTAGTTCTTCTTTGTCTTTATGAAAAGTAATCACATCAACTAAAATACTTCCCTTTTTATCCTCTTTACTTTTTCCTGTTTTTACTTGATAAAAACCAAAAGGTAATTCCTTATAGGATTTTAAATCTTTTTTTACAAGACTAATATAAGTTTTCTCATCAGATGGTAATAATATACTAAATTCCTGAAGTCCTTCTCTTTCAAGAATTCCCCTAAATATTTTCTTCATCTTTTCAATCACTCTATATCCTAATGGCAAATAAACATAAGTCCCTCCAACCTTTCTCATCATACTTCCTCTAATAAGGAGTTTTTCCGATACTTTTTCTATCTCTGAAGGCACTTCTCTTAAAGTATGTAGATAAAGCTTTGATGCTCTCATTTTTTTGCCCCTTTCCCTTTTAGTATATAAATGAAGGTGGTTATTCATATAACCACCTTTTGTTTTAATACGCTCTTGCTACGTATACCATATGTTTTGCTTCTTTTCCACAGAAATGACATTTATTCCCTAAATCTTCTTGCTCGAATGGAATACATCTAATCGTCGCACCCGTTTCTGCTTTCACATGCTCTTCACATTCACGATCTCCACACCACATAGCCTTTGCAAATCCAGGCTTTTCTTCTTGCTTTTGTTTAAAATCTTCAAGACTCTCCACATAATAAGTTTTTTCTTCTCTATAGTTACGCGCTTTTTCTAGCATATTATTATGAATATCATCTAATAATTTTGATACCGTTTCCTTTAAGCCTTCCATTGGAACAGGTTGTTTTTCTAACGTATCTCTTCTAAAAATCATTACTTGATTTTTTTCAATATCTCTAGGTCCTACTTCTATACGAATTGGAACACCTTTCATTTCCCACTCGTTGAATTTCCATCCTGGTGAATTATTTTCATTATCATCAATCTCTATTCTAATATCACTGCCTAAAGCTTTTTTAAGTTCATAAGCTTTATCTAAAACGCCCTCTTTATGTTGTGCAATAGGAATAATCACTACTTGAGTTGGAGCTACTCTAGGAGGAAGTACAAGTCCTCTATTGTCTCCATGAACCATGATAATTCCACCAATTAATCTTGTCGATACTCCCCAAGATGTATGGTATGGATGCTGCATTTCTCCATTTCTTCCTAAGAATGAAATATCAAAGGCTTTTGTGAAATGTTGTCCTAAATTGTGAGAAGTTCCTGCTTGAAGAGCTTTTCCATCGTGCATTAAAGCTTCCATTGTATAAGTAGCATGTGCTCCTGCAAACTTTTCTTTGTCACTTTTTCTTCCTGTTACAACAGGAATAGCCAATAACTCTTCTGCCGTTTCTCTATAAATATTAAGCATTTGAAGAGTTTCTTCTTGTGCCTCTTCTTCCGTTTCATGTAATGTATGGCCTTCTTGCCATAAGAATTCAGAAGTTCTTAGGAAAGGTCTTGTAGATTTTTCCCATCTTACAACACTACACCATTGGTTATAAAGATAAGGTAATTCTCTATAAGAATTTAACCATTTTGAATACATAGAACAGATAATCGTTTCTGATGTAGGTCTTACACAAAGTCTTTCTGCAAGCTTTTCATCTCCTCCATGAGTTACCCATGCTACCTCTGGTGCAAATCCTTCAACATGTTCTTCTTCTTTTTTCAATAAATTTTCTGGAATCAATAATGGGAAATACATATTTTTATGTCCTGTATCTTTAAATCTTTGATCCATGTATTTTTGGATATTTTCCCAAATCGCATAGCCATATGCCTTAATGACCATGAACCCTTTTACTGGTGAATAATCCACCATATCTGTTTTTTTGATAACATCTGTATACCACTGTGGAAAGTCAACCTCCATTGGTGTAATGTCTTCTACAAATCCTTTTTGCTTCTTTGCCATATCCTTTCTCCTTTCTTCATAGAACTATCTCTTTTTTCATTATTTCATTAAAATACCCCTTCGTCTCATTCTAGAGACGAAAGGGTCTAATTTTCCGCGGTACCACTCTAATTAATTCAAAAGAATTCTCTTTACCTAGATCTAACGGTCTAGCACCGTAAAGACTTACTCAGTTTCAGTCTTAACTCAAGGGTGGGTTCAAAAAGATGTCTCATACAAAGTCTTTCAGCCTATGGACTTTGCTCTCTTAATGATTAATCTATCCTACTATTCCCTATCATAGCTTTCATCATTTTTAAACTTAAATACATATTAACTAATATCACTTTATTTGTCAACAGGAAATCTCACAACACTTGCAATAGCTTGAGATGCAATGCCTTCTCCTATTCCTGTAAATCCTAAACCTTCTGTCGTAGTAGCTTTTACATTAATACAATCAATGGCTACCTCTAAGGTATGGGCTATATTTTTTCTCATTTCTTCTATATATGGAGCCATTTTAGGATTTTGTGCAATAATTGTAGCATCCACATTGTTCACCTTATACCCCTTACTTTTAAGCATATTATTCACTTCTGCTAATAATTTTATACTAGAAGCTCCCCTAAATCTTTCATCTGTATCTGGAAAATGCTTTCCAATATCACCAAGGGCTACTGCTCCAAGTAATGCATCCTTTATAGCATGAAGAAGTACATCTGCATCAGAATGTCCTAAAAGTCCCTTTTCGTAAGGTATTTCTATACCTCCTAATATGAGTTTTCTTCCCTTTACTAATTTATGTACATCATATCCCATGCCTACACGCATAAATATCCCCCTCTATATTTTTTAATTTCTATTTTTTAAAATAGCTTCTCCTATATATAAATCTTCTGGTGTAGTTATTTTTATATTTTCATAATGTCCCATAACCATTTTTAGATCTTCACCAATTCTTTCAACTAACACGGTATCATCCGTTCCTTGGTATCCATCTTCTATTGCTTTTTTATGGGCTTTTAATACCAACTTATAGTCAAAAACTTGAGGAGTTTGTATTGCCCAAAGAGTTTTTCGATCTGGTGTGTTTTTAATATTTTTTTCTTCATCAACTACTTTAATCGTATCTTTTACAGGTACGCCTACCCCTACTGCTTTATACTTTATAGCTTGATCTATACTATTAAGAATAGTCTCTTCTTTTATAAAAGGTCTTGCTCCATCATGAATAGCTACAATATCACATCTTTCATCTACTGCCTTTAATCCATTTAATATGGATTCTTGACGCTCAGCCCCTCCAGCTACAACTTTTGTGACTTTTTTAAATCCAAAAGAATTGATGATTCTTTCTCTACAATATTGAATCTCATCAGGGTGAGTCACAACGATAATTTCGTCTATAAAAAAAGATTGATCAAAAGCCTCAATCGTACGAGCTAGTACAGGTTTATTACAAAGATTCAAATATTGCTTATTCATCTCACTATTCATTCTTTTCCCTTGTCCTGCTGCTGCAATAATAACCGAAATAAATTTTTCTTTTCTCAAAATGATTCCTCCTATTTCAAAAGAAAACCCAGCATATGCTGGGTACAATTTTATTATATATTTTTATGCTGATTTATCAACCAACATTTTAGGTTTTGCAAAAATCATTCTGCCTGCAGCAGTCTGTAATACACTCGTGACAAGAACTCCCATGGTCTCTCCAATATGTTTTCTGCCACCTTCTACAACAATCATGGTTCCATCGTCTAAGTAAGCTACACCTTGACCAGATTCTTTTCCTTCTTTGATAACTTGTACAACCATTTCTTCTCCAGGCAACACTACTGGTTTTAATGCATTGGCAAGTTCATTAATATTAAGTACAGGTACACCTTGCAATTCAGCTACTTTATTTAAATTGTAATCATTCGTCACAACTTTTCCATCTAAAAATTGAGCAAGCCTTAGTAGCTTTATATCTACTTCTTCTACTTCTTCAAAATCTTTATCTGTAATCTTTACCTCTATAGGTAACTCCTTTTGGATACGATTTAAAATATCTAAGCCTCTTCTTCCTCTTGCTCTTTTTAAACTATCCGATGAATCTGCAATATGTCTTAATTCTTTAAGAACAAATTCTGGAATCACAAGAGGTCCTTCCATAAAACCGGTTTGAGATAAGTCTGCAATTCTTCCGTCAATAATCACACTTGTATCTAGTACCTTAGGAATATTACTACTATTGTCTTTTTGGGTTTCTGTCTTTTCTTTAGATATTATATTCTTTTTAAATAACATAGATATATTGCCTAAATCATCTCTTTTCTTATTTGCAAGACTTACACCTAAATATCCTAAGAATATATAAAGCATAATCGATAAAATCGGTCCAACTAATGGAATAGATATACCCATCAATAAACTACTAATTAAATAAGCTATCACCAATCCAATGATCAAACCTACTGCTCCAACAACCATATCCATAGTAGGAATCTTTTGAAGTTCTCCTTCTACCCAATTTGCTGAGCTTAATCCTTTTTCCATCAGCCATGGCGTAATAATAAAAAATATAATTCCTCCCGCAGCTGCACCTATAATACTAAAAACCATTCCCATAATAGGTGTAATCTCTGGGATCTGTACAATCCCTTGAACTTTAGCCAGTTTTATCAGAAGCATGGCCACTGCATATCCAACCGAAGCACCTGCTAACGTTAATGCTCCTCTAACAATTTTATTAAACATAGCTTTCCACCTCCTATTTCAAAAGTATAACCATGCTAATTTTATTTTATAACTAAACACTACCTAATTTCAATATAATTTGTATATTTTGGTAAAAAAGTCCGATGCAATACAAAAATGAAGCGTCCCCATGACGCTTCACATAGTTAGAATTATTGAATGGCTGTATCAATTAAATCTTCAGCAACTTTTTCTTCTATGCCTCTAGCCAGTACAATTTCACTAATGAGGATTTGTTTTGCATTCGCTAACATTTTTCTTTCTCCTGTTGATAATCCTTTTTCTCTATCTCTAAGGGTTAAATTTCTTACTACCATAGCAACTTCATAGATGTCTCCACTTTTAATCTTATCCATATTGGCTCTATATCGTCTATTCCAATTTTTAGGCATTTTGGAAATATCATCACTTAATACAGCCAGTACTTGATCTACTTCCTTTAAAGATATAATTTCTCTTAATCCAATGTCTTCTACATTGTCAAGAGGGATCATTACTTTCATTTCTCCTAGAGGCATCTTCATAATATAATATTTACGCTTCTTCCCCAATATCTCTTTTTCCTCTATAGCTTCAATAATCCCCGCTCCATGCATAGGATAAACCACTCTATCACCGATATTGAACATTCAGCAAAACCTCCCACATTGTACATTACCTATATTCAGTATACAACAAGGGCCTAGGTTTTGTCAAGAAAATAATTATTTTATCACATGAAGTATTCATTGTCAAATTTATTTTTTACAACTTTAGTCTTATTTTTTTCCATTTTTACCATTATTCAAGCTTATATTCCACTTTTCTACCGTAAAATTAATTTTCTATGAATAGCCTTTAAATTTACTCTATAATATGCTAGAATAAATTTAAATCAAACTTATTGTACAGAGGTGATGAAACCAATGAAAGATTCTGTTCTTCACAAATTTCAAGATAGTGTTTCAGAAGTATTAATTAGACACAAAAGTATCCTAGACATCATATCCAAATATCAAGAGAGCTGTGCAAAAGTAAATAGATCTATTATAAAAGCTGCTACAAATTGTGGTTGTATTCGGATAGATGCCAAAGCTCAACATATCCCAAAGGATATTTCCTATGAAGACTTAAAGGATTTTTTAGACAATCACGTTTCTGGTGAGCTTTGTGATATTTGTAGGGATAAAATCACCCAAGAAATGGGAAACCATTTATTCTATCTTGTAGGTATCTGTAATACACTGCATCTTGATATCCATGAAATCCTAACAAAACAATCCAAAAACATTGAAACTCTTGGAAAATATGGTCTATATTAAAAAAACACCAATACATTTTATTGGTGTTTTTTTATTTAACGAATATGTCGATCTAATAGAACTTGTTCTTGTACCCTTCTTAGTCCTTCTTTAATGGCTCTTGCTCGAATTTCACCAATTCCCTCTACATCATCTAATTCTTCTATGGACGCTTTTAATATTTTTTGAAAATCACTAAAATGATTGACTACATTTTGAATAACAGATATAGGAAGTCTTGGAACTTTATTTAAAATTCTAAAGCCTCTTGGTGAAACAGGCATATCTAATAAATCATCTAACCCACCTTGATACCCTAGAATCTTTCCCATATTGGATAGATCTAATAGCTCTTCAGAAGATAAATTTTTAATCTGTCTACTAACCTTATTATAATCTATGGAATCATCCTCTACCATGTAATCCTCCGCAACATGTTCCCCATCTTCTTTTACATTGGCTAGTAGTTCTTCTAACTGCATGCTTACAAGACGACCTTCATTTCCTAATTCACTTATATATTTATCTATTTCTGAAACAATACGCATAACCATTTCCGTTCTTTGAAGAACAATCGCTACATCTTGGATTGTAACCAAATCTTCAAACTCCAGACCACTTAAGTTAATCATTGCTTGATCTAGAACTTTTCTATATTTTTCTAAAGTTTGAATAGCTTGATTTGCTTTATTTAATATTTTATTCGTGTCTTGGACAATATATTTAGAATATCCTTTATAAATAGTGATGATATTTCTTCTTTGTGAAATAGATATAACAATAAGCCCCGTCTGGCGAGCTACCCGCTCAGCTGTTCTATGTCTTATCCCCGTTTCTGAAGAGGGAATAGAAGGATCAGGAATCAATTGGGTATTTGCATATAATATTTTCTTTGCATCAGAACTTAATATGATTGCACCATCCATTTTCGCAAGCTCATACAAATATGCCGTTGACAAATCAACATTTATATAAAAACCTCCATCTACAAGGCTCATTACTTCTTCATTATCACCTATAACGATTAAAGCTCCTGTTTTAGCTCTCAAAACATTTTCAAGCCCTTCTCGCAGAGAAGTTCCTGGAGCTAATCTCTTAATAGATTCCATTATACCTTGTTCTTTCATTTTATCTTCTTTTACCAATTGTATTGTCCTCCCAACCTTTTTTCTCCTATCTTTCCTATTATATTATATCTATGCATAACAATTAAAGAATTATTTCATTTAATTTTCAAAAAACATAGCATCTATCGCATCTTTTAAAGAGTTTGCTCCTATCAATTGAATAGCTTCATCTACCTTCAATTTTTTTATACTTTTTTTAGGCAATATACATTTCTTAAATCCCATTTTTGAAGCTTCTTTTATCATTTTTTCTATATTTGAAACAGATCTCAATTCTCCTGTTAGCCCGATTTCTCCAATAGCAAGGGTAGTCGTAGTATGAATATCTAATCCTCTCATGCTAGAATAAATAGCAAGAGCTACCCCTAAATCTGATGAAGTTCCTTCAGGCTTTAGTCCCCCAACTACATTTACATAAACATCTTGGTTCATAAGAGGAATTCCTACCTTTTTCTCTAAAACTGCCAAAATTAAATTCAATCTGTTTAAGTCAATACCAATAGCTGCTCTTCTTGCAAATCCTAAATTTGTTGGGGCAACTAATGCTTGAATTTCTAAAAGAAGAGGTCTTGTTCCTTCTAAACTACTAATAACAATAGAACCTTCCGTATCGCTAAGTCCTTCTAAAAATACCTCTGATGGATTAGAAACTTCTACAAGCCCTTCTTCTCTCATTTCAAAAACACCTATTTCACTTGTCGTTCCAAAACGATTTTTTACAGCTCTTACGACTCTAAATTCTTGCGTTCTTTCCCCTGTAAAATGAAGTACCGTATCCACAAGATGTTCTAACATCCTTGGACCTGCTAATTCTCCTGTTTTGGTCACATGAGCAACAATAAAAATAGGAATCCCTTTTGTCTTCCCTATATGCATAATATGATTAGTGCATTCTCTTACCTGAGAAACGCTTCCAGGCGCAGAAGATAAATCTGATTTAAATAAAGTTTGTATAGAATCAATAATAACAAATGCGGGTTGTAATTCTTTTATATATTCCTTAATAATATCCACGTTAGTTTCTGATACAATCATCAACTTTTCTTGTATAGCATTTAATCTTTCTGCTCTCATTTTTATTTGTTCCTCTGATTCCTCTCCAGAAACATATAAAACTGTACCATATTTTTTAGCTATATTGCTGCTTGCTTGTAAAATCAAAGTAGATTTTCCTATTCCTGGTTCTCCTGATATTAAAGTTAAGGAGCCCTTTACCATACCTCCTCCTAATACTCGATTGAGTTCGTCAATATGGGTATCTAATCGGTCATAAGAACCAGACTTTATTTCTTTAATTGGTAAAGGCTTCGTACTACTTGTAATGGTTGGTGATTTTTTATATTGGTTTATTGCCTTTATTCGTTCTTCTACCATTGTATTCCAGCTGCCACATATACATTGTCCCATCCACTTAGGACTTTCATACCCACAGTTTTGACATACAAAAAGGGTCTTTTCTTTTTTTGCCATACGTTCCTCCATTTTCCCTCTTATAACAACTATATCCTTTCTATTCTGATTTTATACTTTCGGTCTATAATAGTCAATGAATCAAAGGTACGAAAAAAGGCTTTATGGACTTACTCCATAAAACCTTTTAAACCACCATTGCACCTTCCGTGTCTACTGCTAATATTTTAATTTTCCAATTTCCTTCAATCGTTTCTAAAAATTGTTTCATTTTTTCTTCAAACTGGACATTTTTTTCATCAATAATAGCCATCAATGTTGACCCTGATCCACTAATAAATTCTGCTTTAGAACCTAAATCTTCACAAGCTTTAAAAACAGCCTGTATATTAGGAATTAAATTAGCTCTAAAGGGTTGATGTATTTTATCCTGTGTAGCCTTTCTTAAATGCTCAATTTCTCCATTATTCATACTAGCTACAAGCATTGCCACTCTACTTATATTAAAAATACAATCCTTTTTACTATAATTTTTTGGAACAACCTTTCTTGCTTCATGGGTAGATACAGTAAAATCAGGAATCATCACTACAAATCTTAAATTATTTGCCACATTTACTTTAGAATAGATTACTTCATTATTCTCATAAATAGATGCACACATGCCACCAATGGCTGCTGGAACAATATTATCAGGATGTCCTTCCATTTCTGTCCCTATTCTTAAGATGTCCTCTTTGTTTAAAATATTGTTCATAAGCTTATTGGCAATCATAATCCCCACAACAATACAAGTTGCACTACTTCCTAAACCTCTACTCATAGGAATGTCTATCTTCTTTGCAGTAATTTTCAAACCATTTACCTTTTTTCCATGAAGGTCTAATGTTTTTTTCATAGCTATATATACTAAATTTTCTTCTAGGGGAATTAGTCCAAAGCCTACAGTTTCTATTCCTTTAGCTATTTTTTCTACTTCAAACTCATTATATAGTGTAAGTGCCATTCCAAGAACATCATATCCTGGACCCATATTAGCTGTTGTTGCTGGTACTTTTATTTTAAACATGCTCATCACCTATCCAATAATCTGTTTTTTTATTCCGTCAAGCTGTTTTTTTATAAATTTTCCTTATTCCATAGCAATTAATTCAACTTTAGATGTACCATCTTGATTCCTTAGTTCATCTAAAATCTCATCTATTGCCATACTTGCCTCAGAAATATCAAAGGTAATACTTACATTAGCAATCCCATTAATCGGTATATCTTGATTGATGGTTAGTATATTCACATTACATTCTGCCATAATATTTAATAAGTATGATAGATTCCCAGGCGTATGCTTTAACAATAAAGTAATCGTCGCCTTTTGACCTCTACTCCCTTCTGATGGAGTAGAAATAAAATCTTTATACTTATAATATGTACTTCTGCTAATTCCCATCATTTGCGTTGCCTCCGTTACCCCTCTAGCTTTTCCAGTTCTTAGTAATTCTTTTGTTTCAAGAACCTTTTCATAAATATCTGGCAAAATAGTTGTATCAATAATTAAAAATTTTCTATTTGTCATTTGTTTCACCTCTTTTGTTCGTTCATAAAACACATTTGTTCATCGTTCACGAACTCCCTTTATAATAGTATCACATTTTTATAACCTATACAATACTTTTCAAAGACAAAAGCGATAAAAATAAAGCTGCATTTTTGCAGCTTTATTCTCCTTTACTTAATTTCAATTTGTTTTTAAAGATAATCTTTTCATTTTCTACTTCTACAAAGATATCATCATTTTTAGAAATATTTCCTTTTAATATTTCCTCTGATAAAGAATCTTCTAACATTCTTGTAATAGCACGTTTTAATGGTCTTGCTCCATACTCTTGATCAAAGCCCTTTTCTCCTAAGAGCTTCTTAGCATTTTCTGATATTTCAAGCTTTATATTGAGTGCACTCATTCTTTTCGTTAAATCTTTGATCATGAGTTCTACGATTTCATTAATATGCGCTTGCTCTAAAGCATGAAATACAATTACTTCATCAATTCTATTTAAAAACTCTGGTCTAAAGCTTTTTCTTAATTCATTCATGACATTTTCTTTCATTTTTTCATAAGCTGTTTGTTTTTCATCTACTACTGTACCTGCAAATCCTAATGTTTTTTGTTTTCTAATAGTATGTGCTCCTACATTGGATGTCATAATCACTACAGTATTTTTAAAATCAACTACTTTTCCTTTTGAATCTGTAAGTCTTCCATCATCAAGGATTTGAAGCAATATATTGAATACATCCGGATGGGCTTTTTCAATTTCATCAAATAATACTACAGAATAAGGTTTTCTTCTTATTTTTTCTGTTAGCTGTCCTCCTTCATCATATCCTACATATCCTGGAGGTGAACCTACTAAACGAGATACAGCATGCTTCTCCATATACTCAGACATATCAATACGGATTAAAGCGTCCTCATCTCCAAATAATGCTTCCGCCAATGCTTTAGAAAGTTCTGTTTTTCCTACTCCTGTAGGTCCTAAAAATATAAATGATCCTATAGGTCTTTTAGGGTCCTTTAGTCCTACCCGAGCCCTTCTTACAGCCCTTGCTACAGCTTTTACTGATTCTTCCTGTCCAATAACTCTTTGATGAAGGATTCCTTCCATATTTAATAGCTTTTCTGATTCTTCTTGAGCCAGCTTCTTGACTGGAATTCCTGTCCAGCTAGATACAGTTTCTGCAATTTCTTCTTCTCCAACAGTTGCTTTTTTGCTTCCTGTTGTTCTCCAATTATTTTTTCTATTTTGTAGCTCTTTTTTCATTTGTTTTTCTTCATCTCTTACTCTTGCTGCTCTTTCAAAATCTTGGGCACTAATGGCTTCTTCTTTTTCTTTTTCAAGTTCTTCTATTTTTTCTTCTAAATCTTTTAATTCAGGAGGTTGTGTTACAATTTTCAATCTTATTTTTGATGCAGCTTCATCAATTAAATCTACTGCTTTATCTGGTAGGAATCTATCTGTAATATACCTATGGGAAAGCTTTGCAGCAGCTTCTAGCGCTTGATCTGTAATTTTCACATTATGATGAGCTTCATACTTATCCCTTAGTCCCTTTAGGATTTCTACTGTTTCTTCAATGGTTGGCTCTTCCACATGAATAGGTTGAAATCTTCTTTCAAGGGCTGAATCCTTTTCAATATGTTTTCTATATTCATCTAAGGTTGTTGCTCCTATAGCTTGTAATTCTCCTCTTGCTAAAGCAGGCTTTAAGATATTTGATGCATCAATAGCACCTTCTGCCGCACCAGCTCCAATAATGGTATGCATCTCGTCAATAAAAAGAATAACGTCCTTTGCTTCCCTTAGCTCAACCATTACTTTTTTTAATCGATCTTCAAATTCTCCACGATATTTTGCTCCAGCTACCATAGAAGCTAAATCTAATGTAACCACGCGCTTATCCTTTAATGTTTCTGGAATATCTCCTTCAATAATTTTTTGTGCCAACCCTTCTGCTATTGCAGTTTTTCCTACTCCAGGCTCTCCAATAAGACAAGGATTATTTTTTGTTCTTCTACTTAATATTTGTACAACTCTTTCGATCTCTTTGCTTCTTCCTATGACAGGGTCAAGCTTTCCTTCTACTGCCATCTCTGTCAAATCTCTTCCATATTCATTTAATGTAGGTGTATTTTTTTTATTAGCTATACGCATATTTTCGCCAGTTTTATTAGTACTTGAATTTCCTAAAAGCTTCAATACTTCATCTCTGGCTTTTGTAAAATTCACATCACTATCTACTAAAATCTTTGCTGCTACCCCTTCTCCTTCTCTCATCAAACCCAAAAGTAAATGTTCTGTTCCTATATATTTATGACCTAGTCTTCTTGCTTCAGCAAAGCTAAGTTCAAATAGTCTCTTTGTTCTAGGAGTAAAACCTAATAATTTTGGATCAAGCTCGCTTCCTAAGCCAATAATCTTTTTAATTTTTTCCTTTACTACATCTAAGGTTACCCCCATATTCATCAAAGCTTTTGATGCAATGCCATCTCCTTCTTGGATCAATCCTAATAAAACATGCTCTGTGCCTACATAATTATGTCTAAGACTTTTCGCTTCTTCTTGTGCAAGAAACACTGCTTTTTGTGCTTTTTCTGTAAATCTATTAAACATATCCATACAAACACCTCCTAGTATATTTATCTTTAACTATTTATCTTCAATTATTCACAACTAATTTTATTTTCTAGTTTTTTTCTTACTAAGCTTGCACGCCTAATATCTCTTTCATTGCTACTCAATACTTTTCCTCCTCTTTCTTGTAAACAAGCTGGCTGCGTCATTACCATAATCTCATTGATATTATCAATCTTCATGTCTTTTAGTATTCCTAAATCTATACCTAACCGTACATTTGATAAAAGCTTCATGCATTCCTGTGAACTCAAAATTCTTGCATTGCATAAGATTCCAAAAGATCTATAAATCTGATCTTTTAGCTGCATTCCATTATTAGATAAAAGAGTACTTCTAGCATCTCTTTCCTTTTGGATGATCTGCCTTGTAACATCCTTAAGATTTCCAACAATATCTTTTTCACTTCTTCCTAATGTTAACTGATTGGATATTTGAAATAGATTTCCAACAAACTCTGTTCCTTCTCCATAAATCCCCCTTACAGCTAAACCAATTTGACTTGCCGCTTGAAGGATTCTATTCATATATCCTGTCATCCTTAGAGCTGGTAAATGCAACATGACAGATGCACGAATGCCCGTTCCTACATTTGTAGGACATGATGTTAAATATCCTAATTTTTCATCAAATGCATATTTTACTTCCTCTTCTATTGTATCATCTACTTTATTGGCTATATTAAGGGCTTCCTCTAATTGGAATCCTGGAAGTAAACATTGAATTCTTATATGATCCTCTTCGTTAATCATAACACTTACAGATTCATCTTTATTTAAAAGAACTCCACCCTTTTCATAATTTATAGCTAAATTAGGACTAATTAAATGCTTCTCCACTAACACCTGTCTCTCTATTTGAGGAGCTTCTTCTAGTGTAATCAAATCAAAATCATTTCTCAAATCATGTTTTCCTTCAAGGATTGCATGAGATACCCTTTTAAAAACCTCTTTACTCTTTGCCTTTGTAAGGGCTATGGGAAAAGGAAAATCGTCTATATTTCTAGCTAGCCTAATCCTACTACTGATAATAATATCATTATCTGGCCCTTCTTGCTGTATCCACTTTGTCATGATTACACCTCCTAAAGTTCTTCTTTTAAATGATTTTCAAGCTCTTTTATTTTATCTCTAAAAACTACAGCTTCCTCATAAGCTTCTTTTTTTACAGCTTCATTTAATTTCAATTTTAATTCTTTTATATCATTTTTTATTCTTAAAGATCCTCCTGCCTTTTTTGGTATCTTCCCTATATGGCTTTCATTTCCTTGAATTCTCTTTACCAAAGTATTTAATTTTTCTTCGAAAGCATGGTAACACTTAGAACATCCCAGTCTCCCTAATTGCTTAAATTTTCCATATGTCATGCCACAGTGATCACATTTTGTAGCTTTCACATAATCCACTTTAATAGGAGAATCTTGTATAGAATCTAATATACTTGTCAAAAAGTTGTTGATTGAAAAAGATGTGTCAAAAGAAACTTGTTCATTTCTTTTTGCACACTCGTCACATAAATGAAGCTCCATCTTTTGACCATTAAGTATTTTGGTTAAATGTACTGTAGCTGGTCTTTTATTACATTTTTCACACAGCATGTCTATTCCCTCCCATTATAATTGAATAAAGCAATCATCATACTCTTTAAAAGATTCGCTCTTACTTCATCTTTTATATTCATAGGTGTATGGATGCTTCTATCACTTATAGCAGCTTTCATCAATATACTTTCTCTTTCTGTAATAATTTTTTTCTCCTTCAATACATCAATAATAGATGTACCCTTCATTTTGCCGATACGTTCTCCTATTTCTTCAAAAAGCATTCTTATATATTCATTTTTATCTACATTGATCTTAAAAATTTTTATATGTCCCCCGCCACCCCTTCTACTTTCAATTAGATATCCTTTATCTAGGGTAAATCGAGTAGTAAGTACATAATTAATCTGTGAAGGTGCACAATTAAAATAATTTGCTAATTCATTTCTTTGAATCTCAATCCCTCTATCACTAGCCTCTTGTAACAATTCCTTTAAAAAAATTTCTATAAGATCACTTAGTCTAGCCATATCCATCTCCTTGTTTTTGACTTTCTTTGACTTTAGTTTAATAAAAAAAGAGGGTTTCTTCAAGTTTGATTTTTTTGAAAATTATAAGATTTTTTCATATATATATAGTATTTCCTTTATTTTTCTATTGTTTTCTATCTATTTTTGCCTTTTACCATAAATATTATAATCTTTTGAAAAATTCTTCTTCTTTCTAAAAAGTAAATAAAGATGGTAGCTATACCATCTTTATTTATATCCTATTATTTTTTCGCCTTTACAGCTTCAATTATTTTCGGGCTCATATGTGCTGGAACTTCTTCGTATCTCGTAAACTCCATTGTAAAGCTACCTCTTGCTTGTGTCATAGAACGAAGATCTGTTGCATATTTAAATAATTCTGCTTGAGGAGCTTCTGCAATAACCTTTTGTTTTCCCTCTCCACTAGGCTCCATACCAAGGATTCTTCCACGTCTTTTATTCATATCTCCCATAATGTCACCCATATAGTCTTCTGGAATAACAATCTCTACATGCATAATAGGTTCAAGAAGTACAGGACTTGCTTCATCCATTCCTTTTTTGAACGCCAATGATGCAGCAATCTTGAATGCCATTTCAGAAGAGTCTACATCATGATAAGATCCATCATATAAAGTAGCCTTCATATTTACAACTGGAAAACCTGCTAAAACTCCATTGTCTAAACATTCCCTTAATCCTTTTTCAACAGCTGGAATATAATTCTTAGGTACCGATCCACCAAAGATCTCTTCTTCAAAGATAAATTCTTCTTGTGCTGGTTCAAATCTTATCTTTACATCTCCATATTGTCCATGTCCACCTGATTGTTTTTTATGTTTTCCTTGTACATCTGCTCTTCCTTTTATGGTCTCTCTATATGGAATAATTTGGTCTACTAATGTTACATCTACCCCAAATTTATTTTTAAGCTTTCTTGTAATTACATCGATATGCATATCCCCTTGCCCACCTATAAGGGTCTGCTTTGTTTCCTTATTTCTCTGTACAACAAAGCTTGGATCTTCTTCTGTTAATCGATTTAGTCCTGTTCCAATTTTTTCTTCATCTCCCTTAGCCTTTGGTTCAACTGCCATGAATAGTGTAGGTTGAGGAAATTGAATCTTACCATATTGGACAGGATTATTTTTATCACATAAGGTATCTCCTGTTTGTGCATATTGAAGCTTTGCAACGGCTACTATATCTCCAGCAACAATTCTTTCTACTGGAATTTGATTTTTCCCTCTTAATAAGAACATGCTTCCTATTTTCTCTGCTTCATCCTTCTGAGGATTATATACTTCCATATCTCCTTTTAACTCGCCAGAAATAACCTTCATTAAGGAAATCTTCCCAACATATGGGTCGACAATAGTCTTAAAAATTAATGCTGAAAATGGTTCCGAAGTATTTATATGTCTGATGACTTCACTATGATCCTTAGGATTTACTCCATGATAAGGCTTCATATCCTTTGGCATTGGCATATATGTATCAATCATATCCATGAGGGTATGTATTCCAATATTATTAGATGCTGAACCTACTAAAACAGGTACAACGGAGCCTTCTAAAACTCCTTTACGCAATCCCACATGAATTTCTTCTGGCGTAAATGGTTCTCCTTCAAAATATTTTTCCATCAATACTTCATCGCTTTCAGCCACTGACTCCATAAGCATATCTCTAATAGGCTGAATTCTTTCCATCCATTCTTCTTTTATGGGTGCATTTACACACTCTTTTCCATTGTATTCTCTTGCTATTAGATCTACTACATTTACAAGACCTCTCAGCCCTCGGTCTGTTCCTAATGGAATGGCAAAAGGTGCTATAGCTTTTCCGAATTTTTCTCTTAGCTGATTAATCACCTTATCATAATTCACATTATCCTTATCCATCTTATTTAAAAAGATCAATTTAGGCATTTTTCTCTTACTTGTATACTCCCAAGCCTTTTCTGTTCCAACCTCAACGCCTGAACTTGCATCTACTACAATAATAGCTCCTCCAGCAATCCTTAAAGCACTATTTACCTCTCCTACAAAATCAAAATATCCCGGTGTATCTAAAATATTATATTTATCTTTATTCCATTCAATAGGAATTAAACTCGTATTAATAGAAATTTGTCTATCTATTTCTTGCTTATCAAAATCTGATATCGTATTTCCATCTTCTGTTTTCCCGATTCTATTTGTAACTTTTGTTGTATATAACATAGCTTCTGTTAAAACCGTCTTTCCACAGCCACCATGTCCAACTAATGCTACATTTCTTATCTTATCACTTACATACCCATTCATTTGTCTTCCCCCTCACTCCAGTATTTGTTGTAATGTTTAGACAACTCTAATAAATATATTCTTTATTATTCTGAAAATTCCTTCTTGTTTAATAAACTTTGTATTTTTTGTATATTTTAAATATTGTTTCGTCTATATAGCTTTATTTTTACCTCTAAACATCCTTTTACTATTTTACCTTTATATTCCTATTCTTATCCCTTCTATTTTTCAGATAAAAATAATTCCTTCACGAAGACGTAAAATGTCACCACAAATTGAATAGATCAATTGAAAAGCTATAGACAAATACATTTTAAAATTCCCATAAAATCATGTTGTTTTCAAAAATATAAGTGTATCCGTCAATGAATTTATAGCCCCTTACAAATTGATGCTATTTCTTCAAATTATAGACACAAATTTCGAAATTGAAAAAAATGTAGTCGATCGAAAATTCAGAAAACATCACCATTCTATGCAGGGATTTGAAAATTTTTACAGAAATTTATATAAGATAAAAAATTAGCTATATATATTTATCAAAATATCTAATATATCTAACCATGGAGGTATTTTATGATGAAAATCACAAAAAAAATGTATGAGGACTACCTAAATAATATGGGCGTTCCTGAAGATGAAAAATTTGAAAACGGAGGGAGTTACAGAGGAAAAAAATATGGAAGCTGGCTGAGAAGAAATCACAAAGAATCCTTTGATACAGGATATGATCAGTATGTAGTCATAAAAGATATTACACAGATCTTAGAAGAAGAGCATATTGAGAAAGAATGTCATGTTCTAACACCAGATAAATATAACCGTAAAGAATATAAAGGAAAGCCCCCTCTATTAATGATCCATAGCGAACTTGAAAGTACTTTTATTGCTGATTTTATTGAGGAATGGATTCCAAAAGATAAGTATTTCCTTAAACCATGTTCTAATTCCTGTCTTGGTGTATACCCTATAAAAAACCAAGATCCATATATTTCTGAGTTAATGGTTGGTTAGAAGACAGATATTCTGTCTTCTTCTATCTTTTTTCTGGTAATATTTCAATCCAATAACCATCAGGATCATGAATAAAATAAAGACCCATTTTTTCATTTTCATAGCAAATACATCCCATCTCTTTATGTAAATCATGGGCTTTTTCATAATCATCTGTAGTAAATGCTAAATGAAACTCATTGTCTCCTAAATTATAAGGTATTTCCCAATCTCTTAACCAAGTTAACTCTAACCTATGAGAAGTCATTTCATCCCCTAAAAATACCAAAATAAAACTTCCATCTTCTGCAACTTTTCTTCTAGTTTCTACTAGCCCTAAAGCTTTTTTATAAAAAGCAAGACTTTTTTCTAAATCTAAAACATTAATATTGTTGTGATTAAATGAAAACTTCATTTTATCGCCTCCTAGTATTAATAATATCTTCATAGTGCCATTTTTCATCTTTTATGTCAAGGAAGAATAGTTTAAAGAAATATTACTTTTCAAATGTCTTTCGTCATTTTTGATCTTCTTGATTATATAAACGTGAAAATTGATTCATACTAAAAAAGAAAGTTTTTGATAAATTGTTGTTTAAAGAACCTATAGAAGTGGTAATAAATAAACATAATGATAAAAAAAAGGAGGCTTTTTCATGATCAGTGAAAAATTAATGCAATCATTAAATGAACAAATTAACTATGAATTTTATTCTTCAAATATTTACTTAGCCATGGCAGCTTTTTGTGCTAGTGAAGATTTAGATGGCTTCGCAAACTTTTTCAAAATGCAAGCAGAAGAAGAAAAATTCCATGCAATGAAATTTTTTGATTATGTGGTTGAAATGGGGGGAAGGGTAACTATTTCTGCACTTGATGAACCTCAAAATGACTATACTTCTATGCTAGATGTATTTATGAAGGGCTTAGAGCATGAAAAATTAGTAACTCAGAGGATTTATAAGTTAACAGATTTAGCTATGGAAGAAAGAGAGCATGCTACTATGAGCTTTTTAAAATGGTTTATTGATGAACAAGTAGAAGAAGAATCTACTTTCAATAGTATTATCAAAAAACTTGAAAGAATCAGTGACAATAGCAATGCTCTTTATATGCTAGATGCAGAACTTGCTCAAAGAACTTTTACACCGCCTGCACAGTAGATTCATCTAAAAAACTAGGGACCCTATAAGAGGTCCCTAATTTTTATGTAGTATAGATAAATCTTTTGAATTGATTCTTTTTGCTAACAAGTAAGTTACAATAATAGCCATTAAAAATCTTAATCCTAATAAAACATATCCATTTGCGCCTACTGCAACAAACAATAGCGTATCTTCAAAAACTGCATGACAAGCTACTAAGAAAGCTACTAGTAACACCAAGTCCTTCTTTGTCAAATCTCCTTCCTTAGAGCTTTGAATAATGACTCCTGCCCCATAGGAGATCCCAAAAATAATACCTACTAACAAGGGCAGTATTGCATCTTTAGATACTCCTAATAATTTTGTCAATCCTTTAAACCGTTCTGATAATTTATTTAAAACATGATAATCCTTTGCAATCTGCAAAATAATCATTAGAGGAATAACAATAATGGCTATAGAATATACAGACTTTAAACTGCCTACCAATCCTTCTTTTAAAATATTGATCATAGCAATGCACCTACCTGTCCTACAATGATTCCTACAATTACAGCTAATCCCACTCTTAAGGCAATAACCTTTCCAATATTTGCATCTAATTTTTTAACAACTGCTGTTTCAACAAATAAGGAATGAGAAAAGGAAAGCATAATTCCTACGGTAGTTATTTGCATAGGGGTTAAAGATATAGCCTTAATAGCTCCAAGGGCTGCATACAAATTCAAAGCATTTCCTAATACCAATACAATTGCCGCTTCTCCTGGTAGATGAAACAAACCCATAAGAGGCTCAAATATACATGAAATCCAGTCAAGAACTGGTGTATGCTTTAAAATAGTTATGAAAATATACACAGGAATAATAATTTTTCCAAGCATCCAAGTAGTTTCTATTCCCTTTTTTATTCCTGTTTTAATAGAATCTATCAGCATAGCTCTCCCCCCTTTATTTATTTTTAGAATTCAGCAGATTTTACTGTTCTTGGGAAAGGAATAACGTCTCTTATATTGCTCATTCCAGTCATATACATAATAAGTCTTTCAAAGCCTAATCCAAATCCAGCATGCTTTGTTCCACCAAATCTTCTAAGCTCTAAATACCACCAGTAATCTTCTTTGCTAAGATTCATCTCATCCATTCTCGCTTCTAATACATCTATTCTTTCTTCCCTTTGACTTCCACCAATAATTTCTCCAACACCTGGGACTAATAGATCTGTAGCTGCTACAGTTTTACCATCATCGTTCATTCTCATATAAAAGGCTTTAATGTCCTTTGGATAATCTGTTACAAATATAGGCTTTTGATATACTTTTTCTGTTAAATATCTTTCATGCTCTGTTTGAAGGTCGCATCCCCATTCTACAGGATATTCGAATTTCACCTTAGTTTTTTTAAGAATTTCAACAGCTTCTGTATAAGTGACCCTTCCAAAATCAGAGCTAACAATATTATCAAGTCTCTCTAATAATCCTTTATCAATAAACTTATTAAAAAACTCCATTTCTTCTGGTGCATTTTCTAATACATAATTGATCACATATTTAATCATATCTTCTGCTAATTCCATATCGTCCTCAAGATCTGCAAAAGCAATTTCAGGCTCAATCATCCAAAACTCTGCAGCATGTCTTGCTGTATTTGAGTTTTCTGATCTGAATGTTGGTCCAAAGGTATATACATTTTTAAAAGCTAATGCATAGCTTTCTGCCTCTAATTGTCCACTTACAGTTAAATTTGTTTCTTTTCCAAAGAAATCTTGTTTAAAATCTATATTTCCTTCCTCATTTTTAGGAACATCTTCTAAATTTAAAGTAGATACTCTAAACATTTCTCCTGCACCTTCACAATCACTTCCTGTAATGATTGGTGTATGAGTATAAACAAATCCTCTTTCTTGGAAGAATTTATGGATTGCATAGGCTGCAATAGAACGAACTCTAAATACTGCTGAGAAAGTATTACTTCTTGGTCTTAAATGAGCAATGGTTCTTAAATATTCAAGAGTATGTCTCTTCTTTTGAAGAGGATAATCCCGATCGGATGATCCCTCTACTTCAATTTTCGTTGCTTTAATTTCAAAGGGTTGCTTTGCTCCTGGCGTAAGTACTAGCTTCCCTTCTACAATAATAGCAGAACTAATTGTAAGCTTTGAAATTTCCTTAAAGTTTTCTAGATTTTCTTCAAAAACTACTTGAAGGTTTTTAAAAAAGCTTCCATCATTGATTTCAATAAATCCAAAAGCCTTTGATGCTCTTAAAGTTCTTACCCAACCTGTAATAGTAACGGTTTGATCTTGATATTTCTCTGTCTGTCTATAAATTTGTTTAATAGCTGCTGTTTTCATATTCTTCCTCCTCCTCAATCAAAAAAGTCCTTCATCCTTATAGGGACGAAAGACTAAACTTCGCGGTACCACCCTGATTGCCACATGGCCAACTCATCAGTACAAAATACTTTTTAATAGATAACGGTTTTCGCCGTCTAAGCCTACTCTCATCCGATTTCGGTTAGAAACTCAGAGATGTTCTTCAATATTAGGTATCGTACCGGTCTTTCACCATCACCGACTCGCTTAAACGTTTTTCCCATATCTACTCTTCTCGTCCTCGTTTTTCATCATATAATTGTTTCATTGATATTATAATATTTAGAAAATAATATGTCAAAACTTTTCCTATTTATTTTACCCATAAAGTTTTCTTCTATCAATAGCATTCCTTTATTCTGTCTTAAATTTATGCACTTCATCTTTTAATCGATTTGCTATTGCTGTAAGCTCTGTACACTGACTAGCCATCTCCTCAGTAGATGAAGATTGCTCCTCCGTTGCAGCTGCAACTTGCTCTGCTGATGCTGAGGATTCTTCTATAATACTAGATATTTGTTCCATATCTTCAAACACATGATCTGTAATATCTTGAATATGACTAAATATTTCATATATATCCTTTGCATCCTTTTCTGTTTCTTCTACTCGCTCAACAATTTCTGTTAAAGCCTCTCCTCCTTTTTTGATAATATCCACCTGAATATTTACTTTCTCTAAGTTACTTTCCATGGTTCTCACAGTTACAGAGGTTTCCGCTTGAATGTCATTTATAAGCCCTGTAATACTTTTTGCGGCATTATCAGATTCATCTGCAAGCTTTCTTACTTCTTCTGCAACTACTACAAAGCCTTTTCCAGCTTCTCCTGCACGAGCAGCCTCTATAGAAGCATTCAATGCTAATAAGTTTGTCTGATTCGCAATATTTGAAATCATCGTAACAATATTTCCAATCTCACTAGACCGTTTTCCTAGCTTTTGAATGGAATCTGTAGCAAATTCTACTGTCCTTGTTACAGAAGATAGATGATTAATGGCTTCTCCAATAGCATTACTTCCTGTATGAGCAATTTTTGTAGAGTTCTGAGCATTATTCAATGTTCTTTCTGCTTCTTCTAATCCATCGATCACTTCTTTTTTATTCTTTTTCATCATACATGCAATATCTTCTACCGCCTCCGTCTGAACAACTGCTCCTCTAGCCACTTCATTCGTAGCTATAGCAATTTCTTCTGATACTTTTCCTGTTTGATTGGCTGCTAATTCTATTTGAGATGCAATAATAGCAGTATTTTCTGCTGTTTTCTTTACATCTCCTATAATGATTCTTGTATTTCTTAAAAATTTATTAAATGCTTCTGTTAGCTCTCCTATTTCATCTCTATTTCTTATTTCCATCTGCTGTGTTAAGTCTCCACCATTTTCTGCTAAAATATGAAATTTTTCCTTTATCTCTATCATAGGTTTAAAAAAATATCTACATGCCAAATGAAACAATATTACAGCTAAAAAAGTAAATATCATTCCAAACAACATATCCGCTTTTAAGTTTTTCTCCATCATTTCTAATATTTTTGAATGCTCAGTCTCCCCTATCAACATTTTAAAATCAGCATGCATCTTATATGTATAAAAGGTAATTATTACACTAAGAAATATAGCTACCAATACGGTTAACTTTACATTTAAACTTATGTTTTTCGTTTTTCTCATTTACATTTCTCCTTATCTTATTATTAATACTCTTCTATCTTTATATCAGATTGATTTCTTCTCTCATTTAAAATTTTTATTCCTTCATCTATGGTTTCAACAATGGAAAATACTTGATCTAATTTTGAAATCCCAAATAATTCTCGAATCATTTTATCCTTTACTACAATGACCATCTTCTTATTATTTTTCATTGCTTTTTTCCCTAAATTTATTAAAAATCCAAATCCTGTACTATCAATTTGTGTAATGTGATGTAGATCTACTATATATCCATCTGCTTGTCTTATGGATTCATCAACTCTCTGTTTTGCCCATTGGATAGTCGTATAAACAAGCTTTCCTTTTATAATAAATTTTTGATATCCTTTTATCATTTCTCCTATACAATCAATATTTGCCTTTGGACTATTCATCTTCCCTTACCTCCTTTATCAATCTATATACTGCATCTCCATTTGTATCTATATAATATGTAAAAATATCTACAAAATGCTTAATAAAAAGCATTCCTCTCCCTCTTTCATTCCATACAATATCATCAAATCCCTCATTGAATGACAGATTTACCACTTTTTCTTTCAATCCACCACCTTTATCCCGAATAACGATTTCAATTTTTTTCTTATGGGCAATCATTTTTATTTTAATATTTTCATGATGATTTTTCCCACAATGTTTTTCTGTTGCTTCTATACTATTAATAACTGCTTCATGGGCTGCAAAATGCATTTCTTTATAATATGGGAATTTTACTTGTTCCATTATTTCATATAACTTTTCATCAATAAACTCTATAGAATTAGCATCAGCTTTACATTCAATCTCTACTTCTATCACCTTATCCCTACCTTTCTATTATAGACTTACTTCTATACGAACAATAGAAATATCATCCTTTGTTTTTTCTAATTGTATATTATACATGATGTACTCTAAAAAAGAAGAAATTTTTTCATATTTTTTTTTGTATATTTGTTGCATATTGTTTGAAATTTTCTCCTTTGAAACGCCTAAAAGCTCACTGATTCCATCGGAATAAATATATAACTCAAAGGATTCCCTATAAGATAAATGTCCTACTTTTATATTTAAATTAGGTTTAATCCCAATTGGAATACAACCTTCTTCTAAAAATTTATAGCTTCTATTTTCATAAATCATTACCCCTGTAGGATGTCCTGCATTTACATATTCTATTGTCTGCTCTTTTGTATTCACTACTACATATATGGCTGTAAAATAATAATCCATTTCATCATTTAACATATTATTGAAACGAATCATATGCTTATTTAACTCTTCCATAGTTATTTTAGCATCATTCACACTCATTACCCCTGGAAGAAGTGATCGAATATACATACAAATCATGGATGTGGCTGTTCCATGCCCCATCACATCAAAAAGAATGATTCCATATTTAAAATCATCTATTTTTTCCCAATAATACAAATCTCCACCTAAAAAAGTTTCCGCACTATAGAATCCATTTATAGAGATTTTCTCTTTATTCAATGGCTTTGGCAACATATTCAGCTGTATCTTCTTTGCCATTTTTAAATCGTTTAAAATCTTTTCTTCTCTTTTTCTTTGCTCATCTTTCTCTATTTTTAATTTTAATACAGATTCAATCCTCGTGATTACTTCTATTGGATTAATAGGTTTTGTAATATAATCAGACACACCTATTTCAAAAGCTTTTTTAAGAGTTTCCATATTGGATGAAGCACTAATTGCAATAATAGGCACATGATCAAATTTTTTCTTTCCTCGCATTTGTTTACAAAACTCTATGCCATCTATTTCATTCATGATTAAATCTGTCAAGATTAAATCTACACTAATATTTTCATCGTTCTTCAACAAATAGTGTAATGCCTCCTTAACAGATATCATTTCCATCAAATTAGTATACCCTTTACTTTTCAATATTTTTTTCAAAATAATTCTATCTATATGATTGTCATCCACAATCAGGATTTTCATCTTTTTCAATCAATTTTCCATCTCCCATTCTAGAAATTTTAGTCATTTACTCCTATTTTTGTTTGACTTAAATAATATTCTACATATTGAAAGTTTTACCTTTTCCTATTTGCATTAGAACTCTGAAAAATTCATAATCTGTTCATCTTCTTTCATTTACATTTTATAGATAATCTTGAACATCATGATTATCCAGTTGAAACAAATCATCCTCCATTGAAGATTAAAATTTGTTTCTCCATAATGTTTTTCGACTCCATTTTTTTAATTTTACAATTATGTAAAAGTTTCACCACCCTTTTACATAATATGTTACAATGAGTTTAATCCAACTTTTCGAGGTGATCTAATGAAGCTCTCTATAAGAGAATTAAAAGATTCTAATCATTTTTTAAATATTATATTTGAAAATATTACATCTGCTATTTTTTTAGTGGATAAAAATATAGAATTACAACAATTTAATGAAACCTTTAGTACTTTGTTTAATAAAAAAGAAGACCAAGTTCTCGGTAAACAATGTGGAAATCTTATTGGATGTAAATACACCGTTGAAGAATCAAAAAATTGTGGTGCTACAAGTAATTGTGAAAAATGTTCTATTCGAAATGCTATCTTAACAGCATTTCACCATCAAATTCCAACTTACAAAGAAATACTCACTCGAAACTTTTATATTAATGGAAAATCTATAAAAAAATATTTCCAATTTACAACAAAATATCTTCCTTACAATGGTGAAGATATGGTGTTAGTGATTTTGGATGATATTACAGAACTAGAAAATAGCAAATTAGAGCTACAAAAAAGAAATGAAATGATAGAAAATTATCATAATCGCATTCGAGATGAATTAGCTCTTGCTAAAAGTGTTCAGCAAAATCTTATTCCAAATAAATTACCTCAAGTAGGAGGAGTCTCCTTATCTGCTATCTATAAACCGTTAGAAGAAATTGGAGGAGATTTATATGACTTTATAAAAGTGGATGATTATTCTTTAGGAATTTTTCTAAGTGATATATCGGGTCATGGTGTTCCTGCTGCTATGATTACGGCTATGGTAAAAGCCATCATGGAAACAAGCAAACATCTTTTTCATCATCCAGCAGCTTTCATTAGCTATTTAAATAGAAAGCTCATCAATATCTCTGAAAATATGTACTTGACTGCATTTTATGGTCTTTATAATAATAACACAAAAAGACTTACCTATATGCGCTGTGGTCATCCTTATCCTATCATCATTAGAAATGGAAAATGTATAGAAATAGAGGATGGAGGAAGTACTATTTTAGGTGTATTTGAAAATATCAACTTTGAAAGTCAAACTATCTCCCTTCAAAGTGGAGATAAAGTTATATTTTATACAGATGGATTAACAGAAACAAGGGAATATCCTCATAACATGTCAAAGAGCAATCTTCATACTATTTTAGTGAAACATGCTCATAAAAAAATAGATTCCTTCATTCATGATGCTTATG
The DNA here is from genome assembly GCA_025210395.1 of Marinisporobacter sp. Lineage (GTDB taxonomy): Bacteria > Bacillota > Clostridia > Peptostreptococcales > Thermotaleaceae > Crassaminicella. The sequence goes on from JAOARV010000037.1 coordinate 38,041, forward strand.
AAGAAATCATTCATTTAAAAGAAAGTAAAACCCTTGAAGATGATGTATGTATTTTAGGAATCGAAATACATGACTAGCTCTTCTGGCTACTCCTTTAAGGAGTAGTCATGATATTTTCTAAGGGTTAAAAGAGCTGTATTTGCTCCCCATAAGGCAAATAACATATCCCACTGAGTATCCCATATATCTCCTTGGGTACCTAAAAAAGCTTCTGCTGCAGTTCCTGTAAGACGAGCAACTGCAAATTCAAGGAGTTCATAGGCAGCACTAAGGGCAAGACAAATACTCACTATTATAAAAAATAGCCACTTCCCCCTCTTAACCACTTTATTTCTAAGAAGTATTTCTCTCATAATCATGGCAGGAATAAAGCCTTGAGCAAAATGTCCTAATCGATCATAATAATTTCGACTGAGATTGAAAATATCTTTAAAATGGTTAAAGAGAGGCATTTCTGCATAAGTATAATGTCCTCCAATGATTAGTATAATGGCATGAATCCATATTAAAAAATAAACGAGATTAGTAAATCTAAATTTAGGATAAATAAAAATAAGGATACTCACGCCAATAACAGCTGGAAAAACTTCTAAAAACCATGTAAATAAATCTTTAGGATTAATAAACGACCAAATCAAAATTCCTATTAAGCTTAGTAATAAAAATAAATGAAAATTTTTATCTTTCATCAGCTCTCCCCTTTTTTCTACAAAATTCGTTTATTCATTTTATCACAATTCGTCCTTTTCATGCAATGCTTATAAATTAGGTGCAATTTAAAATGAATTATTTTCATCTAACTAAAAAAATGTATAGCAACTATTTGCTATACATTTTTTATTCTTTAGGAAATTATAAAATTTAGAATCTGTGGATAACTTATAATTGAGAAATCAAATGGTTAACCACTTTGAGCAAGTTTTATTACAAAAGGATAGTTTTGTAATAAAACTTGCGAAATGAGCATAGGCGGCAGTATAATGCGAATTTTTTTATTTAGATTTTAAATTTCTGGATAGATTGCTGAAGCTTAGTTGATAATTCTGCTAGCTGTTCAGCTGATGCAGATAATTCCTGTAGTGTTGCTGTTTGTTCCTCAGTAGATGCTGCTACCTCTTCTGCTCCAGCAGCATTTTGCTGCGTAATACTTGCAATATTATCAATACTTTCTCCTACTGTAACTGAATTTTTATTTAATTGCCCACATGCACTATTCACTTCTTTTATATTCTCTGCAACATCTGAAACAGATTTGATCACTCCTTCAAAAATATTTACCGTCTCATTTACAGCCTTTTCCTGCTCTGTTACTACAATCTCTGCTACATTCATTTCCTTTACAGCACTCTCTACACCTGTCTGAATCTCGTTAATCAAATCACTAATATTTTGTGTAGCTTTTCCTGATTCTTCTGCAAGCTTCCTTACCTCTTCCGCAACAACGGCAAAGCCTTTTCCTGCTTCTCCAGCTCTTGCAGCTTCAATAGCTGCATTTAACGCTAATAAATTAGTCTGCTCTGCAATACTACTAATCAATTCAATAATTTGTCCAATTTGTTGTGATTTTTGAGCTAATGCAGTAATTTCCTTTCCTACATTTTCAGCTGCTGTTTTATTTTCTAATGCTTTATTTTTTTGATAAGCGATAATCTTCATCCCTTCATCAACTGTTTGAGTTGCTTTTTGTGTAAGCTTTTCAGCATCTCCTGTATTTTGAGTAATCTGCTTAATTCCTTGTATCAATTCATTAACCATCTGACTCCCTTGATTAAGAGATTGTGCCTGCTCTGTAGCACCCTCTGCCACCTCTGATACAGTCTGTGCTACTTGTTCAGAAACAGAGCTAGACTCCTCTGTTGAAGCCATCATCTGCTGAGAGGTTGAAGCTACTGTCATTCCCATTTCATTCATTTCTGATAATAATCCCCTCATATTTTCAACCATTTTATTAAAATTTTTCCCAAGTACACCAATTTCATCATCACTCTTTACTTGTACTTTTGCCTTCAGGTTTCCAGAAGCAACTTCTTTTGTCACCTCAGCCATTTCTAAAACAGGCTCAACCGCTCGAGTAATTAATAAATAGATAGTTATTGCAATAATCAAAATCATAATAGCGCCAATGAATACAATGATGTTTCTAAATTTTGAAACACTTTCTGTTAATTCCTCTTCATGTCCCGTCATTGCTATAGACCATCCAGTAGATTTTAACGGTTCATATGCTGCTATTTTTTTATCCCCATTGTATTCATAATGCTTTACATCTTTTTGTCCGTTAATCATTTCCTTTGTCATTTCAACAACCTCTTGGTCAGCACTATTTAAATAATTCTCCTTTAAGATAAATTCGTTATTAGGATGTGCCATTAATAGACCTTCTCTATTGATCATATAAGCATATCCTTTTTCTCCTAGCTTTTCAGCATTCACAATACTTGTTATATGAGATAAATCTACAGTTCCTCCAATTAAGCCTATAATATTCCCGTTATCCTCTTTAATAGGAGCTGCAATTACAGTAATGGGGTTTCCTGTGGCTTTTGATATCACAGGTTCTGAAGCAACAGTCTGTCCTGCCATTACCTTAGGAAAATAGCTTCTACCGCTAATGTCTCCACCACTTCCAGTAGTACTTAAAAATTTTCCATCTCTCCCTGAAATGATTACAGCTTCATAATCACTAAAGTTCTTTTGATTGCTAGCAACAAAAGCATTTAAGCCTTCAATATCTAAATTTTTCACCACTCCTACAGAGCTAAGCAACTCCATTTGACTTTTCCATTGATAAATCTTATCATCTGCACTAATAACAAGCTTATCTACTTTATTTAATGATAGGTCTTCTATATCCTTGATGATAATATCTCTTGCTTGAAAATATGCGATTCCTGATAATAAAAGGATTCCTATCATTGTAAATATAACTACAGGTAGGGTAATTTTGTATTTTAAACTTTTCACAATATTTCCTCCTCGCATGCTTTAATAATTTACCATTCTATCTTTTTTCTAACAAGTATTTTTTATCAAATATAAAACCTAATGGGTTCTTTACACCTCCTCTGGCAAAAATCTTTTTATTCTTTATAAATAAAAACTAAAAGAAACTCTACTTGTATATTTAAACATATTTCGACTTTTTTCGCCTTTTTCCTCTTTTTTATCTCTTCTAATTTTTGAATATATTTGTAAATACTATAGAAGTCTCCATAAATTTCTTAAGTCCTAATTATCTTCATCAACTTATCTTTTTCATAACTTTTATTATTTTCTATAGTTTTTCTGTAAATTTCTAACTTTCACCTGGTATACTTGTTAGCGTTTGACTCCCTCAAAGCCATCCATTTCAATATATAAAATTCGCTAGCACAACGTATAAAATTAAAATGTTTCAATAAAAATAATTTGTGTATATATAAAATAGAGTTTAACTTTAATAAATGGTCAGGAGGATGATTTATGCAATCACTTAAATTAAATCAAGATATCCATTGGGTAGGTTCCTTAGATCCTAATCTAAGAGTTTTTGATATTATTATGCATACAGAGTTTGGAACCTCTTATAATGCTTATATTGTAAAAGGATCAGAAAAAACAGCCTTAATTGAAACAGTAAAAATTAAATTTTTAGATGAATTTTTAGAAAAAATTAAAGAAGTTACCCCCATAGAAGCCATTGATTATATTATCGTAGATCATACAGAACCAGATCATGTGGGAAGTGTTGAAAAATTATTAACACTAGCTCCTCATGCAAAGGTAGTAGGGTCCGCTACAGCTATTACCTTCTTAAAAGAAATCGCAAATAAAAATTTTGAATCTATTATCGTAAATCCTAAGGAAACTTTATCTTTAGGGAATAAGACATTAAAATTTATCAATGCACCATTTCTTCACTGGCCAGATTCTATCTATACCTATGTAGAGGAAGATCATACTTTATTTACTTGTGATTCATTTGGTGCCCATTATAGCTTTGACCTTATATTAAAGGAAAAAATTACAAATAAGGAAGATTATCATAAAGCATTAAAATATTATTATGACATGATCATGAATCCTTTTAAGACTTATGTATTAAAAGCAATTGATCAAATAAAAGACTTAAAAATAGATATGATTTGTCCTGGACATGGTCCAGTATTAAATCATGAACCTGAAAAAATTATTGACCTTTATAAGAAATGGTCTACAGAAAATAATCCTAATCCTAAAAAAACCATCATCATCCCTTATGTTTCTGCTTATGGTTATACAGAAGAAATTGCTAAAAAAATTACGGAAGGGATTAAAGAAGCAGGAGATCTTGATGTAAAGCTATATGATATGGTCTATTCAGACCCAAGTGAAGTTTTAGCAGAAATTTATTGGGCAGATGGATTACTTTTTGGATCTCCTACTATTAACGGAGATGCATTAAAGCCTATCTGGGATCTTTTAACGTCCCTTTCCCCTATTGTTCATGGAGGAAAAGTTGTTTCTGCCTTTGGCTCTTACGGCTGGAGTGGTGAAGGAGTTCCAAATATGGTTAGTAGATTGAAAAGCCTACGCATGAAGGTTTTTGAAAAAGGGCTTAAGATTCGTTTCAAACCATCAGAAAATAATTTAAAGGATGCTTTATCCTTTGGAATTAATTTTGGAGTAAGTGTATTAAAAGGAGAAGTCCCAAAAGTTATTGAAAAGACAGAAAAGTATACTTTAGTTTCTGATGATGGAGAAGTAAAGGTGTGGAAATGTGTTGTATGTGGTGAACTATTTGAAGGAGTCGCACCACCTGATACTTGCCCCGCTTGTGGTGTAGGAAAGGATTACTTTGTTGAAGTAAAAAAAGAAGTCATTGCATTCCAGTCACAAAGTAATGAAAAAATTATTATTATCGGAAATAATGCTGCTGGTGTTTCTGCTGCTGAAGCGATACGGGAAAGAAATAAGGTTTGTAGTATACAAATCATTTCTAATGAAAATATTCCAGGCTACTATCGACCAAGTATTTCAAAATGTCTTGTTCATCCAGTAGCAGATGATGAATTTTATCTTAAACCACTAGCTTGGTACAAAGAAAACAATATTCGATTAACACTCAATACAGAAGTTATTGACATCAAAAAAGATACAAAGACAATTATTCTTTCAAATGAAGAGGAAAAATCTTTCGATCAACTCATTATAACTACTGGAAGCCATTGCTTTATGCCACCAATAGAAGGAAATAAAAAGTCAGGTGTATTCACCTTAAGGAGCTTTGATGATGCAAAGGCTATCAAAGAATATGCAAAGAGTAGTAAAAGGGCTGTTGTTATAGGAGGTGGCCTATTAGGTCTTGAAATTGGTTGGGAGCTTAAAGCCCTTGAACTGGACCTTACAATCATTGAGCTTAGCAATAGACTTCTTCCAAGGCAACTAGATGAAAAAGGTTCTAGTATTCTTGAAGAAGCTATAGCAAAAAAAGACATAAAAGTCATTAAAAATACATTAGCAGATTCAATCTTAGGAAACGAAAAGGTAAACGGTGTAAAAACGAAAGATGGAGAAATGATTGAATGTGATATGGTTATCATCTCTGCTGGCATTAGAGCAAATAAAGCCCTGGCTGAACAAGCAGGAATTGTTACAAATAGAGGAATTGTGGTAGATCAATCTATGAAAACTAGTGCAGAAAACATCTTTGCTGCTGGTGATGTAGCCGAATTTGATCATATTAATTATGGTATTTGGCCAGAAGCTATTCAGCAAGGTAAAATAGCAGGTGCAAATGCAGTAGGAGATCCTCTTTACTATGAAAATATTACACCATCTAATGTTTTTGGTGGAATGGATACAAATATTTTTTCTATTGGTGATCTTGGTAATCATTCAGAAAAAACATATGAAACGATAGAGCTTCACAACAGCAGTAAAGGAAATTATCAAAAGATGTACTTTTTGAACAATATATTTGTAGGCGGAATACTCATAGGAGATACTACTAAATCTATAAAAATGATGGAGGCTATCGATAAAAGATCATCCTTAGCTACTATGATAAACATGATGAATTCTTAAATAAAATGGAGCGTTTTATAAAAAAACGCTCCCCTTATTATATTGAGTAAATATCCGAAAACTCAATATGAATACTTTCTACATAATCATTATTATATCCACTTTTTACTCCTTTTAAAGCCTTCTCAATCACCCTAACTGGAAGCTCAATAACAAACTCGCTCCCCTTATTTTCTTCACTTTTAACAGTAATTTTCCCCTTGTACATTCTCACAAGAGATTCTACAAGAGATAATCCTATCCCACTTCCTTCATGATTTCTTGTAAAGGATTTATCAATTTGACGAAATCTATCAAAAATCACTTCTTGTTTATCCTTTGGAATCCCTATTCCTGTATCTTTTACTGATATAATGATACTTTTTCCCTTATCATGTATATTCACAGTAATCGTTCCATCAGATCTTGTAAATTTTACTGCATTGGATAATAAGTTTAACATAATTCTCTCAATATGATCTGGATCAAATGCCATAATTTTTTCTTCAACATCCGTATCAAAAGAAAATTGAATATGGTTATTTTTTATATATTCAGCAACAGATAAAGTAATATCTTCTACAATATTTACAATATTATAGTTTCCTAAATTCATATTAAAATATCCTGAATCTATTTTCGTAACATCTATCAAATTATTAATCAACCTTAAAAGCCTATAACAATTCTGCTTGATAATGTTTTGATATCTCTTTTTCTCTTCCCATATATTTATATTATTCCTTTCTTGATAATCAATTAATTGTATTGTACTAAGAATTAAATTGAGTGGTGTTCTTAGTTCATGCGAAATATTCGCAAAAAATTCCGTTTTTAATTTGTCATATTCTATCACTTCATCTAACATCTTTTTATTTTCTTCAACTTTTTTCTCTAAAACTTCTTTTTCATTTTTAAGCTCTGTAATATCTGTTCCTACAGATTGAAACTCTATTATTTCTCCATTCTCATTATAAAAAGCCTGACTCGTCCATCTAATCCAAGAAATATTTCCGTTTGCATCAATTACAGAATGAGAATAGGTTTGAATAGGTCTTTTTATACTATATTTATGTAAAGATTCTTTTATTTTTTCATGTTCTTCTTTAGGAACTACAGTTAACACACTCTTTCCAACTAATTCCTCATACTGCTTATTCAGATAAGAAGAAAATGATTTGTTCACATAGGTCAATGTTCCATCTAATAAATATCTGCAAATGAAATCTGTTTGATTTTCTACAATGGCTCTGTATTGCTGCTCACTAATTTCAAACTTATTTTTTATTTGTTCCTCTTCTGTTATATCATAAGCTTTTCCAACAATATATTTGACATTATTTTTTTTATCTAGTATAGGCGTCTTTGTAATATGTAATAATCTAAGTTGCCCTTTGCTGTTAGTCATCCATTCTTTAGAAATACTTTTTTTCTTTTGTTGAACTACTTCTACGTTTTTATTAACAGACTGTTGCACTTTCATATTACTATAAATACATTGCTGAGCTTCTTTTTTATTCAATACCTCCCACAATTTTTTATTTTCTATATCCTTTTTCTCTTTTCCTAAAAAATCCGCATGAGCTTGATTGACAACTCCATAAGTCTCCGTATCCTTTAAAATCCACAACTGTATATCTATATCATCCAGCATATCTATATATTGTTCTAATTTTAATTGCTCTACTTTCATATACTCCGCTCCTCATTTTACACATTTTCATAATTTTGTGTTTTTTTACATTATACTTTATTTTAATCATTTTTTGTGTCGAAACGAGGTGCAGCATATATTTTTTATCTATTTAACTTTCCAAAGTACTTCTTATATATATTTCTTAATCGAAACATTCATCTTTGAGCACCTTGAAGATAGATATTCCCCCTTATATTTTTCAAATATAAATAGTCATTTCATAAAGACTAACAGGGTCATCATAAATTTAATATATAACTGAAAATATATAAATATCTACAAATAATAAAACCCTTGATTTTTATCAAGGATTTTATTATTTTATTCAAATTTATAATCGACTACCCTTTTCAATCATAAAAGTTCTTACTTTCTGAACCTCTACTTCTTTTGGCATAATATTTTCTTTTACACAAAGTACTGCTGCATATCCTGCTGCAAAGCCTTCTTCAAAGCATTGTGCTACAACCCTTGCTGAAGCTAGTGCTTCATGTTCAGCAGAGATACATCTTCCTACCATCATCATGCCTTCTATCTTTTGAGGTAGCATCACTTCAAAAGGAATCTCATAGTAATCATCATCTAAGTTGACAACTTTTACCCCTTTACTTCCTCCATGAATTTCAATAGGCCAAGCACTTCTAGCAATAGCTGTATCAAACTTTTTAGCATTTACCACGTCTTCATTTTTTAATGTATATTCTCCTAAAATAGTACGTCCTTGACGTATACCTATTTGTGAAGCTGTATCAATAACATATGCATCTTCAAATCCTTCAAGATAATCTTTTACAAATCTTTCATACTCTCTGATCTGCTCTCTTCCTGCAAATTCTGCATAAGTTAAATCATTTGTTTTAGTAGGATATAAAACTTGATCATTTTCTCCTATAATGGCTGTACAATTCATCATAGCTTGATCTTTTCTAGGAAGAGGGAATATAAAAGGATGCTTTCTTGGCAGATTATATTTTCTTGTTTGATCAGCTTCAGCAACTTTTTCCCATATATCCTCTAAAGAATATTTTGAAGCCTTCTCCCAATCAACATTTGCCATTCTAAATGCCATAGTCATAGCTTGAATAACTCCATCTTTACCATAAACATAAGGTGCTCCAGCTTTAGCCGCTACATCTCCATCACCTGTAGCATCAATACATATTTTTCCCATTATTGCACTTCGTCCATCTTTATTTTCTATAATAATGCCAGTAATCTTATTTTCTTCCATGATTACATCTACAAAGGATGTATGGAATAATACATTCACATTGGCTTCTTTTATTAGCTGATCAGCTACTTCCTTCCATACAAATGGGTCGTGAGGTGCTAGTGCAGTATGCCCAAATTTAACTTTTTCAACTATTCCATTATTTTCTTTTAATAAATCTACAAATTTCTCTGCAAAGCCATATACAATCTGCTCAATATTTCCGTCTTCTGCAGAACTATATAAGCCTCCGATAGTACCAGAATATCCTGCAACATTTGCACCGCCAAAAAAACCATTTTTCTCTATGATCAAGGTTTTCATTCCTTGTTCACCAGCAGTTACTGCTGTAGCAATACCAGCAGGACCTCCTCCAATTACTACAATATCGACAGTGTCTATTATTTGAATTTTTTTGTCTTTTTCTAAAATAAAACTCATTAGAAACTTTTCCCTTCTAAAAATATTTATTCTTACAAATCTCTCCCTGTTACTTTCTTAAAAAATTCCTTATTTATTTCTATTCCTAATCCAGGTTTATTACTAACCGCTATTTGTCCATCTACAATTTGTGGTTCATTTTCTGTAAGGTTTGTTATTAGTGTTCCCTTCCAAAAATCTGGATGTAAATACTCAACATACTTAGAGTTTCTATTTGATATCGCAAAATGTCTACAAGCAGCACTTGTAATTCCTGTTTTCCAGTTATGTGGCATTAATTGAGCACCATACAAGTCACAAAGTTCTCCAATTCTTATTAATTCTGTTATTCCACCACATCTGTTATAATCAGATTGTACAACAGATATTCCCGCTTGCTTCAACCATTCTAATGCTTCAAATCTAGTTGTTGACATTTCTGCTCCACAAAGTCTTGTGTTAATTGAATCAGCAAGCCTTCTATGTCCTTCTAAATCATCATGCTGTAGACATGCCTCAGCAAAATATAGATCAATATCTTCTAACTGCCTAAGTGTCCATCTAGCAGCTTGCCAATCTGTCCATCTGTATAGAAAATCTACCATCATATCCGTTTCATAGCCTACGATTCCTCGTAGCTCTCTGAGATATTCCACAACCTCTTTATCTGTAACTTTATCATTAGGCATAACAACTACTTTTAATGCATTTACTTTTCTTTCCTTTGCCTTTTCGATTAGTGGTCTATAAGCTTCAATAATTTCCCTTAATGGGGCATCTGCACTAATCGAAGGATATAGGGTGAAGTATGGCGTTACTTTTTCTTTTTGAGCACCTCCCATTAGCTTATATGCTGGAAGATTATGTTGCTTTCCTGCTAAATCATAGAGGGCCATATCAATTCCTGAAATAGAAAATAACCCCAATCCTCTCATTCCAATCCATCTACTTGCATCATACATATCATCCCAAATTGCTCTAAATTCTATTGGTTCTCTACTTATTACTTTTTCAGTTAAGTTAGTAAGCCACTTATGCTCTGTTTCTATCTCAGAAAAAGCTTTCATACATTCTGGTGGACCATCAGCTTCCCCAATTCCATATCGACCTTCTTCATCTGTTACTTTTACTATTACAGTATTTTCACTCCAATTAGTTGCCGCTACATTTACAGGTATAAATTCTACAGAAACAATTTTTTTTCCCATTTTTCATCCCCCATTCAATAATTTATATTTTAAAATTTATATTTCAGTATTGTTTAAGTGTGGGTAATCTTGCTTCAACCACTTCATTAAACATACTGACATGATTATATATAAAATGATCATTGGAAACCCTACTAAAACACACATCGATTTAATCGTATTGATAGATCCACCCATGAAGAATGCTGCCAAACTTACAGCACCTACACCTACTGTCCAAGCCATTCTTACTTTTACATCTGGTTCTGCATCTGCATCTAACTCTTTTGTTGTCATCATAGATACAGCAACAGTTGCTGATGTCATTGTTGTAGACATTAAGAAAAATTCAACAATCAAGAAAATGACTAATACAATTTGACCTAATGGTAAAGAGGCTACCGTTTCAATGATTGCAGGTGATGCACCTATAGTATTCATCCATTCTATTAACGGTAAAGAACCTGTTAATTGTCCATTTACTGCATACCCTCCGAATATTGCAATAAAGAAAGCACATCCTGCTGAACCTGAAGTAATACAAGTTAATACTAATTGTTTAATCGTTCTACCTTTTGATATACGTGCTAAGAATAATCCCATCATTACTAAATAAGCAAAATACCAAGCCCAATAATACATTGTCCATGATTGAGGAAATCCTGATTTTTGAACTGGATCTGACCAAAGACTCATTCTAAAGAAGTTTGTACTTAATACCCCTAAGCTATCAAAGAGATATGATACGATGAATCTAGTTGGTCCTACAAGTAAAACAAATCCACCTAATGCTAAAGCTGTATATACACAAATATTTGATAATTTCGCTACACCTTTTTTCATTCCAGCTAGCATTACAAAACTATAGAAAAATACAAATGCTAACACAATTCCTACTTGTAAATAAATATTATTAGAAATTCCAAACATTTTATTAATTCCTGCACCTAGTAAATCCACAGTGAATCCCATAGAGGTAGAAAATGCTCCTAGTGTTCCAAAAATAGCAATAATATTAATCATATATCCTACCCATGAATTTGCATTTTTCTCACCAATTACCGTTGAACAGAGGGCACTTAATCTTAAATTTCTATGCTTTCTCTTGTGTAGGTAATAAGCAAATGGAACTGATGGTAAACAGAAAATAGCCCATCCAATTGGTCCCCAGTGATACATAGCATAAGTTGTTAACCATTGGGTTGCTTCAACAGAACCTGCTTTTGCAAACATTGGTGGAGCTTGTAAATAATACATAGGCTCTCCAATTGCCCAATAAATAAGACTTGCTCCCACTCCAGCCGTAAACATTAAAAAGGCATATGTGGCGTTAGAAAATTCAGGTTTATCACTTTTGTCTCCTAATTTAACGTTTCCATATTTTCCAAAGGATAGCCATAACAAAAATATTAACGCTCCAAGACCACCCATTTGAACTAACCATCCCATATCATAAGTTACCCACGTCATTCCTGCACTAGCTACTTTTAGAGCTTTTTCTGGTACAAATGCTGCCAACCCTAAAATTAAAAATGTAAAAATAATTGCTGGCCAAAATAACTTACTGTCTAAATTACTTTTTGTGTTTTTCGTAATCATAATTTTCCTCCTTTTAGTTTATCCTCATCTATTATCTTTTTTATTTTAAAAAAGATAATAGATCTTTTTAAAAAACCTTTTCCTCATGCTTAAATTTTAAATGTAGATAATTCTTTCTTCATTAACTAGTAACCCTGGGTATTTGTTAGTTAATTCCACCTTCTGTTTGATATACTTTTCAATTCTACATTATATTACGTAATATATTACAAAATATATTACGTAATATATTACAAAATATATTATATTCAATTTCTTGATTAATTTCAAGTATATTTTCATATTTTTTGATAACTTGTGGCTTTGTTTGATATTTTTCACCTTCTTTCATTATTTCCAAAAAAAATAAAAGGTATTGTATAATAGTCTATACAATACCTTTTATCTTTTATGATACATATCAAATTTTAATTGAGTAAGCTTTTCTACACAGTCTAATAAATAATCTGACTTTTCTGCTGCCAAGGTTTCATCTCCAGATGCTACAGCTCTCATAAGATCACAATGTGCATAATTAATTGCTTTTGTAAGATTTGGATCTAGATTATATTGCATATAGTATAATCTTCTTGCTAATGCATGAAGAGGTGCAACAGCACTTGCTGCATAATGGTTTCGTGCACATATTCCAATAAATTCATTAAATTCATTATCAATCTCTATAGCTTTTAATTCATCTTTTTCATTTGTTACCTTTTCATAATCATCTGCTAATTGCAAAAATCTCTCTCTTTCAGAAGGTATAGCAAAACGGGCTGCCCTTGTTGCAATTAATTTTTCAAGAAGACGACGTACCTCTAGTTGTAAAAAGAATTCTTCTATTTTTAGCTCTGTTACCAAAACTCCTCTACGTGGCATAATGGTCAAAAGATGAGCAGCATCTAATCTTTGAATTGCTTCTCTTACTGGCATTCTTCCTATTTCTAATACCTCACTCAATTCTTTTTCGGTCCATAAACTCCCTGGTTTTAATTGTAGCGTAATAATCATCGTCTCTAATTTTTCATATGCAATCCCTGCAAGTGTCTCTTTATTTTTATTTTTCTTTAACACACTTGCTTTATTTTTCTCCATATCATCTATTTTTTTATTTTCAAATTTCATGTATACTTTCCTTTCAATAGAATATCCCATATTCACTATCTTAATCTTTCTTAAACAAGTATATAATACATTATTCTATTCGTAAAGGACTATTATAGCGTAATATATCACCTTATATTTTTATATAATTTCTTCTTAACTCTTATAAGAAAAACAGCAGCAATAGAATCCTATTGCTACTCCTAATCATTATTCTGCATCTACTCCATAGCAAGCACAAAGGGCTGGGAGTCCATCATTAAAACCTGAACCATTGGCATTAAACTTCCATTCTCCATTGTGTCTATAGATTTCTCCAACAACTACAGCTGTTTCTAAGCTATAGTCTTCTGAAAGGTCATATCTTAAAAACTCTTTATTAGTATTTTGATCTACTAATCTTACAAAAGCATTTTCTACCATTCCAAAATTTTGACCTCTTTCTTTTCCTTCATAGATGGTAATGGCAAATATAATCTTTTGTATTTCAGCAGGAACTGTATTTAAATCAGCAAGGACGCTTTCATCATCTCCGCTTCCTTGGCCTGTTCGATTGTCTCCACTTAATGCGATTCCAAGTCCTGCTGGTTGTTTATTGCCAAAGAATACAAAGTCCTTTTCATTTCTTACCTTGCCATTCCCCTTTACAGCAAAGGTAAATACATCTAAATCAAAATCTTTTCCATCAAATTTGTTGGTGTCCCATCCAAGTCCTATATGAATCTTAGATAAAGTATTTGCGTCTAATCCCATATCTGATGCTGCCTTTTTTAAAGATACCTTCTGACCCTTTTTTAGAGATACTGGCTTACTAGCTGTATTTTGATTGGCTCCACCTAATCCACTTCCAAGACCACCTAAGCCTCCCAGTCCTGTAGTTTGTGTTTGAGGTTGATTATTTTGATTGTTACCTCCTAATCCACCAAGACCATTTAACCCCATTGTTACCCCTCCTTATCTATTATTAAAGAAATTTCCTAATGTATTACTTACTTGTCCCATCATATCTTGAGTATTATTCATCGAATTATCAAAAGCACTTGATTGGGTTCCTACTGCTTCTCCTCTATCTATTCCTATATCAAGACCTGCTTTTCTTTCTGAAGGTTGGAGAACTACTGTATTTCCCCCTTGCTTAAATTCAAACATATAAGACTCTCCTGAAGTTTGGCCAATAAATGTTTTCCAGTTCACATCTGCCTTCAAGCTTGGATCTGGACCTGTCCAGCATATAATGGCATCTGGGTCTACTCTACAAGGAGTCTGTAGGACAATTGCATTTCCATCTGTAATCACAGCTACATAACCTGTTTCTCCTGAAGTATTTTTAAAGTTTGTTGTGAATAATCCCTTTTGAGATAATACCCCTGCTCCTATAAAACGAACGCCATAGTTTAAATTTCCTGAAAAAGCTAGTATGTTTTCAGACTCTACCCCTACAGACTCACCAGGTTCAAGGGGAACGACTGTTACATTTTTTCCTGCAAAAGCTAATATGCACATGCCTTCTCCTGTTACCTTCATGATTTCCATATTTTCACCAGTTAATCTTCTAGAAATATTATTCATAATACCTCTAGCGATTCCGCCACCTGCATTCGGGTCTAATAGTACTTTTTCATATTTAAACTGACCTTGATCTGCAACCATTGCTCCCTTTTTCGCAAAGAAAAATCCCTGTCCCTGCGCTACACACGAAAATGCTGGTGTTTGCTTTGTTGCTCCTGTTAAATGTTCATAGGTTGATAATTGAAAACTCATGCGCTTCTCCCCTTATCTATATATTTACATCAATTATATCATTTTCAAAGATTATATTTTAGATGATTTTTAAATATTTAATATACTTTTTGTTTTATTTTTTATAATACATAAGCCTTGAACTAACTATACCATAGAATATAATAGGTAATAAAAAATCAAATTTTTCATATTCTTATTATGATTATGATTCTTGATTTTTAAAAAACCTTAGATTTATATTTTAAAATCTAAGGGGTTGTTTATTTTGTTCTATATACATTTCTATCTTCTATCTTATAGGACAAATCCCATTATCACACCCGTCATTTCCTATATCTAACTCTACTTCCTCTTGTTCATACTTTCTAAGTAAAGATGGAATAAATGGCTTCATTTTATTTACGCGTCTTTTATATTCTTCTTCACTAATAGCTTCATAAGGAAGTAATTTATAAAAATTATCATCCAGTGATAGGAATGATAATGCAACTACATCATCCCAGTTGTCCCATACCCATTCTTCTACCGCTTCCCATTCATGCTCTCTTACATGAACAGTAATAGAACAATTATGGTCTACATAATTTTCCATAAACATTTTATAATTTTCAAGCTGTTCAATTGCAGAAACATCATATTTTGTTTTTCCTTTTGGTGCTTTTACAGGGAACTCTACTACTTTTGTCACACAAGTATCCAAAACTTGACCTACTTCTGGGAATACTGGATAGTCTAGTTCCTCACAAACCTTTACAAGTGGATCATCCGAGCTAATACGAATTCTTCTTATATAGAAAGGTGAATGAGAATAATGGACCCCACTAGATACAGTAGGTAGTTGACTTAATGTTCCCTCTGGCTTTACAGTAGTTACTAATAAAGGCTCTCTTTCTCCTATTTGATCTGCATATTTTTTTACTTCCTCATGAGCTACTTCTCTTAGCTTTCTTAAAATTTCTGCTTCTTCTTCCCTTGTAACCCCTATTGCATTGACCATATCCTGCCATCCTGTTAACGAACAACCTACTAACTTATCTCTTTGCTGCACCCTATCCCAATTAGGTACCTCTAGTTCTACACAAGTCATTCTATATCCTGCTCTTACAGATAATCTTTGTGCCTCAAGCAAACCTTCCAAATCTAGCTTACCATTTTCATCTACAAAACTATATACATTAATTGTTGTCAAATTACAAAGTCCTTGTGAATCAAGTAAAATTTCACCACATGGATTCACGCCATTCATATTGGGTCTTCTTTTTAATCCTGCTACTTCATTGATCCATCCTGGTTCTCCTGAATATCTCATACGCTCAATTTGCCAATGAAGTTTTTCTCTCGTAGGCTTTTCTCTATAATAAATAGAGTTATTGCTCATTTGTCTATGAATAATATTTTTATCCACAATCCATTGTCCATCTATTTGCTTATATAGCTTAGATTTTGCATCAATACATTCTTGATCATCTGCATCTATTAATACCATTTCAGCCGTTCTTCTCACACCACCTACCACTACATTTTCTCCAATAATGTTGGCAATATCTAAACAATCAATAGGCTTTAGTTTAATCTTCTTTTTCTGATGGTTTATTTTGTTTTTACGAATCACGCCATCAATTTTAAAGAACATATTCTTAAGACTTTCATGACCGCTTGCCGTTCCTCCAAAGGTTTTCAATTTTTCCCCTTTTGGTCGTACATGATCATAGTCTACAATAATGGTTTTTACATTTCTATATTCATTACTATATAAAAGTTTGAAGAAAAAATCTAAGCTTTGAGTCCACCCTTCCTTACTATCTCCCACTGTAATTTTAACAACATTATTATGAAAAAACTCTAAACCCGTGTTATCTTCCCTTTCATTCTTAGGCACTGGCATATAATCTTTATGGATCAGTTCATAATTCGTTCTGATCTTGGGAAGACTGCCTACATCATCTTTTAAAATTCTAAGGCCTACTCCAGAACCTATCATCAATAAATAAAATAATTCTTTAAAGGACTCAAACTGTTCTATCTTTAGAAAAGAACAATTATAATTAGCCATTGGATAATTCTTTGCTACAGGTGTATTTCCCACCCAAAAGGTTCGTCCTGATAAAAATTGACGAAGATTATAAACATTATCATACAGCTTTTCTGCTTCTTTTTTTGTAGTTGGAATTAAGCTACAATTGTATTCAACAGCGCGTCTTACAGTCTCCCACCAATATTCTCTTCTTTTTTCCTCTGGCAACCATCTAGAATAGGTTCTATAATATACAAAATTACCTAACTGCTCCATAGGAGAAGGATTATGCTTATATTGACTAATAAAATCATTTGTTAACAATCGATCCTCAATCCTTTTTCTTCTTTTTCTCATTTTATTATGTTCATTTCTATAAATGATGTACATCTTTGCAACATCTCTTCTATCGCTTGTCATCAATAAATCTTCCACCATATCTTGTATTTCTTCTACATGTATAGGTGATCCTATATTTTGAATTTTTTCGTGTATTAGATAAGAGATTTTTTTACTTAAATCATGATCTATTCCTGATTTTGTTTCTGACATAGCTCGTTCAATTGCATTTCTTATTTTTATACTATCAAAATCTACTATTTTATCATTTCGCTTCATTACCTTAATCATAAAATACTCCTCTCAGCATCATTAGTAATATGTACTAGATATTGTATGATTATACCAAAAACCACATCATTTAGTATGTTGTTTTTAAGTATGCACTATATATTGTAGCATCCAAAAGTTTTGTTGTCAAAAAAAGATGGCCCTTTGCCATCTATTTTTTGATCATATTCAGTATTTCTTTTATTGTTTCTACGATATACTCTCCCTTTTTATATTTCCTTTTTGCTACGATTATTTCTACTTGCTTTCCTTTTTCCTCTATGTCTTTTAATATTTGAGGTTGTTCTATGAAAGCTCCTAATGTTTTAAAATCTTTGTCCATAATTACAAATGTAGGTACTTTTATTTTTCCATTCATCTTGTAGTTGTCCATAAAAGCTTCATTACCTTCTCTTGCTACAATAGATATTACAAAATTCGGATTGATCTCTGTCATCTTTTGAAGGGCTGGGACATTAATCATACAATCAGGACACCATATTTCAGCAACTACCAAAATATTTACTAATTCATGAACTTTTTTTATCTCCTGCTGAAGAGCTTCATCTAATTCAATGTCATTATATATTTCTAAGGTTCTTTCTTTATAAGTGTCTTTATCTTTATTTACAAATTCCATAAAGGAAATTCCTTTCTTAAAAAGCCCTTGAACACTCATCAAATCCCCCCTAGTTTTCATTCAACATTGCATCCTCTTTATTCACTATAGACCCATTATCGGTCTACATCCATTTATATATATGATACATTATATCACTTTAGACTCCGAATGATTAAAAAATAAAAAGAAATTATCTAGCGACGACCTACTCTCCCAGGCAGTTACCCACCAAGTACCATCAGCGCTGAAGGGCTTAACTGCTGTGTTCGGTATGGGAACAGGTGTAACTCCTTCGCTATAGTCACTAGATAATTTCTTTACTAATATGTAATGTATCTTCTCTTAAGAATTTACACCCTCAAAACCAAACAATGCATATTTCTTAGGTCAAGTCCTCGACCTATTAGTACCTATCAGCTGAAGACATTACTGTCCTTACACCTTAGGCCTATCAACCAGATAGTCTTTCTGGGGTCTTACTAGCTTAACGCTATGGGAAATCTTATCTTAAGGGGGGCTTCGCGC
>JAOARV010000038.1 GCA_025210395.1 Marinisporobacter sp.
AACATTCTTTTTATCAATCTCTGTTTTTCTTCTATTGAATATCTTTTATTGTTTTTTGCCATAGGTTTAATCTCCTTCTTTATTTTTATTCGAGAATATCATTAATTTTCTCCTACGACAACTATCTTACCACAGGGGGTAAAGTGAAAATATCATTTACACTAAACTTTTTATACTCCCAAGCATGAGTACACCAAAAAGTGTCTTAGCTTATGGGGAGTTATTTTATTGTTGAATTTATTAAAACATCTGGTTGATTCTACCTCGATTTAATCGTTTACTTTGTCTACTATTAAATAAATAGTTTTCATTTTCAACACCTACTCTTTCGATAAGATAGGATTTTAAAGCACTTACTATTTTTTCACCAATATATACGACCCTTTCTTTATGGTCTTTCTCACTTCTGATAATTACTTCTTTTGCTGTCAAATGTACATCTTCTAGCTTTAAGTTCAAAGCTTCAGATATTCTAAGTTCTGAGTAACCTATTAATGTAACGATAGCTTAATTTCTTTTATATCCTTTTTCTAATATAGTCTGACTAAAAGTTTCTACACCCTTTTTACTAATGTTCATAGGACTAGTTCTAGTGGAGTAGATCTTTATATGATTTTTCTTTGAAACCATCATATATTTCTCATATATATTTTCATCTATCAAAAACCCATTAAATTTAATAAGAGCTGCTAGTTTAGCATTAATGGTTCTAGCAGAATCTTTCTTTATATTCTTTAGATAATTTTTATATTCTAAAATATTTTCTCTATGTAATTGAGTGAAATTGTTTCAAAGGACTCTTTAAACCAATTCAAATAAAGATTCAGATGTCTTAGGGAACTCTTGATTGTATTCTCACTTTTACTATCTTTTCTTAAATACTTTTCAAATAACTCTAACATAAATTCCTCCTGTAAATTATATATAGCATAAAAACCTCCAGTTCTCTTAATTTATGTTTAGCCTAGTACCTATACTAGATCCCCTTTTTAAATGAAGCATAATATCCCTTATGTTTATTATGCTATATATTATTTTTTTTGACAGAACGTATTAATCTTATCATCGTAATTCTCATTTAAGTAGTAGCTGTAGTCTTTATTAGCAATATTAGACAAAATAAGTCAAAAAATACCGGTTTACAATTTCTATTCAAAGTTTGTCTTTATTTGTTGGATAGCTATCTAGGTTCAAGACTAAAGGGGGAAACAATATGGGACTATATTATTTACTACAAAGAGTACAAAGGGGAGATGAAGAAGCTGTTGCAAACATTTATTTAAAATTTAAGCCAACTATAAAAAAATTGAGCAGAAACCTAAGTTATGAAGAAGCAGAAACAGATTTAATAATAGCTTTTTTAGAAACTATTAGAGAAATAGAGATTGATAAACTTCATGTAAAAAGTGACGGTGTAGTTATCAACTATATTTATACATTTCTAAAGAATAAATCTATAAATTTATTTAAGAAAAATATATTACAAAGAACTCAAACTACTCAATTAGATCTAGATATTTTGGTTGATGATGCGCTAATCGATGTAGATAGCAATATTTTTATAGCTAATCTATTAATCTCATTACCGGTACTACAAAGAGAAGTTTTAAAGAAAAAATTTATTCAAGATTTTTCTTACAAAGAAATTGCAAAGCTACTTGGTATCTCAAGACAAGCAGTAAATAGGGCTAAAAATAGAGGTTTGATGAATCTAAGGAAAATTTTAAACATCAAAAAGGAGGGAGAAAATTGGAAGAAAAGATATTCGAGTTAGCATCCACTCAGGGGATATGGGCTGTGATTAGTGTTGGTTTGATTTTTTATATCTTAAAGAATCAAGAAAAAAGAGATGGTCGTCAAGAAGATAGGGAAGAAAAGTATCAAGAGATTATATGTAATTTAACGGATAAGTTAAATTTAGTTGAAGATGTGAAAAAAGATGTTGAAGACATAAAAAACTATGTTTTTAAAAAGAATGCTTAAAATGTGTATTCTACTACATTGTAACAATCTTTCAAAAAGTTTTAAAAAATTTTAAAAATAGGGGTTTACATTTTGACTCTAAAAGTTGTCTTTAATAGATGTAGAGCACTTAACCGGTTAAAGCTTTTAGATAGAAAAGGTATGTGAGCAGAATGCGAATTATAGAAACAAACTTAACATTTAAAAATGCTCTTTAAAAAATGAATAAGCCTTCTATGATTGTCATTCATAATGTAGCACATAGTAGTGTGACTGTAGATGATATACATAGGCAGCATTTAGAAAATGGATGGAGTGGATTTAGCTATCACTTTTTTATTAAAAAGGATAGGAAAGTCTACAGGGGCAGGCCTGAAAACACTATAGGAGCTCATTGTGAAGGCTACAATAAAGTTTCTTTAGAGGTATATGCCTACAAGGTAATTTTGAAGTAGAAAAAGTATTCAAAATTCAATTTGAAGCTCTTATAGAATTATGTCAGTACCTATGTGACAAATACAGTATAAGCACTATGAAAGGTCATAGGGAGTTAAGAACTACTTCCTGTCCTGGACAGAACTTTCCTTTAGCAGAGGTTATAAAAGAGAGGTATTGAGTAACTGTGGTAGTTCTAGTAGCTTTGATATCTATACTGTAAAGGCAGTAGATCACCTATGATCTATAGAAAAATCATTTAATATGGCAGTCAATGAGCTGATGAAGTTAAATGGTTTAAAGAATAGTTTGATTTATCCAAATCAAGTACTTAGGATAATATAAAACACAAAGGAGATGAAGTATAAATGGAAAAAACAGTTTTTTATTCAATAAATGAATAGGTTAAAAGTAGCAGTTTTACTATCTTATAACACTATTTCAATATGAATAGAACATCTATTTAGTATAGGAGTTATCAGAACTTAAATATTCTCATACTGATTATAGTTTTTTAGAGAATCTGTTTTAAGTATTACTTATATTCCTAATAAAGAAAAACTTTAAGTAAACAATTAAACCAAGTATTTACAATATTAAAACAAGGAGTGATAAAAATGTCTGTAAGTTCTACTATGTCACGTGCTACACGAGTATACCATGGTCCTAATTCAAATAATTATCCATCCGTTGGTAGCGTTAGTCTAAATGAGTCTGTTCAAGTTCATGGAATAGAAAAAGATTGGTTTTACATTGAATATAAAACCTCAACTAAAAATAAAAGAGGATATGTTCCACATAATACTATTAACAATGCTTCATCAATAGAGAATAAGGTTAAGCATAAATCTTTTACAGGCTATGCAGATGTACCTAAA
>JAOARV010000039.1 GCA_025210395.1 Marinisporobacter sp.
ATGCATAAATACATGCCATGAGAGGCTCATTGTCAAGAGAACTGTGGAATAAATGGGTGGAAAATCAGAATCACGAGAAATAATGAGAAAAACAGAGAAACTCTAACTCTAGAGTGTCCAATTTATCGAGAAAGGGTCAATATGATCTATCAATAGAATAAAAAGATTTTAGAAATAAGATTTTTTATTTTTAAAAACCTATATAATTATGTTAGTGGTATATAAAAATAATAAATTTCTAGTGAAAAGGTGATATTTATGAAAACGATACTGTGTTATGGGGATTCTAACACTTGGGGATATAATCCAAAAACAAAGATAAGATATGCCAAAGATATGATATGGACTTCTGTTTTGAAAAAAAGGTTAGGAGATGAATACGAAGTCATATGTGAAGGGCTTAACGGAAGAACTACAGTTTGGGATGATCCTATTGAAGGAGAATATAGAAATGGGAAAAATTATCTTTTTCCTTGTATTCATACCCACAAGCCCATTGATTTGGTAGTCTTATTTTTAGGGAGCAATGATTTAAAACACCGATTTTCTTTACAAGCGGTGGACGTGGCAAAAGGGGTTGAAGTCTTAGTTAAGATTATAAAAGGGAGTGATACAGGTCCTAATATGCAGCCGCCAGAAGTATTAGTTATCGTCCCACCACCAATGGAAAAAGGAATAGAAGATGTTCCTATTATGTGTGGGGGAATAGAAAAGAGTTTAAAGTTTTCAGAGGAATTTCAAAATGTTCTTCAAGAACAGTGTTATTTAATGGATGCTTCGAAGTTTATAAGATCTAGTAAAATCGATGGATTACATTTAGATCCTGAAGCTCATGAAAAATTAGGAATATGTATTTCAGCGTATATAAGAAGTATTTTTTAAATGGTTATATTTTTTAGCTAATAATTAGATGTTTGTTGACAATTAGAGACATATTTAAAGTCAATATACAGTCAATATCCTTGAAAGGTATAATTGAGGAAATAGATTGAATATTTTTTAAAATAAAAAACATTTAATTTCATTAAGTCCATAGCTCATACAGATTTTTCTTTCAATTTAAATACATTTTTATATAAAATATGCATTATATATGTTAATGTTAAATCAATAATCAACTTTTAAGTGAAGGAAGTGAGTATGTAATGAAATTAGGGGTTATAGGTCCTGAAAAAAGTATAGAGAGAGTTAGTGATGTTGTAAGAAAAAACTTTAAATATATAGAATTAGTAAGTCTTAAATATAATATATATAAAGAAGCTCCAGCTATAATCGAAAAATTTCAAGGAGAGCTAGATGGACTATTATTTACTGGAACAACTCCCTTTATATTTGCTAGTAAGCTTGTAATCCCCTCAATACCTTGGGAATATATACCTAGTAGTCATGAATCTTCACTACTAAATGTTTTATTAAAAGCTTCTGTATTAAAGGGTTATGATATATCAAGAATAAGCTTTGATTCCTATAATGGTGACTTGCTATATGAAGCCTATGGAGAGATCGGGATTGAAAAAGATAAATTAAATATTTCCATAGCAGAAGAAAAAATACTTGACAATGAATATATAGATTATTTATATAATTTTCATGAACAAAATTATAGTAATGGAAGGGTTTCTTGTTGTATTACAGGAATTGAAAGTGTATATAAAAAACTTTTATTAAGAAAAATACCTTGCTTTAAAAGTAAAAATACTTCAAATATTATAAGAGAGATGGTAACAAAGTTAAAATTAAAACATTTAGTCCATATTAATCAAACTAATCAAATAATAGTACTAGTGGTAGAGATGGATTTGCCAGATGAACAGTCAATAATTAATAAAAATGAATATCAAATGGCTTTGAAAAATATGAAAATTTCAGAACAAATTTATTTGTTCGCTCAACGTATTCAAGCTGCAGTGATTGAATTGAGTTTTGGAAACTATATTTTGTTTTCTACCAGAAGTATTTTAGAGAGTGAAACAAACAACCTTAGAGAAATAGAGCTGATCAGTATGATTAATAAGAATACAACAAGTACTGTAAGTATAGGTATAGGATATGGTAGAACGGCAAGGGAGGCAAAATATGGAGCTAATCTTGGAAAAGAAAGAGCAAAAAAATGTGGAGGAAATAGAGTATTTGTTGTTTATGAGGGAGAAAAAATAATTGGTCCCATTAATAACTTACAATCTAATAATGAAAAAGAAGAACAGATTGATGAAAAATTTATTGAAATTGCTCGAAAATCAGGCTTAGGAGTAAATACAATTTTCAAGTTACATAGTATTGTAAAGCAATATAGGTTAAACTCAGTTACTCCTAGCGAGTTAGCTAGGCTTTACGGAGTTACACTCCGAAGTATGAACAGGATCATAAGAAAACTAGAACAGTGTGGTTATGTTAAAATTGTTGGAAGAAAATCAGCATCTGATGTAGGTAGACCAAGTAGAATAATACATATATTATTTTAACTAAAACTTTGTATGCTAAAGGGGATAGTTATTGATAGTATTGACGGTATAGTTTGAATTCTTCAATTGATTCTATGGATTATTTTCAAGTAGCTATTGGGATTAGGAGCGGGAATTTATTTATAAGTATAAAAAATTATGTATGAATAAATAGTGAAGGAGTGTTAATGTGATAGTTGATAGAATTAGGGGGATAGTTGATGAATTTGAAGAATGGATGATTGATCAAAGAAGAAAGATTCATCAAAATCCAGAGCTGAGTAGGCAAGAATTTGAAACAGCAAAACTGATTGTGAATGAACTTAGCAATATGGGGATAGAGGTTGAAAAAGGCTATTATAATACAGGTGTTGTTGGCATTATTAGAGGTCATCATGAAGGGCCAACAATTGGCTTAAGATTTGATATGGATGCTTTGCAAATGGAAGAAATGACAAATCTACCTTTTAAGTCAATTAAAAGCAATGTAATGCATTCATGTGGACATGATGGGCATACGGCAATTGGACTTGGAGTAGCACGTGGCTTGATGAATATAAAAGATGAAATCCATGGTACTGTGAAGCTTATTTTTCAACCAGCAGAAGAAGATGCTCCTAATGGCGGGGGTGCCCAATATATGATTAAAGAAGGTGTTTTAAAAAATCCAGATGTTGATTGTATGCTTGGAATGCATATATGGCCACAACTAGATACAGGAAATATTTCTGTAAAAAAAGGTGCAATGATGGCGGCATCAGATCCTTTCGTAATAAATATTCAAGGAAAAGGTGTTCATGCTTCTTTACCACATTTAGGAACAGATCCAATTGTTATTGGAGCTCAAATTGTGAATAATATACAGACAATTGTGAGTAGGAATATTGATTCCTTTGAACAAGCTGTTATTTCAATTGGAGTATTCAAAGGTGGCATGAGATATAATGTTATTCCAGATAAAGTCGTTCTTGAAGGAACTGTTCGGACATTTAATGAGGAAGTAAGGATGAATATATATAATAGATTGAAACTAATTGTTGAAAATACAGCGCAATCTTTAGGTGGTCAAGCTACCCTAAATTATAAGTTCTCTTATCCATCTCTTGTGAATGATGATAAAATTGTAGATTTTGTAAAAGACAATGTAAAGGAACTATTAGGTGAAGAAAATTGTATATTATTGGATAGACCAATATCTACGGGCGAAGATTTTGCATATTTTGCAAAGGCAGTACCAAGTGCATTTATTTTTCTAGGTGCAAGAAAAGATGGGGTTGATAACTATCCGCTTCACAATCCATATTTTGATTTTAATGAGAAAGCTTTAGCAATTGGTGTCAAAGTGCTTATGACAGCAGCAATTAAGCTAGGGAGGTCTTATATCTAGGGAACGGTTTCTATGATATGTTTTGTAATAATTCTAATTACTTGAATGATTATGAATGAAACCGCTGATAATACTTCGTTACGCTAAACCGTACCATAAGTAGCCGAATAGCAAATTGAATAGGAATAATACCTATGGGCTTATGAAATGCTAAAACATTCAATCAATTTATGGCTTATAGAGTGTAATTAGAAGCAAGCAAGATCAAAATCATATTAAATGTGTATTTAATGCAGGATGAAACATCCTGTATTTTTCTTTTCTTAAAATTTAAATTGGGAAATGTAAATTAACATCTAAAGATAAAAATGAATGTAAGCATAATAACGAAAATGATATAATTTGTATGTACTTGAAAAATATTCATATATCCGTAAGGGTCAAAAAGATGGAAGTATGTTCAATGATCATGAATACAGTTTATCAGAAAATGATGTTCTGATCATGTTGATTTAAAATTATGAAGAAAGGGAGGAAGTATAAGCATGAAAGCAAATAAAATACTACTGGAATTTTTGTATTCAAGATCAATTGCTTTTTAGATTGATAAAGCTATAAATGCTACTGAAAGAGGATTTACTTAAAAGAGGAGAATGAAAATGAAAAAGGTGATAGCAGGAATAATAGGGATCAGTTTATTGGTTCAAACCTTGACAGGTTGTGCTACTAAAGCTATTAATGAGGAAAATGTTAAAGAAAAGGGTTCAAAACTTGAATTAAATGAAGCGTCTTTTAAAGGGATTGATTCTTTTGAGAATAAGAAGGAATTATCATACTGGAGTCCTAAAAATGGAGGGTTGATTGAAGTATCATCTAACCATTTTAAACATGGTTCTCATTCTATGAAATGGGCATGGGAAAAGGGGTCTGCTTTAATAAGAAAACTTACAAAAGCTGAAATAGATAAAATAAATAAAGCAAAATCCTCAGGTCTTAAGATATGGATATACAACGAAAAGGCGATAGATGGTGCTTTAACCTTTAACTATGGAACAAAAAATCAAATCAAAAATAATCATGCCCAATATACAAATGATTTTAATTTAAACTTTAAAGGGTGGAGAGCATTTTGGATTAATTATAAACAGGATGCTTTAAAAGAAGGAATGAATAAAGATACTTCAGATCAAAATATTAAAATAGTGGAAATTGTTCCACCAGTCTCTTCAATAGAGGGGAATATATTTTTAGATGTGGTAGAAGTTGCTGCTAACGTGCCACAATATGGCGATGAGGATTTTCACATAAAAATTAACCGCAATGATTTAGGGGGGACTTGGAATCGAACGCTTTATCATTGGAATAAAAAGCCAAATATTGCTATGCCAAGTACAATTACAGAAAAACAAAAGGCTGATTTTACAAAAATTGCAAAGAAATATGATGAATGGGTTTTAGGAAAAGATTTAGATCTTACGAATCTTACTGAAGAAGCTTTGAAAATACGCAATGAAAGCTTGCAAAATGATATCAAAAAAGCTAAAAAAACTTTTGATATGTTAAATATTGTCCGTCATGAAGATGGGACGATTACAGGTATGCCTTTATTTGCAGAGCGTTCTTTACATAAGCCTAAATTTTCAAATATAAATAGTAATGTTTTCTTGCCTCTTGCTTTAGATTATAAATTAAATGGAAATCAAGAGAGTATGAAAAAACTACAATTACTATTTGATTATTATACAGACCAAGGTTGGGCAGCAGGTAGTGCTTTGGGAACTCTTTATCATCAAGGGAATAACATAGCAGGATATATTCATGCTTTATATCTTGTAAGAAAAGATTTAGAGCCAGAAACCTTTAAAAAACATAGAGATGCAGTTAAGTGGTATATAAATTTTGGTAAAGCCTTTGATATCAAAGATGGTGAGTTTCAAGAAACAACAGCTGATGAAGTACGAACAAAAATGTTTTTCTCTTTACTTTATGTACTAATGATGGAGGATACCCCTCAAAAGGTTCAGTATATGCAAAGCTTGTTAAAATGGTATGATGGAGCTCTTAGTATTGCTCCTGGTTATGCAGATCTCATTAAGCCAGATTATTCAGGTTTTCATCATAACGGTGTTTATATGAGTGCTTATGCACCGTATGCATTGCATGTAGGGGCTATTGTTACTTATTTATTAAGTAGAACTGACTTTAATATGCCAAAGCAGGCTCATGCAAATTTAAAAAATGCTTTGATCACTCAATATATTGCTGCCAATAAATATACGGTTCCGTTTGCTACTTCAGGACGAATACTTGGAGGCGTGAACGTTAACAGAAGTATTATACCTGCCTATATGTATATGGCTAAAGCAGGAAAACCCGGTGAAAATGGTAGGATAGATGAGGAAATGGCAGGTTTGTTCTTAGATCTGTGGAAACCAGAAACTTCTTATTTGAAAAAATCCTTATTTAGAGAGTCAAAGGCAGGTATTATGTATAGAGCAACTATGGGAGATATGCAATTGATGTTAGCTTTTGCAGCTAATGATAATATAAAAGTAACTCCTATACCACAAGGGTATTGGATGAAGCCTTATAGTGGTATGTCTATATATCGCCGTGATAATTGGATGGTAGCTACAAAAGGTTGGAGTCAATACGTATGGGATTATGAATGTGGCTATACGAAGGAAGTAAATCCAGATAAAAACGCTGCAAATTCTTTTGGACGTTATCTTAGCTATGGTTCTATGCAATTATTTACAAGTGGTGATCCCATTAGTGATGAGGGCAGTGGCTATAACATAAAAAAAGGTTGGGATTGGAATAGATGGCCTGGAACAACAGCTATTAATTTGCCCCTTGAAAAATTACACTATTTTAAGGGTGGGAAAAAAGATCGCAATTTTTCTGATGAAATCTTTTTAGGTGGTGTAAGTATAGAAGGTAAAAATGGATTATTTGGTATGAAGCTTCATGATACGGCATTTAATCCAAGCTTTAGAGCCAATAAATCTGTATTCTACTTTAATAATGAAATCATTGTTTTAGGTTCAGATATAAAAAATGACGATACAAAGCATCATACAGAGACAACTTTATTTCAAAATTTCATGACAGATAGAAATATGCCGATTTACTATAATTCAAAAGCTATTACTAAATTCCCTTATAAAAAAGAGGGAAAGGAAGATGAATCAGCATGGTTGATAGATGCTTATGGAAATGGTTATATTATACCTAATGGGAAAGGATTACACATTAAGAGAAGTAAACAAGAGTCAAGACTTCATTCTACAACACATGTAGATCTGGATAACCCTAAATTTATAACGAAAGGTGATTATTCAACAGCATGGATCGATCATGGTACAAATCCTTCAGGAGAAGATTATGAATATGTAATTTTAGTGCAGTCATCTCTAGAGGAACTAGAAAAACATGTGAAAAAACCTGATTATGAAATATTACAAAAGGATAGTAAGGCTCATATTGTCAACCATAAAGCTTCTAACACAATGGGATATATCATTTTTGATAAAAATATAGATATACCTTATGGTGTTGTAAAAGGAGTTAGTGTACCATCTATGTTGATGATTAAGGACAAAGGAAATGAAAAAATTCTTAGTGTAACAGATCCAGATCTCAGACTAGTAAAAAATCCTAAAAATGATGAAAAAAGTGATATTGAACCTAGTAAAATGAAAAAAATGTATGTTACCCTTAGGGGGAAATGGAGTATAAAAGATAGCGTAGAAGGCGTCAATATTATACAAAAGGATGCTTCTTTAACTGTTATTGAGTATAATGCTGTGGATGGGAAGAATTTTGAAGTTGTGCTTAGTACGGATATAGATGCACAATAGGTTTTGAAAATTTTTTTCAAAATAGATGAAATGAGAGGAAATATAAAAAAGAAAGTGTTCCTATAAATAAATCGTATTATAAAAGGTTTAACCACTTAGCTGATTAGACCTTTTATAATATTTTATTAAGCATTATCACGTGATATGGCAATTTCTTGGTGTGATTTTTTCTTTTCAGTTAAACTTTTTATAATACCTAATGCATCATGAAAATTATGAAGTGTTGAGAATTTATACTTTTTATCTCTTTTTTCTCGCTTTTTCAATGCAGATCTAATATATCCGTTTATATATTGTAAAACTCTTTTTTCGATGGATGGATAATTTTGTTCTATGATTTGTTGTTGTGATTTCGGAATTTTAGGATATTTAGATAATTCTATATAGGATGAGTTATTAACGATTAATATTTTTCTAAAATCTAATCCTGCATGAATTTTTTTCTTAGAAGGAACAGGGTAGCCAATGTCACCGATTTTTTTATTAAAGGGAAGTTCGCTTCTGAGAGGAACTAAAATGTTGTTGTTTTTGTATTGGATTTTTAGAAATACATATTGCCTTTGTATTTGTTTAACGATATCATAGGGATCTAACATTTCCTCAAGTTGGCTATTTTGCTTAAAATATTCTTCTTTTATAAAAACAAAGTTGCATTTTATTTTGGACATTTTGCTCGACCCTCTCGATTTGTCTATAATATTTTAAAGGGAACATCAAAAGATGTTCCCTTATCTTCACTTTCTTCGGTTTTTTATTAGCCAGGCACACCCGATAAACGCCTCAAACTTTCTTCGGTTTTTTATTAGCCAGGCACATCCGACAAACGCCTCCACTTTGAATATAGTATAGCATAGTTATATGAGTGCGTAAATACTTTTTACGAAAAATTAATGGTTACCACGTAAAGTTGGAATTTTCTAAAATTACTCAAATTAGTCTAGTAGACAAATTATAGGTGGTCATATTTCCTTAGATATTTTTCAACAAATTATTTTATATTTAACCATTTTTTTCAAATAATCAGAGTTTGAGAATTTCTTATGCATATGCATCCTTAGAAGATTTGGAAAAAGGTCTTGAAAGACTATCAATAATCATTAGAGAATTAATCAAAGAAAAGTAGTTGTAAAATCAGCTACTTTTTCTTGGTTGGGGATAAAGTTAGTATTCTTGATTGTAGACATTGGATGTTTATGGAGTTAAAATAATAGTAGATAAAAGATGAAGGGAGGGAAGATCTATGATTGGTTATCTTATACAAGGATTTATGCTAGGACTTGCTTATGTAGCACCTATAGGAATGCAAAATCTTTATGTGATCAATACAGCTATTAGTAAAGATAGAGTAAGAGCTTATCAAGTTGCTTTTATCACATCATTTTTTGATATTTCTCTTGCTATAGCGTGTTTCTTTGGAATGGGTGTGTTGATGGAAAAATCGCAAATGCTAAGAGGTGTCATACTGCTTATTGGAAGCTTGGTTGTTATATATATAGGTATTGGTTTTATACGAAGTAAGGTAGAAACAAGAAATGATGTGGATGTAAACAAATCCTTGATACAAGTAGTTATTACTTGTTTTACAGTTACTTGGATGAATCCACAGGCATTAATTGATGGATCATTACTATTGGGAGGATTTCGTGCATCCCTTCCAATTGAAGCTTCAAAGATGTTTATTATGGGTGTATGTTTAGCTTCATTATCTTGGTTTACAGGAGTCACTACAATCGTTTCAATTTTCAGGAATAATTTTAATAATAAAGTGATTCAATGGATCAATATAATTTGTGGTGGAATAATCATCTATTATGGATTAAAGCTTTTATATACTTTTGTTCAGATGATAAGATAATAAATGTTTCACGTGAAAAAGAAAAAATTAAACCACCACATGAAGTGGTGGTTATTAAGTTAAGATATTCCCATTGTTAAAAGCTCTAGATGCCAAGTATCATCTTTATAAGTAGCTTTATATTCTGGAAAAACTGCTCCTAAGTTGCCAAACCAAGAAGTAGCTACAATGATAGCTTCTTTATGATTATACTCTTCAACACTTATGGATAATAGGGTTCCATCTATAGTGCGTTGTAAATTACCTTGATCGTCATATTTAAACTTGGCATTATCATTTTTAACTTCTTCAAAAGCATATACATTTGAAGATAAAACAGAAAGATCTTTTAATACTTTATTTTTAGCATCATCACTTAAACCTTCTAATTTATCTAATTTTACAGCTATAAATCCAGTACCACCATTTTCTTCTTTGAAAGCAGCTTTCATAGCGGATACATAGAGGTTTATTTTTTTTCTTTCTTCAGAACTAATTTCTTGTGTATCATTTTTTGTTTCTGTAGGGTTTTGAGGGGTTATAGGTTTTGTTGAAGTACACCCTATGACAAATGAAGTAACGATGCATATGAATAGTGCTAGTATTATCTTTTTCATTAATATCTCCTCCTAATAAAGTTTTAATATTATATTAGACGGTTTCCTTTGATATTTTGTTCCAGATAATTTTGATTTATTTAAAAATTGGATAATCCCTTTTATGAATAAATATCGGAAAACTCTACTTTTATTTTTTCGTCATTGATGTTTTTTGAAAAATCGTCTTTTGGTGGAGGGGGATCGTTTTCAGGAACAAATTTTACTGGTAATGTAATAATAAATTCTGTTCCTTTTCCATATTTACTTTTTACAGAAATACTTCCACCATGCATAGTAACTAAGGATTTAACAAGAGATAATCCTATTCCACTTCCTTCGTGACTTCGGCTCAAGATAGGATCTACTTGCTTAAATCTTTCAAAGATCTTTTCTATTTTGTCCTCTGGAATCCCAATACCCGTATCTTTTACAGAAATTTCTATTTTGTTATTTTTATCATAAATATTGACTTCTATTTGGTCTTTAGGGTTAGTAAATTTTACTGCATTCGAAATAATATTGAGCATAATTCTTTCAAGCTTTTCTTCATCGAACGCCATAAATTTTTCTTCCGTATCTGTATCGAATATAATGATTCTTTCTTTACTTTCTATATATTCAACGGTAGATAGAGTAATATTTTCAACAACCTCTACAATATTGTTGTTTTTTAAATGTAGCTCCATATAACCCGAATCTATTTTTGTAAGATCAATTAAATTATTGACTAATCGCAAAAGACGGTAGCAATTTTGATTGATGATATGTATATGATTATTAAATTTATTAGCAACAATAGGTTTATGTCCATTTTTTCCATAAAGAGAAAATAATTGTGATGTTGATAAAATTATGTTGATAGGAGTTTTTAATTCATGAGATATATTTGAAAAAAATTCTGTTTTTATATGATCTTGTTCAATGACTTCTTGTAATAACCTTTTATTTTCCGACAGCATATGATTAAAGCTGTTGGATAATATGCCAATTTCATCTTTGCTAGTTATATCAGAATGAACAGATAGGTCCCCTTTACTCACAGATTCCATATAATTTTTCAATTTGTTAAGAGGTTCTACCAATGTACTTGCAACAAATAAAGAAACAAGTACACATATAAGGGAAACTAAAATCCCTATCAATAATGTTGTTTTTAAAATAGACATAGAAGAAGATTTTAAATCATCATAAGGGGCTGTTGCAATAATGTATAAATCCCAAGGCTCAAAATACTTGTAAGAAGCCATTTTATAAATCCCTTGAAATTCGTATTCGAGAATACCGCTTTTGCTTTTGAAAATTTCTTGAGAAAAAGCAAAGGAGGATAGATTTTCTCCTTTGATCTTTGGATGAAGAAGAACATCTCCTTTCGAATTCATTACATAAACATAGCCTGTTTTTCCAATTTTAATATGGCTCAATGTTTTTTCTAAATAAGGGTTGATCCCTTTATAACCTAGAGCAACAGCACCTATAACATTATTTCTTTTATCAAGTAGGGGTTGATATCCTGTTATTAGCCAATCGTTATTTATTAAATGGCTTCCATAATAAGTTTCTTTGTTGATGATTTTATTATAGATAGTGTGATCAATCAGATTGTCATCATTATCAGAATGATTATAAATAGATAGTTTTGTTCCTATAGCTCTTTTACCATTAAATTTTAGACTTGTAGAAACTCTTATTAATTGATTATCGTGAAGTAAAAATATAGAATAAATTGCTCCAATAGATTTTTCTATTTTTGGAGCAAGAGCTGTATTTAAAGTTAAATTAGTGTTACCAGCATATAATGTAGGAAGTATATAGTTGCCCACTTGAACTTTTTTGTCATAATCTATTCGTATTTCTCCTAGATTATTTAACAAATCTTCTATATAATGCAAATCGGTCCATACTTTTTCAGAGAGAAGGTCGTTTCGAACACTTACCATATTATGAATTAATTCTACAGTTCCTTGGTTTTTTTCAGTTACTTCACGAAAAACGGCGCTGTGAGATTTATTTCCTATCAAGAAGCCTAGTATACTTACTGAAAATACAATCAATAATACATAACTGATAATTAATTTGGACTTGATACTCATAAAGTTTTCCTCTGCTTTCTATTAGTTAGGATTAAAAGGTGGATAGTTCCTTTTTTTAACATTCTACATATTACTACAAAATCCTTTTAACAATAGGAAGATAAAAGGCTTTATTTTTGATAAAATAGATTAAAAGATGAAAGGCGTGAAAAGATTGAAATTAGGAAAAGATTTTTATATAAAAAATAGTCTATTCATGTCTAAAAAAGATAAACAGAGCAGAAGGGGGCTTTGTTTATTTTTTTAGGGTACGGCGACTATTGGTGTAAAATAGGGATACTTGATAAATACTGTGAAAAACATAGGATTTTATCCTGGTTGGAAGACAATAAAGGATGATTTTAAGAAAATAATGTATACATATGGAAAAAATATTCAAAATTTTTTATAATAGAATTAAAGCATAAGAAAATTTTGGTATACTAAACAAAAATTTCAATATGTGTTTCATGTAATTGTCTTTTAAAAGTAGATTTTTAGAGGGGGAATTCATATGTGTCAATGTATTGAACAAAAGCAAAAATATCCTATATTACAAGTTAATTTAAAGAAAATCTATGAAAATGTAAAATGTACGGTGGATCTATGTAATGGAAAGGGCATTCGTATTGCTGGCGTAGTAAAAGGGGTCAATGGATTATTTCCAGTAGTTGATCAATTTGTCAAAGCTGGATGTAAATATATTGCTAGTTCAAGAGTAGATCAAATGATTAGATTAAAAGGAGCTGGAATAAATTTACCCATGATGTTGATTCGCATTCCTATGTTTAGTGAAATTGATGAATTAGTAAAGCATGTAGATAGTAGTTTAAATTCAGAGTTAGAAACATTAAATCAAATTGAACAAACATGTAAAGCTCAAGGGAAAAAACATGGTGTTGTTTTGATGTTTGACCTTGGAGATTTAAGAGAAGGATTTGTTGATGAAGATGAGTTTATGGATATGGCTGTATATGTAGAGAATACTCTTGAGAATGTAGATTTACTTGGTGTTGGAACGAACCTTGGATGCTATGGCTCTATAAAGCCGACAGAAGAAAATCTTGGGAAACTTTGTGATATAGCAGAAAAAATAGAAGAAAAAATAAATAGAAAACTAGAGATTATATCTGGTGGAGCTACGAGTACCCTTCCCCTTATTATAGATGGAAAAATCCCTGAAAAAGTCAATCATTTAAGAATCGGAGAAGGAATGCTTTTAGCAAAGGATTTAGATGATCTATGGAAAATAGATATGAGCCATATGCATCAAGATACATTTGTTTTAAAGGCACAGGTGGTAGAGGTAAAGGACAAACCTACTTATCCTATTGGAGAAATATTTATTGATGCTTTTGGAAAAACACCTACCTATGAGGATAAAGGAATAAGAAAAAGGGCTTTATTAGCTGTTGGAAAACAAGATTTTGTTATGCATGATAAATTAATTCCTCAAAAAGAAGGTATTGAAATCATTGGAAGTAGTAGTGATCATTTGATTGTAGATATTCATGGATGTAATGAAGAAATAAAAATAGGAGATATTCTTGACTTTGAGATGTATTATCCACCGATGCTTTATTTAAGTGGGTCGCCATCTGTAGAAAAAGTATATATATAATAAAGGGAATGTTAGGAAAATATATTTTGTGATTGTCACTACATTTTTAATCAAAAGGCATTTTATCAAAATCTTGAAATTACTCAATTTTGATAAAATGCCTTAAGTATTTTTAGGATCTATTTTCTATTTTTCCATATCATGTTTATAGCTTCATGCTTTTTTTTCTTTCTTCCCAGCACTCCACATTTGTAAGTCCAGGAATGTTATCTACATAAAATACGGGATCTTTTCCTGCGTTCTTTTGATCTACATAATCCTTTAAAGCAGCAAAAGCAATTTTTCCAAGCATTGCAATAGCAATTAGGTTAGTTACAGCCATCATTCCCATGAAAAGGTCTGCCATATCCCAAACGATTTGGATAGAAGAGATAGATCCCCATAGAACCATTAATGATACAGCGACTCTGTAGACAAGTAACCAAGTTTTATTTCCGCTCATAAATTCGATATTCGATTCACCATAATAGTAATTTCCGATAATAGAACTAAATGCAAATAGTAGGATACAGACAGCGATAAATGTATTTGCCCAAGGACCCACTTGAGAGCTTAGAGCTGTTTGTGTAAGCTGAATACCTGTTAAATCTCCGTTTGTATAAGCTCCTGATAAGATCACAACAAATGCAGTTGCACTACAGATTAATAAGGTATCTGTAAATACTCCTAGTGTTTGAATAAGTCCTTGCTTTACAGGGTGAGTTACTTCAGCAGTTGCAGCAGCATTTGGCGCACTACCCATACCTGCTTCATTTGAGAATAGACCTCGCTTGATTCCTTGCATAAGAGCTTGCTTCATAGCTATACCAGCAGCCCCTCCAACAGCAGCTTTAACTCCAAATGCACTGCTGAAAATTAAAGCTAATAAAGATGGAATCTGAGCAGCGTTCTTAATAAGAACAAATGCAGCAACTAATACATAAGCAATTGCCATAACAGGTACGATTGCTTCAGCAACTTTTGCAATTCTTTTAACTCCACCAAATATGATAATTGCTGTCAGGATCATTAATCCTAGTCCTACCATCCATCTTTGAAGACCAAATGCTTGTTCAAAAGCAAGAGAAATGGTATTTGATTGTGCAGCGTTAAATACTAAACCAAAGCATAAAGTGATTAAAATAGAGAATAATATTCCCATCCATCTCATGTTTAAGGCTTTTTCCATATAGTATGCAGGACCACCTCTATAGCTGTCTCGATCCTTTACCTTGTAAATTTGAGCTAAAGTACTTTCTACAAAGCTTGAACCAGCACCGATTAAAGCGATAACCCACATCCAAAATACAGCTCCAGGACCACCAATAGAGATGGCAATAGCTACCCCTGCAAGGTTTCCAGTACCAACACGAGATGCAGTACTAATACAAAATGCCTGAAAGGACGAAACTCCCTTTTTTTCTTTGTTTGTAACAGATTTACTAGCACCTTCCGTAAGAAGTCTAAACATTTCTCCGAACAATCTAAATTGTACGAACTTTGTTTTTACAGTGAAATAAAGACCAAGACCAATTAGCATATAAATAAGTACATAAGACCATAGTAGGGTGTTTCCAGCACCAACTACTTTGTTTAAAAAATCCATTAAAACACGCTCCTTTTTTATATTTTTTTATTCTCTATTAGGAAGATGGAGAGCATAATACGATTATAAGTTATGAAGTTGAAAATTAAGAATACTGTTTTCCATATACCTATAGAGTTATAAACAGCCTTTAGGCTATTGTAAGCTTAAAAAATGATATAGATCAATAAATACAAAGCAAAATAGGATTAACATAAATTGGATGTTTAGCTTGTTGATCTATAAGATCCTTTGAGAAGAAATAACTTTAAAAGATGCTAAGATTTAATTTTTCTGAAAGCTCTTCTAAAACCTTTTTTCCACCGATACTATTGCCACTTTCATCAAGGGCAGGACCTACTACAGCAATGCCCATTTTTTTTGGAACAACACTCATAATGCATCCACCAACACCACTTTTTGAAGGGGTTCCAATGTTTACTGCAAATTCTCCAGAAGCATCATATAAGCCACAAGTCATCATAAGAGCCTGTACCATTTGATTTACTTTCTCTGGAACAAGTCGTTCTTCTGACCAAGGAGCAATTCCTCCATTGGCAATGACAGAAGCCATTCTAGAAACATCCTTCACTGTAACTTCAACAGAACATAATTTAAAATAAGCATCTAATACATCCTCTACATCTCTTTCAATAATGTTTGCTCCCTTCAAATAGTAAGCAATAGCTCTATTTGTATTTCCTGTAAGCTTTTCAGATTGGTATACATTGAAATTCACTTGAATATGAGGATTGTTTGCCATTTTCTTCATCATTCCAAGGACACGTTCAAATTTTTCAATCCCATTATCTCCAGCAACTAAAGATGTGCAAACGATTGCTCCAGCGTTAATAAAGGGATTTAAAGGCTTATGAGAATGTCTTGTTTCTAACTTGATAATAGAATTAAATGGATCAGAAGAAGGCTCTGTTCCAATCTTAGAAAATACAGTTTCTTTTCCTTTGTCCATTAATGCACAAATAAGGGTGATAATTTTTGAAACACTTTGGATGGTAAAGGGGGTTTCATAATCTCCAGCACAAAATTCATTACATTCTAAATCAAAAATATGAATACCTAAAGCATCTGGATTAGCTTTTGCAAGTTCGGGAATATAAGATGCCACTTTACCATGCTTTGTCCAGCGTTTATGATTATTTATCACTGTTTTGAGTAAATTTTCCATGTAGTGTCACTCCTCTTGATAGGATCTTCTAAATGTTAAAAAACTTAATAATTATCTAAACAAACAAGCAAAATGCATGCCAATAGAATATTTTGATAATGAATGAAAAATAGTTTATAAAATGCGAGTTTCGAAGTTTTACTAAGATTCTATAAATACAGACACGTTCGTTTATGCACAAAAAAACGTGCGAAAACGAACAAAATGTTCGAATTTGCACGTTTATTCAAAATATTTTTCAATTCTTCTTTTTAAAGCAAATCTAGAAATTCCTAAAAGCTTAGCAGCATTTGAATGATTTCCTTTTGTTTGATGTAATGCTTTTTTGATATAGCGTTGCTCTATTTCTGACAATGTATTTTCTAATGAAAAACCAAAATTTAGTAGCGCATCCTGGGGGATAGGTTCATCTTTTAAAGTATTATTTCTTAGTTCAATGGGAAGATGATCTAGACTTAAAATTTTTGCATCATTTAATATAACCATTCTTTCTACTACATTTTTTAATTCACGAACATTTCCAGGCCAATGATAATTTAAAAGCTGAACCTTTGCTCCTTCAGAAAATGCTACAAAGCTTTTTCGAAAACGATGGGAATAGATATTCAAGAAAAATTCTGCAATTTTTAATATATCTGCTTCCCTCTCTCTTAAAGGAGGGATTATAATAGGAACTACATTTAATCTATAATATAAATCTTCTCTAAATTCTTTTTTTAAGATAGCTTCTTCAAGATTTTTATTTGTTGCTGCAATGATTCTAAGATTTACTTCTATAGATTCAAGACCTCCGATTCTTTTAAATTTTTTTGTTTCTAAAAATCGCAATAGCTTTGTTTGAATATCTAAAGGCATTTCTCCTAATTCATCTAAAAATAAAGTACCACCATCGGCAAGCTCTAAAAGACCTTTTTTACTTGAATTAGCTCCTGTAAAGGCATTTTTTTCAAATCCAAACAATTCACTTTCTAATAATTGACTAGGAATAGCTGCACAATTGACACTAAGCATAAGGGAATCTTTTCTAGGGCTGTTATGGTGAATATAAGAAGCTACCATTTCCTTTCCTGTTCCTGTTTCACCTCGAATCAGGACCGTAACAGAATCGTTTTTTGCCAATATATCCATTTTTTCTAAAGTAGCCTGTATTAATGGATGATCGCCAATAAATTGATGCTGCTCCTTTGATTCTTTTTCTTGATAAAGTTGAAGCTTTTTTTTCATAGATTGATTTTTCATGGCTTTTGAAATAGATATATTGATTTCTTCTAGATCTAACGGCTTTTTTAAATAATCTATTGCCCCAAGCTTAATGGCTTTTATAGCTGTTTTGATATCTGCATAGGCAGTCATAATAATAATCTCAGCATAGTCGTCAATCTCTTTAATACTTTTAGCAATATCTAGCCCATTTTCGTTTTTTAATTTCATATCTAAAAGAATGATATCAGGACGAAAGCTGTATACTTTATGAATAGCTTCTTTTCCGTCTTTCGCTGTAGCTACATCATAATGAAAATCTAGTAGCCCTTCCTCTAAGGACAGTCGAATAATTTCTTCATCATCAATGATTAATACTTTTTTATTCATTTTTATCTCCCCCATACAAAGGTATATATAAATTTACTTTGGTTCCTACATTAATTTGACTTTCTATTTCTATTTCACCATTATTTGCAGTGATTAGCTTATGAACAACTGAGAGACCTAGCCCTGTACCATTTTCATTTTTGGTATAAAAAGGATCAAATATTTTATGAAGATCTTCTTTTTTGATACCACAACCATTGTCTTCAAAGGTAATCTGTAAAAAATCCTTTTCTTTTTCCAATAAATGACGGATTTTGATTTTTAAGATTCCTTCATGGTTCATTGCCCATAGAGCATTTGCAATGATATTTAAAAATATTTGAGCTAACTGACCTTTATCAAAATAAGTGAAGATTACATTTTCTTCCAAGTCTTTTGATAGCTGTATATTTTTCTTTTCCATATTTTTCTTCGAAAAAAGAAGGGCATTCTCTAATACTGCATGAACATTTACAATTTGAAATCTTGGTAGATTCGGCTTTGAAAAATCTAATAAATCAGTTATTAATTCATTGACCCGATCAATTTCATGGATCATTGCATCAAATAGTTTCTCATCAGATGAACGAAGATGTGAAGATAATCTTTTCTTGAGGACTTGTGTACTCATTTTCATGCCAGAAAGAGGATTTCTGATTTCATGAGCTAAAGCTGCTGTCAATTGTCCTAAAGAAGTCAAACGATTAATCCGATCAATTTTTTCTTCGATTTTTTTTCTATTGCTAATATCATTAAAGCTACAGATCACACCTATATTTTCTCCATCACTATTTTTCATGAGGGAAGTGGTAATATCTAAATAAATATTTTTCCCCTTTTTTTGATCTTCAAAGGGTTCTACTTGATTGATGGTTGTTTTTGTTTTCAAAGTAGAGGTGATCTGTTTAAGTAATATCTTAATAATTCTTGGGGGAGCATGTCCTAAGGGAGTGGATTTTTCTATAATATTCACAGCTGCTTGATTATACTTTATGACTTTTCCTTGTATATTGGTGGTAATGATTCCTGTTGAAATGCTTCTTAATAGATCTTCATTAAAATGCTTCATCTGAATAAATTTATTTGTTCGATGGGCAATTTCATTTTTCATTTCATTAAAAGCTAGCCCTAAAAGACCTAATTCATCTTTTCTTTCAATATTTATTTTACTTTTGAAATTACCGCTTAACATATTATTATAGCCATCTAAAAGAATATCAATAGGCCTTGAAATATTTTCTGAAATCAAAATAATAGCGGCACATGAAAAGAAAATGCAAAGAGAAATAAGTAAAAGTACATATTCGTTAATAGGTTTATTTTCATGGGGTATTTCTTGTAGATCTAATAAGCATCCGATTTTCCAATTCCATTGCGAATAGACACGATAATGAAGCATATATCTAGGAGATATATCTTCATTATTCCAAATGCTTTTTAAAATCTCCCTCGAGGAAATATTTTTATCAGTAATGCTATTATACAAAAAATCATCTCCTTCTAGGATGAACATATTTTTTTTATCTAATGACTTTATATAATCTAGTATAAATCCTTGTTTTTCATTATTTCTTTCAACATGCTCTATTAAAAGTAATAAATCATTCAGTTCTTTATTAATAGAGACCCTTTCATAATGAATAAGGGTTTTGTTGTGATTTGAGTAAAATAAAATACTTAAAACAATAACTGGCATAATCATTAAAAACAGCAAAGGGAAAATCATTTTCTTCTTTATACTTAAATTCATAGTAAAGTCTCCAAGTTCGTTAGTATTATCTTTATTATACAATATAGCGTACGAACTCCAAAGTTTAATAAGTAGATTTACTTTTAAGGCGTTGGAAGAATTTATCATAAATTAATACTTTCTTTGAGAAATCTATAAGGATAAAATATAAAAAAAGAATAAAAAGTTAGGAGATGGATTATGAATAATACAAGAAAAAAATATATATTGTGGGTCATATTATTATTTGTTGTAGTAGGTTCTATCATAGGGACTTTTTACATTGATCACTTAAGAATATTAAAAAAACAATATAGTCAATCCTTTGATGATTCCATTGCTCAATTAGATCAATCCATGGTTGAATTCTTTTCTAATTTTGAAAATGCTTTAGAAATGTTTTCACAAAATGAAATGGTACAGAAGGTTTCAGATAAGCCAGATCAGTATTATTTGCAAACCATGCACCTTTTTAAATCTTTTCAGCAGTCTTATGCGGCTACAGCATTTGCTTATTTTGCACCGAATAAAGTTATCTTGGAAAATAAAAAATTAATTACATGGCCGGATACATCAAATGAATTGGCGAATACAGAATGGATTGCGGCCAAAAGACCCTGGTATGTAGGTGCTTTAGCAGCAAAGGGGAAAATCGCATGGACGAAACCTTATTTAGATGCTACTACAAAGAAGCCCATTATTACATTATCTAAAGTTGTAAAAGATAAGAAGGGTGAATTTAAAGGGGTTATGGCAATCGATTTCTTTTTGGATCAATTATCTAATAAAATTGAAAATTTTAAGGCGTTTAAACAAGGGCAGGCTTTTGTTATAGGTCAAGATGGAAAGGATTATTATTTTATATCCAATCATACGAAAAATAGGAAATTGAATGAGATGATTGAAACTACTTGGAAGAATAATAAATTTGATAAAAATTCTGGGAATTTTAGCATAAATGAAGAAGATACAGACTATTATATTACGTATAGAACAAATGAAACAACAGGATGGAAAATCATAGGGATCATAGAAGAAGAAAAAATCAATCAACCTGCAAAGGATATGATAAAAAAAATATTTACAAGTAGTCTAATGATCATGGGAATGGGAATCATGAGTATTATATATATATTGAAGCAAATGAGAAAATCCATCAAAGATTTAAGTAATTCTTTAAATAAGCATGAAAATATACAGGATATAGAAGATGGATTATCGGAGCAATTTAACAATTTATTAATGGAGAATGAAGAGGATGAAAATTTTATAGATGGATCAAGGAGCTATATGGGGGTATTATTTGAAAGTCAAAGTGAACTAGAAAGATTAATAGAGTTTATGAACGATGAATTTGAAAAGAATCCTATAGGAAATCTGAAAAAACTAGAAAATATAATTGAAGGATTAAATAAATTTAGAAAAGCTTTTGAGGAAAGCTCATTGAGGTTAGAGGAAATTCAAAAGGAAAATATTGAAAATCATATGAACTTCTTATTAGATAAAATAAATAAATTGAAAAAGGATTACGTAGATGAGGATAGGGCTATAATCTTATATAGAATAGAAAAAAAGATTGTTATGAGGGATATAGAGCGGTAATGATGTTGTAATTATTTTGGAATATATAGGGAAAGTTTCTATTGTAATGAAGGGGTTAGAAGTATTAAAAAGGTAATGAGGAGAGAGGATCATGAAAAAGCTTTGGATACTTATTTTAGGAATATCTCTTATAGCTGGTGGATGTACAGCAAAGACAAGAAATCCATCTCATGAGGCTGATATCAATAATGAAACGAATCAGGAAGT
Source organism: Marinisporobacter sp. (assembly GCA_025210395.1). GTDB lineage: Bacteria > Bacillota > Clostridia > Peptostreptococcales > Thermotaleaceae > Crassaminicella. Next base: position 21,612 of record JAOARV010000039.1, read on the forward strand.
GAAAGAACCTTCACAGAATGAAGAGAAGGGTCCAAAAGAAGATGAAGAAAGAATCATGGTTCAATATAATGACTTGATTACAGAAGGAAAACCGTATGAAATCATTACCTTTATAGATAAAAAGATTGCTATAGTATCTGAGGAAAATGGAGATAAAATGCTCCAAGGGCTGGAAAAAGTTCAAAAGCGATATCAAAATGAATATACGGATAGTTTAATAGAAGATGATCTAGTGAGACAAAATCAATTGCATAAAATTTTTGGATATAAATTTGATCAACGTAAGGTTGAGAACATAGGAGATGAAGATTTAAAAGCTCTTGTAGTAGAAATACTTAAGGGTGGATATCAATTTATTACCTTAGAAGGTTCTTTTTATCCTATAATAGATTATGGCGTTTTAAGAAAATATACACCCTATGTATCTGATGAAATGAGAGCATATATAAAAGTGGTATCTAAAGAGTCAGATCATCTTACATGGAATGGTGCCAGGATGAATATATCTTGGAATGAATTAGGAAATAGAGCCTTGGAAGCAGAGCGTTATTTGAGAAAATATCCAGAAGGTATGATGAAAAACGAAATAGCTAATTTATATATGATGTATATGGACTCTTTTATGAATGGTTCAGAAAATATGCCCTTGTTAGATCCTGATACAAATCAATTAAATGATAAAATTTTAAATAGCTATAAAGATTTGATTGCTAACAATGAAGGTTCTATTACGGCAGAAGTTATTCATGAGTATTTGGCAGTTATAGAAAAAAACAATTTCAAGATAGACGAAACAATTATGGAATTATCCAATAATATGCATCAAAAGATTATTCAAAAATTAAATTTGGGAAATGGATCTACAGATTATCATGCACAATAAATAAAAGACCTGCAATGGAGAGGAACTCTTTGCAGGTTTTTTCAATAAGGGATTATATTCCTATGATATTTAGATTTTATTTTTAAAAGCTATAAAGCAAGTTAAACATTATACATATTTATAGCAAAGATGTATAGAAAACTGCAATTATGATATAATATTTTATCATAAGCTTTTTAGGGGTAACAGTATGACAACTTTACCTAGGGGTATATTGGACTTAGGAATGGGCGGTAGTAGTGTATTAAGTAAAATAAGAAAATGAATGATTCAAGAAGATTATATGTAATGGATCAAGTTATAAGGATGAAATAGTATAAATAACAAATCATATTATTTAGGAGTGGAACCCATGAAAGATATTTATTTAGCTAAGGAAATTCTAGAGGAGGAAGGACGAACTTTAGTAATTGTCAAAGAAGGAAAAGTAATATTTTCTAGTAAAGATAAAGGGATTAAACCCATGTATACAGCTATAGATACCATGAAAGAAAAATTAAGGGGGGCAAGTGTGGCAGATCGGGTAATAGGAAGAGCAGCTGCCATGTTATGTACCTATGCAAATATTAAAGAGTTACATACAAAGATTATTTCAGAGGGGGCGGTAGAAGTATTAGAAAATAGTCAAGTGATATTTGCATATGAAAAAAAATCTTTATATATAAAAAATAGAGACAAGACAGGTATGTGTCCAGTAGAAAATTTATCAAAGGATATAGATAAACCTGTGCTGTTACTAGAAAAGATAAGGGAATTTTTAGAAAATATAAAATAATGAAGCGCACAACCATGAAAGTATTTCTACAAAAAAGCTTTTATGGTTCTTTTTTGAGGAGGAATAAAAATGAATCAAAGTGTAAAAACAAAAGATTTAATGTTGAGTGGATTGTTACTTGCCATGGGGATTTTATTACCTATGTTTTTTCATAGTGTAGGAATGATGGGGAAAATATTCTTACCTATGCATATTCCTATTTTAATAGGTGGATTTATACTATCTCCTTATCTAGCAGTATTTTTAGGAATGATTACGCCTCTTGTTAGTGGGGGACTTACAGGTATGCCTGTCATGTTTCCTATGGCTGTTATTATGGCCTTTGAATTGGGGACTTATGGATTGATGGTGTCTTTAGCTGTGAGAAAAATGAAACTTTCTGTTATACCATCCCTTATAATAGCAATGCTTTCTGGAAGAGTAGTAGGGGGAGTTATAGTATTTATTTTAGTTCAGTTTTTTGGTCTTAAGATGAATCCAATCCTTTTCATAAAAGGAGCAATCGTAACAGGACTTCCAGGAATAGGTATTCAATTAGTTATGATTCCCTCTATTATTTATGGGTTAAAAGGAATAACAAAAGGTAAGTGGATAGAAGGATAGGACATATAAGAATGGACATAAAAGGAATAGGAGATGAGATGAAGTATGGAATACAAAGCAGTTATTTCGGATCTAGATGGAACGTTATTAAACAAAGAGCATAAGATTAGTGATTATACAAAAGAAACCAGCAGAAAAATTGTTGAAAAAGGAATTAAGTTCTTTATTGCAACAGGAAGACATCATATGGATGCAGGTTATATTAAAAAGGAATTAGCACTAGATACTACATTAATTTCAGCAAATGGTTCAAGAGTACATGAGGCAGAAGAGGAAATTTTTGCTTGTGATCTGAAGGATGAAATAGTCAAAGAAATATTAATGATGGATGTAGGGGAAGGAATCTATAAAAATATCTATCAAGGGAATAAATGGTTCACAGAAAGAGAGATGGAGTGGGTCAAGGAATTTAGAAACAATTCAGGATTTTTTTATGAATTAGTAGATTTTAAAGGATTAAAAGCATATGATGCAGCAAAAATATTTTTCATTTGTGAAGAACATGAGAAATTAGTAATGGTCAAAGAAAAAATAGAGGAAAAATTTAAAGGAGAATTGAATATTGCTTTTTCTCTCCCTCAATGTTTAGAGATTATGGCAAAAGGGGTTTCAAAAGGAGATGCCTTAAAGAAGGTTTTAAAGGAATATCATATCCATTTAGAAGAAGTAGTTGCCTTTGGTGATGGATTGAATGATCTAGAAATGCTTACAGTAGCGGGTAAAGGCCTTGTGATGGGAAATGCTCATGGTAAGTTAAAAGAGGCATTACCAGATCATGAGATTATCAATACAAATGATGAAGATGGTGTAGCTAAGTATTTAGAAAAAATATTTTTATAAAGGATGGGAAGAGATCAAAAGAAATAACAAAATAGGTATACTACAAGGATGTTAAGAAAATTTGGTAAATTAAAGAGGTTAGAGCCTGGCTTATAAATAGCAGGCTCTTTTTGTATGAATAAAAAAGTGTATCTAAGGCAAAATAAGATTTTTAAAATAGTTTTTTAAAATCTTATAAAACACGAACGTTACTTGAAAGGACTTTCTCGTGGAAAATACATATTATAAATGAAATGAAATAATATATGGGTATATTTATAAAATACATAAATAGATTATTTATAAAAAATCTAGGAGATAGTTGGGTGGGAATGTTTTCCTGAGTCGAGATTGAAAATAAATCATGTATAAATATTTTCATAAATGATAAAACAATAAATTTTTTCTTGACGTGAATAGGGGGTGGTGCTATACTAAATATGAACATTATATAAAAAATACAAAATAATAGTTCGTGAATAAACAACGTCTGGAGAGCCGTTTTTTATGCTTTAGGAAAGTATAAGATTTAAAATTTATGGATAACTATTGTAAAGTATAATTATTTCGACAGCTTTGAGCCAGGTCAAATTCAAAAGTAAGTTTTGAATTTTTGTTGGCGAGATGAGCATATGCCATTAGCTCAATGGGAATTTTTTTATAAAGAATGAGAAAGGGAGAATTTTTATGAATAAAAGGTGGTCATACATATTATTAGTGCCTGGTTTATCTTTGCTTAGTATTTTCTTAATTGTACCACTGATCTATACGATTATTCCAACCTTTATAGGGGAGAGGGGTATTACTTTTTATCAGTATATATCCTTTTTTAAGGATGCATACTATTTACAAATTTTTAATAGAACATTAAGAATTGCAGCTATTACATCTATTATTGCTATGATTTTAGGGGTTCCAGTTGCTTATTTTATTTCTAGAACCAATAAAAAAATAAGAGGAGTCATGATTGCTTGTACAGTTTTTCCCTTGTTAACAAATTCTGTTGTTCGTTCTTTTGCATGGATGACCATACTTGGAAAAAATGGGATTATTAATAAATTATTCCTTAATATACATATGATTGATGAACCTTATAAGCTTCTTTATACGGAGTTTGCAATTATAGTAGGTACAGTATATTTATTTTTACCTTTAATGATTGTTTCTTTAGTTGGAGTAATGGAGAATATAGAGAACGATTTGTTAGAAGCTGCTGAAAGCCTAGGGGCAAGTAGATGGACTGGTTTTTTTAAGATTATATTCCCACTGAGTGTACCGGGTCTTATTGTAGGAAGTGTTCTTGTTTTCACAGGGGCTTTAACAGCTTATACAACTCCTCAATTGCTAGGAGGAAACACCAATATGGTATTATCTACATTAGTTTATCAAAAAACCATGACTCTTGGAGATTGGTCAGGGGCATCAGTAGTTGCTACGATTATGATTTTTACCACATTAACCGTAATATTTTCTATTAATAAGTTAGCTAAGAAGCTAAATGAAAGAGGTGTTTAGGATGAAGCAGAATAAATGGTTAACCCTATTTGTTTTTCTAGTTTATAGTTTTTTATTTGCGCCACTAGTGATCATCTTCGTAACTGCTTTCGGACCAGATGAATACATAGCCTTTCCGCCAAATGGATTTAGCCTTCGATGGTTTGTAAATATTTTCACATCAGATATGTTTATGAGGACTTTTGCCATGAGTATACAAATAGCCGTATTGGCAACTCTATTTGCTTTGCTTTTAGGCATTCCCGTTGCTTATACACTCAGTAGATTTGATTTTAAAGGAAGATCGGTTATCAAAAATATATTCTTTTCACCCGTAATTGTACCTGGAATTGTTTTTGGTTTTTCTTTATTCAATTTTATTATCATCAAATTGAGGCTACCTATTTACGCCAGTTTATTAATCGCACATATTGTTGTAATCATTCCTTATATTATTCGCGTTGTTGCTTCAAGTTTGGAAAACTTTGATTATTCCATAGAAGAAGCAGCCATAAGCTTAGGGGCAAGTAAAGTAAAAACCTTTTTTATGGTAGTACTACCGAATATTACTTCAAGTGTCATCGCAGCTTTTATGTTAGCTTTTATTAATTCTTTTAATAATGTACCTGTATCTATTTTTTTGACAGGTCCAGGAGTGAGCACATTACCGATTCAAATGATGAGTTATGTAGAATATTATTATGATCCTACGGTTTCAGCTTTGTCGGTTATTTTGATGCTTATGACCATGGGAATTATGTTTGTTGTTGAGCGGACTTTAGGACTTAGTTATTTTTCAAAATAAAGGTTGGAGGTATATTATGTCATTAATTAATTTAAAGGATCTTACAGTTTCTTATGATGGAAAGACAGATATATTAGAGGAATTAAATCTTCAAGTAGAAAAAGGACAATTGGTTTCTTTATTAGGACCTAGTGGATGTGGGAAGACGACTACATTAAGAGTAATAGCCGGGTTTATAGAACCAACGAAGGGACAGTTTATATTTGATAATAAAGATTATACAAATATTCCTGTGCATAAAAGAAATTTTGGACTAGTATTTCAAAGTTATGCTTTATTTCCCCATTTAACAGTATTTGAGAATGTTGCTTTTGGATTAAAAATGAGAAAAATGGATAAAGAAAGTATCACTCAAGATGTAAAGAAAATACTAAAGGTTGTAAATTTAGAAGAATATAGTACGCGATATCCAAAGGAATTATCAGGTGGGCAAAGACAAAGAGTTGCTATTGCAAGAGCATTAGTAATTCAGCCTGATTTATTGCTTTTAGATGAACCCCTTAGTAACCTAGATGCAAAATTAAGATTAAATATGCGTGTAGAGATTAGAAAATTACAAAAACAATTAGGAATTACCACTGTTTTTGTTACGCATGATCAGGAAGAATGTTTTTCTATTTCAGATAAGGTGGCTGTTATGAATGGCGGGGTCATTGAACAATATGATGCACCGGAGAAGATTTATTCATATCCTGCAACAGAATTTGTAGCAAGATTTGTAGGTTTTGAAAATTTTATAAAGTTAAAACAAATTGGAGAAAATAACTATGTGTCAGAAGAAGGAATTCAATTTGTAAGTGATTTTGAAAAAGAAAATAGCAAGGAAGAAATAAAAGGGACGATTCGACCAGATGATATTCAAATCATAGACCCTGCTGCTACTGACTTAAACAATATGATCAATGGAGAAATTGAAATCCGTACTTATTTAGGAAAAGAATATCAATATGCTGTAAATACAGCATTAGGAACTTTGATTGTGAACGGAAGCAATGATCAAAAATATAGTCAAGGAGACAAGGTAAGACTATACTTACCCTCAAATAAACTTATTTTAGTATAAAAGGAGGAGAAAAAATCATGAAAAAATTATGTGTATTGCTTATTTTAATTTTAGTATTTACAAGTATTGTTGGTTGTAGTCCAAAAGAAGAGGAAACAAATCAATTGGTGATTTCTACTTGGGGGTATAATGAGGACAAGTTATGGGAGAATGTATTTAAACCATTTGAAGAAGCAAATAACGTTAAAATTGTATTAGAAACAGGAAATAACTCTGAAAGACTAACAAAGTTAAGAACAAATCCAAGTAATAATGTGGATATTATTTATTTAGCAGAAGCTTTTGCACAAGAAGGTGCTAAAGAAGGGTTATTTGAAAAAATTGATTATAGTAAAATTCCAAATGCCAAGAAAAGCAATGAAAAGGCTCAATATTTAGTAGAACAAGGCTATGGACCAGCCTATACATTAAATCGTGCAGCTATTGTATATGATCCTACAAAGGTTGATTTTGAAATAAAATCATGGAAAGATTTATGGAATCCAGCTTTAAAAGGAAAGGTATCGATCCCTGAAATTTCAACAACCTTTGGACCTGCAGCTATGTATTTAGCATCTAATAAAGGTGGGGTAGCTATCGCTACTGATAATGGAGAAACTGCATTTAAAGAGTTAGAAGTATTAAAGCCAAACCTAGTGAAGACTTATACAAAATCATCTGATCTAGCAAATATGTTTGCCAATGGTGAGATTGCAGTAGCTGTGGCAGCAGATTTTGCTTTTGGAAGAATCAAGGATGGATCGAAGGATGCCGTATTTATAGATCCAGAAGAAGGAGCTTACTTAAACTTTAATACAATCAACATTGTGAAGAACTCAAAGAATAAAGATTTAGCATTAAAGTTTATTGATTATGCATTAAGTCAAGAGGTACAAATGAAAACAGCTAAAGCATTAGGAGAGTCTCCAATAAATGTAGATGTAGAACTATCAGAAGAAGAAGCTAAAAACTTAACTTATGGAGATAAGGTCGAAAAAGGAAATACTGTTGATTATACATTTGTAAATAGTATGAAAAACCAATGGGTAGATACGTGGAATAGAATATTAAATCAATAGGAAATAGAATAGGAGGACATGATGGAACTAGATTTATTGATCAAAAATGTGCAGGTATATAATGTTTACTTTAAAAAATTCATCTATGCAGATGTAGGGGTGATAGAAGGTAAGTTTTTATATATAGGACAGGATCAGGAATTTACAAGTAAAGAAGTATTCGATGGAAAAGGAAAATATATGATTCCAGGTCTTGTTGATATTCATATGCATATTGAAAGTTCTATGACAACTCCTTTTCAGTTTTCTCAAGCAGTGATTCAACATGGGGTAACTACAATAGTAGCAGATCCACATGAAATTGCTAATGTGTTTGGATTAGAAGGAATAGAAGCAATGATTCATTGCAACCATCAAGACGCCGTAGATATATTCTACGGCGTTCCTAGTTCTGTACCATCTACATCTTCTGCACTTGAGACTACTGGAGGGAGTATAAAAGAAGAAGAGGTAGCAAAGCTTCTTAAAAGGGATGAAATATGCTGTTTAGGAGAGGTTATGAATTTTAAAGATCTAATTAGTGATACGGACTCTTTAATCAATAGAATCATTAGATTGATTAAAAAGGAGAAACCACATATACAAATGGAAGGACATTGCCCTAAAATAACAGGATTAGAACTGGCAAAATTCATATATCAAGGGGTAGACGCTGATCATACGCAGCAGAGCATAGATACATTAAGAGAAAAAATACAAAATGGTATGTTTATAGAAATTCAAGAAAAATCCATGACAGAGGAAAATATAAACTATTTAGTTGAAAATAATTTATATGAGCATTTTTGTCTTGTGACAGATGATGTAATGGCAGATAAAATTCTTAAGGGACATTTAAATGAATTAGTGAAGAAATCTATAGCCATGGGAATGCCTATAGAAGAGGCCATATATGTTAGTACGTATACACCTGCTAGAAGAATGGGTCTTAGAGATAGAGGGAGTATTGCACCAGGGAAGAAAGCAGATTTTATTCTATTAGAGGATATAGATGATTTTACTATTCAATATGTATATAAAGATGGGAAAAAAGTATTTGATGGAGAAGTGCATTATCAGGAGGAAAAAAAACTTTTTCCGAAGCATTTTTATAAAAGTATAAATTTAGAGGATGTAGATGAAGGGGATTTTGAAGTAATTGCTTCTATAAGGAATGGAGAAGTTAGGTGTAGAGCAATGAAGGTAAATCCTCATACTACATTTACTGAAAATGTAGAAAAGGTTTTAGAGATAGAAAATGGGAAATTACAATGGGAGCAATCTTCTAATTGTTTAATAACTGTATTTGACCGATATAAGAAAACAAAAAATAAATCCTTTGGCTTGGTAACGGGTTCTATTATTAAAGAAGGTGCTGTTGCTACTACTTATGCACATGATCATCACAATTTGATGGTAATGGGACAAAATGCAAAAGACATGATGATAGCTACAAATTGGATCATTAAAAACCAGGGAGGGTATTGTGTAGTGAATAAGGGTAAAATCATAGCATCCTTAGAACTACCTGTAGGGGGAATATTATCAGAGGAAAGAATTGATCTTTTAGGGAAGAAGTTAGAGAATATTAGAAAAGCCCTAAAGGACTTAGGATATATTCATCACAATGAAATTATGTCTTTTAGTACATTATCCCTCCCAGTAAGTCCTAGTTTAAAAATTACAGATCAAGGATTAATAGATGTAAAAAAACAAGAGATTGTTGACTTATTTTATGAAAAATAGGAGAGAGTTATATGAGTACCATATTTATAAAAAATGTAAATATCCTTACAATGAATAAAGATAAAGATGTTGTTGAAAAAGGTGTTGTTGTTATAAAGGATGAAAAGATTATAGATGTTGGAAATAAAGAGTTATTAGAGTTATATTCTCCAGATATTATCATAGATGGAGAAGACGGAATTTTAATGCCGGGTATGGTAAATACCCATACTCATGTATCTATGATTCCTTTTAGAAGCCTTGGAGACGATGTGCCTGATCGGTTAAAGAAATATATATTCCCCCTTGAAAAGATGCTAGTAGACAAAGAGCTTGTAAGGGTAGGCGCCCAATATGGTATTGCCGAAATGCTTTTAGCTGGGGTAACCACCTTTGTAGATATGTATTATTTTGAAGATGAAGTAGCAAAAGTAGCAAAGCAATTTGGAATTCGAGGGGTATTAGGAGAAACAATTATCAATTTTGTTGCTCCTGATGGGAAAGAGCCCTATGAAGGACTTGAATATAGTAAATGGTTTATTGAAAAGTGGAAAGAAGATCCTTTGATTATTCCTGGGGTAGCACCCCATGCACCTTACACAAATGATACGATCCATTTACAAAAAGCAATGGATTTAGCAAAGAAATATGATGTACCTATGATTATGCATGTTGCAGAAATGGAGTATGAATATAGACAGTATAAAGAGCAATATGATTTAACTCCTGTACAATATTTAGATCATATTGGCGTTTTAAATAAAAACTTAATAGCTGCTCATTTAGTTCATGTAAGTGATGAAGATTTAGAATTGCTAAAAAAGAAAGAGGTAGGTATTGCTCATAATATAGGAGCCAATGCAAAGGGAGCAAAAGGAGTTTGTCCTGCTGCAAAGATGTATCATAAGGATATGAGAATCGGATTAGGTACAGATGGACCTATGAGTGGAAATACCCTTGATATTATCACCCAGATGGGGTTAGTTGGAAAAATTCATAAGCTATTTAATAAAGACAGAAGTCTTTTACCAGCAAGTGAGATTGTGGAGATGGCAACTATTGGTGGCGCTAAAGCGATTCATTTAGAAAAAGAAATAGGTTCTATTGAAGTTGGGAAAAAAGCAGATTTAGTCATTATAGAAACACAGTCTATCAATATGCAGCCTATTTATGATTACTATGCAACCTTAGTATATTCAGCTAATATGAGTAATGTAGATACAGTTATGGTAGATGGGAAGATTCTAGTAGAAAATAAAAAATTAAAGCATGTAAATGTAATGGAGATTACTGAGGATTTAAAGAAAATACAGGATAGAATAGTAAAGGCTACAAAGAAACTGTTGTAAAAAAATATAATAATCATTCTTTATCATTATCTTTGTTTCATATTTTAAAATAGAACTAGTTTACAATATTAATGTGGTGTGGTGGGAATTAAATTGAAAAAATTTACTTTATATACAGAGGAAACTTTTGGACTAGATATGGATAAAAGAATATTCATTTAAAAATAAAATCCACCTTTAAGGTGGATTTTATTATACAAGTGTTATTCTATTTTTATTCTGCAATAAAAGTATTTCCTCTTTGAAGTCCAGTAAACCCTGTACGAACAAGCTCAAGGATACCAAAGGGTGCCATAAGTTCTGTAAAACCAGCGATTTTACCAAAATCACCAGTAAGTTCAACGGTTAAGGTTTCATTAGATACGTCAATAATATTTCCTCGGAAAATATTGATGGTTTCAATAATAGCGGCTCTGTTTTTAAGATCTGCCTTTACTTTTAGAAGGATCAACTCTCTGTAAACAGATTTTTCAGGTTTTAATTCTACTACTTTAATCACATTGATTAATTTATTAAGCTGTTTTTTCATTTGCTCTAGCATATAATCGTCTCCGCTAACCGTGATGGTCATACGAGAAATATTTGGGTTTTCTGTTTCGCCAACAGAGAGACTATCTATATTGTATCCTCTTCGGCTGAATAATCCTGCGATTCTACTTAAAACTCCCGAATGATTCTCAACTAGAACGGATAGTACATGTCTATTCATTGTAATCCCTCCTTAAATAGTACTAAAATCTGAATCTACTACGCATTCGATGAAATATCCTTTTTTGCTATTGAGTGCTTCTTGTAAGGCTTTTTCAAATTCTTTTTGTGTGGTTACTTTTTTAGCAGAGAGTCCGTAGGCTTCTGCGATTTTTACAAAATCAGGATTTTTATTTAAAGAAACACCAAAGTACTTACCCTCATAATGAAGATCTTGTAGCTCTCGAACCATTCCCAATCCACTATTATTGAAAAGTAAAATAATAATATTTAAATCATTTTCGAGAATAGTACCAAGCTCACTTAAAGACATTTGAAATCCTCCGTCTCCAACTACAGAGACAACGGTTTTTTCAGGACTAGCAAGCTTTGCGCCTATTGCTGCAGGAAGGCTATATCCCATAGTGCCTAGACCTCCAGATGTAAAAAACTTTCGATTCCCTTTTATTTCAAAGTTTCTAGCAGTCCATATTTGATTTTGACCAACATCTGCTGTAAGAATCACGTCATCATCAACTACTTGAGATAAAAATTTTAAAGCTTCCTTTGGATTGATAGCGTTTGTAGGGATGATTTTTTCAGGTTCATTTTTTTTCATTTCGTTGATTTTTTCCAGCCACTGATCTGTTTGAAGGGCTGTACATTTATTTGAAAATTGTTTTAGTATGTTTTTTGCATCTCCAACAATAGGAATTGTTGTATCAATGTTTTTTCCTACCTCTGCAGGATCTATATCTACGTGAATAATATTTTGCTTTTCATTAAGTAGCTTCATGCCAGCAGTAGCACGGTCTCCAACCCTTGTACCAATGATCATCAATAAATCTGATTCCATTACAACTTGATTTGAAAAGCTATGACCGTGAGAGCCTACCATTCCTACATAATAGGGGGAATCTGAAGGAAGGGCACCAATTCCCATCAAAGTATGAACAACAGGAATTTTTGCTTTTTCTGAAAAAGCTTTTAGTTCTTTTGAAGCTTTTGCACAGATAATACCTCCTCCTACGCAAATCAAAGGCTTCTTACTGCTCTTTAGTCTTTGTAATGCTCTTTTTATTTGTCCGGCATGTCCTTCATAAGTAGGCTTGTAGCCTGTGATATTTACAGATTTAGGATATTCATATTTGATTTGTTCCTGTTGAATATCTACAGGGATATCGATAAGAACTGGACCGGGTCTTCCAGAAGATGCAATGTAGAATGCTTCTTTGATGATTGTTGGAAGATCTTGGGCATTTTTTACTAAATAATTATGCTTTGTAAAAGGTTCTGTAGCTCCTGTAATATCTGCTTCTTGAAATACATCCTTTCCAATAAAATTGGAATTTACTTGTCCTGTAATAATTACAAAAGGAATAGAGTCCATGTAAGCAGTAGCAATACCTGTAATCAAGTTGGTTGCTCCAGGGCCAGAGGTTGCGGTACAAACTCCTACCTTTCCTGTAGCTCTAGCATAACCACTTGCGCTGTGAGCTGCAGATTGTTCATGTCTGACTAAAATATGCTTTATATTTGAAGTTCTTAGAGAGTCATAAAAAGGGAGTACAGCTCCTCCGGGATATCCAAAAATCATATGCACTTTTTCTGCTTCTAAAGATTTTATAATTGCATCTGAAGCTCTCATGGTTTTTCACCTTCTTTATTAAAATTTTCCACAAAAAAACGATTTTAAGTATTGTATCAGACCATGTATATATTTGTCAATATTATTTAAAGAAAATTCAGAAAAGAAATCTACGTGAAATATGTGTTGAAAACAATAAATAGCTAATGGTACTATCTCAACAATAAAAAAATTTAGACAAATATTATTTTTTGAAATTGTTAAAAAAGATTGACAATGATATAAGATTTTGATAAAATACGTTTCAATACATAAAGATAGTAAACGTTAAAAGCAATGCAGGAGAGCGTATTTTTAAGAACAGTTTCAGAGAGTCGGTGGTTGCTGAGAACCGATACTGTAAAAAAGTACTACTCACTCCTAAGCAGTTTCTTTGAAATAATAGTAGGAGAAAATGGGTGGCTCCATTAGAGGCTAAAGTTTGATCAAACTTGTAAGAGTGGCTTTTGTATACTGCAAAAGCAAGTGAAGGTGGTACCGCGGGGAGCGTGAAAGTGATCCTCGTCCTTGAATAATGTTATTCTTGGACGAGGTTTTTTATTTGTATAAAAATCAAGGAGCATTTTTATCATAGACATAAAATTAATTAGATGAGAAAGAATAGATCAAGGTTAATTAAAGGAGGAATTTTATATGGCAAAGGAAATAAAGATTTTTGATACAACATTAAGAGATGGAGAACAATCACCAGGATGTAGTATGAATATTCATGAAAAGATTCGAGTGGCAAAGCAATTGGAGCTTTTAAAAGTAGATGTGATTGAGGCAGGGTTTGCTATTGCATCCCCTGGAGACTTTACTTCTGTAAGAGAGATTTCAAAGAATGTGAAGAATTGTACTGTTGCAAGTTTAGCAAGAGCATTACCAAAGGATATAGATATAGCATGGGAAGCTGTTAAATATGCAAAATATCCTAGGATACATACATTCATTGCTACCTCAGATATTCATATGAAATATAAGCTAAAAATGAAACCAGAGGAAGTACTTGAAAATGCTGTAAACATGGTAGAACATGCAAAAGCATATTGTGAAGATATTGAATTTTCAGCTGAAGATGCAACGAGAAGTAACCCTGAATTTTTAGCAAAGCTATTTGACCGAGTCATAAAGGTCGGGGCTACAGTGATTAATATTCCTGACACAGTAGGATATACAACACCGGATGAATATTATGAGTTTATTACAACTATAAGAGAAAAATCAGATTATCTAGACAAAGTAGATATTTCTGTACACTGTCATAATGATCTAGGAATGGCTGTAGCAAACTCATTAGCAGCTGCAAAGGCAGGGGCTACTCAGATTGAATGTACCATCAATGGGATTGGAGAAAGAGCAGGAAATGCAGCATTAGAAGAAATTGTTATGGCTATGAATACAAGAAAAGATGTTCTTGGTTTATACTGCAATGTAGATACAAAGCAGATTATGCGTTCAAGTAAGCTATTAAGTAGCATAACAGGTGTTGAGGTTCAGCCAAATAAGGCGATCGTAGGCAATAATGCCTTTGCCCATGAATCAGGAATTCACCAGCATGGCGTTTTAGAAGAAAGAACTACCTATGAAATCATGACACCTGAGTCTATTGGACTTTCTCAAAACAAGATGGTTCTTGGAAAGCATTCAGGGAAACATGCCTTTGAGGATCGATTAAAGGCTTTAGGATATGATTTATCTAAAGAAGAAATAATAAAGGCTTTTGGACAGTTTAAAGAATTAGCAGATAAAAAGAAGACCATTTATGATGATGATATAGAAGCCATTATTACAAGAAATACCATTGCTTATCCAGAAGTGTATAAACTACAGAGATTTGTGATTAATAGTGGAAATACCATTACATCTACTGCAGCTGTGATCCTTATGAATCATGATCAAGAAATAGAAGAAGTATCTATAGGGGATGGACCTGTAGATGCAGCTTTTAAAGCTATTGAGAAAATTATAGGGATTGATATGACACTAGAGGATTACAAACTTCATTCTGTAACAGAAGGAAAGGATGCCCAAGGAGAAGCGATTGTAAAATTAAAGCATAATGGAAAAATCTATACAGGTAGAGGTCTTAGTACAGATGTTGTTGAAGCGAGTATTAAAGGATATATTGGAGCAGTGAATAAAATTTTATATCAAGTAGAAGAAAAGAAAGAAATGTAAAACAAAGATGTTTACTAAAATGCATAAAAAATCTCCTAAAAACATATAGGAGATTTTTTATTATGACTATCAAATCTTAAATTTCGATATGGCTTCTTGTAATTCTTGTGCAAGCTCAGCAAGGCTTTCACTGGCTCCTGCTATTTCTTGCATAGATGCAGATTGTTCCTCTGTTGAAGCAGAAGCCTCTTGGGTTGAAGCAGCATTTTCCTCTGCAATAGCAGATAGAGACTGAATCACATCTAAAATACTGGTTTGTTTTTCCTCCATTTGTTCTACAGAGATATGCATACCGTTTATAGCTTTTTCAGCATGATTGATGGAACTTGCAATTTCTTTATATTTAGCTTCTGTCTTGTGGACACTTCTTGCTTGATTTTCTATAATGATTTCAGTATTTTTCATTTTTTCTACAGCATCTCTTGCATTTATTAAGAGATCATTTACGATGAGATCAATTTCTTTTGTGGAAGCTGTTGATTCTTCAGCTAATTTTCTGATTTCTTCTGCTACAACAGCAAAGCCTTTCCCTGCATCTCCTGCACGAGCAGCTTCTATGGCAGCATTTAGAGCTAATAAATTGGTTTGCTCTGCAATAGATGCGATGACATTGCTTGCTTGTCTGATTTTTTCTGAACTTGTATTTGTTTGATCAATAACATGAACGATTTCTTGTGTTGCTTGACTACTTTCCATATTCTTTTCTGTTAAATCTTCTATGACTGCTAAACCTTCTTGAATAAGATGATTGACTTGATTAGATGCATTATTTACATTATTCATTAACTTTTGATTCTTTTTCACAATGTTTCCCAAATCATATATTTTTTCTGAACCTATTTCTGTATCCCTTGCTTGATCCATAGCGCCTTTTGCTAATTCTTCGAGAGTTCTAGCAACTTCTTCGGAACTTGTTGCTGAGTGCTGTGATGTAGCAGTTAATTCTTCAGAGGAAGCGGCTACTTGTCCAGATACATCAAGAACTTGTTTAATAAGTTCTATGAAATTTTTTTGTAAATTAGCTAATGCATTTGCCATTTGACCTGTTTCGTCTTTTCTGTTTAGTAATTTTATAGCTGGCTCAGTTTCATCATAGGTTAAATCATAAGTAGATAATCTTTCAATAATATGAGAAAGTATAACGATAGATCGTACAACATATTTACTATTGTAATAAAGGACTGCAGCAATAACAGACATGCCGATAACAGCTACTAGAATCATCCATTGAAACATATGATTTGTAGATGCCATCATTTCATTTTTGGGTACGATAGTTGTATAGGACCAATAAAGATCCATCCCTTCAAAGGCAACAGGGGTATAAAATTTATATACATCCTGCTTCATGCTTTCTGAATAGGAAACGTTGGAAAAAGCTTCACCCTTTTGTATTCTATTTAAATAATCTAGCCCTAAATCTCCTGTAAATTCTCCACCTATTTTATTTACTCGATCAGGAACTGGATGAGCAAGGACTGTACCATCATTATTTATAAGTCGTCCAAAGCCATTGTCAAATAGCTTTACAGTGGAATTGATTGTTGTTAATTGTTCAAGAGAAATATCTAGACCTGCTACTCCTAAAAATTCATTATTGATCATAATAGGTTCACAAAATGAAATGGTCGTTACGCGCTTGCCATCTAATTCATAAGTAGCTGGTTTAGCAATAAAGCTTTTTTGGGTTTTTTTAGGTATGAGATAATAGTCATTTTTATTATAAGCACTAGCAGCTTCTAAAACTAGCTGATCTTCACTTCTTCCCCAAACAGGAGAGAATCTACCAGTATTGTTACTTCCTAGCGTATTTACATATGCTTGGTCATTTCCATCGAAGGCATTAGGTTCCCATACAATCCAAGTATATAGATAATTTGGGTTGTGTTCTAATTTTTCTTTTAACATTTGTATAATGATTTTTCGATCAGTCATATTGCTTTGCTTTAAGTATTTGATGGTTTCAACAATTCCTTTGGCATCGTCAGAAGCATCATCTAAAATAGTATGCATTTCATGGGCGATATTTTTTGTTGTCAATTTAATATGCTCTAGGTGACATGCTTTCGTATTCGTGTAGCTATTCACCATTAAATAACTCATCATCAATGTTGATATAATGACCATGACTCCAAGGTTTAAAAAGATTAATCGTGTTTTCAGTTTCATGTATAGACCTCCTCAAATAGATTAATAATAGACTTTCAGAATAATATGCAAGAAACAAGCCAATAAAGGAAAATATGTAAAAAATAAAGCATTGTAGAAAAATACAATGAAAAACCTATCTGCTAATGAGCAGATGAGATAGGTAAAACTGTAAAAATTACAATTTTAGGAGCAAAAATGAAAATTTTACATGTTTATTTCATACTTTTTTATTTTGTTATATAAGGTTTTTTCGCTGATGCCTAAGATTCGTATAGCATCTTTTTTATTACCCTTCACTTTTTTTAATATATTTAGGATATGTTCTTTTTCAAGGGCTTCTATAGTAAGATCGTCATCATATTTTTTAGAGCACTCATGTGCGCCATATAGATCTGAATGAAAAAAAGAAGGTAAATCCCCTAGAGTAAGTTCTTCTTTGTTAGCAAACGAAAGCATGCTTTCAACGACATTTTTTAATTGACGAACATTTCCTGGCCAATGATATGTATGAAAAGCTACTAATACTTCAGGAGAAACTCTTTTTACAGGGGTAATATAATCTTGTTTGAAATTACGAATAAAGTGTGCGACTAATAAATTAATATCCTCTTTTCTAGACCTTAAAGGAGGAAGAGTGATATTAAAGGTATTAATTCTGTAAAATAAATCCATGAGGAATCGATTTTGTTGAATTTCTTCTTGTATATTTTTATTGGTTGAACAGATCAATCTAAAATCTGAAGAAAGCTGTGCATTGCTACCTAATCTCTCAAAAAATTTATATTCTATTACTCTTAATAATTTTGTTTGAAGACAAATATCCATTTCACAGATTTCGTCTAAGAATAAAGTGCCTTGGTGAGCTTCTTCTAATTTTCCCTTTTTTGAAGAAACAGCTCCTGTAAAAGCCCCTTTTTCATAGCCGAAAAGCTCGCTTTCTAATAATTCAGAAGGGATAGCAGCACAATTAATTTTAAGCAGACGGTGATGTTTTCGAACAGAATGATAATGAATAAAATCTACTAACAGCTCTTTCCCCGTACCGCTTTCTCCTAAAATTAAAACAGGCGCATCACTAGTAGATAATTTCAAAGCTTGGTCGATACAATTTTTTATATTTTTATTGCTACCAATGATTCTCTCACCAGTATTCATAAGGGGGGAGTTATAGCAAAAATTTTCTGATAAAACATTTGCAATGATTTTTCGGATATCTTTTAGTTTAAAGGGCTTAGCTATAAAATCTATAGCACCATTTTTGAGAAAATATTTGGATTTTTGTTTTTCTGCATAAGCTGTAATAATGATAATTTTCAAATGGGGAGATATTTTTTTTATAGCCTTTAATGCTTCTATGCCATCTATATGAGGCATTTGAACATCCAAAAGAATTAGATCAGGGCAATTTCTTTTCATAGCTTCAATAGCTGAGGAAGCATCATAGAAAGCTTTTGCATCAAAATGATCCTTTTTTAAAACACGTTCTAGTAAGTCTGATATTTCTTTATGATCATCAATGATAAATATTTTTTTCATGAATAGTCTCCTTACATGAATGAGTAAAAGGAATGATTATTTTAAAGGAAGAACCTTTATGTACATCTGAAGTAACAGAGATATTTCCTCCACATGCAGTGATAAGCTTTTTCGCAATACTAAGTCCTAGACCTGCTCCTTCATATTTTTTCTTAGAGGAATGATCTACTTGATAAAAAGGATTAAAAATATTATTGATCTTAGTTGAAGGAATTCCAATACCACAATCATTAATTTGAATTTCTATATGATGTTTTTCTTCTTTGAGAATGATCTGAATACTACCTTCCTCAGAAAATTTTATAGCATTATCTAAGAGGTTATCCATAACTTGTCTAAGTCGAAAAGGATCTGCCATAATAAAAATATTTCTATTTGGAACAGTTGTATTTATATGAAGGGGCGTATCCTTTAAGAGAAAGTCTCTTTCCTGTGCTATTATTTTGATAAAATCAGTAATATTAATATATTCATAATTTAATTTGATCGTCATCGTATCTAATAGAGAAAGGTCTAAAAGATCATTTATCAAATATTGAAGTCTTTCAGCATTTGTATAGGCTGTATTTAGGAATTTTTTTTGTAGATCATTCAAAGGTCCTTCTTCTTCAAGTAAATATTCTATATAAGTCATAGTAATATTAAGGGGGGTTTTTAGCTCATGACTTATATTTGCAATAAATTTATCTTTTGCCATGGTAGCCGTATGTAATTCTTCATTTTTTTTATATAAAGTCTCTAATGTTGATAGATGCTGTTGAGATAGCGATGTAAGCTTTTGATTATTTGCTTCTATTTCCTTCATAAAAAGCTTTTTGTTTGTATAGTTATTTACAAGCAATAGAATACAGTATATTGCTATTGAAGATAAAATTGTCATGCTCATAATAAGCTTGAATAAGAGCTTATAGGAAAGAGGCAATAAGGAGAACATGAATAAAGCTTTAACGATCGTGTATACAAAATACGCAAATAGAATTTTTTGAATTCGTATGGTTTTATTCATAGCTCTAATTTTTCTATTTCTATGAAAAAGTGAACCTATGAGCATAGGGGATAAAATTCCTAAAAAGATGCCTTGGAAGACAAAAGCTCCTCCTATAAACAAACGGAAAAGGAAAGGCAAAATACAACAAATCAATCCAAAGGTTGCTCCATACATATAGGATATTGTAAAAATAGGAACACTTCTTAAGTCTATAGACATCTCTTCGTATGTAAAAGGAAAAGACATAACAATAATAGACAGCACACCTCCTAAAAGAGCATGAATGAAAGTCTGGAGTTTAGAAGATATATTTTTTTTAATTCCAAAATCATTTAATTGAAAGCTTATATAGAAAAATCCAACAATGATTAACATGTTATCTAAAAATGTGTGCCACATGGTCAAGCTCCTTGATAGACGGAATTGTGCCGAAATCTCAAAATCATGCAATAAATACCAAGTTTTTCTCATGACATATAGTATAATAGAAAAACATTAGCAATTCAAATACATTCTATAAAAGGAATTTAATAATTTTTTATAGTTTTATTATAACAGAATATGAAAGCTATAGCAGAAAAATATTCTGGGAAAATATACGGAGTATTTGTAACCTTCAACCCTGAATTAACACCAGCTACTACTAACAAAGTACATGCATTTTGGTATATGGAGAGTGATATGAATGAGAATTTCAAGGACAAGGCCAATGCAGATAAAAGCTGGTTTAAGAAGGATGATCCTAATATGAATTGGTTTTATAGTGTAATCAATACTTCGGAAGGAAAAATCTGGAATTAATCAGGAACTATCTGCTAGTATGGAGGAGACAGTTGCTTCAACAGAAGAAATGGACATATCTTCACAAGAAATTCAAAAAGCTGTACAAGTTATTTCACAGAGAACACAAGAGGGGTCAATTGCAGCGGGTGAAATCAGTAATAGGGCAGAAAGTACAAGAAAAAATGTTAATGAGTCTCAAAAAAAGGCAAAAGCATTATTTGAAGTAACAAAAGAACAGTTGAAGCAGGCAATTCATAAATCTACAGTTGTAGAGCAAATTAACATTTTATCAGAAGTCATTATGCAAATAACAGAAAAGACGAATTTATTGGCATTAAACGCAGCAATAGAAGCAGTAAGAGCTGGTGAGTCAGGAAGAGGTTTTTCTGTAGTTGCTGACGAAATAAGAAAGCTTGCAGAACAATCCAAGCAAACCGTACTTGAAATTCAAGGAGTAACATCAAAAGTAACTAGTTTAGTATACAATTTATCAAATAGTGCGAATGATTTGCTAGAATATGTATCTATAGATGTTGATCATGATTATAAAACAATGCTACAAGTAGCAGATCAATATAGTGATGATGCTCAATTTGTTGATGAACTGGTTACTGATTTTAGTACTACCGCAGAAGAACTCCTAGTGTCTATTCAAAGTGTAATGAATGCTATTGAAGGCATAATTATTGCAACTAATGAAGGAGCTTGTGGTGCTTCAGATATTACCAATAGAGTGTCAAAAGTCAATGATAAAGCCAATGAAATTAATCAGCAAGTTGAAGAAACGAAGAGTAGTATGGACAAATTAAAAGTTGTGGTAGATAAATTTAGAATATAAGTTTTGGCTTATGGAAATGAAATAATTTTATAAGGGGCTGGTATATATTTTCGCTATATCCCATTAAAATCACTTCTCAAGGGAAATTTCCCTTGAGTTATCTTTTTTTACCCTAAAAACACCCCTTTTTTTCGAGGATTTTCCTTGAGATTTTCAAAAATATAAAAAAGAGAAACATATACAGTGTATACATTTCTCTAATTTTACTATAAACATTTCATGTCTTGACAGTAGGTAAACCGTTGATTTACCTACTGTCAAGGATAGTTTTTTCTTGTTATTCTTACTTTCCAAAGTATCTCTCAAGTAATCCTTTAAATGCCATACCATGCCTAGCTTCAACACGGGTACTTAAAATAAAAGTCAGTAATAATAAGGGATAAGAAGTTGAAACATTCGGTTTCCCGGGACTTTCCCTTGAGAATTTTATATTTTAAAAACTGGATTTTGAAGAGTTTTTATTAATCTTCCATCCCGTCATCTATCCATTTATCAAATTCTTCTATTATAATATTTGCATCATAATAAGTCCCATAATCTGTACCGCTATGTTTTTCAAACCAATTTTTTGCTTTTTCTCCACATTCTTTAACGAGTTCATCTATGAAATTGTTATAACTTAATTCTGAGAATACAAGTGTTTTTAATCCCTCTTTATTTCCTAGAGAGGATAAATTAGAAGCTTTTGTTACAGCATCACCAATCCATACTTTGTTATTTATTCCGACATCCTTTCTACCAGCTTTTACTACTAGTTCCTTTGATGTAGATACTCCTATCCCAACTAGAATTTTGGGATAATCTTTATCTTCTAATAGCTTGTTCAACATTTTCATATATGTATTTATGAAACATGCTTTGTTTAGAATTTTATATTCATCTGTCATTTGAGGTGTAGTATAGATGGCATATACACAATCCCCACGAATACCTATTTCTCTTAAATTATCACCATCCCTAAGTATTTCAATAATTTCAGAAGTAAAACTTCTTATTATTTTTGATACCTTCTCTTTATCTTCTTCAGAAAATAATGTAGATGAATCTCTAATGTCAATAAATACTCCAGTTACCCAACTGTAGTAACCATTATTAAATGTAAATTCACTATCTTTTGGTACTTTGTCTTGCTCCTTAACTTCTAACTTATTATCTAAAATATCTTTAACTCTTTTTTTTCCAGCTTTATAATCGTAATCAGCCATATTTAAAATCCCCCATTTCTAATATATCAAAATCCCTATTCCCAAAAACACTACAAATAGTATACATCCTATAAAGGAAGTCAAAAATCCTATTTTATAATTTTTAAATTTAGCATCACATATAAAAGCATTCAAATATATTTGTGAAATAATATCATTTATATAATCATCGTCATTACAATTAAGTAGTTTTTCTTTATATTGCTTATATGTAGGATTTTTAGCTATATTACCAAAGAAAACTTTAGAATCTAAATCTAATTCGTCTTGCTGTTTGTCACTACAATCTGTTTTAGGAAACAATACCTGAAAAAGTTTATAGATACCAAATACAAAAACAATAGAAGAGAAAACAATTAAAATTAAATATAGAATGTCATAACGCATACCGTTTTTCCATGAGGTTATAATGATATTTTTAAGTTTTATAATTCCTTTGCTTGTAAATAAAATAGTTGATAGTACACCGTATATCCCCAACATAATAGATGCTTTGGTATCACAATTATTAACAAATCCAATTATTCTATCTAAAATATCTAAGGCATCATTTTTACTGATATTTTCAACTTGTAAATCAGGCATAGTAACCACTCTCCTTATGGAAAATTATACTATATCAAGAAGAAAAAAGATATTATTAAGAGCGAAATTAATAATATCTTTGGATTTTTTGCATCAAAATGTAAAATTTTCTATTTTGTATTTTGTTTATCTATAAAGCATTTAGAGTTAATAATAAATTTTTCTAGGGGTTTATTTAATTTTTTATTATAATAACAAATGATAAAGAGAAGATGGATATGAGCCATTATTCTGCTCTTGTCCTCTCAAAAGTATATTAATGATTTACTTCTTCGTCGGCTTCATAAGATTCAATATTATTTTCGATTTCCGCTTTCCATAAAACATCAAGAAATGAAAAAAATTTATTTTTCAATTTAATAGAAAAGTTATCTTTCCACTTCATTTCGTTACAATTAGAGCAAGTAGGAAATTTACTAAAAGCTACAAAGAATTTTAGAGAACCACAGGCATTACATTTATATGAACTACTTTTTTTAACATAACGAATAGAATCTTTAGAAGCTTGCATATCAGGAATTGGACTATTTAGATACCTAAAAAGCAATCTTATACCTGAGAACATAATTGCAAAAACTATAGCTGAAGCTGCAAACTGTTCATTAGAAAGTTCTTTACCGGTAGATAATATAAAGAATGCTAACAAGATGAAAATTAAGAAGCATAGAGAGAGTATATTACATAAATAGATAGCAATCTCTTTAAAGGTAGACGTTAGTTTGTCTGAAAAAGACAAGGTGAATTTATCTTCTAAATAATTGGAAATCTTATTATAAACTGATTGTCTGTTTCCCATAAAAAAATATATATCTGATTGAATTTTAGCTCTTAAGTTAAAATATTCCTGTAGAGAAAGTGTTGAATTAATTTGAGATAAATCTGTATTTTCTTTGAAAAATCCTTTTTCATAAGAACGTAAAGTTATTAAATCTTTATATGTTGAATTAGGAACTAGATAACTGTATTTGTTCAAAATATCCATATTATTATTTTCGTTTTCAGAAACAAAAATGAAAGAATTTTCATTAGATAATAGTAAAGTCAAAGGAGTATATACAGATGTGAATTCTTCAATTAAATCATTCTTAAAATTACTTCGAAGCTCATAGTAATGTTTTCGAATAGGATAATAGGTTTTAACAAGAGCTGATATAGCAGAAATAATAGTGATGATGATTGTAATATGAGGGATATATTCAGTAGGAAATAAGGAAAATATTTTATTAAAAGGACCCAATATAAAAACCTTCTTTCTTTAAAATCTAATAGTTATTTTATATCTAACAACAAGGGTATTTAAGGAAAAAATCAAACTTCTATATCCTTTATAAACACTAGATTTAGACTACTTATTAAGGGGAATTTCCCTTGGTGAGTTTTATTTTCAATTATGCTGAAATTAAAGGGAAGATACTATGTATCATTACATATTTAAAACGGTCTTTATAAGTTTTGAGGATAATTTTCTGTATTAATGTCATGGATTAGTATTTTTCTAAAATCGTCTAATGTACTGTTTTCTAAAGGTGGATAAGTATTTTCACATTTAGGACATATAAATATTCCACCACCATAATACGTGTTACCATATTGTTGTTTTGCTGAAAGTTCACAACCACACTCACATATAGGATGTATATTTGTAATATTAAATTTATTACCATATCCCAGATGATACTCCCATTTTAGAACCCAATTCTTATAGTGTGTTCTTGTATACTTTAACCATTTAGGCAAATTATCTTCTTTGGTAGCAAAAAATTTAGAATAACTTTCAATAGCAATAATCAAAAATACTATTACTAGCAGAATAATGTATACAGGTACTTTAAAAGTAAGAATGGTACTAATCCAAGTTAACAGTGTTTTGAACAATAATTTTAATGCTTCAAGTAAATTAATCTGTTTATAAAGTGCTGTTGCAGCAGATATAATAATAGTAGCAATGATTGAGCATAAAATGTTTACTACCCATGCACTTGAGAATATATTTTTTGTGTTTTTCGTCATCTAATTACCTCACTTAGTTTTAATGATTTATTTATACTTTTCTATTCTATAATAACATATTTTGTAAATAAAAGTCGCCTATAGAACTACAGGCGACTTTTAAAATTTCATTATATTAATTACATCTTGCTAATTCATTTAAAGTACTTATCAAGTTTTCCCTCATACCCTTTGTCACGTGAGTATAGTACTTCATTGTAGTTTCTTCCTTGCTGTGACCTAGTCTTTCCTTTACAACCATCATTGGTACATTCTTCTCAGCTAATCTTGAAGCATGTGTATGTCTTAAATTGTGAAATTTAAAGTTAACCCCTAGTTCTTCTCTAGAAATTCTTCCAAGGATTTTAGCACTATCAGTAGTAAGGTACTCTCCATTAGGTTTAATATTAATAAAATCTAAATTTTCAACTATTTTCTTAGGCTTGTTTCTACCTTGGTCAATAGCTACCTTTGTAGACCTATAAGCAACACCAAATTCTTCCTTTTGTTTTTCTTGCTGAGCTTTCAACTCTTTCAGATAATTATAGATGGCATCCTGTAAAACAATTGTCCTTATACTTTTTTTAGTCTTTGTATATCTAAGGGTCCACATCTTATCCTCATATACTAGTTGCTTATCTATATTGAGTATTCTATTATCCCAGTCAATATCACTCCACAAAATACCAAAACATTCTCCAATTCTAACTCCTAGTGCTCTACCAAGTTTGAAAGCTGTAAACAAATTTGTACTTTTAAATCTTTTCTCAAATAAGTCCAATTCTTCTTCTGTATAGACCTTAATTACCTGTTTGATTTCTTCTTCTGGTATTTTTACTTTTGCTATTTTATTTTCTCTTATATATTCTCTATCGTAAGCAAAATTCCATAATACTTTCATAAATTTATGGATGCTTTCAATATAAGAATGAGAGTGAGTAGTTGATAATTCAAACAAGTAGTCTGTTAAATCAGTAGGTTTAATTGTACTGAGTTGTCTATGACCCCATTTAGGTTTTAAGTGGTTTCTGAATAGGCTGTCATACCTTTTCAGGGTTGACTTTGCTCTATCATATTTAGCTTCTTTATCTATAAAAGTATCATATACTTCTTCCAAACTAATATTTTTATCTTTTCTTATACTACTAGGACTTGTGTTAATTTCTGCTTGTCGTTCTGCTCTTGCAGCCTTTGCTTCTGCTATTGTTCTAAATCCACCTTTTTCTATTGTTTTCCACTTACCTGTTGTTTCATCCTTTACGTTCACTCTATATGAGTATGTTTTACCTTTCTTTCTAACTCCTTCTGCCATCTTAAATATCCCCTTTCAATCTATATGAATTATGTAAATAATCAGTTTTGGTCAAATGCATTCTAACTCTTCAGAGAAAGGATATCCATGCTTTTCTCGTAAAAAGTTCACGAAATATGCTCAAAACTTTTATTTACATACCTTTAATTTGTAACTATCCCTATTTATGCTAAAGTTTTAGTTACAACTGCTAGGTAGAAAATTGTTTATGTCCCGAAGAAGTTATAAAAGCCAAGGTTACAGTAAAGTAGTGTTGATTTAGAATTCATAAAAATCAAGCAAATATATTAATAAGATTTTATTGACTAAAGCCCCACTGAAGCGTTAAGATGTGACCAAAATAAAAATCTTTGGTGGTGATAGAATGGACTTTTTAGAAGAACTATATCATAATGGTATATTTCCGAGTGAAGACAATATTAGACCTAACTACATAGAATATAGGGAGCTAGAAGAAAAAGCAGAAAGATTGAGAAATCAATTACAGGACATATTAAATAATGAGCAAAAATATGTTTTACAGCAGTTATTAGAAACAAAACTAAATATTCAATCTTTTGATATGGCTACTTGTTTTGCTAATGGATGTAGATTAGGTGGAAGGTTAGTAGCAGAAATTTATAAATAGAAAATACCACTTTATTAATGGAGGATATTAATAAAGTGGTATTTTTTATTCAAAGTCTAAAAACTTATGGGGTGGAACTTCCAGGGCTTTAGCTATTCTGAAAAGAGTGTCAAGTGATATTGGTTTATGTATATTTGGAGCTTCTATTTGACCAATGAAGGAAGTGGCAACTGACATTCTTTCTGCTAACTGTTCCTGTGTGAATCCTTTAAGTTTTCTATAATAGGATACTTTAAGTCCGATTTTCAAATAGTTATCTTTAAATTCATCCTGCATCATTATCACCTCTATATATAAGTCTAGAGGCTTGATGGGTAATTTTTTATTTGATATAATTATAATATATATTACCGTATAAATAATAATAATTAACTAAATGGTTATTTATATTATTCGTAAGAATCAATTATATCAAAATAAATACAAAAGAAAGGTGCAGTACAATATGAAAATTAAAAGAAAATTAGTAGGTGCGATAGTTCTAACAACATTAACAACATCAGTAATACCAGCATTTGCATCCCAAGCAGATACATTACAATCAAGAATGCAAAAAGTTGCAAACAGTGGTAACAAAGCTAATGCAAACGTAACACAAAACTATGAGGTATCAGTGGAAAGCGCTATGTACAATCTACAAGGTACAATCAAGGCAGTAGATGAAATGAAGGCAAAAGGAACAGTAACGCAAGAGATTTTAGGAGAATTAGCTACACAGATAACAACCTTAGACCAAGCAGTAAGTATGTCAGGAAAGACAGCATCAAGTGAAGTAATCAAGATAGTACAAAAAACAGAAGAAGTAGTACAAGGATTATCTGGTAAAGGTGCAATAAAGGTAAGTACAGCTATAATAGTAGCAAAACAAAGTATGAGTATTAACACAGAAGTATCAAAAAAAGAGATACAACACACAAAAGCAGAAGTAAACTTAACAGATATCCAAGGACATTGGGGAAAAGATACAATTAATTTCCTAGTAGGTAGAAAAGCAATTTCAGGTTATCCAGATGGAACATTCAAGCCTGACAAAGCTATCTCAAGAGCAGAGTTTGTAACTTTAGCGATAAAAGCAGCAAATGGTGGTAAAATTCCTGATTTAAGGGTAGCTATTATAAACTCAAAACATTGGGCAGTAGATGTATTTAATGTAGCAATCCAAGAGGATATATTAAGAACCGGCGAAATACAAAAAGATACATGGGATAAACCAATCAGTAGATATGAGATGGCAATGGTAGCTGTAAGAGTAATTGAATATATGCTAAAGGAAAATAGAATAAATACAAATGAAGTAGCACAAATGATAGCAGATTATAGTGAGGTACAAAATCAAGTAAAATATACATACTATGTTGAACAGGCATTTATGAAAGGTATAGTAAGTGGTATGGATGTAAAAGGTACTTATATGGGAGCAAAAGGAGCAACTAGAGCTGAAGCTTCAGTAGTAGTATCAAGAATATTAGATGCATCGCGCAGAAAAAAAATAGAGATAAAGAAGATATCACATGAGCAACCGATAACAGGAAGGTTGATATATGCAACAGACCCAAACAGACCATTAATACCAAAAGAGGGAGACGTATTTGTAAAGCTAAATGGAGCAGAAATAGTTCTAAAAGTAGGACCTAGTGGGGTATTAGGAGAAGGACAAGGAATAGCATACCACAGAGGAATAGTTTTAAAGAATGGACACGTGTTCAAAGGTGAAGATTTAGGTACTACATCAATGGGTCATCCGGGTGAAACCTACCTAATCTCAAAAGAGGGTGAAGGACACTTTAATTCAGAATGGCATAAAATAAGAAAAAGTACCCGTCAAGAAATCAGACAAATAAAGAATCCACAAGATGGGCAAATCCATAAGAATTGGTGGCTATACCATGTGAATGGTAGTGTAGGACAATGGTATTGGATGGGTCCAGATAACGGAATAGGTGGAAGCTACCAATAAAATAAAAACAGAGAGAACCTCAGCTTTTGATATGAGGTTCTTTTTATTTTGCACAAAAATATGAGATATAATTACAGATATTAAAATAAGAAGGTATATGAACATAAATTGAAATAGCGAGAAGTTTTATATAGTATTAAACCAGATAAGGAAAATAGACAATCTATACTGGAATATCTGAAAAATCAATAAGTTTTCTATCCAACTCCTCAAAATCTAGCTTTTTGTCTAGCATATTGTAGCATATATATCCACTGGAAAATGGTGGATTTTTTAGATTTGTTATATTATTGTAATTAGTGAAATATTGTACCCGCGATTGAAAAACCATCATCTCTATCTTATCTTTTAATATTTCAAATCTTGATTTTGCTGAAAAAAGTCCTGTTGTATTGACTAACATAGCAAAAGGTATATCAAGTTCAAAGAGTCTTTCAAATACTCTTTCTTTCTGTGAATAAGGCGGATTGGAGATTATGTAATCACAATTTTGGGGAGGACTTGTTTTGAAGAAGTCTTGCCCGGTATGGATATGTGTAGATATAACTGTATGACCTAATGAGCGAAAATAGCGTACATATAAGCTTTGTTCGGTATCGAAGGGGCACCATATAATTGAATTAGGATTTATATATTGACTTATAGGTATGATAGCATATAAGGGTGTGTAGTATTCATCTTGTTCGCTACAAATTTTATCCATAAGTAGCATTCTAGGGTTTGCTTTATCATTTTCATTTTTAATTATTCTATACACATACTGAATACTGCAATCCACTTCTGTAGCGATATTTTTTGCTGATACTTTATTTTTATACAATAATAGTATCTTTTCTTTTTTCTTATTTTTATATACGGGTTTGAATTTACTAGCTTTCATATATTCGCTTCTTGTTTTGTAGATGTAACCGATGGATGTATCTTTTACAATTTGTAAGGTTTCTTCTACTGTCATATTATTTTTCAAGCAATCAATAATTTTTTGTCTATTACTACTCAAATTTATTCTCCTTTTATTCGTCAATTTTAAACAAAACTTACTATCATTTTAAACCTAATCTTACCATAGTAAATGAAGCAATGTAAATAGTCAGAAATTGAAAATCAATTTTATTAAGATATAAGAAAATGGGTCAGAGTAAATATAAGGTTGAGATGTATTAGAGGTTGATTAGATAGAAAAATTAAAATTATAGAATTGAGAATTTATTGGAATTACAAAGGTTTGAGAGGTTTTGATGAGGGTGAAAAATTGAGGTGTTAGAAATGTAGGAGCGATAAGGGATTTGAGAGGATTTTGGTTAAAACGATGACAAAATTATAGATTTTTGGATTTAGGAGCTGAGGCTTCTATTTTTTTTAGTTAAATAATCTTTTATAGATATCAAGAGCCGATGGCTCTTGATATTGTTATATATACTGCATTAAGTAGCTAGAAAATCAATCATTATTCTTCGATTGATGATTGTAAATTTTCAATATACTCTCGTCTCATATCATCAGCAACATTCTTTAATTTATCCTCAATGTTTTTAAGATGTAAAATTTGGGTGTCCAAAAAACTCCATTTTCTATCTTTTTCTTCTTCTTCTAATACATTAATAAAGTTGTTAAAAATCCAAGAAATATCATCTACGGACTGCATTTCTTGTAGATGGTCTTTGAGCATATCGAGGGTATCGTTTGAAATAGTGTGCAAGCTACCTCTCGCCTCACTATCTTTAAAAAATTCTGTAAGGGCAGTAAGTACATCAGTTTGTAATTCATTAACAGAGCAATGTTTTTTTATTAAGTTATTAAGGGTGAAGGAAATATCATAAAAATCATTAGGACATCCGGATTTTAAAGACCTCAATATATTTATAGATTTTGAATTTAATCCAATATCTTTATATATTTTGTCATTAGTAATATTAGTCTCGCTAACTTCTTCATTAATTAGATAATCCACAGAACATCCTAAGAATTTACTTATTTTAATTATCTTTTCGTAGCTTGGTAGTATATTACCGTTTAAGTAAGAATTCACAGTTTGTTGAGTGACCTGTAGCTCTTCTTCTAATTCTTTCTGTGATTTATATTTAGAGAAATATAAATCATCCAATCTTCTTGAAAAGATTTTTTTTATTTTTTCTGTTTCTTCGGCCTCAATGTGTTTTA
Organism: Marinisporobacter sp.; assembly: GCA_025210395.1. Taxonomy (GTDB): domain Bacteria; phylum Bacillota; class Clostridia; order Peptostreptococcales; family Thermotaleaceae; genus Crassaminicella. The sequence goes on from JAOARV010000039.1 coordinate 52,792, forward strand.
TTTCAGACTTTATAGTTTTTAGAACAATAGCAAGGGTGTTTTTTTTATCAGAATGTAGTTTAGGATGCTTTTTTAGGTCTTTTAGTTTTTTTTGCATATCGAATAGTGAATCAAAAGGAAAACCAAAAGCATCAGCAATATTAGATGTATCAGAACTAAAATTTTTTATTTTTTTAATAAAATATCCTATATTTTCAGGTAAGCAAGAAACAAATTCATTTAACAAATTAATTTCATTATCATCGAGTTCTTTGCTACCCGTAATATCACCATCATTGATTTTATCTAATAGATGAGAAATCTCCAAATCTGAAAATTCTATTTTCATTTGTAATACCTCTCTTTCTTTTTAAATACATTATAAACTATATCAATCTATAATACAAACAATATTTGTATATAGAATATACAAACAGGCAATGGTTGTTGAGACTAGTTGGACGAGGTGGTTTTTTACACACACAGCCTGTGTGTTGATTTATTTTACAATTTTCTATTGTTTTATGATGGAAAATCGGGTATAGTAATAACACAAGAGTTAATTGTTAACAAATTGAAGATACAAACAATACGTGTGAAAAGGAAAATTAGGGGGAAGAAAAAATGAAAAAAATTATTAATGGAAGAATGTACAACACAGACACGGCAAAATATATAGGGGAGTATACTAATGGATACTTTCCAGATAATGGTTACTACATTGGAAAAGAACTATACAGAAAGAAAACAGGAGAATTTTTTCTATATCGCCAAGGAGGGGGATTAACAGAGTATGCAGTACGATATGGAAATGGTAGCAGCGGAAGTTCAACGATTATACCGTTGACGTTCCAAGAAACTAAGGAATGGGTTGAAGAATATCTGGATGCTGACATATATATCGAGCTGTTTGGAGAGCCTGAGGAATAAAAAATATAATACGAAGGACTTATTACATTAAATATAAAAATTAGGAGGAAAATAAAATGAAAATGATTATTAATGGTAAGATGTACAATACAGATACAGCAACACTTGTAGGCGACTATCAAAGTGAACATCAAAGCACAGATGCTTATTACTATGAGGAGGCACTCTACCTGAAAAAGACAGGAGAAATGTTCCTTTACGGGAAAGGTCAACCGTTTTCAAAATATGGTAAATATTATACGAGAGTTTACGATTGTGCTACAATATTCCCTTTGTCATTATCAGAGGCGAAAGAATGGGCTGAAAAGTATCTGCATGCAGATGATTACATTGAATTGTTTGGTGAAGTAGAAGAATAAAGGAATAGACAGATACAGATAAAAATATATACATAAATGAAAACAATAAATTTATAAAGAAGGGATATAGTAAATGAAAAGAGTAAAGATAAGTCTCATACCAGCTTTGCTGGTTGAGACAACAGGTCAAAAGGTAAAGAAACAGTTACCTAAAGACATAGGTACAAAAGAAGCATATAAAGAATCATTAGATATATTAGAGTTAGAAAAGTTAGAAGCTGAGGATACTGAAAATTTCTTTTGGTCAGATTTACATCAAAAATGGAAGGCTAGATGGTAAAGGGGGTAAAAGGGTAGGCTAGAGTAGATGTCTACCTATTAAAATTCATATAAATACGTTCAAAACTAAAAATAAATGGGAGGAAATTTAGATGTATACAGAGGTTGATGGAGGATTAATAGATGCACAGATAATAACAATAGCGCCGATTGGAGGGGTTATGAAAGAGCAGATTATAAGCAAAATCAATTCAATGGCTAGTATCAATGAAGAAAAACTGATGGAATTATTTAAGAAGATAGATATACTTAAAACAATGTTAAAAAATGCAGAAGTAGTAACAGAAGAAGAAGTTCTATCAATCGTAGAGGAAATTGATAGTGAGTTTGGTTTTGAACCAAATGTTTTATCTGACAGAATTCATGCGATTTTTAAGTTGAGTGATGGGTCGAAGCATAATACCATGGTTACATTAGAGGCATTATATAGTGCTTGGAGTATTATCAAAATACAGGTGTTAAAAATGTCACTTAATAAATAGAAAAATAGGTGAGGTTAATTATGATACATAGCTATGATGAGAATGGAGAACACAAAAAAATCAGGTTTATAAATGATGTAAACTTGATTTCAGACAAAGGTGAAATAGCTTTTAAACTTGCAAAATCAAATGGCAAGTTAGAGGAATTAAAAAAAGCATACGAAAATGAGTTAGCAAGAAATAATGAATTAGTAGCAAGACGATATGAAATCTATAAGCAGGAAAAAATTGAGGAACTAAAAGACAGTAGAAATGATAAGCTACCAAGCATTAAAGAACAAATTGAGATATATTTTTCTCAAGGTAAAAGTTATGACGAGATAGCATTACTAACAGAATCAAAACGTGATTATATATACAAAGTGATATGTAATTATAAGAAGAAAAATGAAATCAATAAAAATAAGGTAGAATATTCAGATACAGTAGAATTGATTTTAGGATGTAAGAAAGCGAATATGAGTGTTAATCAAATAGTATCAGTAGCAAAAGTAAGCAGACAGTATGTTTATAGGGTTTTAAAGGAACATAATATCCCCTATCCACATAAGAAGAGCAATAATGGTAAGGTTAGTTTACAAAATAAAAGGTAAGATTAGTTTACAAAATGAGATGAAGATATAACCCAAAAGCTATAAAAGGTATAATATATTCTCAAACAGAAAATGCGTTGATTCAGGTATAGATTAGTTTTATTGAAGATTAAACAACCCTAAAAACTGAAAGAATGAAATTTTAAAAAGTAATATGGATAATAATGGATATGAAAAAGATGGAGAAAATATGTACAAGGATTAAAGTCAGTAAAATCAATATAAAATAACGTATGTAAACAATTTATACTACAGTAAAAATTGACTGATGGACATAAATGGATATAGAGAGAAGATAATAAAAGGAGAAAAAATTGCGATAAATAATTTTGAATACCTAAGGTTGAAGAAATAAAGACAAACATATAAGTTGATAGTAAGAATATAAATGAAGAGAAAGTCATATAGATAGAGATATAAAAATGTGGGTAAAGGAAAAATGAATCTCATAAAATCAGAAAAATAGTAGAATAGTAGGATTAACAGTAAAGGTAGTCGTTTCGGTTGAAGCACTATCTTTTTTAATACGAAAAATCCCTCTAAGTATACCAAAAATATTGTATAGTCAAAATGTATGTGATATTCTATAATGGATAAATTGAAATATTTGGGAGGTGTTAATATGGGGTTTAGCTATAATAAACTGTGGAAGTTGTTGATAGATAAAAACATGAAAAAGGTAGAGTTAAGAGATAGAATTAGCATGAGCCCTAATACTTTATCACGTCTTTCAAAGAATAAACCTGTAAAGTTAGATATATTGGGAAAAATTTGTAAGGAGCTTAAATGTAATATAGGTGATATTGTTGATTATGTGGATGATTTCATTGATGACAATAAATAACCGTTAATGCAACCAACGAAGAAAAATATAATCTTTATAAGTCAAAAGAGTATTGAAAAAATAACAGAAATAATGGAGGCAGAGCAGCTATGGATAATGGAACATATAATCAGATTGTAAGCTTTATATGGGGTATCGCAGATGATTGTTTGAGAGATGTATACGTAAGGGGAAAGTACAGAGATGTTATCTTACCAATGACTGTAATCAGAAGACTGGATGCAGTATTAGAAGAAACTAAGGACCAAGTACTTCAAATGAAAAAAACATTAGACAAAGCAAAGATTTTAAACCAATCAGATGCTTTGTGTAGTGCATCAGGACAATCTTTTTATAATAATTCACCATTCATTTTAAAAGATTTAAAATCAAGAGCAAAGAATCAGCAACTGAAAGCTGACTTTATAGCTTACCTAGATGGGTTTTCACCTAATGTACAAGAAATTCTTGAAAAATTCAAGTTCAGAAATCAGATAGATACAATGATTGAAGCAGATATATTAGGTGCAGTGATTGAAAAGTTTGTAGACTCAACTATTAATTTAGGTTCTAATCCTGTGTTAGATGGTCAAGGAAAAGTAAAACTACCAGCTCTTGATAATCACACTATGGGGGTAATCTTTGAAGAATTGATTCGTAAGTTTAATGAAGAAAATAATGAAGAGGCAGGAGAGCATTTTACACCAAGAGATGTTGTAGAACTTATGGCAGATGTAATCTTTATGCCAATAAAAGATAAGATTAAGAACGGAACTTATCTTTGTTATGATGGAGCAAGTGGAACAGGTGGAATGCTTACGATTGCAGAAGAAAGACTTTTACATCTTGCAAAAGAAAATAATAAGCAAGTCGCTATCCACCTTTATGGACAAGAAATAAACCCTGAAACTTATGCTATTGCAAAAGCGGACTTGTTATTAAAAGGTGATGGGCAAGAAGCAGAAAACATATATTATGGGTCTACTTTATCTAATGATGGGAATGCCACAGTAGAATTTGATTTTATGATGTCTAATCCACCTTACGGGAAGTCATGGAAAACAGATGCAGAAAGATTAGGCGGGAAGAAAGACATTACAGACCCAAGATTTATAGTAAATTTTAAAGATGACCATGAGTTTAGTATGATTCCAAGAGTAAGTGATGGACAAATGTTATTTTTAGCTAATAATATAGCTAAAATGAAGCATAGTACAGAATTAGGCAGTAGAATAGCAGAGGTACATAATGGTTCATCCTTATTTACAGGAGATGCAGGGCAAGGAGAAAGTAATTTAAGAAGATATATTATAGAGAGTGATTACCTTGAAGCGATTATAGCATTACCAGAGAATATGTTTTATAATACGGGAATTTCAACCTATATATGGGTAGTAACCAATAGAAAAGAAGAAAGAAGAAAAGGTAAAGTGCAGCTTATAGATGCAACCACTTTAAAATCACTACTTAGAAAAAATCTAGGTAATAAAAATTGTGAATTAACCGAAGATATTAGAGCTCAAATTATGGATATTTACTTAAAGTTTGAGGAAAATGAGTATAGTAAAATATTTGATAATGAAGAATTTGGATATTGGAAAATAGCAGTTGAAAGACCATTAAGATTAAGAGTAGAAATAAGTGATGAAAAACTAGAAGAATTTAGACAAGTAGCAGAAAAAGCAAAAGATATAACAGCTTATAGCATAATGTATGATTTATATAATGAATCAGATAAAGATGTTTATGATGATTATAATGAGTTTGAAGAAATTTTAAAAGGTTTAGCAAAGAAAAAGGACGAAAAGCTACCAGCTAAAAGAGTAAAACTGATAAGAGAATTTTTTGCAACGAAAGACAAAGAATCACAAAGGGTAGTGAACAAAGTATTAAAGAAAGATAATGAAGATACCCTAAATGGTAAATTTAGATCAGGTAATTATATTGTACAATATGAAACA